>JAYWHX010000076.1:0-52376 GCA_043777375.1 Planctomycetota bacterium | reverse complement strand
GATCCGCGTGTGCATGATCCACCGCATGCTCCGCCACCTAAAGCCCGACGAACTGGCCCAGGACTGGGGGAAGTAGCTTTTCAAACACGCTCTTAGAGAAGTGGGAGCCCACTCTTAGCCCCGCTTCGTCCCCTCATCGTCGAGGAATCGACCCCGAAGTTCAAGACGGATTGGTCAGGCTGGCTGTCTCACGCACGGCACCCTACCCAACCACCCCGATCCCGCCTACCATCCGCACATGCCAGCCATCGAAGTTCGCAACCTGTCCAAGCAGTACCGCGTCTATCAAAAACGCGAGGGGCTGCTCGCTTCCGTCAAGGGCTTGTTCCATCGGGAATACAAGTCCATCGACGCTGTACGCGACGTCAGCTTCACCATCGAAGAAGGCGAAATGGTGGCCTTTCTGGGGCCCAACGGAGCCGGGAAGACCACGACCCTCAAGCTGCTCTCCGGCTTGATCTTTCCAACCTCGGGGACCGCCACAGCTCTGGGCTATGTCCCGTGGGAGCGGCACTACGACTATCGCCGACGATTCGCACTCGTGATGGGGCAGAAGAACCAGCTCTGGTGGGATCTGCCTGCGCAGGAGTCTTTCCGACTCCACAAAGAAATCTATGGCATCGAGGACGCTCAGTTTCGCCGCCGGTTGGACGAGTTGGTCTCGCTGCTCGAAGTCACCCAACTAGTGGGACGACCCGTACGCGAGTTGTCGCTGGGTGAGCGGATGCGGATGGAGTTGATCGCCTCCCTGCTGCACAGCCCGGACCTGCTGCTGCTCGATGAGCCGACGATCGGCCTAGATGTCGTCTCGCAGCGGAAGGTGCAGGAATTCCTGAAGTTCTACCAGTCCGAGCACAAGATCACCGTCCTGCTGACCAGTCACTATATGAAAGATGTCGAGGCCCTCTGCACACGGGCAGTCGTCATTAACCAAGGCGTCATCAAGCACGATGGCCCATTGGCCGAGATCGTCGAACGCTTCAGCAAAGACAAAGTGATCCAGCTGCAAATCGCAGGCGAGATTCCGAATGATCTGGAGAAGTACGGAACCGTGCTGGAGAACAAGGCCCCGCGGGTGAAGCTCAAGGTCGAGCGAACCCGCGTCCCGGCGACACTAAGTGCTCTACTGAATCAGTGCCAGATCGAAGACATCAGCGTGCAGGACCGTCCCCTGGAAGAGGTGATTGCGGAGTTCTTCACGGATACGACGACGGCTCCGGATGCCGCCTCCACGGAGGCGCAGACCTGATGACGCTCGCCCACCGCTTCCGGGTCTACTGGCTCATCATGCAAACCGCGATGGCCGAGCGGTTCGCGTACCGCTCGGACTTCGCGCTGGGCACTCTATTTCGCTTTTTGCCGATCATCACGCAGATATTTTTGTGGGGCGCGATTTTCGGCACGATGGACACGAAGTCAGACAAGCAGATCGCCGGTTACAAATACGGCGAGATGGTGGCTTACTATCTGATGGCCATGCTGGCTCGCGCCTTCTCCAGTATGCCCGGCCTCTCGAGTGGCATTGCCCGCGACATTCGTGAAGGGACACTCAAAAAATACCTGATCCAACCCATCGACATGCTGGGCTATCTGTTCTGGTATCGCGTGGCTCACAAGCTGGTGTACTACGTGGTGGCGACGATTCCGTTCATCTTTGTGTTCTATCTGTGCCGAGACTACTTCCCCGGCTGGCCCGATGGGTTGACGATTGCGGGACTAATCCTAGCCCTCAACATGGCGTTCCTGCTGGGGTTCTTGATCGAGAGCTTGCTCGGGCTGATCGCCTTCTGGTTTCTGGAAGTTAGCTCGCTGTTGTTCATCTACATGATGCTCAACTACTTCCTGTCCGGCCACATGATCCCGCTCGATCTGCTCCCCCGGTGGGTCGAGTGGCTGCCGTTTAAGTACTTGGCCTATTTTCCCTGCAAGCTCGCACTCGGGAAATACACCCACGCCGAGATGGGGCGGGAGTTGCTGATCGAGGGGATGTGGGTCATCACCCTGGTCTGGCTTAACCGATGGGTCTTTGCTCGCGGGTTAAGACGGTACGGAGCATACGGCGGATAATGGTCTCTCCATCGCAGCATAATTCGTGAGGATTCTGCCGAACTCCAGACTCCTAGGAGGGGTGAATTCTCGCGAATGTCCGCCGCTCATTTCACCGAGTGAGCAGCTAATACTGCCACTTCTTCGCCTCGCACCGTCAGCGCCACAGGCCGATGGTCCGAAGCCCTCGTCCACAGATGCTGACAGCTGGTCACATCCACAGTCGGGCTGGCCCACGCTTGGTCAATTGCCAGAACGGGGAGCGGAATCGGCCATGTCGCGCGATAGCCCTGCCCCGCCAGATCGAATGCCATCGTGTATTGGGACCGCATCGTTTCCAGCAAAGCCGAATCGGCGGGCGTGTTGAAATCGCCCAGGACCAGAGTGCGCTCGCTCGCCAGCGGACTCAACACTTGATCGAGTTGCGCGAGTGGTTCGCGGCGAGACCAGAACGGATTGGCCTGGATGTCCACAATCACCAGATTCAATTCTTGCCCGTGGATCGTCGTCGAGATCTGCCGTGCGCGGCTGCCGTCGGGGAACTCATGCACAATCGCCTCGCCCGATTGTCCGCGAGTCAGCAAGACAATCCCAGCTCCCAGCAGCGAGACCTTGTAACCCGGACACCCAGTCTGCCAACGCTGCCGTGTTTCTTCAGTCCCGATGCCCCCCTCGACCAGAGCCACCACATCCGCATCCCAGCTGCGAACCTCGGCGGTGACTTGGTCCCATCCGCGGTGAATGCGGCACGCATTCCAGAAGACGACTTTGACATCGCGCGCTTCGCTACGGTCCGGTTGTCGTCTCCAGTCGTCGGTCAGAATCCCCACGATCAGCAGCGTCGAACAGATTCCCCAGCGGATGGACCGCTTGCGTGTTTTTCGTTCCAGGAATGTCAATGACAAGGTCGCCAGAGCGAGGATCGGCAGTGGTAACCCATAGTAGAGAGTAGAAATTCCGACGATCTGATCACGAGCCAGCCGGGCAAGCACACCCACAATCACCAAGCCAATGAGTCCACGAACGCCCCAACTGCGGAGAGTAATTCCGACTGATGGGGCCGCCTCAGAAGAATTGGAACTGGGCACTACGTGGTTGTGAGTTGGAATCATGGGGAGCGTTGAACAGAAGACGAACCGCCCTCGAATGGAGGGACCATCGCTTCAGTTTTCACCGATTGCCTGTCAAGTCACGTCGAATATGAGGAAAGACTCTGCATTTGGCTCGATTCCCGAATCTCGTGGGGGTGGTAACAGTCATGTCAATTCTGACGTTCGTGATATTTTCATCCAGCACAGGGTAAGAATCGAATCGCAGTCGAGGACAGCTCACAGCGTCTTCACCTTGCCTGCTTCTCGGTGGGCCGCAAATTGAATTCCCCTGCAATCGCGGATAGAGTCTGCTGTCCCGCGCTGAGGAAGATCAGCGCAGCCCGCTTTTCTGCTTCGGGAACCTCCCTGAATGATTGACCCCGTCGACCGTTGGACCAGCGATGACTCTGGCGATTTGTATGATGTCCCACGCTGGGGCAAGGAGTATTTCACGGTCGGTCAAAATGGGAATCTGTTCGTTCATCCGGATCGCGATCCGGCCAAAAGCCTGGACCTGAAGGCGCTGATCGACCGACTCGTGCTGCGCGGTCTCGACCTGCCAATTCTGGTGCGGTTCAACGGGATCTTGAAGGACCGTATGAAGGAACTTCATGACGTGTTCGATCATGCGATCCGGGAACACGAGTACAAGGGCAAGTACTGCTGCGTTTATCCAATCAAGGTGAATCAGCAGCGGGAAGTCGTTGAGAAGATCATCGAATACGGGCGTCCGCTGGGCTTCGGATTGGAAGCGGGCAGTAAGCCGGAACTGATGGCGGTCATCGCCCTCGCCGACACCACGACCCCAGTGATCTGCAATGGTTTCAAAGATGACGAGTTCATCGAGATGGCGATGATCGGCCAGCGAATTGGCCGCAACATCATCCCTGTTGTGGAGAAGATGTCCGAACTGGACCTGGTGCTGAAGTACGCCGAGAAGTTGGGCGTGCGGCCCCAGATCGGCATGCGCGTCAAGTTGGCTGCGCGCGGATCCGGACGCTGGCAGTCCTCCGGAGGATACCGCTCCAAGTTCGGCCTGACCGTGAGCGAGTTGCTCAAGTGCTATCAAAAGCTAGAGTCACTCGGCATGGCCGATTGTTTCCAGCTGCTGCACTTCCACCTTGGCAGTCAGATTACGAACATTCGCCAGGTGAAGGGGGCTGTTACCGAAGCGATTCGTGTGTACGCCGATCTCGCGAAACGCGGTGCGGGATTGAAATACATCGATGTTGGCGGTGGGTTGGGCGTCGACTACGACGGCTCGCAGACCAACTTCGAGTCGAGCATGAACTACACCTGGCAGGAGTACGCCAGCGACGTGGTCTATCACATTCAGACCGTGTGCGATGAGGTCGGTGTCCCACATCCGAACATCATCACGGAGAGCGGCCGCGCAATCGCCGCGTTCCACAGCGTACTCGTCTTCGGCACACTGGGTGTGACGAATCAGGGCGATGTCACCGAGATCCCGACCGAGATCCCCGAGGTCTATGAGCAGCCGCTGCATGACCTGCTATTTACTTACCAGGACGTCACCGCTCGCAACGTGTTGGAAGCCTACCACGATGCGTTGCAGGCCCTCGATACCGCGACCACGTTGTTCAGCGCGGGATACCTGCCACTCGATCAGCGGGTGATCGCAGAGAACTTGTTCTTCGGCATCATTCACAAGATTCGCAAGCTGGTTCAGGATCTCGACTACATCCCCGAGGAACTGGCCGGGCTCGACCGCACACTCTCTGACACTTACTACGGAAACTTCTCGGTTTTCCAATCGGTTCCCGATAGCTGGGCCATCAAGCAATTGTTCCCGGTGATGCCAATTCATCGATTGAATGAGCAGCCGACGCGGCATGCGGTGATCAGCGATGTCTCATGCGATTCGGACGGAAAGATCGATGCCTTTATTGATCAGCGCGATGTGAAGAAGACGCTGCTGTTGCACCCGTACGATGGTCACCACTACTACATCGGCGTGTTCCTGATCGGGGCCTACCAGGAGATTCTCGGCGACCTGCACAATTTGTTCGGCGACACGAACGCCGTGCATGTCGATTTGAACTCGTCCGGTGAAGTCGAGCTGAACCAGATTCTGAAGGGTGAAACAGTGAGCGAGGTCCTCGACTATGTGCAGTTCAAGGGTCGAGACCTCATGGACTTGCTTCAGATCTCGATCGAGGCCGCCGTCCGTGAAGGCCGGATCGACCACACAGAAGCCGGGCGGTTTGTGAAGTTCTACGAGGAAGGGCTCAACGGGTATACTTATCTGGAAGAGCCCGACCGTGAATAGGTGATTGCCCGAGAGGATCGGTCAGGCTCCTTTCACATCCTCTGTGTTGATTCATGTCCAACAAGCCATGTGGAGTCAATATGGGGTCTGTTCCAATCCTTGAAGTTTCAGAAGATGTCGGCTTGCCCGTGGTCGAGTGCCTGTTCACTCGCGCTTCTGACTCCGTCACCATGGGCTTGCATGTCCGCACTTCGAATGGGTACTGGTTCGCACTTCAATACCCCAGTGCGGAACTGGCAGCTGCCATCCAACGCGGTGTGAGTGATCCCCACACTCAAGTCCGGGCCTACCATCTGAGCGGGCAGGACGGCGTGGGCATTATCATTCGCTGCTTTCGTCCCAGCTGATCTGAACACGACGCTCAAGCTAATGTGACACTGAGTTTCCTCAGACGACACGCTCGCAGATTCGAACACGATGTGTGACATCGTGTCGGGAGTTCCAGAATGGTCTCAGGCGAGATGTCCTGAAACCGAACTTGGGATTCCTGATCTTTTCGCTGAGAAGGGTCGTCAATAGTCTGGACGATCTCCAAATGTTAGAGCGGTATCACGAATCAAATGTCCGCCGACCGTTGAGTGAATTCACTTTATTGACGAGTCCAGAATACTCCCGCACTGAGTCGAAATGACCGCCAGATGCGCAACGCGGGCTGAATGGGCAGTGAGTGACCTCTGCCCTCAGCTTTCGGAATAATCATGCCTCTTGTTCTCCCCGGTGCAATCATCCTCGGCCCGCGTGCCTCCTCGGCGCCGTCTAACATTCGGCAGTACCTGGCCAGCATTGGCAAGGACTCCTGGCTGGCCAACTGGCTCGCCACGTCGGGCCTCGCTCCGAACTCGGATGGATCGGGCGGGGCCGTGGCCGATGGCGGGGCGTGGGGTTGCTGGTCGACCTTCGAGAACGTGGCATCGAACTGGAAGTTCATCCAGCCCACATCGGCCAAGCGTCCGGCGTACACAGCGGGTGGAGCCAGCTTCGACGGCCTGCCAGCGGTCTACGGCAACGCGGCCAGCTGGACGGCGTACCTCGATTCGGCCACGGCCCTCAACAAGGATTACACGCTGCTGATCTCCACCGAGATGAAAAATGTGACCGGGGGGGTGATCTCGCAAAACCTGTCCTACGGCATCTCGGTCTATGGGGTCGCCAATGCGGAACCGACGTATCACTACGAGGGGACGGCAGCGGGCGGCAATCCCCTGCCCAAAGCGGTGTCCTCGACTCCTGCCGGGGCGACGTGGCTCAACATCCGGCGGATTGCGATCAGCTCGGGAACCGGAACGACGCGCTACGGCTACGCCCCTCACCTGTTCTCATGGGCGGGGAGCAGTGCCTGGAGCAACGCCCTGATTCGGCAAATCGTCTTCTGCCCCAAGCTGACCGCCAGTGAGTGTGCGCAGGCGATTCAGTATCTGGTGTGATGCGGGCAGGGGATGATTTACCACGGAGGCACGGAGGCACGGAGATGAAGAGGAAGAAGACGGGGTATTCGACAGAGCAGGTCGTGGCGATTCATGCGTGCCATACGTCCCTGTGCATTATCGGAATGATTTCCGAGGAGCTGTCCGAAGTGGATGAGTCGAGCAGATCGCCATTGGTGGACTCAGCCTCGAAGGTGATGTCGGCACTCCAGCCCCAGTTGGTGGAGCTGATCGAACGGTTCCGGGAAGAGATTCGCCAAGTCCACTGACATCCTCTCCGTGCCTCCGTGGTGAAATATTCCTGTCACTCAACCTTCAACCTTCAACCTTCAACCTTCAACCTTCAACCTTCAACCCTCAACCCTCAACCCTCTTCAGGATACATCCCATGGTCGCCATCATCATCGTTCCCGGCTCCCTGAAGCCCGCTGCCGAGAAGTGCGTCGCGATGGTCTCGCCGGGCAGTGTGGGCGAGTCGCTCACGATTCCGCTCGGTCCCATCGGCAAGACGGATGGACCGCCCACGCATTGGGCCTCGCTGCCGATCGTCTCGGATGAGGCGCTGGAGCAGCTCGGGAAGCTCTCCCGCTCTCCGATGTTCGCCGGTCAAGCGTTCGTAACGACGTGCGAAGTCGAGCGAGTGCCCGAAGCCTTCGCCGCTCAGCTGGAGTCGCTGGGGTTGGAGCGGCGAGAAGTGGCGATTCCAGGCAGTTGAATTCAACGCAAAGGGGAGCGGGAAAGCACGATTCTCTCGCTCTGTCCTCTGCGAGACTTTGCGACCTCTGCGGTAAAAACCACGGCCTTCGCAAAGCCTCAGATCGTACCACCCGACCCGCCAGTGAGTGCGCGCAGGCGATCACGTATTTGGTGTGAGGTGGGTTTGTTTCTCACACGAAGGCACAAAGGCACGAAGAAGAAGCAGCAGCCCTCCCCCTTTGTGCCTTTGTGTGATCCAATTCTCCTCCACTCTGAAAGTTGTTGCGTCATGAATGATCGTTTGAAGCTGGCTGTCGAGACGTTGCGTCGGAAGGTGCAGGAGGCTGTGGGTGAATTTGGGAGTGCGATTATTAACGAGCCGGAAATTACCTATTGCCAAGAGGCTGCTGATGTCCTGGAGGAGCAGGCCGAGTGCTTGCGAAACCGCGAGCAAGAGTTGGCAACAGAAGAAGAATAACTCTGCCGTGAAATCGCTTCCCGGATTCCATCGAACAGATTCCAGTCTCACTCGAAGGCACGAAGGCACGAAGAAGAACCAGCAGCAGCCCTCCCCCTTTGTGCCTTCGTGCCTTTGTGTGATCCATTTCCCCTCCCCTCTCAACGGACTTCATCATGCTCATTCCCTCGGGTCGGTTCTCGCTGCCGTTTACTTGTGTTGATTCAACGGGCTTGCCTACGGCTCCGACAGGGACGCCGGTGGGGACGCTGGTCAAGAATGGGGTTGATCTCGTGACGCCGGTCACGGTCACGATGACGGGGGCCAGTGGGGTCGCCCTCTGCACGATTCCCTCGGATGCGGTGGCGGATGATCGGTTTCATATCCGCCTCTCAGCGGTGATCGCGGCAGTCACGTATACGCTGGCTGGTCCCTCGGAAGCGGTCGAGGGGTTGCAGTCGCTGGCGAGTGCGTATGACGCGGCGAAGACTGCGGCTCCAGCGGCTGTGACTATTGCGACCGCAGTGCGGACTGAATTGGTGGCTGAACTGGCAAGGCTGGATGCGAGTGTCAGCAGTCGGCTGTCCACATCGGCGTATACCGCTCCTCAGTCCTTCACCGGACTGGCGACAGCTGAGGCACTGACAGGCTTAGCAGCGCAGGTGGCTGCCTTGCCGCTGAGTGCCGAGATTGCGGCAGAGATCTTGGTCAATCCCGAGAACAAGGTTCTGTCCGATCAGAGCGGAAATGTCACAGTTGCGAACGGAGGCGGTGGTGGTGGCACGACTTTTGTCATGCCGCTGCGTTCGACCTCGGTCGAACGTGCTCTGCCGAATCGAATCGATCTGTTTGTTCGTGAGCGAGTGCCACTGTCGATCGCCGTCTTCGACGAGAACCTGCTCCCGGTCAATTGTGCCGGCTTGGTCTGTACGCTTTTCGTTGCCGGTGGAATCACGATTCCCGGGCTCTCACCCACTGCAGCTTCCTCTGGAGAAGTCCTGAATTGCTACGAATTCTGTCCGACTGAGGAAATGACGTCGGTGGCTGGATCGTTGTGGTTTAGCCTGCGAGTTTCAGACGCCACAGAACGTGTTCTCGCGTTCGGCCACGTGGTGGTCGCGGACGTTCCGTAACAGAACGACTGTCTGCATCGACGAGGGGGATCTTCAAGAGCAGAGTGGTTCGGAGGAGTGAGTTCGCAATAATCACGTTCGCCGTGTTGTTCATCGCCCGAAAGAGATATCATTTGCGGTAGCACTCTCAACCCTGTTCGATGCAGGCGACCCAGCCTACAGAGGATGGGCCTATGCGAGAAAGCGTCCGTGACCTTCGGTGGAATTGGAAGATCTGAATTGTCACAGGCACCCACTTCGCAGCTGGTCACGATTTCGGTCGTGCCAAGAGAGACAGTCGGCTCTCTTCCAGCAGGCTTCGCCAAGAAGCCCACGTTTAGTAAGAGTGATGGGTTTCTCATCGAACTCCGGCGGCGAGTCGACGAATATTTTCTTCGCACTGGACTCGCACAGCGAGACTGTCCGCAGATGTATCGCAAGACCGCAATCCTGTTTGCGACTTGCGCGTCCTCCTACGTGCTGCTGGTGTTTTTCGCTGCGACTTGGTGGCAGGCATTTCCTCTGGCAATCCTGTTGGGGCTTACGATTGCGGGGATCGGTTTCAATGTCGCGCATGATGGAGGACATCAAGCGTATTCCAGCCGCCTCTGGGTCAACAAGCTGATGTCGATGTCTCTGGATGTTGTCGGAGGCAGCTCCTATCTGTGGCACTGGAAGCATGCTGTTCTGCACCACACTTATGTCAACATTACCGGTCATGATGCCGATATTGATCTCGGGATTCTCGGTCGACTGAGCCCGCATCAAAAGCGGTACTGGTTTCATCGCTGGCAGCATCTCTATCTCTGGCCGCTGTACGGTTTCCTGGCGATGGCTTGGCACTTCTACAGCGATTTTCATGAGGTCATCACGGGTCAGATCGGCGGAAATCGAATTCCCAGGCCCAAGGGTGGGGACCTGCTCTTGTTTGTGGGCGGCAAAGTCGTCTTTTTCACTCTCGCCTTTGCGATCCCACTCTTGTTTCATCCCGTCTGGGCCGTGTTGCTGACGTATGGCGTTATCTCGTTCGTGCTGGGCCTTGTCCTGAGCATTGTGTTTCAGTTGGCCCACGCCGTGGAAGAGGCGGAGTTTCCACTGCCACGTCCCGAGACTGGCAATATGGAGAACACTTGGGCGACTCATCAAGTCGAAACGACAGTGGACTTTGCTCGTCAAAGTCGGGCACTGGCCTGGTTGGTGGGGGGCTTGAATTTTCAGATTGAGCACCATCTGTTTCCACGCATCTGTCATATCCACTATCCGGCAATCTCTCTGGTGGTGGAAGACACTTGCCGAGAGTACGGAGTGCGCTACACACAACACGCCACATTTGGCAGAGGTTTAGCCTCGCATTATCGCTGGTTGAGGACGATGGGAATGGTCACTGAGTCCACGTGAGATTTCCGAATCGCTGAACTCGTCGTCGATATGAGTCTTCCAGATCGCCCATGAGTATGACGCGTCAACTCTCGTGGCCGCAGCTGCTCTCTTTCGCCTGTGACGAGTTGCCTCGGAGGATATGTTCCCGCTTGGCAGTGCAAGACGTACTGGCTACGCTGCATGGCAGAGTGAAGTCTCGCACTGTGGCGTTGGGTGCGAAGTCTGTCACAACGCAGAAACCCGCCGAGCTGCGAGGAGCAGTCGATGGTTTCGATTTTGGTCGTTGATGATTCCGCTGTGGATCGCAAACTCGCGGGTGGTCTGCTCTCCCGGCAGGACGGCTGGGTTGTGCACTATGCCAGCGGCGGAAAAGAGGCGGCCAGCTGGCTTCGCGAGCATACCGTGGATTGTGTCGTCACTGACTTGCAGATGCCCGAGATGAACGGCCTGGAGTTCGTGCGTCACGTGCGATCCGAGCATCCTCTGATTCCCGTGATCCTGATGACTGGGCAAGGGAGCGAGGACATCGCAGTTCAGGCCCTCGAGCGCGGCGCAGCCAGTTATGTTCCAAAGCGACTGCTCAGTTCGGATTTGAATGAAACCGTGGAGCGGGTCTTGACTCTTTCAGGGGAGAAGCGGATCCGCCGATCGCTGATCAGCCGGATGCAGGCCCTGCGGACTCAGTTCGTTCTGGAGAACGACCCGGCGATGCTGACCTCGCTGGTGTCCTACTTTCAGGGGCTGATCGTCGACATGGGGATTTTCAGCGAGAGTGAGCGTCTGAAAATCGGCGTGGCCCTCGAAGAGGCCCTGATGAATGCCTCCTACCATGGAAATCTGGAAGTGAGTTCTGCGTTGCGAGAGGTCGATCATGCGACCTACTACAACCTCGCCCGTGAACGCCGCTCGCTGGAGCCCTACCGGTCTCGTCGAATCTATGTGGACGTGGACCTATCTGCGGAAGGGATCAAGTACGTGATTCGTGACGAGGGGCCAGGCTTTGACCCCAGTGCCCAGCGCGATCCTCGCGATCCAGCCAACATCGAGCGCCCCTGTGGACGGGGCATGCTACTGATGCGGTCGTTCATGGATGTCGTCGAGTATAGCTCCACGGGAAACATAGTGACGCTGGTAAAACGAGCCTCTGGATCGGTTTCACATTCTCTGGCGGATTGAAGACCGAGTTCTCAGTTGTCAGTATAGTGTTGTCCGAATCTGTTGCCGGATGGCAACAGATTGATGATCGAGAGGGATGGCTCGATCACACTCCCTACCACTGGATCCTCACTCATGCTCATTCGATCCATACGACTTTCGCTCTTTAGCCTTGCTCTCTGTACATCTGCATGCTGGGCCGTCGATCTGACAGGCCCGATCCAGACTGTGAAGTCGGTGAACAAGGACGGCCAAGGGCACAAGCAGGCGATGGCTGCCCTTCGAGAAATCGAAATGGCTGACGCCTCGCAGCTGCCAGAGTTGCTGGCGGCGATGGACGATGCCAATCCGCTCGCTTTGAACTGGCTGCGCGGGGCCTATGAGACGATCGCGGCGAAACAGTATTCCAAGCTGCCGGTCGATGCACTGACCGCGTTTTTGAATGACCGATCTCATCTTCCCCAGGCTCGTCGACTGGCGTATGACACTCTGAAATCGATCGATCCCGGTTTGGAAGAGCGGTTGATTCCGACGCTGCTTGACGATCCCAGCGGGGAATTGCGACGCGATGCAGTCGAATTCACGATGAGGCAAGCCGAGAAGATTGCTGCCGATGGAAACAAAGAAGAGGCCCGCTTGAAATACACCGCAGCCCTCGCGGGTGCGGTCGACGAGGATCAGGTTAAGAAACTGGCCGAGGTCCTCAAGGGCTACGATCAGCCGGTAAATCTCGTCGAGCACTACGGTTTCTTGACGCAGTGGAAAGTGATCGGCCCCTTCGATAACAAAGGGATGAAGGGATTCAACGTCGTCAATCCGCCAGAGATGGAACTTGCGTTTGACAAACAGTACGACGGCATGCCCGCCGAGGACGGCATGATCATCAAGACGCAGTGGAAGGCGCTGGCCTCAGAAGACGAAATGGGACTGTTCGACCTCAACACCTTGTTCACCAAGTACAAGGGGGCGACTGCCTACGCGGCGACCGACTTCGACACGGGAGTCGCTCAGGAAGTGGAGTTCCGACTCGGGACTTCCAACGCCTGGAAACTCTGGCTCAATGGCGAACAGCTGTTCGCCCGCGAGGAGTATCACCGGGGGATGTTTCTCGACCAGTACCTGGTGCGTGGTAAGCTGAAGGCGGGCCAGAACACGCTGCTGATTAAGCTATTGCAGAACGAGCAGACGGAGGACTGGGCTCAGGATTGGAGTTTTCAGTTCCGCGTGTGTGACTTCTCGGGCCGTGCGATTCACCAAGCCAAGCCGGTCGCCACAACTTCGATCGTCGAGCCCTAACGCATCGGCCCTCGCTGTGACAGATCTGAGTTGGATACGGGTCGATGCAGGTCTCCCCATAATCTGTGTCATCTGCGAAACCTGTGGACAATCTCTGTTCCTCTCTCACCACTACTCACTCATCCGACAATGAACAAAATCCACCGCACTCTCTTGATCGCTGCTTTCGCGGCGATGTACTCCCCGCTCGTTGCCGATTGGCGACAGTTCCGAGGCAACGACGCGAATGGCGTCGCCGAGGGTGCTGCTCCTCCCACAACTTTCAGCGAAACCGAGAACATCGCGTGGAAGGTCGATCTGCCGGGACGCGGACTCTCCAGCCCGATTGTCGTCGGGGACAAGGTGTTCATTTCAGCGAGCAGTGGGCCACGCCAAGACCGGCTACATGTGATCTGCTTTAACGCCAAAGACGGTTCCCAACTGTGGCATCGTCAGTTTTGGGCGACCGGACGAACAGCCTGTCATCCCAAGACCTGTGTCGCTGCGCCAACTCCGTGCTCAGACGGAAAACGAGTGTTTGCGGTCTACTCGTCCAATGATGCGGTCTGTTTGGACCTCGACGGAAATTTGCAGTGGTACCGCGCTCTGGCTCTCGATTCCCCCAATGCCAGTAACAGCCTTGGCATGTCGTCCTCGCCCGTCGTTGTCGATGACACGTTATGCGTGATGGTCGAATGCGATGCCGAATCGTTTACGACCGGGCTGGATGTCGAGGACGGCACTTCACGCTGGAAAATGGATCGTCCTCGCAAAGCGAATTGGACATCGCCGGGGATCATGCGTGGCAAGGACGGCGCGATGGATCACGTGCTGGTTCAGTCGTCTGCCGGAGTCGTGGCTGTCGAGCCGAAGAGCGGGAAGATCGCCTGGAATTACAGCGACGGAGCGTCCACGATTCCTTCGCTCGTCGTCTCACAACAGATCGCCTACGTCCCCTCGCACGGGATCACAGCTCTGCGTCCGAGTCCATCCGGAAGTGAAGTCCCCGAGATGCTCTGGCGTGCGGAAGGGGTCAATCCCGGCACTGGCAGTCCGCTGGTCTACAAGGATTCGCTCTACCTCATCGGGAATGGCGGCGTCTTAAACCGCGTCGACTCCAAAGACGGTGCGAAGAAGTGGCAAACTCGTCTGAAGGGCTCGTTCAGTGGAAGCGCGGTCGCCGCTGGTGACCACTTGTACTGCTTCAGTGAAGACGGATTGGGCCAAGTGATTGCCCTGAAAGACGATGCCGGAGAAGTGGTTCATACCCACAGCCTGGGCGAAACGGTTCTCTGCACGCCAGCAGTCAGCGACGGTGCCCTCTACGTCCGCAGCGACGGACATCTGTGGAAGATCGCCGCGAAGTCCGTGAAATGAGCAACTTGCGCGAGTCAAGCACCCGCTCGCTCGCCGACCTCAATGCGTCTGCGAACGCATGCGGAAATAGAGCCTCTGGATCTCCGTCAGACAGCATTTTCCATCAGGCGACAACGACGCACAGCGGGCCTCGGGGCCTTGCGATTTCGCATACAGCTCCCGAATGCGTCGTGGAATCGTCTCGCGGGCATCGGCCTCGATCTCTTCCATCGAGAATGGAAAACAGCTGCACAGCGGAGCATCGGGCGATTTCGGATGAACCGGACCCCGCAGTTGAGACAACAAAATCTGTCCAGCCCAGTTGTTGAAATACGCCACCGGACATCCGGCATATCGGCAGAACCACGCAGTATCACCCAGAACCCCACGAAACTCAGGGAGAATGTGCTGCGTGAGTGTGACAGCCCCCACCGCCACGCCCACGGATTCACAGCCGGGACAGCGGATCTCTTCCAACCCGTCGGGCTCTTTGGTGAATGCTTTGTTCATGTCTGTTGCAGTGTGAGAGTGAGCTCGATCGATTGCCGTCGAATGGAACTGTCTGAAAATCAAGACGCAGTCCGGACACTATCGAGTCACCATGACCTCGCATCGTACCGAATCAGGCTCAAGGGATGAACCAGTGGGCGGAGGCGAAAGGTCTCATGGTGTCCCGCTCATTCTGATGTGGGCATCGCGTGCGAATGTTCCATGGACTGACCTCTCACTCTTACCACGGAGGCCGACTCATCCAGGGTTGCTGATGCCCAACAGGCCTGCGACACTGATCAGATGATGTCAAAACTCACTCGTCGGCTGGGGTCGACTAGGACGTGGAGAGCGGTGATGCGAGTTTCGTTCAGTGTGATTTTCGGCTGCATTGCTGCGTGGATGTCGCCCCTCGTCAGTGGTCAGGAAGCGGTGACGTCTCCATTGCCAGTGACGATTGAATTCAATCGAGACATTCGCCCGATCCTGTCCGACAACTGCTTTCAATGTCACGGACCAGACAATAACAAGCGAGAAGCGGATCTGCGTCTCGACACCGAAGCAGGGATCTTGGGACAGGGCGGCGAGCACGGAACCGTCGTGCCCAGTAAGCCCGATGAGAGCGAACTGTTCCAGCGCGTGATTTCGACCGATGCCGAGAAGCACATGCCTCCAGCTGCCACAGGCAAGACGCTCAATTCTCGCGACATCGAACTCCTGAAAAAGTGGATCGAACAGGGCGGCAAGTTCGAAGGCCACTGGGCTTTCTTGCCGCTACGAACAGATGCCTCTGTGGCAGCTGATACCGATGTGGCAGCCTCTGCGAAGATCGATGAGTTCATCGCCGCGAACCTGGTCCAACAAAACCTGTCGGCGTCGCCCGAAGCCGATCGTGTGACGTTACTGCGGCGATTGCACTTCGATCTCACAGGATTGCCGCCTTCAGAGCAAGACGTATCCGAGTTCATTGCCGATACATCGCCCGACGCCTTTGAGAAGAAGGTCGACCAACTCCTGGCCTCGCCTCATTTCGGCGAGCGGCTGGCCATGTGGTGGCTCGACTTGGTGCGCTATGCGGACACTGTCGGGTATCACGGTGACCAGGAGATGAGCGTCTCTCCATTCCGTCAGTATGTCATTGAATCGTTCAATTCCAACAAACGGTTCGACCAGTTTACGATCGAACAGCTGGCCGGTGACCTGTTGCCGAATGCGACTCGAGAGCAAAAGATTGCCAGTGGATACAACCGCCTAGGCATGATGAGCGCCGAAGGAGGCGTGCAGCCCAAAGAGTATTTGGCCAAGTACATCGCCGAGCGGGTCCGCAATGCCACGGGCACCTGGATGGGGGTGACGCTGGGGTGTGCCGAATGTCACAACCACAAGTTCGACCCGTTGACGACCAAGGACTTCTATCGATTCGAGGCGTTCTTCGCCGACATCAAGGAGGTGGGTCTCTACTCCGGAGCCCATGATACGGGGATGTGGGGCCCCACGATCAAGGTGCCGACGGCACAGCAGGAAGCTGACCTGGCCGCTCTCAATCAGAAGCTGACCGAGGTGAAGGCGATGTTGGAGGCCGCGTCGCCGGAGCTGGTCACTGCTCAAGCGGAGTGGGAGAAGACTCAAGTGGCGTGGACGATTCTGACGGCTGATTCGATCGCCTCGTCGGAAGGTGCGACACTGACGGTGAAGGAGGATGGATCGGTCCTCGCGAGCGGGACCAATCCAGCGACGGACACGTACTCATTCATCGTGAAGAGCCTCCCAGCTGGTGTGACGGCGTTCCGACTCGAAGTGCTGCCCGATGACTCGTTCCCGCAGAAGGGGCCGGGTCGCGCGGGGAACGGGAATTTCGTGCTTTCCGAGTTCATCTCCCAAGTGCTGTCGGCGACCGGCGAAGAACGTCCTGTTGCCTTGCAGAATGCCAGTGCTGACTACGAGCAGGTTGGAGCTGCAGGTGAGAACCCGTACAAGAAATGGGCCGTTGAAGCCGCGATCGACGGCGACACGAAGGGCAAGACTTGGGGCTGGGCTGTGATGGAGAAAACCGGCCAGCCGCACGCTGCGATCTTCGAGACAGCAGCTGACCTGACTCTGGAAGGCGGGGCATCGCTCTCGCTGAAATTACTCCAAAACCTTGACAATACCCAGCACACGATCGGTCGTTTTCGGTTGTCTGTGACTACAGCTCCTCGCCCCGTGCGAGTCGCCGATGTCCCACCGCCGAGTGTCGCAGCCATCCTGGCGATTCCAGCCACAGAACGGAACGAGAGTCAGAAGAACGAACTGGCGACCTACTACCGGTCGATTGCTCCGCTGCTGGAGCCGAAGCGGCAGAAGTTAGCCGCCTTGCAGAAATCGAGGCAGGAACTCGACGCGCAGATTCCAATTACACTCACCACCGAAGTCGTCGAGCCGCGCATGGTCCGTGTCCTGCCGCGTGGCAACTGGATGGATGAGACAGGAGAAGTTGTCACTCCAGCGTTTCCTGAGGCATTGGCCCCTGCCCCGCCCTCCGACATGCGGCTGAACCGCATCGATCTGGCGAATTGGATCGTGGATCGCAGCAACCCGCTGACATCACGGGCCATCACGAATCGCATTTGGAAGATCTACTTCGGGGCCGGTCTGTCGCGGCGTCTAGACGATCTCGGCGGCCAGGGCGAGTGGCCCAGCCATCCGTTGTTGCTCGACTACATCGCAGCCCGATTCATGGAGACCGGTTGGGATCTCAAACGGTTGATCAAGACGATCGTCATGACTCGCGCGTACCGCCAGTCGTCGCATCCGAGTCCTCAGCTTCACGAGGCCGACTCATATAACCGCTGGCTGGCGCGGCAGGGACGGTTTCGTCTCGATGCTGAATTGGTTCGCGATAATGCCCTCTCTGTCAGTGGCCTGCTGGTCTCAAAACTCGGTGGCCGCAGCGTGCGTCCCTATCAACCGCCCGGTTACTGGGCGTACCTCAACTTCCCGCAACGAGAGTGGCAGAACGGAGCGGGCGACGAGTTATATCGCCGTGGTGTCTATACCCACTGGCAGCGGCAGTACCTGCATCCCAGCCTGCTGGCCTTCGACGCCCCGAGCCGCGAGGAATGCACAGCGGACCGCGCCCGGTCGAATACCCCACTGCAATCCCTGGTGCTGCTGAACGACCCGACCTACGTTGAGGCGGCCCGCGCGTTGGCGGAGTTGATTCTCAGGCACGAGGGCACCGATGCCCAGCGCCTCGACTATGCCTTCCACCGAGTTTTATCGCGACCGATCGAGCCGCGTGAGGCGGAGTTGCTTCAGAAACTCCTACAGCAGCACCTGAGCGAGTACGGAGCCGATCCCGTTGCAGCCACTGCCCTGTTCAGCGTCGGCGCTCGCCCCGTCCCCGCTGACATCGCCCCCGCCACACTGGCCGCCTGGACGAGCGTTGCTCGGACGATTCTGAACCTGCATGAGGTCATCACGCGGAACTAGCTGTTGCCGCTGTCATCAGGACTCTTCAGCCGCGAAGCGGCGTCAGCATGTAGCCGTGGGCGACAGCCCACGGATTTGATTCAGATGGAAACGCAGCCGCGAAGCGGCGACAGGAGGATCAGTGTGGGCGCCTTTACCAAACTCTGCTATCACATTGTCTTCGGCACGAAGTTCCGCCATTCGGTGATCACTCCCGATCTCAAGCCCCGCCTCTACGAATACATCGGGGGGACTATCCGCGGGATTAATGGACATCTGATCGAAATCGGAGGCGTCGAGGACCATGTCCACTTGCTGACAAGCATTCCGCCGACGCTACCCCTCTCGGATGCGATCCGCGACATCAAAGCGAATGCTTCGAAGTGGATCAACGACTCAAGTCTTACTCCTGCTCGATTCGAATGGCAGAAGGGCTATGGAGCATTCACCGTGAGTTTCTCCCAACTCGACTCCCTGCGAAAGTATCTACGCGGGCAAGAAGAACATCACAAGACGCACACGTTTGAAGAGGAGTATGCGGCCCTTCTCAAACGCCACGAGATTTCGTTCGATCCGAAACACCTGTTTGAGGGTGAACATCTTGGTTGATCGCCTGTCGCCGCTTCGCGTCTGCGCCGTTCTCGGGGATGTGTGGTCCGTGGGCTTTCGCCCACGGCTACATGCGGGCGCCGCTTCGCGGCTGAGGAAGACACCCCGACTTCGTTGACATCGATCCCGTTAGCACGTCATTCGGGTGACCCGCAACTCAAATCACACACCTCTGGCAGAGGCTCACTATGTTCGAACTTCCCAACTCAATCGCTCGGCGCACCTTCCTTCAGCGGACCGGCGTCGGTCTCGGCTCGATGGCTTTGGGCTCATTACTCGTACGCGATGGCCGGGCAGCTGATGCCTTGCAGGTGCCGAAGTGGAACGGCGTGCTCAATCCGCTACATCATGCCCCGAAGGCCAAGCGGGTGATTTGGCTCTATATGGCGGGGGGGATGACGCATCTCGATACGTTCGATCACAAGCCGAAGCTGGCCGAGCTGCATGGCCAGCCGATGCCCGAATCGATCACCAAGGGCCAGCAGATCGCGCAGCTGCAGGGGGCCAAGCTGAACTGTTTTGGGCCACAACATGCTTTCAAAAAGTGGGGCCAGTCGGGGCAATCGATTTCCGAGATCTGGCCCATGCTGGGCGAGAAATGTGCGGACGATTTGTGCATCGTCAGGTCGCTCCACACGGATGCCATCAACCATGATCCGGCCCACACATTTATGAACACCGGAACCATGAATGGGGGGCGACCGGCGATGGGGGCGTGGTTGCTCTATGGACTGGGGGCCGAGTCCGAGAACCTGCCGGGATTTGTGGTCATGGTCTCGACCGGAAAGTACGGTCAGAAGCAGCCGATTGCTGCGCGGCAATGGCATTCCGGCTTCCTGCCCGGCCAGTTCCAAGGTGTCGAGTTTCGCGGTACGGGCGATCCGGTGCTGTATGCGAACAGCCCCAAGGGAGTGACTGCCGGTCGGCAACGCGACATCGTCGATGCGGTGCAGTCGATCAATGGGCTGGCGAACGAGCGGCTCGACGACCCCGAGATTGCTACGCGGATTAGCCAGTACGAGCTCGCCTTCCGCATGCAGTCCAGCGTGCCAGATCTGATGGATGTGAGCAACGAGCCCGAACACATCTTTAACTTATACGGCACCAAAGGCGGTGACGGATCATTCGCCTCAAACTGCCTTCTGGCCCGCCGACTGGCCGAACGCGGCACACGATTCATCCAGCTGTATCATCGAGACTGGGACCACCACGGCGGGGTAAAGGAGCACTCAGCAGGCACTGCGAGGGAGGTCGATCAAGGAGTAGCAGCCCTGATCGCCGACTTGAAACAGCGGGACATGCTCAAGGACACAATCATCGTCTTCGGTTCGGAGTTCGGGCGTACGCCGATGGCCCAGGGGGATGGTCGCGATCACCATCTTGCCGGGTTTACGATGTGGTTCGCCGGAGGAGGCTTTAAGCCCGGCTTCAGCTATGGAGCGACCGACGAGTTCGGCTATCGCGCCGTCGAGAACCGCGTCTCGGTCCATGACGTGCATGCCACATTACTGCATCAGATTGGTATCGATCACAACCGCTTCACGTACAAGTTTCAGGGGCTCGACTCCAAGCTGACCGGAGTCGAGGGGGCCAATGTGGTCCATGACCTGCTGACGTGACTCGTGTTGAGGGCACTTGACTTTTTCTTTGCGTAGCGTGGGCTTTAGACCACGCCATCGATAGACCACAGTCAGTTGGCGTGGGCTAAAGCCCACGCTACTAATCTGTTCAGTCGCCCGCGATGCATCGACCTGACACTCACTGCCTAGACTTGAGAAACGCGATCAGATCGATCAGTTGCTCACGGGTCAATTGTGTCTCCAGACCAGCGGGCATCACGGAGACCGTGCTCGGCTTAATCTCTTCGATCTCATCTCGGGAGATGCGCACTTCGTCCTTGGCTCCGGTGGCCAAGACGATCTCGTCGGGTGTCTCCTTCCGAATCAGTCCGTTATGCGTCTTCCCGGCCAGGGTAACGATCAGCACGGGTTCGTAGCTGCGAACCAGGCTGACACTGGGGAAGAGGAGAGATTCCAGCAGATCGCGCTCGGTCCGAATCTTGCCGACACGCGAGAGGTCCGGGCCGATGTTGCCCCCCTTGTAGCCAATTGCGTGACACGCAATACAAGACGCCTTCGAGTTCGCGAAGACCACTTGCCCACGCCGTATGTCACCCTGACCCACTAGCCCCACCAACTCATCGAGCCGCTCCTTTTGCGTCGCAGCTTCCACGTTGATCGCCGCATACAGGGCTTCGGCCTCCAGCTGAGTCGATTCCGGGAACTTGGCCAGACGCTGTTTGACAGTGTCGACCCGCAGGCTTGTCAGTACGGGAGAATTTTTCAGTGCAGCCACCAGCTTCGTGCCAATCGCGGCATCGGTCGAGTTCTCGAACACGCTGAGCAGTCGGGTCAGCTCCAGTGGACCCACGCGCGGGATGGCGCCGGCGAGTGCCAGCATCTGCTCTGGTGTCAGCTTCGATTTCAGGAGGGCTTCGACGGCCGATGACCTCACAGTGACAGAGGACTCCTCTCCGAGTGAAGCGATGAGCAGCGTAAAGAATTCCGGCTCCAATGGGGCTTGCCCAACGGGCAACGCGGCGATCGCTTCAATCCGCTCCTCGGCCTTTGAGCCCGAGTGGCGTCCGAGCTGACGCAGTGCCTCTGCCAGTTCTTCAGTCCCCGTTTCAGGCAATGGGAGTGCCCGAACGACGGCGACGGCCTGCAACTTGATAGCCCCCTCGTCACTGGCCAGCAGCTTCGTCAGGGATTCCAACCAAGACTCAGGCATCTGCTTTAACCCCGACCGCGACATCGCCTGCAAACAGAGCATGCGGGAAGTGTATTCGTGGTCCGATGAGACTCCCGGCTTCACATGACTGGCCAGCAACTGTTGAATGCTCGCAGTTTCTGCGAATTGAGAGAGCAGTTTTTGCAGATCGGATTGTTCCTTGATGAGGAGTCCTTTTCGATTCAGTTGCAGATGGAGGTGAGCTGTCAGCGCATCTCCCCATTCGGGATGTCGGTTCACTAACCACAGAGACGTCTGCCGCAATGTGAGATCACTGGTGGCCAACAACGGGATCACTTGGTCAGGTTTCAGCTGGCCCTCTGGCATCTGGTCTAAGGCGATGAGTGCTGTTCGCTGGACCCCAGGATTCGAACTGTTGAGCCCCAGTGCTGTCGACGCCGGATCTGCAATCTCGATAAGCGCAAACGTGATGGAATGTTCTAGCACCCGATCGTTTGTCATCTCTGATTTCAGATGTGGCTGTGCAGACGCTGCCAGCAACTGCGGGACGGCGGACCTTTCTCCGAGACGGCCCAGAATCTCGGCACTGATGCGGATGTCATGTGGTGTCCCTGTCTCCAGCAACTTCAAGACCTGGGGGAACGCCTCACGATCTCGCCACAGACTGACCGAGTGCAACGCGGCATGCCGTACATGTTCATTAGCATCTGTGAGAGACGCTCGCACCACATGGCGGGCTTCGGAAGAGTCAATCCGGGTGAGCGCCCACACTGCATTCAGTCGAGCCTGATCAGACGCCTGTAGCAAAAGAACCGCTGCAACTGCCTCGCTTGAATGCTTCGCCAAATCGCGAATCGCGCGTCGTTGCACAGCCGGACATGGATCCTCAAGCAGTCGAGCCAATGCCGTCGGCGTGAGCTTTTTCCAGTCCAAGTTCAACCCGCGTGGGTCAGCGACTGGTGGTGCTCCCGTCCGGCGAACTCGATAGACAGCTCCGAGGATGTCCGGCTTATCGAGTTGCGATGTCGGACAGCACAGCTTGTACCATCCGCCGGTATCGCAAATGACCAAACTGCCGTCCGCGTCTTCGAGGACATCCGTGGGATGGAAATCAAGGTTGTTGGAAGAGACAAAATCTGTGTCTGTACTGACGAATGTCGCCCCGCTGGGCTGCAACTCATGGCGCGTCACTTTGTACATGTTGAACTGGCAGGCGAAGATGTTATCGCGATACTCGTCCCCAAATACACTCGACTCATAGCGAGTCAGCCCGCACGGCGCAGCTGCACCCATGTGAACGAGCGGCGGCATGAGTTCCCCCGTGCGTGGATGAAAATCGGTGACGTTGTATTCCTTGCCATACACGCCGCCATGGACGGCGTGAATCATTCCATCACGCAGCCCGCCGCCAGGATTTTGCAGGAATGTCGTCGTGAAGATTCGCTCTCCTCCGGGAGTGAAGACCACATCAACCGGGTTGTCCATCCCGCCGGTCATCATGTTCTCGACCGGGCCGGTTCCATCCGCACGGCGACGGAAAATGTGAGCTGCTTTCGTGACCAGTGGCGGCTTCCCCGGCTGCTCATAAGTCTGCTCGGCAAACGCTCCCTTGCACCAGTAGATGTAGCCATCGGGGCCGAGGTACGGTCCATGCAGATCGTTCGCACAACCGGTCAGTGTCTTCCCCTGAAACCACTCCTCACGTTGATCCGCGACACCGTCATCATCAGTGTCGGTCAGCTTCCAGATGCTCGGCGGGGCGGCCACATACAACGAGCCGTCATGCCACAGCGTGCCTTCGGGGAACATCATCTTGTCAGCGAAGACGACACTCTCGTCATACTTGCCATCTCCGTCCTTGTCCACCAGTCGCATGATCCGGTGCGTCCGATCAACGATCTGTTTCACGACCGGTTCATTCGAGCCCGACGAGTCCGCGACATACAATCGCCCCTCTTCGTCAAAGTCAGCTGTGATCGGGCGATCAACCAGCGGGGATGTGGCCGCGATCTCGATCTCAAACCCATCCGGCAGAGTAAACGTATGCCCATTGAGTTGTTGTTCAGCAGCAGAAAGGACGCTAAACGAAACCAGAGCCAGCACGGCAACAACGATTGGCAAACGCGGCATGTCACAGGCTCCAGAGTCGGAAACAGTCAAACCGAGATGAGTATGAACCAACTGGCTCGACAATCAAAGCGGCGAGCTTCAGTTGAGATTCCAGCCGAGTCACCGAGTGATCGGATTGGACACCAGCTGGCCTCGTGACGCTTACATGCTTTCATCTCCTTTACGAAACCGTTTCGTCATCATTTCGACCCGACCAACCGGATCTCGTCACTCCGACGCGGCGAACACCCTACTTCTGCAAGGTCCGCACATGTTCAATCAGGTCCGCGAGATCCTGCAGCGTGAGATCCTTCTCCAGTCCATCTGGCATGAGCGATTTGCCGGTACTGCGAAGTTCATCGATGTCGGTGCGCAGGACCGATTCCGATTTCCCTTCGGGGCCGAGGAGCGTGATGCTGCTCCCGGTTTCGGTGGAGAGCATGCCGATCACGACTCGGCCAGATGTCGTCGCTACGACGAAGTTCAGGTACTTCGCTTCGACAGCTGCGCTGGGGTCGAGCAAGGCACCCAACAGGAACTCGGGAGTTCGGGTTGTGAGTGAAGCCAAGTTCGGCCCCACTTCATGTCCGGCGTTGCCCTGTTTGTGGCATGTCGCACATTTCTTACCGAAGAGGATGGCTCCACGAGCCGCATCACCGGTCAATTTTAAGGCCGGGTGATAAGACTCTATCACCACTTTGCGGTCCGCGGATGTCCCCGCCGAGAAGATCTTCTCCAATCGTTCTCGCATCGCCACATCACGAGTCGTCAGCAGACGCTGGCGCATGGCAGCGTCAATCTCGGCAGCGGATACGTGACCTTGTTCGAGTTGCTCGACGAGAATCCGAGCCCAAGTCTCTCGACCTGTCAGCACAGACAGAATCTGAGACCGCAGCGCTGGCGAATGCGACGACCAGCCTGCCAACAAAACGCCTGCGAAGGAATCAGACGCTTGGTTTTCGACATGGCTGACCACAGCCTGTTGGACCGCAGCTGGAACTTGTGGGACGAGCAACGAGTTCAGTAGCAGCGTGTCGCTGGCGAGCTGTTCCGGCTGTCGGAGCAGCAACTGCACCGATGCAGCGCGGCTGATTTCATCATGAGTCGCATCCCCGGCCCCCTTGCGTGCCGTTTCGAAAGCAGCCACCAATTGCGACTGCTGCTCGGGGGCTAAGTGGTCCTCCACGATCCAGCTGCGGGCTGCCAGACCATCGAGCGTGCGAGCGAGCGCGGTCATCTGCCAAGGGCGAAGAGGAGCTGTCTGGGTATCACTGCTCAGCAGCAGCGTGCGGACGATGACGCGATCATCCGCCATCGCAGCGACCTGCCCAAACAGATTGTCAATCAGGCTGTCATCAACCGCCTGTCCAGTTTTCGCCTGTCCCATCAAGGCGACGACCTCATCCACGACATGGCCGATATTGGAGGGCGTCAGGGAACTCATTACGGCGGCTCGCAGGAACGGATCGGCATCCGCCATGACCATCTTTCCGAGAGCCCGCCCTGCGGCTTCTCCTGTGCATTCGCCGAGCGTACAGGCCAGTTGCAGCCGGACCTTGGCATCCGAATCATCGCACAGCTTGACCAATTTCTCGGGTGCAACATGCGCCATCACTGACAACCGAATAGCCTGCCGTCTGACTCCGGGATGGGCATCACGCAGGCCGATTTCCACAATTCGCGGTGAGAGTGCATTCAAACCATCCAGAGTGCAAATCGCCTGCATGCGAGCGAAAGGTTGTGGGCTGACCTGCACCAATTGCTCCAGCGCTGCCACAGCGGATTGTTCCTTCCGCGTGACCAGCAATCGCTGTGCGGTATCGCGCTGCCAGCCATTCGAGCTTTCCAACGCGACGACGAGTTCGTTGGTTGGGAGCTGGTCCAATCGCGGGATTTTGTGAGATTCGCTATTGGTGGGAACGATGCGATAGATGCGCCCTCGATCATCCCCGGATCGGAAGAATGGACGCAGCTCGTCCTGCCCCTCTTTGGGAAGCCATTGCGGATGTTCAATCATGTAGCGATACATGTCGACGACCCACAGCGCGCCGTCTGGACCAGTGCGAGCCATGACTGGGCGACACCAGCGATCTTCCGAGGCGAAGAAGTCGGTCTTCGATTCTGCGGGATCACGTTCAAACCGAAAGCTCACTCCTTCGTCGATGATGATGTTGTGCTGGACCAGATTGCTGAACGGCTCGCATGTGAAGGCATGCTGCACCTGCGGAGCAGTGGGGTCCTGCGACCCTCCGCCGAACAGTCGGTCATCCACGTACACCATGCCCGAGCACGCGGATGTAAAACGTCCCGACTCTTCGAAGCTGTGAAACCGCTTTTCCGGCCGCGCTGCGCCGTACACCCGTGGATTGGCGGGTGTGACCACCTGATGGCGCGGGTCGGGGGGAGCGAAATGGGGGTTGCGGCGGATGTATGGATCTTCCAGCACATAGTGCCAAAGCGGATAGCTGTTCTGCTCGCCAAACCAGTTACCCCACGCATCTCGATTGCGACCAAACTGCGAGGGACCGCTTTGAGGATCAATCAGCCCTTCACTGGGGCGAAAGCGAAAATCACGACTGCCGATCGCAGTTTTCTGATTCGTCACATGCGACAAAATCTGACTGTCGGCCCCATACCCCGCGTGATGACTGCCGCTGGCACAGTAGACCCAGTTGTCCAATCCCCAGCGCAGTCCATTCACTCGCAGCTGTTGATTCCCCTCGATGAAACCCGAATACAGAGTCTGGCGGATATCAGCCTTGCCATCTCCATCCGTGTCTTCGGCGTAGAAGATTTCGGGAGCGGCAGTAACCAACACTCCATTGCCCCACGCCATGACGCCTGTCGGAAACGCAACACCCTCCAGTAATACTGTGGACGTGTCGTATTGTCCATCGCCGTCCTTGTCTTCCAGGAAGCGAATACGGCCCCCCGGCTGTCCATTCCCATCGATACCCGACGGATAATCCGCCATTTCTGCAACCCACAATTTCCCATCGGCACCCCAGTCGATCGCCACTGGATCGACGACGAGTGGCTCAGCAGCGGCCAGTTGCAGCTGATAGCCCTCACGCACGTGCGTAACCTTCATCGACTCTGTGGGGGAGAGAGGCAGTGATCCGGGTTGTGGGAGAGCTTCCGTGATCTGTGGGATGCGAAGAGCGAGTGCGGCGACATAGTGAGTCGCGATCTCAGCAGCAGGCAGCTCGCGATCATACAGTGCGACCTCATCCAAGCGTCCCTCCAGCCCATACATGCGGTCAGTGCGACCACCGAGAAATATTTCCTCGCAGCCGGCGGGGAACGTCGGTTCGAGAACGCCGTCGATCTCGGGCTCGGCCTGACCGTTCAGGTAGACACAGACATGTTGGCCTTGGCGAACAAACGCCACATGGTTCCAGGTCTTGGGAATCAGAATGGTACGACCAGTGAGAGCCTCGTCACGCACGTTGCCATTAAACAGCAAGAGCTTGCCCTCCCAGCCCCGATTCAGGTAGTTCCCACCGATCCCCAAATGATCCCCCGCTGCTTGCTTGTCATCGTTGCGGCCTCGCGAGAAGAAGTAGCCTGTTACTGCTCTCGCATCATTCGGCAGGCCATTCCAGACCCAGCCCTCGACGCTGTAGTCATTGCCCAACCGTGGAACCTTCGCAGCGACTCGTCCTCCTGCAAAGTGGGCCGCGCGATTGCCCCGGGGCTGCTGGGCAAGACCCTCGCCCTTTGGACCCGGCAGATACAACGCCATCCCTTCTTCATAAAGTCCCGGTAGAGTGCCAATGGAGTCAGCCGCCACGGTTCCGGCGATCTCGCCCAACCGCCAGAAGGCTCGTGGCTGGGAGGCAATCACAGCTGTGGAGTACGCATGGTTCTCATCCACTGTCGGACGACGGGGTTTTCCGGCGACCTGCTCCAACAGTTGGGTGAGTGTTTCGACGATCTGCGGCTCGGCCTGCACTTCCAGTCCCGCTGTGCGAGCGGGCCAGGTTGTGTAGCCTCCGAGTTGGTGCTGTTCGGGTGGGGGAATGTAGCCCTCAGCCCCGTTGGCCAATTCGATGTTCATGGTCAGTGCAAGAGGGCTGCTGTTTTTTAACTTGATGCCTGTGATGCCGAAGACCTCATCGGGTATCGCGGTGATCCCGAGGTCGCCAATGCGAATGGCCTGCAACTTCAATTCCGCAGTGGGGTCTTCGTGCAGTCGCAACTGCTCGAAGGCGTACACTTCCGACCAGCCGCGCGGCAGGCGATCGCCGACGCTGGCGGCGAGTTCACGAGCCCACCTCATTCGGGCTTCATCGGGCGTTCGTCGGTTCAGTGTGAGCGTCGACTCCGCCATCGCCAGCGTGGCTGCTGGCTGATATTTGATCGACTGATACGCGCGGTACGCGATTTCTGCGACAGCGTTCGTGTAGGCGTTCAGATCATTCGGCCCAGCTGGCTCGCTGTAGTTCATCCACATACTGTCGCCGCTGGTTCCCTGCGACATGATGCCGACAAACCCTGAGTGCTGGCTCTGTGCTCCAATAAGCGTTCCGAGTGCCGCTCCAAAATGGCCGCAGAAATCTCCCGAGACCAGCGGCGAACCGTAATAGTGATTGGCATAGTTAGCCAATACAGCCAGCGGCTTGCCCTCGGTCGTCTGAATCGACAGCAGTGTCAGATCCGTATCCGCCGGACCCGAGGGGCCAATGTGGCTCGGGCTGACATGCCCAGGATGCATGTGAGCCCGCACGTTCGGTTGACCGAACGGATCAGTCATCGTCATCCGATCCGATCGAAAGATCCAGCGGCGGCAATTGTTGTGCTGGTCATCTGTCATCACTGCCCAGCCGACTCGCGCGGGGGTCAGCTTGGCACCGGCCTCCACAATACTGCGGACGATTTGACCCGGCAGAAACTGAGCGTATTCGGGATCAACACGGCTCCCCAGACAGGGCATCGCGGATGGAGCCGAATGCGTATGCGTGGCAGAGATCAGCATGCGGTTCGTCGGAATGCCTGTCAGCTGATGTGCCTGCTCTTTGACATCGTCGAGCATCGCCCGTGTTAGCATCAGACTATCCACCACCACAATGGCGATCCGCTCGTGGCCATCATCCAACACAATGGCTCGCGACATCAGCACATCATGCGCCGATGTGGCTGTACGCTCCTCGACCATCCCATTGACGAGGACCGGGAACTGCTCCGGCGTGATATCCACGACTGCCGCCCCCGCACGCAGCACGGTGGCCTGCGGGGGAGACTCAGCTGCAGCTTGACCGGCGGAGAAGGCAAATACGAACAGAGTCAATGCGAGCAGATTTGAATTCTGAGTCATTGTATGCGCCTCATCACTAGCGAATCGTCAACAGGCAGCCGGTCAGTAGAGATTCACTCGACGGGCTGCCTTGTTCACCGAATGTAACCATTCCTCCTCGCTCTCGCCTAGCATCCCGAGGAGAGAGTGGGGTGACGATCATCTGTGGGATGCGGGACAGCTACTCATGCCTAGGCCTTGCTGCTGCAATCGAACTAAATGCCGCTTCGCAGAGACTCTCGCTGACCCACGGAATCGTCTCTCACGCTATGCTAAGGGGAGAGTTCCGTTCCTTCACGGTCCTCACTGGCCGTCCCCATGGCTGCGAAGTCTTCGAATCATGATCGAGTTCCCCCCGTTGCTTCCGAAGGATGATTTCAACGATCAGTTGGAAGCTCATGTTCATCCCCGCAACTGGACCAATCCGACGCCGACAGGGCGATACAACCTCGTCGTGATTGGAGCAGGCACGGCGGGCCTGGTGACAGCTGCGGGGGCGGCGGGATTGGGGGCTAAAGTCGCGTTGATTGAACGTCACATGATGGGCGGCGATTGCCTGAATGTCGGCTGCGTTCCGTCGAAAGCGATCATCAGTGCGGCACGCGCGGCAGCTGCTGTACGCGGCGCGAGTGAGTTCGGAGTCGAGGTCCCGGACGGATCGCGTGCGAACTTTGCGGCGGTGATGGAGCGGATGCGGCGTTTGAGGGCGAGCATCAGCCCGAATGATTCAGCGCAGAGGTTTCGCGACCTTGGTGTGGATGTCTATTTTGGCCAAGCGAGTTTTGTTGACTCCAGCACTATTGACGTGGACGGAACTCGACTGCAGTTCAAGCGAGCCGTCATTGCATCGGGTGCACGCGCAGCAGCGCCGCCAATCCCCGGTTTAAGCTCTGTCCAATATCTCACGAACGAAACGCTATTCTCGCTAACGGAGCTTCCTCAACGACTGGGAATTATTGGTGCAGGGCCGATCGGGTGTGAGATGGCTCAAGCGTTTGCTCAATTGGGATCAGAAGTGTTTTTAGTTGAATCAGATCATGGCATCCTGCCCCGCGAGGATCGCGACGCCGCAGAGATCGTGCGACAGTCGCTGATCAAGGCGGGCGTCAAGCTGCTGTGCGGTGGCCAGAATATGGCGATCAAGAGTGTTGGCGGAATCCGGCTCTCCGTTGATTCGCACGGTGCCCACTATGACCAGCCAGTCGACCAGCTGTTGGTTGCGGTTGGGCGAGCCCCGAATCTCGAAGGATTAAACCTCGATGCGGTCAGGGTTCAGACTCACAAAAAGGGGGTCACTGTCAACGAGTTCTTGCAAACGACCAATCCGATGATTTACGCGGCGGGCGATGTCTGCTCGCCTTATCAGTTCACTCATGCCGCCGATTTTATGGCCCGCATCGTGATTCAAAACTCCCTGTTTCTCGGTCGTAAGAAGTCGTCCTCACTGGTGATCCCCTGGTGTACCTATACGTCGCCCGAGATTGCCCATGTCGGTCTGTACGAACACCAGGCCCGTGAACAGGGGATCGCGGTTGAGACGTACGTTCAGAAGTTCCATGATGTCGACCGCGCGATCTTGGATGGAGAGGTCGAGGGTTTCGTCAAAGTTCACGTGAAGCAGGGGACCGACAAGATCGTCGGGGCCACGATCGTCGCCAGTCACGCGGGCGACCTGATCTCGGAGATCACACTGGCGATGACGCACGGGCTCGGCTTGAGCAAGATCGGCAGTACGATCCATCCATATCCCACGCAGGCTGACGCCATTCGCAAACTCGGAGATCAGTTCAACCGCACCAAGCTGACGCCACTCGTCAAATCGCTGTTCCACAAGTGGCTCAGCTGGACGCGCTGAATGATTTCGGAGAGTGGGACGATCAGTGAGTCAGTTGAGCGGGGAGGCGTCAACCCTGGCACTTACTTGACTCGCCCGATGCGTCAGCGAGGGAAGAGCGAAAGCGACTTTTTCCTGTGCTTCCCTCGCTGACGCGTCGGGTGAGTGCGCTAAGTCAGTGCCATTGTGCGTCAGCCCTCTGGTGCTTCGGCGGCTCCTGGTTGTCCCATCCGGCTCACGCTGGACGGTCATCTGAATGCCTCATTTTGGGCACCATCGAGTATAAATCGTCGAGCGTATCTGTCGTCGTACCCAGGCGAGGAACATTCATGGTCGAACTCAGTTTATGGCGGCGCGAAAGCCCGCTGGCACAGACCAGTGAGCAACTTCGTATCCTCTCCCGCAACCCGCAGCACTGGGACTTCGATCAAGTGCTCGCTCAGCAAAGTTGTCATCCACTGTGTGCCACTGGTCTTGATGTGTTGCAGATCAATGTCGGGAAGGTCTGCAATCAGACCTGTCGCCATTGCCATGTCGATGCGGGTCCGGATCGTCGTGAGAGCATGTCACGGGAGACAGCCCAAGCTTGCCTCGATGTTTTGCGCCGGTCGGACATTCCCACACTGGACATCACGGGCGGCGCGCCAGAAATGAACCCTCATTTCCGCTGGCTCGTCGCTGAAGCCCGTGCGATGGGGCGACGAGTGATTGATCGTTGCAACCTGACGATTCTCGTGACGCCCGGCTACGAGGATCTCCCCGAGTTTCTCGCCCAACACGAGGTCGAAATCGTGGCCTCGCTCCCGTGCTATCTCGAATCGAACGTTGACCAGCAGCGGGGCGACCGTGTCTTTCAGCGGTCGATGGAAGCCCTACGCAAACTCAATGCGCTCGGGTATGGTCAACCTGATTCACCACTGAAGCTGACACTGGTCTATAACCCGATCGGTCCGACGCTGCCGCCAGATCAACAGAAGCTGGAAGCTGATTACCGCCGCGAACTCCGAGCCCGATATGGCATTGAGTTCACTCAGCTGTTTACGATCACGAATCTGCCGATCAGTCGCTTTCTCGATGATTTGATGCAAAGTGGCCAGCTGGATGCCTACATGCACAAACTGGTCGAGGCCTTTAATCCGGTGACGGTCGAGGGCCTGATGTGCCGCACGATGTTGTCAGTCGATTGGCAGGGAAATCTCTCGGATTGTGATTTCAATCAGATGCTGGGAGTGCCACTCGCGACCGGCATGCCGCTCAGCATCGCGGACCTCGACGAAGCCGCTCTGGGGCAGCTGGCGAACCGTCGAATCGTGACCGGCTCCCACTGCTTTGGCTGCACCGCCGGAGCCGGGTCCAGCTGTCAGGGGAGCTTGGCGATCGCCTCGACGTGAAATTCAGGGTCGGGTCGCTCCTGGACTGGCTGATCCATTCGCCCGCAGACGTTGACAGGCCCGTGCCATTTGACATCGCGAAGTGACATGCCCAATCGATGGAGCTGAGACAAATGCTTCAGGCGGCTATCAATTGCCTCGGGAGACATGTCCGGGTGACGGGGATCAGGAATTTGAGGCGGTAACGTCATGGCTCCAAGCCGAGTTGTTCCAGGTCCCGGAGATCCTGTTTCCGACCAGAAATCCGTTTGAGAGTTCTCAGCCCCTCTCGCGAGATCACGGAAATCATACGCCCGTTGAATTCGGCAACAAGTCGACTGTCCCAGACAGACTGAATGTCTGGGCCGACCAGGAACAGGTCCAAAGCCGGGATATCCTTCCCAATCACCTTCGAGACGCGGGCGATTTCCCAGGCCGATGCGGGTTTGTCCCCCACGGGCATTCGACCGCCTTCCATGACGAATCCTAATCGATCGGCGATTTCACGGACACAATGTTCATCGCTCCGCTGGATTAAGAGATCGATGTCTCGGGTAAATCGAGGATAACCATGGATGGCGACAGCCACTCCTCCACAGACCGCAAAGAGAACCTCCGTTTTCGTCAGCGCATCCGTCAGGCCAAAGAACTCCGCATACAGATCGATTTCCGGTGGAGGCATGACAAGCCTGCCTTTATGGATTCATTGGTGCCGCTGGGCCACTCCCGTCCCATCCAGCCGGTAGAGTCTCCAGAAAGCGTTTCGGCCCGACCACTGGCTTGAAATAGACGATCCCGGAGGGCTTCATGCCAGACACCTTAATCTGTATCTGTCCGGAACTCCCTTGCACTTCGATCTTCCGGATCGCAGTCCAGGGAACCTTGATTGCCAGGGGATGCCGTTGTGATGCAAAGAATCGGCCCGGCACATAGTTCAGGAGGAAGAACGGCCATGCCGCAATGATTTTGCTTGAATCGCGGTAATAAAGATCAATAGCCATGGCCAGTATTGCCGCAACTCCGTAGGGAGACTGAATCCGGCGTTCCTCGAATCCAGAGAACTCAATCCCCTCATCGGTAATGCGGTATTGGCCACGCCCGGCTATTGGAATCGATTGCATGTAAACGTTGATGCCATAGGGTGCCGAAAACACGGCCCAGCCTTCTACGGAGGGCTTCGCGGGCTCGGAACGAATCGAAAGCGGGCGCTGACAAAACGGACATGCCCCAACGATCGTTGGCACCACTCCCAATCCACAGTGACTACATTCTGGTAGCTCGTTCAAAGAATTCCGATCGATTTCCGGTGGAGACATCGGCTTCTAATCCTTGGCCACTTGTTCCAACGACAACCTCAGATTTCGATAGTCCACACGCAGTTCCTTGCCAAGTAGCAGCCCTACGCCGAGCAGTGGAATGTCACCTTCGTTCGCGATGACTTCCAAGGGGCGTTCCGCTCCGAACCAGTCGATCACACAGGAGTACGTACTTAATTCGATCTGCGACCCATCCGCCAAGATGGCATCGACTGATCCAGATTTCGGGAATTGCCACTCGTCGATGAAGAATTGCGGTAGTACGAGGTCGCCGGTGAAACCGGTGTCGACCCAGACATCGACCTCGACCGACCGGCCATCAACCCGCATTGTGACGCGGAGCAATGACCGACCGCTGTGGTCCACATGGCCCCTCATCGAATCTACAATCCGAAGTGGACGGCTGCACTGTGACCGACTCGTATGGCGTGTGCCAACCGGTCTGGGTGCTTGGCTCGCGAAGCGCCAATTGCCTCACTCAAGGTGAGGCCCGTAAAGTAGTCGCCGGAGATGGGTTCAATCGCCACGAAATCATCCCGATGCGTACACTCTAGGATTTCACGTAGGCGTTCTTCGTAGATTCTCTTCGCTGCTGTGGCGATGTTCTGATCGTTCGCGTGAATCATCTGACGACTCCGAGCCCGGAACTTATTGATCCATCCTACCGCTCCTCGCGTGCCAAGTCCATGACTTCTTCACGCGGGAAACGCCCCCTGACACGGAGGACTAACGTCCTCCGCTCGCTGCCAGGCACTTATCCACCTCATTCGACACGATCACCCCGTAGTTCACCGCTCCGAGCCAACCCGACATGATGATGCCGACGGAGCCGGCGTGGAACAGTCCGTGGACTTGTTGGGGGAGAGTTTGCGAGACCTTGAGGCCCTCGAACTTGGTGCCGAAGCTGGCACCGGCGAGGTGGCGGGTGTAGTGCTCGAACGTGCGAGGAGTGCTGGCCTCGATCCAGTCGAGCTTTTGGCGGATGTCGGGGATGTACTTTTCGAGGCAGGTGAGCGTGTCCTCGCACAGGGCTTTTTTGTCGGCCTCGTATTGCTCCTCGGGGAGGTCGGACCAGTCTTTGAAATTGGCGTTGGTCGAGGACACGATCAGCCAGCGATCGGAGCCGGGGCGGGTCTCGGGGTAGTAGAAGCTGAAGGTGCGAGAGCTGACGTTCTTGCTCAATAGAGCCTCCACATCGAAGCCGGAGCGGTCGGAGTGGAACAGCAGATCGCCCTGGTTCGGGAACCCTTCGCCGGGCTTCAAACCCATATAGACCTGACAGCTGGAGTTGTTGAGCCGGACAGCCTTTGTCTCGGCGACGAAGTCTTTGTCGAGGTGTTCCTCACCGACCAGATTCAGCACGGTCGACTTGATGTTGGCATTGGACATCACGACGTCACAGCTGATGCGTTTTCCGTTCACCCAGACGGCTTTGACCTTGCGATCGGGAGTGATCTCGATGCGTTCGACGAGGGAGCGGATGCGGATGTCGACGCCGTTCTTGAGCATCTCGGCCTGCATCAGCTTGATCAGCCGATCGGTGCCGCCCTGGAACGTGAAGACGCCCTTGCTCATGAAGTTCGAGAAGACGATGCCGTACGTGATCGCGGGGTCGTCGAGCGTCGAGCCGTTGGCATACGTGATCGGCTCCATCAGCAGTCGCACCACATCGCTACGACCAGGGAAGAACTTCTCGAACAACTGCCGAGTCGTAGTGGCTTGATCGTCATAAAAATTCATCGACCGCGCGGTGTCGAAGAACGCGGTGACGGTCTCGGGAGAGATCCCGAATTTCTCGATCAGGATTCGCGAGAAATCCTCGCGATCAAAGTTGGTACGGAGAGAGAACTGTGGGTTCTCGAAGCGAACACCCTTGAGCTGGACGATCGAATCGGCGATCTCCTGGGTCCAGTATTTGCGACAGCTCTTAATCATCCCAACGGGAAACCCGTGCAGGGAGATGTCGAAAATATGTCCACCTTTACGCTTAAACCACGTGGCCATTCCGCCGAGCTGATAATGGTGCTCGAGCAGCAGGACAGAGCGTCCTTGCCGCGCGAGAATGTTGGCACTGGTCAGGCCCGCCAGGCCGCTGCCAATGACAATGGCGTCGTAATGATCGCGCGTATCGCTGAGAAAATCCTTAGACATCCTCGAATCCGTCTCACAGCATCACCCGGGGCACATCAGTCGCCAGCCATCAAGCTGCCCGGCAATTGAGGCTGCCGGGGCACTCAAACCGGGGTGTCGACACACCGTTGTCGTCGCTTACTTCTTGCGGGCCACATTTTTGTCCGGAGGCGTTTGAGGCTTGGACACCTTCTTGGTGACCGCTTCCTGTGGCTTTGAACCGCCGCCTCGCACAGGTGTCGATTTCTTGTCGATGGGCTTTTTCACTGTCGCCACGTGAGCGGCGGCGGACTTCGTCGGCACAGCCCCCTTGGCAATCGGCGGCTTGGCTGCGGGCACGACCTTCGCCGGAGCAACGGGTTTGACTGGCAAAGCGGCCTTCGACGGAATCGGCGGGGTGACAGGCTCCAGCCGAACTGGCTTCTTGGCCGCAGCCTTGGCCTGCTCTTCTCGCTCCAATTCCGCCTTCGCTTTGGGCGATGGACCGGGGGGAGTCTTGGGAGTGTGGCCGCCGAAGACTTCGGTCAGACGCTGCACAGCTGTGTTGGCGTCCGGACCTTCTCCGAGTGCTTGGTTGGGGGTCAGCCGGAGCTTTCCCTTGAAATGGGGATCGCAAGCCATGCACCGGACCAGGTGGCAGAAGAGGTGCGAATCGGCCTTTCGGACGATGGCCTTCAGGTCTTCGGCAGCTGCATCGATCGTGGCCTGGGGTTCAATCACACCGAGGAATGCCAGCAGATCGCGCGACTTGTCGTCGAGCGGAATCGCGTGGGTTCCCAGACTGTTCTGGATCAGGAACAACTTCATGAAGGGGGTCGTGTGCTTGAATTTCGACAGGTGCTTCTCCACCTGCTCGACGGGCTTCCGCTTCAGTTCTTCGAGATCAAACTTATAGAACTTTTCAAAGGTGTGCTGCAGGATCTCACGAATACGAAGAGCTGGCCATCCGGCATTCGCCAGCGGGTTCAAGACCTCTTCGATTTCAGTGATCGTGCTGACACGGATCTCATTCAAGTCGTGGAAGGCCTTGAACAACCGGTCGTACGCAGCACTCGCATCTTCCTCCAGAGAATCCTCCAGAAGTGATGCATAGATCAGTGTCTCCAGCAGGTTATGGCTGTGCTTGGGCAACGCTGACTTGTACCGCTTTTTCATCGCGGTCATCAGGTTTTGCACAATCGTTTGCCGGTCGTGAGTCTTCAGTTTTTTGACGTTCGACATCCGCCTGATTCCGTGCTGGCAACTCGGTTCGAGTCGCGGGGGTCGTGCTGAGGGAGAGGGCCGCCGACGAGCGGCACCGCATCGCTTGGGCGATGCTCCCACTAGGGTTCGTGAGGAGGTGCCACGGCGTCCTCATCAACATCGTCTTGCTCCGCTTCTGCGTCGCCTTCCGTCAGCGAGTCATCAGCGATGATAGACGCTGTTTCGGCGGAGCCAGGACTGCCTGCTGTGGGGTCGTCGACGGCACGCGCGGCATCCTCGACATCAAGTTTGCGCAAGAGCCGGCTGGCCTCGATGCTCTTCTTGACTCCCTGGTCCAGGATGAAGGTCAGGACGGGAGTGAAGCGGAGATCGAGTTCTTCGGCGATCTTCGATTGCAGGTATCCGCGAGCCGCATCCAAACCCTTCATCGTGAGCCGCTGAGTCTTTTCATCCCCGAGAACAGACACATAGATTTTGGACGTCCGCAAATCGATCGGCGTTTCCACGCGAAGAATCGTGACATTCTGAACGCGCGGATCACGCAAGCCAAACAGGATCGCCGTACTGACGACCTGCCGGATGGCTTCGGCAACCTTTTCTGTGCGACGTGTGGTCATAAATTCGATGTGTCTGTTCTCGGGTTCGATCAGTTCAAGAGGCTGCAAGGTTCAGGGAGCCTGCCGACTATTCGTCCAGCGTTCGCTTCCGCTCTTCGATCCGGAAGCACTCCAGCAGGTCGCCTTCCTTGACGTCATTGAATCCGTCCAGTCGGATGCCGCATTCGAAGCCATCACGGACTTCGCGGACATCTTCCTTCTCTCGCTTCAGCGAGGCGATTCCGTAGCTGTTGATCACCTTCTGGTCCCGGATGACATTGACCCGGCTCGATCGCTCGATGAGACCACTCAAGACGCGACAACCGGCGATGACGCCCGCTTTCGAGATCGAAAACGTTCGCAGCACGATGGCCCGGCCCGTCTGAACCGAAAGCAATTCGGGGGACAGCAAGCCTTCGAGTGCCTTCCGGATGTCGTCAGCCACATTGTAGATGATGGAGTAACGACGAATCTGTACTCCTTCCTGGGAGGCGAGGCTCGTCGCGTTGTTATCCGGGACTACTTGGAAGGCGACGATGATCGCCCCCGAAGAAGCGGCCAGATAAACATCGCTTTCGTTGACGCCACCGACCGCCTCGTGGAGGATGCGGATGCGGACTTCCGCATGGTCGAACTTGTTCAGTTCATAGCGGATGGCCTCAATCGAGCCCTGGGTATCCGTCTTGATGATGAGCGGCAACTCCTTCAGAGTCCCATCCCGCTCGGCAAAGAACTGCTCCAGCGATTTCGGACCGCCGCGGCTGGTGAGCATGTCGAAGCGTCCCTTTTGCTTCCGCTCTTCCGCCACTTGCACCGCCAGATCGAGATCATCCACGGCGAAGAAGTGGTAACCCGTTCCAGGCACATCGCTCAGGCCAGCCACCTTCACTGGAGTCGAAGGACCGGCTTCCCGGACCTCCTGACCCTTGTCGTTATACATCGCTCGGACGCGACCGTAGGCTGTGCCGCACAGCAGCGTGTCGCCGATCTTGAGCGTCCCGCGCCGCACCATCAGCCACGCCATGGGGCCGCGACCCTCATCGCGGAACGATTCCAGGCAGACGCCGTCCGCTGGAATCTCGACGGGAGCCTTGTAGGCGTTGAGTTCAGCGGTGAGCAACAGAGTTTCCAAGAGGTTGTCGACCCCGGTCCCCACGAGGCCCGAAATGCGAACCACTTCGGTGTCGCCACCCCATTCGGTGGGGTACAGACCCTGCTGTGACAATTCAGTGAGCACCTTCTGCTCATTGATGCCCGGCAGGTCAATTTTGTTGAGGGCCACGACGATGGGCACCCCGGCAGCGCGGGCGTGCGCGATGCACTCAATCGTTTGAGGCATCATGCCGTCATTCGCCGCCACGACCAGCACGACAATGTCAGTGACATTCGCTCCACGAGCACGCATTTCGCTAAACGCAGCGTGACCAGGGGTGTCGACAAAAGTCAGCTTCTTACCGTGGTGTTCAACCTGATAAGCCGCAATGTGCTGAGTGATGCCGCCTGCTTCGCCAGCTGCCACGTTACTCTTGCGGATGGTGTCGACCAGAGTGGTTTTTCCATGGTCGACGTGCCCTAGGATCGTGATGATCGGGGCGCGTTCGAGGAGCGGGACTCCGAAGTCTTCGTTCGGCCGATCGAGCCAGGCTTTGAGTTCCGTTTCCACATCGTCCTCGCGAACGATCTTCAGATCGATCCCGAGTTCCATGCCGATTTCGAGAGCCAGCTCTTCGTCGACAGAATCGTTGATTGTCACCATCTTGCCGGACTTCATCGCCAAGCCCATGAGCTTGCTGACCGGACGGCCCAGCAGTTCGCTGAACCCACGCATCGAGATCGGCAACGTGACCGTGGCTTCGGTCTTCAGTTCGGAACCCGCGTTCTTGCGATTCCGCTTCTGGCGGACAATGTCCGACGCATCGTGATCGTCGCCCCGAGACTTGGTTCGCTTTTGACGGCGTGCCTCGCGGATTTCCTCCATGCCCCCAACAGGCGACTTGCCCATGCGGGACGCTTCGGCGGTTGTCGGGAGAGGATCGCCAGGCTTCCGCTTGACGCCTGCTTCCTTGTTCTTCCGCATGATGTCGGCAATTTTTCCCTTGCCGGTATCGCGGATCATTTCGCCGGTGAGTTTCAGGTCCGGCTTCTGCACCGGGCCATCGGCCTTCGTGGGCAGAGGGGCCTTGAATGTCGGCATGGCCATGGTGGGCAATGCCGGTCCCTTTCGGGCACCCTTGTCACGCTCACGTGCGACGGGAGCATCGGGAGTCCGGGGTTGCTGACTGGGCCGCGGGGCCATATCGCGAACCGAGCCGACGGGCCGCATCTCTCGAACGGGCGAAGCCTGCTCCGGACGAGACATCGGTGCGATGCGGGCCTTTTGAGCCGCAGACGCCTGAGCGTGGGTGGGAGTCTGGGGGGCGGTTGGAGTGGCAGCCTTGGGAGCTGGGCTCGCGGGCTCGGAACCCGTGTCTTCCGGTGGGACTGCGATTTCGGGTGCCGTGGGCACTTCAAGTACGGGAGCTGCAATCGCTTCGGCCGGGGCCGTGGAAGAGACTTCCACGACAGCATCAGGAATGTGAGCAGGGGCGACTTCGGGCTCCGCAGGAGCCACAACTTCAGGCACTTCGACGACAGGGGCTTCTTCGGCGGGACGAACCGGGGCCTTGACTGACACCGCATTCAATGAGCGGATCGGCTTCGGCTTTTCCCGTTCGGGAGCTGGCTCGCGAGGGATGGAAACCGGTTCGGTGACCTTGGTGGCCTTCGTGGGACCGCCGGACTTCTTCGAGTTGATATGTGCGAGAACCTTGTCTCGCTCTTCAGGAGAAATGCTGGCCAGCGGTGAACTCTTGACGGTGAGACCGACCTCGGTGCAAGCCTGAATCAGGTCCTTGCTATCAAGGTTCAGCTCTTTCGCTAATGCGAAGATCCGGATCTTCAATCGTAACTCCTCGTCGACGTGACGGACAATCACAGTGTCGCCCGCAGGAGGGCAAATTGGTCGGTGTTGTACTCCTGCCTGCATCAGGAGTCAGAGGGCCGGTTGGCCGACTGAGGGGCTTCGTCTGGGAATTGTTGTCCCTGAACGCTTCGCCCAGAATTGAATGCGAGATTCGGGAGACCCCAGAAGGAATCTCCCAGTGAGCCGGGTCTTGGAAACCGCCCCCCGGCCCGAGTGTTGTCCGTCGTCTGCTGTCACCCTTCCGCTATTTCTGTATCGCCGGGGGCCTCGCCCTGCGGAACTTCCACAGGTGATTCCTCGGTTGCCGGTGACTCCTCAGTAGGAGTCTCATCCGGCGCTGCATCAGCGACTGGTACGGCAGCTGTCGCAGCTGCCGGAATCGTCCGCCGAGTCGAGGGCTTTTTATCGCCCGGCTTCCCATTGGCGTCGCGATCGGCTTTGTCAGCCGCCTTTCGCACCTTGGCCTCTTGCTCTTCCCGCTCGGATTCGACTTCGGCCTGAGCCACGATCGAATCACATTCTTCAGCTGTCAATCCACTCAGCTCCTGCAAATGATCAGGCTCGATCACCGACAGGTCTTCAAAGCTGAAGAAGCCTTGCGAGACCAGAGATTCTGCAAGGTCTTCGCTCAGCTGAGGAATCGTGGAGAACGCCTTGACCGACTGGTCCAGCTGTTGATCCAGCTCTTCCCGAGTCATGACATCAATGTCCCATCCCACCAGCTTAGAGGCGAGGCGGACGTTCTGGCCCATCTTGCCAATGGCCAGCGACAGCTGATCTTCGCGAACGAGGACGATCACCTTGCCCAGCATGGGGCACATGATGACGTCTTCGACTTCTGCGGGCTGGAGAGCGTTGGGGATCAAGACTGGAAGTGAATCGTTCCAGCGGACAATGTCGATCCGCTCGCCGTCCAGTTCTTCGATGATGGTCTTAATGCGCGAACCGCGAACGCCGACGCAGGCACCGACCGGATCAATGCTATTGTCGAAGCAGGAGACGGCAACCTTGGACCGATAGCCCGCTTCGCGAGAGAGAGAGCGGACTTCGATGATCCGCTCAGTGACTTCGGGAATCTCCACCTCAAACAGACGCCGAACCAAGTCGGGGTGCTTGCGGGAGAGAACGACCTTGATGCGGGTGCCTTGCTTGCGGACTTCCAGAATGATCGCTCGGACGCGGTCGCCCACTTTGTGCGACTCACCGGGAATTTGCTCACTGCGGGGCAGCAGGGCTTCGACCTTGTCGAATGTGACCGTCGTCACACTCTGGTCAACACGGGTGACGGTTCCGCTAATCAGATGCGTGCGACGTTCGCTGTACTCGTCGAACTGAGTGTCGCGTTCTGCTTCGCGAATCTTTTGAATCATGACCTGCTTGGCGGTCTGGGCGGCGATGCGACCGAGAATGCCAAGCTCTTCTTCGGGAATCGGTTCCCCGTCGTTTGTGGCGGTTACCTGTCCGGTCTTGCGATCAATCGAAACCACAAGTGCGCTGTCTTCTCCGTAGTGTTTACGCGCTGCGGAAAGGATCGCTTGTTCGATTCCCTCGAACACGATCTCTTCGCCAATCTTCTTATCGCGATGGATGGCATCGACGATTCGGAGAACTTCTGGGCCGTTCATAGACTCCACCACTTCTTCCGGACCGGTCACTGAAGACCGGCGAACATCCCTCAAGTTGTCTCTGCCCGATCCATCGAGCCCGCTTCTGGGAATAAAAAAAGCGGGCACGAAGTCCCACTTTGCGATGCATCAAGGTCACCCTTAACGCTTCCGGCGCACTCACTCAAGCGTTCTGTCCCGCTCGGTCAGTGACAATCGGCCTGGTTACGCCATTGCTGACATAATCAACCCCTCAGCATCATGCCCCTAAGCACTCTGCATTTGCCGGAACTCCTGAACCCGAGCGGACATGCCGTACGGGAGACGCGATCAGAGCCCCTGCGGCATCCTCGTGGGAGGAAAACACCACATTTTGGACGAGTTTCTTGACGAAACTTCCCATGAGGCAACAATCAATCATCGCAACACGTCAGAGGTTATGAACCGATCAGCGCAAAGTCAAGTTCACGCAGCTTGTTTCGGGTTCTAATCATCGCCAGAGACACAGTACGAACTCGGTCTTATGCATACACTCTGATGAATCCCGACGATGCTGCCTCCTCCTGACCCGAAGTACCATTCCGATCAGCCTTTAACGCCTGGCGATTCTCCTTTTATGCGATTGTCAGCAGCGATACGCATCCATCGCAGCGAATTTCCCCGGACATTCGCACATACGGAAGTGGACCGTTCCGACTCTGATGATGTCCCGCACATCGACCTCTCTACCTGGAAAAATCAGATCGGGGGTTGGTCGAACGACCTTTGGCGCTGAGTTGGAGCGAATTTCAGGCACTCCCGAGTCTCAAGGTTTTCTCTGACTTTTACTACGTTACCCATTGGTCTCGATTGGGAAACTGTAGGAGGCAGACTCCCTCCACGATATCGTGCGTCACATGGGGGTTCTGCCCGCATGTTGTTATGGGTTAAGAATTGGACTGGACGACGAATCTACCGAAGACTGATTTTCTGGCTCTGGACGCGCTGATCGCCGCCCTGCACGATGGCGAATCGTTCGATCCCGATCACGGATGTCTATCTCGACTCCCCCGGCTCTAGGGAGCGCGCTGGCTCTCGCGACTATAGCGACCCATGGACCGAAGAACGGTTTAGGGGAATTTCAGTGAGAGCGAGGTGGCAGGCTAAACTCAGACACTTTCGAAAGCAGATTTCTCGATAGACTCTGTTCTGACATACGTGGTTTTCTGTACATTGGCGGAGATCTCCAGCAGTTCCCGGTGCGACTGTCCGTGGCTGTTTCGCTGGAACTCGGATTATTCGAGGAGAGTCGACATGCTGCGATCAAAAATTACCTGCCTGTGCCTCTCTCTGATATTGACCAGCTTCTGTCTAGGTGACGAGAACCAGGACGATGGGAAAACGATTGATGGGACTTGGTTGCCCGCTGAGATCGAGCTCGCGGGAAAGAAGCTGCCCGACGAAATTCGAAAGACCATGAAGCTCGTGGTCGCGGGTGACAAATACACGGTCACTGTGGGCAATAAGTCCGACAAGGGAACCCTCGATCTGGACGCCTCGAAGAGCCCGAAGACGATTGACATCATTGGCACCGACGGTCCCAACAAGGGAAAGACGATCCTCGCGATCTATGAAAAATCTGGGGATGCTTTGCGGATTTGCTACGACCTGAGCGGTAATGACCGCCCCACCGAATTCAAGACCAAGGCAGGCTCGCAACTGTTCCTCGTGACTTACCGGCCTGAGACGCCTGAATCACCCGCTCAGCTCATGATCGAGAAGTAGTTGCTGACTGCCTTGTCGATGGCATCCGGAGTTACTTCGAATGGCAAGTTATGCAGAGTGCAGCGATTCTTCACTTGCTGCAACAGGTCACGTGGCTGGCAGAATCGAAACGGACGTCCGACGGGCAGGTAGTGCTTTTCGATCAGATAGTCCACCACGCCGGGCGGACAGTGAAAGCCCATCTTCTTCGCGAGCATCAGCATCAAGCTGCGGTATTCCTCCCGAGGAGGATCTTTCACTTCGATCTTGTATGGAATCCGGCGCAAGAAGGCGTCGTCCACCAAATCGCGCGGTTGCAAGTTGGTCGAGAAGATAATCAACTCGTCAAATGGCACCTGGATGCTGCGACCGCTTTCCAGTTGTAAGAAGTCGTGCCGCTCTTCCAACGGGATGATCCAGCGATTCAGCAGTTGGTCGACGGGCATTTTTTGACGGCCAAAATCGTCGATCAGCAGCGTACCGCAATTGGCTTTCAGCTGGAGTGGAGCCTCTCCGATTCCCGCTCCACGAATCGGAGTGATTTCGAGGTTATCCATCGTCAGTTCGCCCCCAGCGATGATGGTCGGTCGTTCAATGTGAACCCAGCGTCCATCAACCTCTTCGGCGATCTCGGCATCCTCTACGGGAACTGGTTTGTGGCGATTGGGATCAAACAGGCGGACGATTTCACCCGCAGCGCTGATGCATTTGGGAATCCACACGGTGTCCCCAAAAGATTTCGTGATCCGCTCGGCAATGCTGGTTTTTCCGTTTCCGGGTGAGCCGAACAGAAACATGCCGCGCCCCGAGTGGATCGCCTGTCCAATACTGCTCATCAAATCCGGATTGATGTTGAGGTCGCTCAGCGCGTTTTGGATGGCCGACAGTGGCGGCCTGAGCCCGGTGATTGTTTGAGATTTCACACTCGCGATGTACTGAGTCAACGGAACCGGAGCTGTGCCGAAGTATGTCGACATATCACTGAGATGATGGGCTCGTTCACGTCCCAGGTCGGTTAATTCGTACTGGTAGTCGCCTCCCGTGAGCGAGGATTTATAGATGACCAGCTTGTCAGCCTTGAGCTGACGTAGAATTGGCTCGATGACGGGATATCGCAATCCCACATGAACCGAAATTCTATAGCCTGCTTCGGTACCACGATGCATTAAGAATTTCAGGATCAACGAAGTGATCTCGGATTCAGTGATCCCCACGTCCGACAAGCTCCGGGGAGCGCGTGGCCAGAAACTATTCGGGACGGGAGCCGTGTTCGCGGAGTGGTTTGGGGCAAACTGCGGGCTAGTATCAACGTCCACCACGGAGGGCGGCTGAGGTGTTGGATCGACCAGGTGAGGAGCGGACATCCCTGCCCCCTTGAGCCGCTGTAAAGTCTCCGCGAGGCGAAGTTCCGCCTCTTTACGTCGTGTATCAGTGACGGCTGGCGCAGCTACTCCAGCAGCCAGATCGGACGAAGCATGAGGGGAGGGACGCAATGCCGACGAAGTGGTGACCAGCATCGGTGTGGCGACACTCGTCACCACTGGGCTAGTTTCAGAGCGCTTTTTGCAAAGGCCCAGGCGAGCGAGCAGGTCGTCGACATTGGCGGTGGGCTGGGACATGAGCGCGCTTCGCAAGAATTGGAAAGTGTTGAGATTGGGGAACACCTCTGTGAGCCTGTCATACCGTCAAGGGGGAGATCTGCTTGAAAGAGCGAGAGTTCACTCATTCTGGCAATCTGAGGCAGGCGCCTCCGGATCTCTGAATCGGCACGGTTATGCGATCTCCGACAACACTGATGAATATTTCGAGGAATCACGCGCTTCCGATTTTTCCGCTCTGTGGTGTTTTGACGACTTCAACGAGGAGTTGAGTCAGCAAAACAAGAGGATTTCACTTGATCTGCTTGATCAAGTCTGCACAGCTGAATAACTGGCATAGACTCGTAATGTCCCTCAATCCGCAGGGACCGTGGGGCAACTTCCCTTGCCCCAGCCCGAACGTTCTCTCTCGTGAGAGACATGACGAAGTCTCTATCAGCCACCAGCCGCATTACAATCAGCCTCGTGTCCATTACGGTCACGACGTTGCTGGGTGCACATCTGGTCGGCCTGATTCCCAATGCTCGCGATGCGGTGATGCGCGGTCGCAGCAGTTTGTGCGAATCAATCGCCATCCAGTTCTCCGTACTGGCGATTCGGGGCGATCTCGAAGCGATGAAGACCTCGATCGAGGCCATTGTGGATCGTAATGCGGAGATTCGGTCCATTGGGCTTCGAGAAGCGGATGGGGCACTTGTAGTGGCCACCGATCACCACGTTCAAAGCTGGCCGTCCTCTACCACCGAACATTCGACCGAAACCCATATGCATGTCCCGATCTTCCAGGGGGATAAACGCTGGGGAACAGTCGAGGTGTGTTACGTTCCGCCCGAGTCGACAGCCTGGAGTGGGCGTTTTATTCACCCGCTGGTGGCACTCTGTCTCTATTTTATCATCGCCACTTTGCTCTTCTTTGGAGGGTATCTGAAGCAGGTGCTCACCCAGCTGAACCCGTCCAAAGTTGTCCCCCAACGAGTCCGGTCCGCCTTGGACACGCTCTCCGAGGGACTATTGCTGCTCGATCCACATGGACGCATCGTGCTGGCCAATCAGTCGTTCTCGAAAACCACAGGCCAGGAACTGAGCGATCTGATGGGCAAGCCAGCCAGCAGTCTGCCGTGGGTTGATAAAGATGCAGACAATCAGCTGGTCGACGATCCGCAAGTCCCCCATTCGCCCGCTCTGCCTCCCTGGATGGAAGTTCTCCATGACGGACAACCGCGTCGCGGGCGAATCCTCGCTTACAACTCTGGTAACCGGGGAGATAAGACGTTTGTGGTCAGTGCCAGTCCGATTTGCGACGACCAGGGACGGCAACGTGGGGCCATCGCCAGCTTTGAAGACGTGACACGTCTGGAACAAAAGAAAGATGAACTGACGAACGCACTCCATTCGCTCCGCCTGTCCAGTGAAAAGGTTCGAGAGCAAAACGCCGTATTGGAACAATTGGCGACACGTGACCCGCTCACCAATTGCTACAACCGTCGATCATTCTTCGATCAGTTCGACTCGCATTGGAATTCCGCTCAGCGCTACAACCAGCAGTTGTCGGCGATTATGGTCGACGTCGACCACTTCAAATTGGTCAACGATAATCATGGGCACAGTGTCGGGGATCATGTCCTGCAACGGGTTGCGGAGACATTGCAAAATACGGCGAGAGACACTGACATCGTGGCCCGCTATGGCGGAGAAGAGTTTGCCATACTGCTCCCGAACACCGATCTGCTGGAAGCGGCTGTGTGTGCGGAACGATTCCGCAAAGCACTCGCCGGGATGAAGCTCCCGAATCTGTCGATCACGGCCAGCCTGGGAGTTTCCTCTCTGGGCCAATTCCCCAGCAGCCCTCAAGAGCTACTCGATCAAGCCGACAAAAGTCTCTACGTCGCGAAGCGGAATGGGCGAAATCAGGTCGTCCGCTTTGATCAAGTTCCCCAGGATCTGTTGATTGATGAGACGAAAGTCTCCCGCCCGGATAGGCCTTCGCCCACGAAGACGACCATTCCCTTCCCAGCCGTGACAGCCTTGATTTCCGCTCTGGGTTATCGTGATCCGAACACGGCTTCTCATAGTCGCCGTGTGGCTGATTTATGCGTTGATGTCGCTCAGGGGCTCATGTCGATGAGCAACTGTTATGTCCTGGAAACGGCGGCATTGCTACACGATATCGGCAAGATAGGAGTCCCAGATTCGATCCTCCATAAGCCAGGAAAGCTCTCCGATGACGAGTGGGCGTTGATGCACAAGCACGAGCGGATTGGTCTGGAGATCATTCGCGCCAGCTTTGCCTCGGAAGAGTTGTCTCTGATCGTCGAGAACTACCGAAGACATTTCAATGGGCGCGATGCGAATCTCGGTCCGGTGGGCTCTCATATCCCGCTGGGAGCACGCATTTTGGCTGTGGCAGATGCCTTTGACTCGATGGTCACGAAGCGGACGTATCGCCCGGCCAGAACCAGATCCGAAGCGTTCGCCGAACTGCGCCTCTGCGTGGGGACACAGTTTGACCCCGAGATTGTGGAACGCTTTATCCAGGTGTCAAAACGCAAAAAGCCCGCCGCCCAGATCACCGGACAGATCACTCAGGAAACAGCTCTCGGGATTGGCCTGGAGATGGAGCGACTCGCCGAGGCGGTCGACCAGCAGGACATCGAGGGACTGCGGATCATGGCTGGACGTTTGAGCGAGTCTGCCGCTCGCAGCGGCGCACCGGAAATCGCCGCGAAGGCCTTGGAACTGGAGCAGTCCGCCAAAACCAAGGGCGACATACTCGGTGTCATTCAGCGTGCTTGTGAACTGATTGATTACTGCCGCGCGACGCAGTCGTCGTTCATGGGACACAAACTCGAGCAGCAAGCCTCTCCCTTTGCCAGTTCTCGTTGAGACTTGGTTCAACGGAGTCATCGGACCGGAAGCTCCTTACAGACCCTCGCGAGCATGCGAGAATGCCGCAATCCCCTCTTCCAAATCAGCTCGAGTGTGCCCGGCCGAAATCTGCGTGCGGATGCGGGCCTTCCCTTGCGGCACCACTGGGTACGAGAACCCGACCACGTACACTCCCTGCTCCAGCATCCGCTCGGCCATCTTCCCGGCAAGGACCGCATCACCCAACATCACTGGGGCGATCGGGTGTTCCCCCGGCAGGATCTGGAACCCCCGCCGAGTCATCTCCTCGCGGAAGAACGCCGTGTTCTCCCACAACCGTTGCCGCAGTTCGGGTTGCTGTTGAATGAGTTGAAGAGCCGCCAATGAAGCGGTGACGATGCTCGGGGCGAGCGAGTTTGAAAACAGGTAGGGCCTCGACCGCTGCCGCAGGTATTCGATGATCTCCTTCCGGCCACTGGTATAGCCTCCACTTGCACCTCCGAGAGCCTTGCCCAGCGTCCCGGTCAGGATGTCGATGCGCTCCATGACCCCCTGCTTTTCATGTGTCCCGCGTCCGTTCGGACCGCAGAACCCGACCGCATGCGAGTCGTCGACCATGACGAGTGCGTTGTACTTGTCAGCCAGTTCGCAGATCGCTGGCAGGTTCGCAAAGTACCCGTCCATCGAAAACACGCCATCGGTCGCGATCAACCGAAACCGCGCCGACTGAGCCTGCTTCAACTGGGTTTCGAGGTCGGCCATATCGTTGTTGCGATACCGGAAACGCTGCGCCTTACAGAGTCGCACGCCATCGATGATGCTCGCATGATTCAACTCATCCGAGATGATTGCATCTTCGGCCCCCAGCAGCGTCTCAAAGAGCCCCCCGTTGGCATCGAAGCACGACGAGTAGAGGATCGTGTCCTCGGTCCCCAAGAATTGGCTCAGTGCTGCTTCGAGGTCTTTGTGAATCTGCTGTGTCCCGCAGATGAACCGCACCGACGAGAGCCCGAAGCCCCAGTCCTGAAGTCCCTTCCGCGCCGCCTCGACCAGCACCGGGTGATCCGACAGACCGAGGTAATTGTTCGCGCACATGTTTAGCACACGGCGTCCCCCGGTCACTTTCACATGGGCCGCCTGCGTACTGGTGAGAATGCGTTCGCCCTTATAGAGACCTGCCTCGCGGATGGCCTGTGTCTGCTGAGCGATGTGGGCCTGATAATCACCGAACATGGCAAATGCCTTGGGTTCGAGTCGAGGGACTGTGTGAGTGGAGAAGGATACTCGTTGGCGCTGGTCGAACGGAATTCAATTCGTATCCATCATCACGTTGGGATGAAATCCGCTCTACGATTCCTGCTACATTTCTCCCCAGCGATGACTGGCTGTACACTGTTTTCGCGGAATGTCGCCTCCTCTTGTCGACGCGTTTCTCGAATGAAAGACACCACATGAGCCAGAAGTTCAACGTCGCGATGGTCGGCCTCGGTTTCGGGGCCGAGTTCCTCCCGATTTACAAAGCCCACCCGTTGGCTCATGTGCAGGCTCTCTGTCAGCGGAATGAAGAGAAGCTTCACAAGGTCGGCGACCAGTTCGGCGTCGCGTCCCGTTATACCAAGTACGAGGATGTGCTCGCCGATCCGAAGGTCGACTTCGTCCACATCAACTCGCCGATTCCTGACCATGCGTGGATGAGTATGGAAGCCCTGAAGGCCGGGAAGCACGTCATGTGTACCGTGCCGATGGCCACCAACGTTGCCGACTGCGAGAAGATTTGCGACCTCGTCGCCAGCACCGGCAAGAAGTACATGATGGCCGAAACGGTCGTCTACTCCCGCGAGTTTCTGTTCATCAAAGAGATGTACGAAAAGGGTGAACTCGGCCAGATCCAGCACCTCGCAGCTTCCCACCCGCAAGACATGGACGGCTGGCCCGATTACTGGGAACGCATGATCCCCATGCACTACGCCACCCACGTCGTCAGCCCGGTTCTCGGCCTGATGAACAAGCGGGCCGAGTACGTCAGCTGCTTCGGCTCGGGAACGGTTCGCGAAGACATTCAAAAGAAGTCGGGGAACAAGTTCGCGGTCGAAAGCTGCCATATCAAGCTGAAGGACAGCGACTTGACCGCGCACGTGTGGCGGTGCCTGTACGATGTCGCCCGGCAGTACCGCGAGAGCTTCGACGTGTACGGCACGAAGAAGAGTTTCGAGTGGACGCTGGTCGAGCACGAGCCGCATGTCATCCACACCGCGAAGCGGCCCGAGCCGGAGATCGCCGAGAAGGTCACCGTACCCGACTACGCCCACCTGCTCCCCGAGCCGATCCGCAAGTTCACCAAGCCCAGCGAAATCCACGACGCCGATCACTTGTCGTTCCTCCAAGGCGGCGGCCACGGCGGCTCGCACCCGCACCTTGTCAACGAGATGCTCAATGCCCTCGCCCAGGACCGCGACCCGTGGCCGAACGCCACCCTGTCCGCCAACTGGACCTGCGTCGGCATCCTCGCCCACGAGTCAGCCCTCAAGGGTGGCCAGATCGTCCACCTGCCAGAGTTCACGCTGAAGTAACCCCAGCCTCATCAGCCGCCGGGCGCTAGCCCCCGGTTCTCTTTGGACTGGAATTCGTTGTCACCCGGAAACCGGACGCTAGCGCGTGCCGGCTGATTCGTCGCTACTGACCGATCAGCCGGAACGCGCTAGCGTCCGGTTCCAGTCATCGGGCGACAAGATTATGCCGCTGGATCGCGACCCGCTGGCGTACTTCATCACCTGGACGGTGTACGGAACTCATTTACAGGGAGCCTCGACCGGCTGGAAAAAGATCGGTTCCGGAGAACAGCTGCCGCAGCCGCAATTGGAACAGTGGCGTCACGAGCGACTGAACCATCCCATCGTATTACTCGACGCTAATCAGCGAACCGCAGTGGAGACCGAGATCCAGAGGCACTGCCAGCATCGGGGGTGGAAGCTGTGGGTTTGCCAGGCGCGATCCAATCATGTGCATGCAGTGATTACAGCAAGCCTTGTTTCCGGGCGAGTCGTGCGAGATCAACTGAAGGCGAATTGCACGCGGGGTCTCCGAGAACGGTGGACTGTGTTTCGCGATCGCCCGGTCTGGACACAAAGTGGCGACTGGAAATGCTTGAACACCGATGAATCGCTGATCCGGACAGTCGACTATCTCTTGATAGCCCAGGACCGAAAAGAGCGAGACCACCATTCCCCCTGATGAGAGTGGCCGACCAGAAACCGGACGCTAGCGCGTTCCGGCTGATCAAAATCAGCCGCCGGGCGCTAGCCCCCGGTTAAAACCGATCATGGTTCGAACGGGCCATTGATTGGAAATGGTCAAGTGCCCGGTATCATGTGCTCTCGGAGATGCCACAAGACCCCGACCTGCCTCGCATGGTACCGTTTCCGCCGGACCTACTGGAGTAGTTTTTGGGAGAAAGCCTCGTGTTTCCCATGCCACCATCACCTGTCATTCCACGTCCAGCGGTCCACTGCTGGGCAAGCCAGTAGTGGCACCCGGCGAGCGGCAGACGTGAGTCTGTCGAGTCCCCCGCAAGCCGGAAACCTCAGCACCCGGAGCCGTCCGGGTGCTGACAAAACGAGATCAGAAGACACCCTGTGCCACTGGCGGGTGCTTTGACTCATCTGAGTCAGACTTTGTTAAACTGCAAAATGCATTGCATCTGGCACCTGGAAAACGATGATGACTTCCAACAGCAAACCATTGTCTCCATCAAGACCAACAGTGAAGAGATTATTCGCGTTATCTGGCAATCGCTGCGCGATGCAATGTTGTGAAACAAGGCTTATCGTCCCCGATTCCGGATCTGTAGTCGGAGAGATCTGTCACATCAAAGGTGACAAGCCTTCATCTCCGCGATACGACCCGAACCAAGACGATTACTCTCGGCATCATTTCGACAACCTAATACTGATGTGCAACGTGCATCACAAGATGATTGACGACGATCCAAATCATTACTCGGTCGATTTCTTGGCGCGACTTAAGGAGGCAGCAGAGTCCCGAACTCAAGGAACATGGAACACGGATGAAAGGCAGGCGGTACGCATCAAAACTCTTGGTGTATTGCTCATTTTCCTGACTTCGCCTGCTGGTAGAGGAGGTCGGAATCATCGAACGCCAGTTGCTCACAT
>JAYWHX010000075.1:0-14580 GCA_043777375.1 Planctomycetota bacterium | reverse complement strand
ACTCACCACGCAATCCTTCACGCGGACCACCCTCATTTACCTGACAACCCCAATCCCGGACAGTGCAGGCCGCCGTTTTTGATGCGTACCACCTGGGGGATGAGTGTATTCCGCTCTGTCAGGAGAAACCCGCGTGCGAGGGGCATCGGTACTGCGATTAAGCCTGGCTGGGCCGATCACGACCGAGCGGCGATCGGGATCGAACAGAAAGTAGATATGCCGCTTGAGCAACCCCGTGCGATTGGTCGGGGATTCGCCCGCCCGCGAGGGACGCTTGCGGCGCTGAATCCGCTGCTTCGCATCCTGCCGGACAAAGGCCCCGAACCGGGACAGCACCTTGCGTTCGGTGCGGCTGACAGCGGACTGAATCGCCTGGCGGTCAAAGAACAAGCCTTTGACATGAACAATACGGAGGCCGATATGCATGAGGCAGCGTGCCTCGGACTATGCGATGACGCGGAATGTCAGCGTCAGCACGCTGGTGAACGTCCGCAGGTTCTCGATGTGTTCCGGGGCGTAGATCGTCTTGAACTCGGTCTTGATGCAGGCGGCCAGAGGGAATGTGGCCAGCCGCTTGGCCCGGAACAGGTCGCCGATCTCTTCGGCCAAGGCGAGTAACGGATCGAATGAGGTGTTCTGCTCGTTGCCCGGCTTCTTCTGAATCGCCACGTCGATGGCGATGTCCTGCTGAGACTGAGACCGCGAGGCCGAGGCATTCACCACACTGCTGGGGACAACTGTTACTTTGAGTGACTTTAGGTCGGCCACTTCAGTCCGGGGCAGGTAAGCCCGCGTGGCGGTGACCGGCAGGCTCAACGTCGCCGCGTTAAGTGTCGCCACGACGGCATCAGCAATCTGGGTAATGACTGGCATCGGAGGCTCAAGGCGTATGAGGTGGGAGTCGCTGCATCAGCCGGAACGCGCTAGCGTCCGGTTCCAACCGGGGGCTAGCGCCCAGCGGCTGATTGACAATTACGTTTCCTTCGTACTGATCCGCAGCGTCGTCCGATACGGATCGGAGTACCGCCAGTCGAGGACCTCGAACTCGCGGGTGCCTTCGCGGATCAGGTCACCCCGGTCTGGCTCACTGACCTGACCGCCGAGGACGAGATCAGCGGCCAGGATCAGATAATCGCGGTCGGTGTATTCGATCTGCACCACATGGCCATCGTCAGCCTCGTACTTCGTCCGGCCAATCGTGGCCGGAACAGGGAGTTGCACGTCACCCCGGACGTACGTCACGGTCGACGTGAGATGCTTCGTCCGCTGCGACTCCAACCAGGCGGCCCCCTGGGCCAGCAGGTCGGGCATGAGGCCTCAGTACTCGCTTTCTTCATCCCGGCAGGGATGGCAGCCATTAGCCGGTGGTTGAGCGCAGCGACACCACCGGAAACAGTCCCCACGATCGACCGCACCCCGGCAGGGGTGCCAGAACTCTGCACATTTGCGGACCTGTTTTCTGCCATCCCTCCGGGATTGGGTGTTGAGGGGGCGACTTGAACCGGTGGTGTCGCTGACGCTCAACCACCGGCTAATTTCTGTGACCCCTTCGGGGTCCTTCCTACTGACTCATCCGAATACGCACCGTCGTATCCGTGGTCGCAGCCGCCTTCGTCACCTTGCCGATCAGTTTATTGCCGGTGGCCGTGGCCGTGACGATGTTGTTGGTGTCATCCCAGTACAGGATGGTGCCGACCGTGTAGGCGACGTTGGTCGCCTTCAAGAAGTCGAACACTCCGGTGACGGCCAGTGCCCCCGGTTCATTTGCAGCCAGCGGGCGACAGGCGACCCCGACCAGGTCTCCCTGGACGATGACGTCTCCCACTGCAACCGCACTGGTCGGCGTGAAATCGATGTTGGCACCTTCGTGAGCAAACGTGGCTTGGGGCATGAGATGAAGTCCGGAAGAAAGGGGTTGGTGTGTGAAGGAATAGGCTGCGTAAGATCTGGTCAGTTACTTCGTGCGGGCGAGTTCAACGCATCCCGCTGGCGATCGGGAGTTGTAAAGCTGATGTCGTCGGGTATTCTCCATGCGTTCCGTTCAGAGAATCACGAGTTCTGTGGTGGAGATCGGTGCAACAAATGGGCGTGGATTTTTGCTTAGCGTGCTGCGACTGCCGAGAGTTCATCGACCTACACAAGTGGAATGTCGTTGAGGACGCCGGTCAGCTTTTGGTTCAAGCCTACGTCGGGACTGGGTACACCCAGTTGCTGCCAATTGCGAAGTCAACCTATCAGTTTGCGGACTTGGAAAGTCTTTGTAAGAAGGTACTTATTACCGCAGAGCAGATCGAGAAAGCATTGGACGGAGTTGTTCCCGACCAACCTTACATCCGGGATCTAGCTCCTCTCGTCCGAGATTTTGCCACCCGACATCGAGGGCACAGCCTGTTTCTGTCGTGCGACCTGGGCGACCCCGGAGAGGATCCGTGGTGTCCGGGCCGTCCGGGGTTCTCGGACTGGTTGGAGTTACCCGGTCCGTTCAAATTCCACCATTACCTGCCACGGAATCTGATCGAGATCGCCGGATTCCAAAGCTGGTCGGATGTGCTGATAGGTATGGCGAACGAGTGGCCGTTCGAGAACGCCGAATTCCAACAAGTGGCAGAGGAGATCGAGGACATTCGGGTGGGGTACGAGGATCGCCGAGCCAGACGAAACGCCTAACTCGATGAGCATGTGGATTTCTGGGAATTCATCGCTGAGCGATCGCTCGGTAGGTCAATTCGGCGGTTCTACTTATGACCTACGCTTCACCCTTTGCCTTCAATCCTCCCCTCGGATCTTGAAGTGCCACGCCGAAGTCGTGGTAACCTGGCATCTTGATCCCCAGTTGATTGAAATCAGCCTCGGCGGTTTCGATCGTGGGTGACTCCTGACCGTTCAGGAATGCGACTTCGATCACCGGCAGATCGACGGCTTCCGCCAGTAGATACCACGCCTTCGATGAGTTGCCGGTGTACTGGGCGTTGGCCAGATAGCGTGACACCTCAACGCGGAATCGTCCGACGTGCGGGTTGCCGATCGGGATCTTGGAGTTCGCGGTCGTGTCGCGGAGTTCCAGGGACTTGTAGAGCTGGGTACCGATCGCATTGAGTGCGGTCGGGACCAGGATGATGGCGGGCATAATGCCGATCGGTTTGCCATCGCCGTCGACCTGATCGTTGAACATCACGTCGGCCTTGGTCAGACCGTCGATCGTCAAGACCGTGTCCACCCCCGCCATGTAGTTCTTGTTCCCAGCTGCGAAGAACGCGGCGTTGTTCCCCACCGTGACACGAGACCCCGAGTGGGGGCCTCGTGGGCGATATCGTGGCGATGGGGCATCGTTAGCGGTTGAGGACGAACAGACCGCAACCCGTCTTCCGGAACGTCGCGTCAGTCCCCTTGTCTCGGATCTGCCTCAGCAGCGAGGCGTAGAGCGTGGCCTCGGGCGTCTTCACCCGCTCGTACTGCGTCTGCGTCACCTCAGTCACGCCGACGTAGTTCGGCTTTGTAAGAACCACTCTGTGCCGTGGAGCTTCGCTCTCGATTTCTTCTCGCACCCACGTCACTCCCAACCCGGTGGCCACCTTCAGGTCCGCTTTGGTCTCCTCGGGCGTACTCCCCATCAGGAACTCGCCCGGCGGAAAGAGACGGAACTTCATGCCGATGCTGTTGGTGAACTCGACCGGCAACTTGAAATGCGCGGCCCAAGCCTCATGATGCTGTTGGGCTTGCTCGGTATTGAACGGTGCAATCGCCGGAGCCGGGGCATCGGCGGGCCAACCGTGAAAGAAGCGTGCCTCGACTGGGGCCGGCACTACGGCTGCTTTTCCCACGACTGCTTGACTGTCTCTACAACCAACGACACCCGAAAGCCGAGGTTAAGGTTCAGGTTCGTCGGGGCGTTGGCGAGGTGATTCGACGACCCACAGTTGGACGCGGAGTCCTCCCAATGGCCACCCCGGAGTATGCGCTGGGAACAGGCATGAAATGGGACATTGGGGTTGATCGCGGGTTTGCCCTGGAATTGACTATCAAATGTTGCATCCCAACCGTCCTGTACCCATTCCCACACATTCCCGTGCGTGTCGGTGATCCCGAACGGATTCGCCTGCAACTGGCCCGCCGCGTGGGTCCGGCCCTCGGAGTTCTCCCTGAACCAGCCGGCCTGCATGAGGTCTTCATCCTTGTCTCCGATCCAGTACTTTGTCGGTGTCCCGGCACGGCACGCGAATTCCCATTCTGCCTCGCTGGGGAGCCGGTAACCGTTCCCGTCCAGCGGCGAGATCGTGTCACCCTCTCGGAAGTAGAACGGCTTCAATTTCTCCTGTTTGCTCAATATAGAGCAGAACTCGGCGGCGTCATTCCAACTCACCATTTCCACTGGGTGCTCAGTCGTATTCAGCCCGGCGACCGCTTCTTGGCCCATACCGATCGGCGCGAAATGCGAGGGATTCACGCCCATCACTTTTTCGTATTCGGCCTGCGTGATTTCATGGACGCTCAGATAGATCGGCTGTGTCAGGATCACCATCTCACCTTGGGAGACAATCTTGAGAGTCGGTGAAATCTCCTCCGCCATGCTCCCCATCAGGAACTCACCCGGCGGGATAAGGCGGAACTTCATGCCGAGGGAGTTGGTGTGCTCGATCGGCACGCCGAGGTGGTTAGCCCACGCCGCCTGATGCTGTTGGGCTTGCTCGGCATTGAACGGCGCGATCGCCGGAGCCGGGGCGTCGGTGGGCCAACCGTGCCAGCTGGATTTGGCGCTGTCGGGAGGGTTGTCGCCCTGACTCGTGATCTCGATCTTTGAAGTGTCAGGAACTTTGGTCTGCGTCTGCGTGCCATCCTTGTTCGTGATCGTGATGATGATCACACCGAGCAGCACCAGCGCAGCGGCTCCGCCAGCGGCGAGCAACCACCGCGATAACGGTCGGTGGGGAGGGGAACTCTGGTCAGCGAGAGATGTGGCGACCGCCTGGATCTTTGGAACCGGGGGAGCAGTTGGTGGCAACGCTTTCAGCGTTTCGGATGACTGGGAACGATCCGGCGACAACGGACAGACAACAGTTTCGGTCGGGACAGCTGCCAGTGCCGAGGGAGCGGGCTGAGCCTTGACCCAGGGAGCCAGTGCCGTGGCCAGTTCATCCGCTGAGGCAAGTCGCTCGGACGGTGTCTTCGCCATCAGCTTGAGATAGATCGCCACGACTCCCGCTGGCACTTCCGGCCGGGCCAGCGCGAGGTCGGGGATGGCGTCCAGCACATGCCCCTTCATCTTGTTGGCGGCGGAGCGGTGGGTGTCGCTGTGGTACGGCGGTCGACCTGTCAGCAGGAAGTACAGCGTGCAGCCCAGCGAGTACAGGTCGGACCGCGCATCGCAGGTGTGTGCATCGTTCCATTGCTCGGGAGCCATGTAGTCGGGCGTGCCGAAGCACTCCCCCGTCGTGGTCAAGGCGGCGGGGGTCCCCTCCTGCGCTAGGAGTGCCAGCCCCATGTCGAGGATTTTGATCTGGCCGGTCTGCTTGGTCACGAACAGGTTCGACGGCTTGATGTCGCGATGCACCAAGCCCAGTTTGTGCGCAACTGCCAGCCCTTGCGCTGCTTGCCGGATCGCCTTGCACGCATTGACGACCGACATCGTGCCCTTGGTCTGGATGAACTGCTGCAGGTCCTGGCCCTCGACATACTCCATCGACAGGTAATGCACCCCGCTGATCTCACCCGCGTCGAGAGCCTGGATAATGTTCGGGTGTTGCAGCGACCCGACGGCCAACATCTCGCGCTCGAACCGCGACAGGGCATCGGACCGGGAGAGAAGGTGCTGAGGCAGGATCTTCAGGGCCACCAACTTGCCAAGCTTGGTATGCCGCGCCTGATAGACGGCCCCCATGCCGCCCTCGCCCAGTTTGGCGAGCAACTTGTACGGACCAAGCTGTCCGCCAACATCCATGACCGTACTGAGCGGGCCCGTCGACAGGGTCTCGCCCGTAGCGGTCAGCTCCGGGGGATGACTGAGAGCGGACTGCGTCTGCACCTCGACCGATGTGGCTATCTGGCTGTCGCACAGAATGGTACGATCGTCGCAGAAGTGGGGGCTGGCCGCACCAAAAAACACCTCCGCGATGACGCCTGCCTGCTGGGGTAATCGTGGGACGTAGTCATCCGGTCGAGGTGTTTCACCCTGCCGAGTGCGGTATTCAAATTCGATGGCCAGCAGTTCGGCCAGCAGTCCGTCATGCGCGGCTTCCGGAGCCTCTGCCAGGATTGCTTCCATGCGCGGAGCGTCACCCTTCTGCAATTCCCGATCGAAACGGTCACACAACTCGTCAATCTCGGAGAGTTCCTGGTCAGTCAGTGACCGGTAGGCGGGATTCCTGATCGTCGGGGCATTCATCAGATTCCAATCATTGCAGTACTCGTAGTCTTGAATGGTCAAACGGCGGTCGAGTCCGACATGACAGCCTGTCAGTACTTTCACTTTCTTCCCCCTCATGCTGAAACTTAGCACCACCCTTGTTACTGCTCGCCGTCATGCAGTCCCGCTTCCACCCAAATTCGGCGAATTCTCTCCAGCTTTCGTTCGACGGTCCGCCGAGTACAGTTCATTTCGTCGGCGATTTCTCCATTTGTGGCCCCCTGAAACTTGAGCAACACGATCGTTTTCATCGTCTCGTCAGGAATCGCATTGAGCAGATGGTCGCAACTCTCGGAAACTTCAGCCAGAACATCGGGCGTTAGCTGGTTGTCTTTGACCGCGTTGATGCCCGCAGCGCCAAATCCAGATTCTCCGCGTTCCGCCCCTCCCCCGCGTTTCTGACGATTCGCAGTTCGCCGCTGGGCCGAGATTTTTCGAGAGGTAATGACAGCCAGCAAACCCCAGAACGCGTCTCGATTTACGGCCTCCAGGCGGCCATCGCCGAGACCACTGCAGAGACTGTGAAACGCGCTGTTCGCCGCATCATGCTCGTCGTAACGCCGCCGGGTCTGTACGTCGAGCTTCTGCCGAGCAAACTCCTCCAACCGCACGGAAATATGCCGCCACAGCTGTTCGGCCGCCTGGGCATTCCCTGCTGCCAGCAGGTCGATCCAACCTGTGACGGATGGGCTATCCACTGCGAGCTTCTCCGGCGAGAACCAACGACTGTTGTAAGCCCTGACAGCCAAAGTCTTTCAACCCACGCAAGATAGCACCCAGCGAGAGCTTTTCCCAACCAAGTCCAGAAAATCTGGCAATGGCCTGTCGGACTTGAGCTGCATCTGAACATTCTGGTTATGAGGCTGGATTGGTTCACCCGGCCTGTCACGCCACTTTCGGCATCGAATCCATCGACGGAGAACACCACCATGCGCAGAGCAATTGCTCTAGGAATCCTCGCACTCACGGCACTGTTGGCCAACAGTGCATGGGCTCAGGCTCAATCAAGCACGGGCCAACAGGCCGGGCTGACCAACCCCGGCTTTGAAGAACCCCGGGTGGAACAGGGGCGTGTTGAACTCGTCGAAACAATGCCCGGCTGGAAGACCACCGACACTAAGTTCGAGATTTGGGGTTCGGGATTTAAGGACGTTGTAGCGCATGAAGGGACTCAGTTCGTGGAACTCAACGCGTACATCAATGGGACTCTTTTTCAGGATTCCACAGGGATTCCGCGAGGCTCCGTACTCGAGTTCACGTTCGCTCATCGCGGTCGCAGCGGCGATGACACCATGATGCTGAGCATCGGCGACCTCGGTGCTGACAACGCCCTGGGTGGAGGAGATGACACAGTTCTCTTTGCCAACCAATACACCACCGGGAAGGACGCCTGGGCCGTTTACGACAGCACGACCGAACCGACAATCAAGGCGCTCGGGAATACCGTAATGTTTGCCTACTCGGCGATCTCAACTGCAACAGGAGAGCTCGGAGAGGGGAATCTCCTGGATGCAGCAAACTTTGGGATCGGAGTGGTTTCCATGCAACAAGCTGCTGCCGGCATCAAGGTTGGGTCGTGGGAGATCCATCAGGCTGGCCCCCCTGTCGCATTCGACACATCTGACAACGCCGGAATGGTGTCAGCCCTCGACAAAGCCACGATCCCTCCGCTAGACGACCCGGAATGGAAACGGACATCTGACGCGACCGTGAACGTCCACGAAAAATCTGCCATCACCAACAAAGACAAGACAACGGTCGATTACACCTTCTTCCAGGTGATGGTCACCGTGCCTGAGGGCGCGGCAATCAACACCTTCCAGGTCAATTTCGACCAGGTGGATGACGCCGCCCGCATCTGGATTTTCAACTCGAAGCATCCCGAGGGAAAATACTTTCCGGATGCGGATGTGCTCGCCGGCGGGCAGAACGTGACGGTTGCGGCGGATTTCAAGGATGAGGTCGCTGAGGGAGAAAACCGGATCGTCATCACCCAGTATGACAACTACCCGGTCTTAAACACCATCAAAGGCATCCATATCATCGTGGATGGGAAAGAAGTGGAACCGGGCACGCTTCCCACCACCAACTCCATCGCCATGGAATTCAAATTGATCCCGGCTGGCACATTCCTAATGGGTACAGCAGATAGCGTTGATGAACAACAGCATGAGGTAACGATCACTCGTGACTATTACATTGGCGTCACCGAAGTCACGCAATCCCAGTGGCAGCAGATCATGGGGACCACACCCTGGAAAGGGCAGGAAGGTATTGAGGAAGGAAATGATAACCCAGCAACCCACTTCGCTTGGAATGATGCAGTCGAATTTTGCCAAAAGCTAAGCCGGCAGGATGGACATTCGTATCGCCTACCGACCGAAGCGGAATGGGAGTACGCCTGTCGCGCCGGAAGCACGACGACGTACAGCTTTGGCGACGACGCATCACAGCTTGAACAATACGCATGGTATTTCGACAGCAAACCAAACCATCCCAGCCAGGTCAAACAAAAAAAACCTAACGGATTCGGCCTGTACGATGTGCATGGCAATGTCTGGGAGTTATGCCAGGACTGGAATGCTGCTTATCCGCAGGGCAGCGTCACCGATCCAACCGGTCCTTCCAGCGGTTCTCATCGCGTCATGAGAGGTGGCGGCTTTTTAAACAAGGCTCCCTTCAGTCGCTCAGCGCACCGTAATCATCCATCAGATATGGCTGTAACATACCGAGATGTCGGGTTTCGCGTGGTCATGGTTCCGGGATCAGATTCGGGTGAGTTGGCCATGAACGAAACAGAACCCGCCCCGCCAAGAAGAAAACTGATCAACGCGAGTTTTGAGGAACCCCGAGGCGAAGAGAATGGTTTCGTAATGGCCCCAGCGATGCCCGGATGGAACACCACCGATGCTGTTTTCGAAATCTGGAGTACAGGTTTCGAGGGATTTGAAGCGCACGACGGTACGCAATTTGTTGAACTCAATGCGAGAATTGACGGGACCCTCTATCAGGACCTGACCGGCATTGGGCAAGGTGCCGAGCTGGACTTCTCATTTGCTCATCGAGGTCGAAACGGGAACGACACGATGATGCTCACGATCACGGATTTGGGTATTGACAATACCATCGGAAGTGACGACGACCGTGTGTTGTTTGTCAAAGAGTACACGACCGGCAAGGAAGCTTGGGAAGTCTACACCAACACTTCGGAGGTTCCGATTGTAACCCTTGGCAACACGATTCGGTTCGCCTACACGGCCGTTTACGGAACCGGAGGTCGAGGACCCGACAAGACCGAAGGAAACTTTCTGGATTCCGTGAACTTCGGCGTCGATGTCGGCAGACCCGCGACTCCCAGTCTCACGCTGGAAGAAGCCAAGCAAATGCTGATCGGAGAATGGAAAGCGGACCGCGCAAAAACAGAGACGCGATACGGTAAACTTGACTTCGCGCTTCGTCCCTTGGTCTGCGAAGGCTTTCTCTTGAAGTTCTCGGCGGACAACGTTTTCCAACTCGTTACGGGCAATGACGTGATGTCGACATCCTATAAAGTCGAAGGCCCTGATGACGACAACTATTTTCAGGTGGTCACGCTGCAAGACGGACAAGAATTAACCGAAGATGTGCGGATCGTCGATATCCACCACATCATCCTGAAGTCGAGAAGCGGTGCGACTCCCTTGATGTTCTTTCGGCATTTTGAACCAGAGGACAAGATCGGTCGTGTCCATAAGGCTCCCGTGGAAATGGTGACTGCCGGTGACTCTGAGACTGCAACAGGAGATGACAAAGAGCTCATCATCACCAGGGACGCCGAGGACCAGCACGGTGCTGTTTGGACCCAGGACAAACTCAATTTCAACGAGGACTTCAAGATCAGTGCCGAGGTTTATCTTGGCACTAAAGACGATGGTGCCGATGGCATGGCAATGGTCTTTCAAGTGACAGGCAATGACATCGTGAGTACCGGAAGCGGCATCGGCTATCAAGGCGTGTCGCCATCGATTGCCATCGAGTTCGACACGTATCAGAACCGTGATGAACTCAACGACCCGGCGGATGACCACGTCGCCGTCCGCACGAACGGCAGCCCAGTCCACATCGCCTCAGACTATGTGGAAGTCGGGAATCTTGAGGATGGCAAGTACCATCCGATGACGTTCGAGTGGAACGCCGCCAAGCAAACCTTTAACTTGACGCTCGACGGAAAGCAGCTGTTCAAAGAAACGAGCATTCCGAAAAATGGCTTGGCCGGCCAGCAAGTCTATTTCGGCTTCACCGCGGCGACCGGGCTCTACTCGAACCTTCACAAAGTCCGCCGGATCTCATTGTCGAAATGACCGGAAATCGAACGTACTAATGCACCGCCATGTCATCTCATGGCGGTGCGAAGGGCTGCATGTGACCGCGAATTCCAACACCACCACTCCAGGAAAAACCCATGAAATCCCTGCTTCGTCTTTTGCCCGTTTGCCTGCTGATTCTCACGCCGTCGGTTTCCTTCGCCCAACAGTATCTCGAAATGACCAATGATTACTGTGTCCACTTATACGAAGGAGAAAACTTCAACGGAAAAGACATTCGTTTCACCATCGGCGAGAATGATCACGGAACGGAACACTTTAGCATGCCCTTTGGCGGTGAATATATCGGCAGTAACAAGATTAGCTCAATCCGGGTGGGCAGAGGTCTCAAGGTGACGTTTTATGGAAGGAAGTACTTTGGAGGGGGCCAGGAGCTTGTACTCACTCAGGGCAATGCCCCGAGGCTTGTGAATTGGGATGACCAAATTCAATCGATCAAGTACGAAAGGGTAGACATCGAGCAGCCACGTGCCGAGTTCTTCCGGTACACCGGTGGTTATGAAAATAATGCGATTCAGACATTGGGCCCTGGGATGTATCGCGAGAAAGATGGAAACCTTCTGAAAGACAACGACTTTGCTATGTTTAGCTGCCAGAAAGGCATTATCGTACGTGTCTGGGATAAAGACGACGATTCTAATACGCCAGGCACGGGCGGTGTGATTCTCTCAAGCCCAGACGTTTTCAAGACTGAGAGGAAGATGGTAAACCTGCGTGATTTTGGGTTATATGACGCGATCTCCGCAATTAGTATTGAGCCAGCAGGATACAAGATTACGAAAGCGGAAATAGTAGGGACTCCGGTAACAACCAAGTTGGGCGAACAAGAGTTAGGTGGGCAAGCTGTCGTAAAAAACTCAAGTCCTTTTCCGCTAACAGCTAAGTTTAACTTGGAACGAACCTTTGGAGAGACAACGACCAGGAGTTGGTCTAACGCAACTGAGGTGGGCATCGAAGTTTCGGCCGCCGTTACGGTGTCAGCGGGCACTCCCGGTGTCGCCTCAGCCGAAACAACTAGTTCGATCACTGCCAGTTTGGCTAACACGTTTACTATCGGCAACGACAAGTCGGAAAATACTGAAAGAAAGGTGTCGATCGGAATAGATCAAGAGGTTCCGTCTGGGAAGGCTGTGAGAATCATCGGGCTAATGGCACCAACGAAGGTTGTAACCACCTACGAGTATACGTGGGAGGCTACTAATGGAACCACGCCCAAGCCTACCAAGAAATCTAAAGACACCATTACCATGATTTTACAAGGAGATGCAACATTTAGATCTGAGGGTGCTGGTGACGTCCCCGTTGTGACAGGGGTGACGGAGCTCGAGGTGATCAAGGCCGATAAGTGATCCTGAAACCGTCCTCGCGGCGAGGTTGCCCCGGTTGCGTGCTTCGACGCGATCGGGGTTAGAGAAGTGAGCGGAACCGGTGGGCGTAGCCCAGTGTTTCCGCTGGAAGAGCCTGGACAACTTCTGCAACACAAGCGTCGCAGCTTCGGCTGCGACGCTTGTGTTCATTTACGGCAGGTATCCGCCAGCCGTCCAGTTCGCCGAGAACTGCCGGAACATTCGCTGCCGCCTGTCGGACTTTCTGTTCGATTGGACATTCGTGTCGTGAGGCACGAATCGTTCGCTTGTGGAGGACGTTGAGCTGGCGTTCGGTTTTGGCCAGCTCGTTGAGCAGATCCTGGTCGTCGCAGGTGCGTGCGAGTTCGGACTTGGCGCGGTCGATCTCCAGCATCTGGTCACGGATGCAGTCGCGTTGGCCGAGTAGGGGATCGGTGGTTTCTTTGTGCTTCTGCTCGGCTGCGGTCAGGGTGTTGTTGGCTTGGATGAGCTGCTTTTCGAGTTGCTCGCGTTCTCTCTCCAGCTTTGACTGCTGGTCGACTGCTTTCTTCCGTGCTCGGCGTTTGAGGAACAGTTCGACGGCGTGTCGGAGGTCTTCCAGCGTCTTGCCGGTCTCAGCCAGGACACGTTCGACTTCGTCTGGGTCGGGTTCATGGCCGTTGGCCACGGATTGGACGAGGGACTTGAAATCGGCTTTGCGGGCTTGCTGGCGCTCTTGGTGACGGCCAGCGATCTTGGCGAACAGGTTCGTGAGACTCATTGCATTACTCCAGTGAGAGAAGGTTCGTGGGCGGCGACATCGCTCGCACACAGGTTGGTGAATTCGGTAGGTGGATGGATGGCTGCGATCTGGCGGAACGTGAGGCGGGTCAGCCGAGTGGGTTCGTTGCCAAGGGCGGCTCGGTATGCGGAAGCTGGTGACAGCCCATACTGTCCAGCAGGTTGTAGACGTGCGACATCGATCCGTTGTCGTTCTCGTCCGTAGTATCCTTCGGCATGAACCGGTAGAACGCATCCAGGATGATCAGCTTGAACTTCCCGGGCTTGAGCTGGTCGAAGTAATCGTTCAGCCCATAGATGTCCTGCAGCTTGCCTCGGACGTTCTCGACGAACAGCTTGTCGCCGACTTCTTCCATCGAGATGCCGCGGGCCTTCATGACCTTGGGGATGCGGTTGGCGCTCGTTTCCCGATGCAGCTCGTTGTCGATGATCAGGACGTTGCCACGCACGGTCTCGAAGATGTCGAGCCATTTGCGTCCGCTGGCCACTGCCAGAGCCAGATCGGTCACCATCCATGACTTGCCCATCTTGGGACTGGCGATGACATTCATCGCCTCACCGATACGGAGCAGGCCGTGGACTAGGGTCAGGGTTTTTGTTCATCAGTTGCCTCACGCTTCGAGCGGATGTGGGTAGGATCAGCTGAGACTCTTCATCGATGGCCGCTCGCAGCTGATCCAGACGCAGACGGTTGGCTTCGGGAATACACTCCTCGGGCCGAGGAGGCGGGATCATGCGATTGGGCTCGATCGGCTCGTTGGTCCAAGCATGAACTTCAGCGATCCAAGGTTGGACAACCAGCGAGGCGAGGTGCTCCTCGGGATAGCGCCCAGCGACTGATTGGTTGCCTTGATCGCCCTGACGCCTGGAGCCGCCCTTGAAACGCCCCTTGAACCAACTCCCGCCGGGAACCCGGTTCCGGCAACCGGACCTCGACATCACCGGCAAGCTGTTGATGGTGAATGAATGCCGGGCCCGAGTTCGAATCGACCAACCCCAACAGGAGGTCGAGATCGCCGCCCCTGACGGCTCAATCCGCACGTTCCGAGCTAGCCGAAATCACGAAACCTCCTGGGCCCCGACCGTGTTGGTCGAGGCCCTTTCCTTTGAGCCTCTGCCCGAAAGAGATGCCACGATGCCCACGAAGAAGACCGATCCCAAGTCCACCAAGAAAGCCACCACCACGAAGGCCGCTGCGAAGGTTGGGCATGGCGTGGATACTTCTGGTGACGGAGTGAACGGACGGATGACGACCGTCGCGTGACCGGGACGACAAGGTGGATGCATCTCGATGACAGCTCGTTTGACCTGGCTGTCGTCGAGATAGACCCCGGCGTGCTGGAGCGAATCCCACACGCCTTTTTGAAAGTTGTCCCAGTCACGGCGACGGGCATCCGGGGGAAACAGATCCAGTTGGACCTGGAGTTGGCCAGAAAGAGGCTGGCCGACCCGCCCCGCGAGGAGAGAGCACACGCATTCGCGGTACTCTCGGCCTTCGCGGCTGAGGAGCGTGCGGTAGCCCACATGCCGGTAATACCGGTTAACGCTCGGCGGGAACGGCAGCACATACGACAGCGGAGCTACCGCTGGGGCGGCCCTGTGCGGGAAGGACATAGCGATGTCCCCAGGGCCAGTTATCACGACCTCTTCCACGGCGGCCCTCCAGTGCCAGCGGGGCCGGTTGGTCCAG
>JAYWHX010000074.1:0-4062 GCA_043777375.1 Planctomycetota bacterium | reverse complement strand
GCCGCCTCAACCGCATGGCCGGCCTGTGCAGCCTGGCCGACAGCCACCAGTGGGACCACTACTGGAAAACCACATGAATTCCACACAACCGAAATCCGTTCCTACACCCCAGGCGTTGTCAGATGAGTCGCCCGGAAGACATTTTTCTCACTGTTCGTTACTATTTTCCGTTCGTTCTCAGTCTCGCATGTTGGTCCGGGCGGAAACGCCCACGCAAGAGGTTTACCATGGCCCGTAAAGGGGAGCTGTTCGCCGGTCTGTCCGTTGCCATCATCACGCCGTTCAAGGGCGACAAAGTGGATGAGGCCGCGCTGCGGAAACTGGTGGACTGGCATATTTCTCAGGGGACCGATTGTCTCGTCCCCTGCGGCACAACCGGCGAGAGCCCGACGCTCGATCACCACGAACACGACCGCGTGATCGCCATCACCTGCGAACAGGCAGCTGGCAAGATCAAGGTCATGGCGGGCACGGGCTCGAACAGCACCAGCGAAGCTGTCCGGCTCACCAAGGCCGCTGAAAAGGCCGGGGCCGACGGGGCGCTCGTCGTCGGGCCGTATTACAATAAGCCGATGGCTGAGGGGTACTACCGTCACTTTGCCGCGATCGCCGAGGCGAGCCGCCTCCCGATCGTGATCTACAACATCCCCGGTCGTACTGCGAAGAATATCGAAGCCGACACGATCTGCCGTATCGGCGAGATCCCGACAGTGGTCGCCGTCAAGGAATCGACCGGCAACATGGATCAGGCGTCGTGGATTCTGGCGGGGAGCCAGCTGAGCGTCCTCTCCGGCGATGACAGCCTCACGCTGCCGTTGTTGGCTTTGGGAGGGAGCGGAGTGGTCTCCGTCGTCGGCAACATCGTGCCCAAGGATGTGAAGGCACTCCTCGCCGCCTGGAAGTCCGGCAACATCGCCGAAGCCCAGAAGTGGCACGGCAAGCTGTTTCCGTTGTGCCGCGATTTGCTGTCGCTCGCCACCAACCCGATCCCGATCAAGGCCGCAATGCAGCGTCTCGGTCGCGACACCGGCGATGTGCGGCTGCCGCTGACGGAACTGCCGGAAGGCGATCGGGCGAAGCTTGAGAAGACGCTGAAAGCGTATGGACTGCTGTGACATCCAACGACGAATTAGAGATGGAACACACTGGTGATTCTCCGGGAGATTTCAATGAGTCAGGTGCGAATTGAAGTCTCCTGCGCAGGTTGTGGAGAGGTGTTCCATGTACTCGCAAGTCAACAAGGAGAGGTTGAGGCATGTCCTCGTTGTGCGGGGTGGGTGGACGTTCCTGATCTGCGTCCCCTCCACCGCGAGAGTCAAGAAGTCATCGATTACGATCGCAAAATCGCCGAATATGACCGACAACAAGAGGAGTCGCGGCGACAGACGGAGGAATGCACCCGTCAGCAGACTGAGTCCGCCAAGCAGTTGGTACAAGGTCAGAAGAATCTCGATGATCAAGAACGGCAGAACAATCGCTGGAACGAGATTCTGAACCAGATTGAGCAACTGTCTGCCAAGTGGAATTCGCTCACCGACCGAGCACAGCACATCATCGACAAGCTAGATCGATAGAACTGTCTGGTTTCATTCTCTGTCCCAATAAGAGCTTGGGACAGAGAATGAAATCTGCTATTCCCCCAGAGCTTTGTACCCAGCCTCCAGCACCCGCGCAATCGCAGCTGTGTCATACACACACCCGCCCCACGTTCCGCCGCCCGCTTTTTGCAACATAGCCCAGAGGAGGGTGTCGGAGGGCATCTGCGGATCGGGCTTCAGCGTCACACTCGGCGTACGTCCGGCCAGGAGCATGGCCCCCTCTTCCGGGGTGATCCGCCGCGAGCCGTCGCCGACGAGATTGATCGACCCGGTGAGATTGATGCGGTCGACAATGATCTCGATCAGGTCGCCGTCCTTGACCTTGCCGATCGGTCCCCCGGCCAGCGCTTCCGGGCCGACGTGGCCGATACAAGCCCCCGTCGAGACCCCGGAGAAGCGGGCATCGGTGATGACAGCGACATGTTTGCCGAACGGGAGATACCGCAGGGCCGAAGTGATTTGGTAGGTCTCCTCCATCCCCGACCCGAGTGGGCCACGGCACATCAGCACGATGATGTCCCCCTCTTTGATCGGGGTGAACGGACCCGCCGGAATGTCAGCTCCAGTGCTGGACTTCATCCGGCGCGGCCGCCCCTTGATGGCCGCGATGGCATCCGGCTCACTCGTGAAGACCCGCGCGGGGCCGGTCTTGCGATAGACGCCATCGGCATCGACCACACTCGCATCGATCGCGGTACTCTTGATGACCGAACCTTCGGGAGCCAAGTTCCCCACCGGGAACGTCACCGTACTCGTCATCCCACGGGCCTTGGCTTTCGCCGGGGCCATGATGACATCTTCCGGGTCGATCCCGTCCTGCTCCTTCAAGAGTTCCCGGAAGCGCGTGCGTCGTTCCGACTTCTCCCACCACTCCAGCACATCTCCTAGGCGTGCACCAGTCGCCGTGAGGACATCGAGCTTGAGCTGTCCCAAGGCCCTGAGATGCAGCATCACCTCGGGAACCCCACCCGCCAGAAACACCCGCACGGTCGGGTGCCCCATCGGACCATTGGGGAGTACGTCCACGATGCGCGGCACACGCCGATTGACCGCGTTCCAGTCGTCCACTTGTGGACGCGGCAGACCGGCCTCAAAGGCAATCGCCGGGATGTGCAGCAGCAGATTCGTCGAGCCGCCCATCGCCGCATGGACGACCATCGCGTTGTGCACCGCGTCGGCTGTCAGGATGTCCGCGAGCGTCTTCTTTGAATCAGACAGAGCGACCACCGCCCGTGCGGATTGGACTGCGATCTGCTTCCAAATCTCCGCCCCGGACGGAGACAACGCACTGTGCGGCAAGCTCATCCCCAGAGCTTCCGCAATCGCCTGCGCTGTCGCAGCTGTGCCGAAGAACTGGCAACCGCCGCCCGGTGATCCACAGGCTCGGCAACCCATGTCGGCCGCGTATTGCAGATCGATCTCGCCGTGGGCAAATCGGGCCCCGATCGACTGTGCTTTGCCAGCGTCTTCGCCATCATTGGGGGGCAGAGTGACTCCTCCGGGAACGATGATGCTCGGCAGGTTCTTCTGCCCGGCCAGAGCCAGCATCATCGCGGGCAACCCCTTGTCGCAAGTGGCGACGCCGATCACGGCCTTCCGATGTGGGAGTGACCGGATCAGCCGCCTCAGCACCACAGCTGCGTCGTTGCGATAGGGAAGGCTGTCCATCATCCCGGTGGTCCCCTGCGTCCGACCATCGCAGGGGTCGGAGACATACGCCGCAAAGGGCAGCCGCTCCAGCCGGTCGAGTTCGCGAGCTGCGGCCTGCATCAGCAGACCGACCTCCCAATGACCGGTGTGATAGCCCAGAGCAATCGGACGCCCATCCTCGGCTCGAATGCCGCCCATCGTGCTCAGGATCAGAATCTGATCACGCAGCATCTGATTCGGATCCCAACCCATCCCAACGTTCTGAGTCAATCCAAAGAGGTCACCACTCGGGCTGTCGAGCAACATCTCCGGTGTGAGTGGGAGTGACCCCACCGGGCCGGGTGCATTGGAGTGCAGGACGTAGGCTTCGGGAGGGCAGCCGAGGAGTTGGGAGAGGGGCATGGTGGGTTGCACAGAAAGGTGTTGGAGTTCAGCCTTGAGGCTGTTCTTCGGACTGTGAACAGAGGCAGCCTGAAGGCTGGACTCCAACGAGGAGGGGCAGCAAGACAGAGTTGTATCGTACCGCTTCCTCAGTGAATCGATAGCGTTCGCTGGTTTCGTTGGAGTCCAGCCTTCAGGCTGCTCCCGCTTGCGTTTAAACTACGTGACGTATTTCCTGAGACGTCCTTGTTCGACCGTATGAAAATCTTGGGGAGCAATGGACGAGGATATCGGTTGTTAGTCTCAATCTGACCCGCGTGAAGTTGAGAAGAGCTGAGGTGCTGTCGGTTTGACGGACAGTCCAACTCCTTATTCTCTTCCGGTTGTGGAACCGGTCTGGTGGAGTTCGAACTGGTGGGGTGAGAGGTAGTCG
>JAYWHX010000073.1:0-14718 GCA_043777375.1 Planctomycetota bacterium | reverse complement strand
TGACCACCGCCCTCGAAGCCCAAAACCAACACACACCAAGCCCCTCACTGCTGCCCGCCAAGTGACCCGTCACACGGTCGGGGTGTGAATGGTTACGGGGCATCCACCCACTGTACTCTCGCCTTTAGGGATGATCATTGTTGCCTATCGTCCAGTGGGAACTCCTGAATCGGATTGGCTCACGTTGGATCATCGACGAGAGATCTACGGGCCTCGCATGCCAAAGTTTCAATTTCCGGGGCGAATCAATGAGAAATCCGGAGAGTATGAAGTCAGGGTTTATGTACTGACTTACTCCGTCGTAACAGGTATGCCGACCAACGAATACGTACTCAATGGGACATTGCGAATTCTTCCCCAGTCGCTCCCGCCAGTCGCCAATAGCGAGCGACTCACTCCGGCTGCGAATCCTGCGGCGGATTCCTCACCCGCTGCGCCGCATACACCCCACGACCACTGACCTGATGTGCCATCAAACAGGAGAGAGCGTAGTACAGGATCGACTCTCCGCCGAATAACTCGGCAGCCATGACCGTGCAGGCGATCGGCGTGTGCGTTGCTCCGGCGAAGACCGAGACGAAGCCGAGGGCGACACAGAAATCGACCGGTACGCCGAACCACGGAGCGAGGGTGTTACCGAGTGCTGCTCCGATGAAGAACAGTGGGGTCGCTTCGCCTCCTTTGAATCCACTCCCCAGCGTCACAGCCGTGAACAGCATCTTCCACCACCAGCTCCACGCAGTCACTCCCCCCGAATGAAACGCATTCACAATCGTCGCAGCTGCGGGATCGGGCGAGGTCACTCCGAGTCCCAGGTAATCGCGAGTGCCCACAAGTGAGACCAGCGCGATCACGACGCAGGCTCCGACCATGGGCTTGGCGGTCGAGGACAGTTGGGTGCGTTTGAAGATTGCCTCGATGGCATGCGTCAGGCCCGCAAACAATCTCGCGGCGAGTCCGAACAGGACTCCACCCAAGACAGCGCTCGTGACCAAGTGGAAGCTGAGCGGCGTCAGCTGGAGTGAAGCCCCTTTCGGGATCAAGCTTTGAACCGGGTAGGACGTGTGACTGATTCCCCACGCAGCACAAGTGAAATCACTGATCATGGCAGCCAGTAGGCAGGGAATGATCGCTCGCTTTTCGATCCGTCCGAGGACCGCGACTTCCAGTGCGAAGAACATCCCGGCCACCGGTGTTCCAAACACCCCCCCAAACCCGGCAGCGATTCCGGCCATCAGCAGGATGCGAAGATCGGGAGACGACAAACTCGGAAGCCATTTCGCCAGGCCCCCAGCCATTCCGCCTCCCATCTGCAAAGCGGTTCCTTCTCGACCAGCTGAGCCACCACAGAGATGTGTGAACAGAGTTCCGATAAAAATCAGAGGGGCCATTCGCCAGGGCACACCTTCGCCGGGCTGTTGAATCTGCTGGATGAGCAGGTTGTTGCCTGCGGCGACTGATTGTCCGAACCGTGAGTAGAGCCAAGCGACTCCGGCCCCGGCGAGTGGCAGGAGCCAGAGCAATTCGGGATGCTCAAAACGGATGCGTGTCACTTCATCAAGGGTCCAGTGGAACAGGGCGCATGCGGTTCCGATCAGCAACCCGAGAGTGGCGGACAGCGATCCCCACTCGAGTGAGCGCCTAGCGAACCCCTTCAGCTGAGCAATACGCGGCATCCTCGGCATCCTGTTTGGCGTGCAGTGGCTCTGCTCAAGGTTCGATAAGCCGGTTTCGAGGGCGCTTTCCCAGGTACAAAAAAAACACCCGATCGCCTTGGAAAGGCCATCGGGTGTTCGAAATTCAGATGCCTCGGTCGACTAGCGAGCCAAGAACGCCACAACCACACCCGCGTTCACGGGCAGGCTGATGTCGGCAGGACTTGGAACGGTGGTCACAACGGCCTTCAGCTCGTCGCGATCCATCGAGACCCAAGCACAGTCAAAGCTTTGCGAAGAAGCTGTCAGCTGAGTGTACAGCTCCTTCAGATTTGGGCGATTCTTGACCGTCACAATGTCCCCGGCCGAAACCTGGAACGATGGAATCGTGACAGTGCGCCCGTTGACCTGGAAGTGGCCGTGAGCCACACCCTGCCGAGCTTGCATGCGGGTAATGGTGAATCCCGCACGTCGCACGGTATTGTCCAAACGACGCTCACACTGGACCAGCAGATGGTCTCCAGTGTTGCCCTTCATGCGGCGAGCTTTCGCGAAGTACCGACGCAGTTGCTTTTCACGCAACCCGTAGTAGTGCTTGATCTTCTGCTTTTCGTTGAGGGCGGTGCCGTAATTCGACAGCTTCTTCCGACGGGTCGCCTGACCCGGTGGATACGCCTTACGCTCAGAAGCCCTGACAGCTCCGGCGCTTTCGTAAACCAGAAAGTTCAGCCGGCGATTGACGCGAGCCTTTGGGCCAGTGTAACGCCCCATGTGCCATGTCCCTTTCGTGCCTCCGGAGACGACTCCAGAGCGGGCTGCTTGATCACAGCCGCATCGATCTCTGACTGGGAATCCGGTCAGTGTCACTGCCGGTCCGCCTGACCCTGACTGATGGAGCTTTCGCAGCCATCTTTCAGGGCAAGTCCGTATTATTGCGTAGCATCAGGTACGATTCAAGCGAAGGGCGTTGAGAGGGCTTCGGCGGCTGGCTCTCGGCCACAACACTCATTTGGCTATAGTGTTGCAACGGCTGCTCTATTTGCCTCTAACGTCCGTTGCTTCCGCTTCACCCACGTCGACGGGGATTAGCTCGATGGTCAGGGCGGTTCGCCGACTCGGGAGTCGCTCGGTGTACGGCTCGAACATCAGGCCCCCGTTGTCGGCCGAGCTACGCAAGGAAATGTCGATCATGGCATCGCCGAAATTGGCCACGCACACGACATCACCAGCCTCTGCCATGTAATACTGTGTCCCATCTTTTTGCTTGTAGAATTGGCTGCCCGCAAAGATGAAGTCGGCCACTAGGTCCTGCGGCTGGCTGTCGGTAAAGAAGCCTTCGATAATTTTCTGGTACGCTTTGTCCGAACTGCGTGCCAGTTGTGTCTCCCGTTGCTTTTCGTTCATGCGTCCAAACCACAGCAGTTCGTTGGTGTTCGTGTCGTACCGCAGGTCGCCCCGGTTGTCGAGTTTGATCTCAGCTGGGAGCGGGTCGAGCACAGCTGTGTAATATCGTTGGGTGGCCTTACGAATCAGCTTCTGGGCTGGGTAGCGATGCGGTCGACCGTACTCGTCGGTCCAGCCGATATAGATCTCGATCTTCTGGCCGGTGGGCGGAGAGTACTCGGGTTGAAACTGGACGGGCGTCCCGGGCTTGGCTCCCAGGGCCATTAACGCGGCGTGAATCACATATGCATCGGCATCGACCGAGATAACCGACTCGTGCTCCTTCGTCTGTGTCTTGCAGATCAGCATTTCCAGCAGTCCTTCACGCAGGCAGAGCTGCCCGCGCAGGATGACTTTTTTATTCGCCGTGTCGAGGAGAACCGTGCCGCTGGGGTTCAGAGGTTTTGCCGAGGTGGCTGGCTCGATCTGGAGTGAAACCGCTGGAGGCGGCGGAGGCGGACGATCGGCGGTCGAATCCTCCGCGATGGCCCCGAAGGGCATGAACGCCGCGAATGCGAAGCCAGACAAGTTCCAATGAAATCGCATCGTCATCCCCGGTCTGTGCATGGGATCGTTGAAAACAGTGATCTAATCCGCCATGCAGGTCTCCGATCAATCTATCCCGCGACGGTTCGAATTCCAAGGTGAGAGAAGACGAGTCACAGGAGTGTGCGCATCTCAGTCGTTAGAGGATGGGGATCGCTTCGCCTATTCGGAAGGGGCATCGCCTGCTGTCGAGGGGATGCTCAGGGGTGCCTCACGCAAAGACGCAAAGACGCAAAGACGCGAAGGGAGGAATGAATTTCGCGAGTTGTTGCCAAGCGAGAATGCTGGACTTCCAGAACTCGCAAAAAACGCGTACCGCACCTCACGCGTTTCCATTTTTTCCTTTTATTCTTCACGTCTCCGCTTGTCGACGATGGGGCATGGTCAGCATCTGGCGTTTGACCAAGACAAGCATCCTCCGTTGTCGAATGTCTTGCTGACGATGGCGCAGCGAATGGGGGTGGAGTCGGACGAGTTTCGGATGCGAGTGGGACTCTGTCGGGGTTGGCCTGGTGTGTGCCGGATTGTCAATGTCTGAGAGGACTGATTGTGTGGGACACGAATTCTTTGAAATGACAGCACACTGCATCTTGTCGAGAACGAAGCAGGCAGTGCATACTACCGCCACTCCCATTCCTTCCTCTCACACTGGAGTCGTCGATGTCCCCAACTCAACCGTGCAGTGATTGTGGTGGTGCCGAGCAGGCGTGGACTCGTCGCGACTTTGTCCGTGCAGGACTCGCTGGGGTTTCAGTGGCGGGGGCATTGTCGGGGTCGACGCTCCAAGCGGAAGATGCCGCGAAGGCTTCGAGGCCAGAATCCGAGACGCTGGTCGAGAAGCTGTATGGGTCGCTGTCGGAGACTCAGAGAACAAAAATTTGTTTCCCATGGGATCACAAGGATGAACGTGGTCTGTTGCGGACGCATGTCTCCAACAACTGGAGCATCACCGACTCCAAATCGATGAACGTCGGCGGCGATTTCTACACAGCTGACCAACGAGACATGATCGAGGCGATCTTCTTCGGCCTCTACAATCCCGAGTGGCACGATCGTGTGCGACAGCAGTTGAAGGACGATGCTGGCGGGTACGGCAAGGCTCAGGCGATCGCGATGTTTGGGGAGCCCGGAAAGGGCAAGTTCGAGTTCGTCATGACCGGACGACACTTGACCGTCCGCTGTGATGGAAACACGAGCGATCATGTGGCCTTTGGAGGGCCGATTTTCTACGGCCACGCTGCGAAGGGTTTTGATGAGGAGAAGGATCATCCCGGCAATGTCTTCTGGCCGCAGGCTTTGAAGGCCAACTCGCTGTATACGATGCTTGATGGCAAGCAGCGTGAGAAGGCACTCGTCAGTGATATTCCGGCTGAGAGCGATGTCCCCTTTCAGGGAGAGAAGGGGATGTTCCCCGGTCTGCCGATTGCGGACATGTCGGCTGATCAAAAGGCTGTGGCGCAAGGCGTGCTGGCCAGTTTGATTGAGCCATATCGCCAGAAGGATCAGGACGATGTGACTCAATGCCTGATCAAGGCGGGGGGGCTCGATCGCTGCTCGCTGGCGTTTTACGACGCGGATGACCTTGGCGATGACAAGGTGTGGGATTACTGGCGACTCGAAGGGCCGTCGTTTGTCTGGTACTTCCGTGGTGCCCCGCACGTTCATGTGTGGGTGAATGTCGCAGACAGCCCCGATGTGGCCCTGAACGCTTTGGGATGACGTGATTCGCGATGAGCGAGTCGGCTGCGGCATGGTGCCAAGGCGAACATCATTCTGCGGAGTTTCAGGCGTATGTCACTGCCACGTCGTTTGTTGAATTGGTTGAGTCGCCCCCAAGTTTCCTCGCGAACGACCGCGCACACTCCCAGGGTGGAGCGTCCGAGTTGGTGGTCGCGGGTGGCCATGCACCAGACGACCACCCTGCGGCTGCCCCTGGAGGAAGAGCTGCCGCTCTGTCATCAGGCAGGGATTCCGGGGATCGGGTTGTCTCACCTGAAGCTGGAAGAGCTGTCGGTGGCAGAAATCGTCTCGGAGCTGCGTGGGAGTCAGGTCCAGGTCTCCAGCGTCGGAGTGGTCGGCGGCTTCGCGAAGCTGTACGAACACACGTATGAAGATGCGATCGTCCAGGGCCTGCGCTTGATCCATCTGGCCGAGGCGGTCCGGGCTCCCGTCGTAACGGTGGTGGCCGGGCCGATTGCCGGACATATTCGGAAGCAAGCCAGGAGGTTGCTCGTGGATGGTCTGGAAGAGCTGCTGCCAGTCGCACAAGCCTGCGGGGTTCGCCTGGCGCTGCAACCGATGTCACCGCTCTTCACCGAGTGGTCATTCCTACACACGCTCGACTCCGCGATGAGTGTCGTTCAAGAATTCCGCAGCTCCCATTTAGGGCTGGCATTCGGGACGTATCATCTGGGGCATGAGAAAAATCTGCTCCAGCGCATCGAGGCTCTGTCACCGTGGATCGCCAGCGTGCAGCTGAGCGATTGGGTTCAGACGGGCAGTGTTAGTGACCGCCGCTTGCCGGGTGAGGGTGTGCTGCCGCTCACCGAGATCGTGTCGGCGATTGAGTCGACCGGTTATCACGGATGGTACGAACTGGAAGTCTGGTCGCGGGACTTGTGGAAACTGGACGCTGAAACTCTAATGGACCGCTGCCTCCAATCCCTTGGCTGTCTGGTGCCCGCCACAACTCCCGTTGATGTGCGATAGACAGCCCGCCCGCTCGGACCGCAGCTTGTCTGGATGGGAAGGATTGGTCGGCTCCCCCCGTGTGGCTGCCCTCCTGCATCTTCGGCCCACCTGTGGTTTCGTGCGTCATGGCTCACGACTGGTTTACTCTGGACGAATTGTCCCATCATCTCGGGCGTGATCTTCGCGAGCTGGAAAAGCTGGTGAATCGCGGCCGCATCCCGGGTCACAAACGTGGCGGCGAGTGGACATTTCAGGCCACTGAAGTCACACAGTGGCTCGAGCAGGAGATGCGGACCTACACCGACCCCGAGTTGGCTGTGGTCGAGAGTTCGCAGCGATCGCCGGAACTCAATCCAGAGATCCCGGTCACCAGCTTGATGTCACCGAAGACGGTGCAGGTTCCACTGGATGGCCGTACGAAGCGGTCCATCCTGGAAGGTCTGGTCGAGGTGGCAGGCCGTACGTTCCAGATTTGGGAGCCGGCGACGGTTCTGAAGGCGGTCCTCGAGCGCGAAGAGCTGATGTCGACGGCCTTTGATTTCGGCGTCGCGTTGCCGCATCCTCGGCAGACTCTGGTCGACTCGATCGGCGAATCAGTTGTGGCGTTTGGTCGCACTCCGTCACCGATTCCGTTCGGAGCGGGCAACAACTCGTTGACCGATATGTTCTTCCTGGTCATCTGCCGCGATGCGCGAACCCACCTGCATGTGCTGGCTCGACTGGGCCGCATGTTGCAGCAACCGGGATTCGTCGATCAGCTGCGCGCTGCGGAGGATAGCGAGTCGGCGTATGAGGTGATTTGCGACGCCGAAGCCCGCGTCGGCTGATGTGAGTCTTGAGGCACGTTTTTTACGTACCTGTCTTGCCTCATTGCAATTAAGACTGGCACGTGAAAATCTGCCCCACGTTGAGAGTGCAGGGCTCAGATTTCCGTATCCGTTCATATTCGAGTACAAAGAACCGACTGGGCAGTTCGTTGTTGCGGTGGTGCATGACCGCAGGCGTCCCCGGTATGGGCGAGATCGATCCTGATTGATGAAAACCTCATGCGTGTGAGGTTCAGGGCGTACTCGATGTCCTCCTGAAGGCTAGCACTCTGCCATGAAAAAACTCTGGAACGCTCTTGCAGTTGCGACACTGGCAATCTCCTTCACGTCAGTGGCACTCGCCCAGGACTCGGTGAACTTCCCGACGATCGGAGAGGTTGTACGAGATGATGCTTCGATCGATACGCTGATCGCCCAGGGGACACCGATTCAGGTACTCACGTCCGGGTTCGAGTGGAGCGAAGGGCCGGTCTGGGTTCCGGGGCAGGGCGACGAGCCGGGACATCTGCTGTTCTCGGATATTCCCCGCAACTCGATTATGAAGTGGGTCGAGGGCAAGGGCGTTTCTCTCTTCCTGAAGCCAGCTGGATATACCGGGGCGGTTGAATACGGGAACGAGCCGGGGTCCAACGGATTGGTGCTCGATTCCAGGGGACAGCTCGTCGCCTGCGAGCATGGAGACCGCCGGATTTCGGTGATGACGACCGGTGGCGGCAAGCGGACACTGGTCGACAACTACGAAGGCAAGCGTCTCAACAGCCCGAACGACGCCACGTTCAAATCGAACGGCGATTTGTACTTCACCGATCCGCCTTACGGGCTTCCCATGGGTGCTGACGATCCAAAGCGAGAGCTCGATTTCTGCGGCGTCTATCGCTTGGCCAAGGATGGCAAGCTGACTCTGCTGACCAAAGAGATGACCCGCCCCAACGGGATCGCATTCTCTCCGGATGAGAAGACTCTCTATGTCGCACAGTCTGATCCGGAAGCCGCCATTTGGAAGTCGTTCCCGGTGAAGGCCGACGGCACGCTCGGTGAAGGGAAGCTGTTCTATGATGCGACCGAGAACTTCAAGAAGGGCTTGCCCGGTCTACCAGACGGGATGGATGTTGACTCGAAGGGGAATGTCTTCGCGACCGGTCCGGGCGGCGTGTACGTGTTCAATCCAGCTGGCAAGTTGCTGGGCCGGATCAGTACAGGCGAGAAGACCGCCAACTGCAAGCTCGGGGGGCCGAAGGGCGATCAGCTGTACATGACGGCGGATATGTACATTTGCCGGATTCAGCTGCTGTCGAAGTGAGCAAGAAAGCGGTCAGCGATCAGCGGTCATCCTGCGGGCTTTCGAGCATTCGGGAATGACTGTATCAGGATCGTCAATTGTTCCGGGAGGGCGAAGCTCCTGCTGAGCCAGAACCAAAGTTCAGGTTCAGTGTTACTCGCGGCTCGGCAGGAGCCTCGCCCTCCCGACTCGTGTTCTTTGTGATTCCTGATTGAGACGGCCATGTCTGAACCACTTACTCCCGGTCAAGTTCGTAAGGTCGCCAAGCTGGCCCGGCTCCAATTGTCCGAAGCGGACGTCGACCGCTTTACGAAACAGCTGGGGCAGGTGTTAGGCTATGTCGAGATGCTCAGTGAGCTGGACACGGATGGCGTCGCTCCGCTGGCTCACCCGCTGGAGATTGAGAACGTCCTGCGTGAGGATGTGCCGAAGCCATCGCTGCCGCGCGAAGCGGCGTTGTCCAACGCCCCCAAATCCGATGGCAAGTGCTTCCTTGTCCCCCAGATTCTCGATGCGGGGTGACTTTGTCGCTGGCCAGTCGGGAGGGCGAAGCTCCAGCTGAGCCTCGAGCCAGGAACGACTTCCAACCAAATACGCGGCTCGGCAGGAGCCTCGCCCTCCCGAGATCCGCCATCGACAACAGTGACTTGAAATAAGACTCCAGAGACATGACCACGATCACCCGCCAGCTGCATCAATCCCTTATCAATGGCGATGTCACGAGTTCGTCACTCGTGAAGCAAAGCCTCGACCAGATTGCCGCCCACGATGGGCAGGTGAAGGCGTTCCTGAAGATCGATCACGACGCGGCCCGGGCTCAGGCACAAGTTGTCGACGCACGGCGAAAGTCGGGCCAACCCGTCGGCCTGCTGGCCGGTCTCCCCGTGGCCCTCAAGGACAACATCTGCGTCACCGGGACTACGGCCACCTGTGGCAGCCGCATCCTGGAGAACTTTATTTCGCCGTATGACTCGCATGTGGCCGAGCGACTCAAGAGCGAAGGGGCTGTGCTGCTGGGGCGGACAAACCTGGATGAGTTCGCGATGGGTTCCTCTTGCGAGAACTCCGCCTTCGGGCCGACTCACAACCCGTGGGATCTTGAGCGGGCTCCCGGTGGTTCCAGCGGTGGGTCGGCAGCTGCGGTCGCGGCGGGCATGTCACCTCTGTCGCTGGGTTCGGATACCGGGGGATCGATTCGCCAACCAGCTGCGTTCTGCGGCATCGTGGGAATGAAGCCGACGTATGGGCGGGTGTCGCGGTATGGATTGGTGGCGTATGCGAGTTCGCTCGATCAGATCGGCCCGTTCGCCGGAGATGTGTACGGTGCCGCTCTCTTGATGGAGGCGATCGCCGGGCACGATGGCCGCGACTCGACCTCAGTCGATCGACCCGTTCCGCAGTACACGCAGACCGTGGATCAACCGCTGATTGGGCTTCGTATTGGTGTCGCAAGGGAGCACTTTGTCGAGGGGCTTGATCCCGAAGTCGAGCAAGCCGTGCGCGAGGCGATCAAGGTGTATCAGTCTCTGGGAGCGACCGTCGTTGATGTCTCACTGCCGCGATCAAAGTATTGCGTGGCCGTCTACTATCTCGTGGCTTCGTCGGAAGCATCGAGCAACTTGTCTCGGTTCGATGGGGTCCATTACGGACACCGCGCAGCTGAGTTCGGCAACCTGGCTGAGATGTACGCGGCTTCACGAGCTGAAGGGTTCGGCGATGAAGTCAAGCGACGGATCATGCTCGGGACGTATGCCCTCTCTGCCGGGTATTACGATGCTTACTACAACAAGGCTCTCAAGGTTCGCCGCTTGATCCGCGAGGATTTCGACACGGCATTCCAGTCCGTCGATGTGATCGTCTCCCCGGTGACACCAACCCCCGCGTTCAAACTCGGCGAGCTGACCGCCGACCCGCTGGCGATGTACTTGCAAGATGTCTACACCCTCAGTGCGAACCTGGCGGGGATCCCGGGTCTCTCGATCCCGTGCGGGTTCTCGAAGAGCGGGCTGCCGATTGGGCTCCAGCTCCTAGGCCCGCACTTCGCGGAGGAGCAGTTGCTCAGGGCGGCGCGGATGTACGAGGGGGTGACTGAGTGGCATGCGAGAGGACCGGGTATGGTCGGCTCTCTGCTGCCACCGCTTCGCGGTTCAGATCCCCTTTGATCGCTTGGATTAAAGCCCACGCGAGTTTGAAAAGGCGTTCTCCGACAAGTACGCCTGTATTGTAGGCTGACTATCGCTTGGAATAGTATTTGTGGTGGCATGGTTGTGTCCTCATTCCGAGGTTTCCCGATGCGACTGATCATTTGTGTTCTCTTGCTGCTCAGTTTCAGTTCTTCGTGGGCCCGAGCCGAAGATGATGATCTGGAAAAGGCCAAGTCCGCGTTTCGCGTTGCAGAGCAGCGACAGCGGGCGCTAGTGGATGCGGCATTTGATCGAAAGATTAAGGAGGCGAGCCGCGACGGGGATCTGGAATTGACAACGACTCTGAAAAAGGAGCAGGCTCGATTCAAGAACCTCATTGAATTGCCCGAGTCGACTGAAATGAAGCCGTTTGGTCTGAAGTATGTCAAAGCCATCGAGCTGGCCAGGGAGAAGCTGGGTGATGTGTATCGTAAGAAGATCAAAGCCCAGACTCGTGCCGGAGGGATCGTCGATGCCAAGCAGTTGCAGGCCGAACTCGACCGGATGGGACTCTCAGAGGCTCCTGTCGCTGTTCCTGACACGAAACCGGCTGCAGGCAAGGCCGATATCGTCGTGACAACCGCAATTTGGAAGCAGGACGGTCGCGGCGGAGTGGCGGGGGAGCAAACCCAGGATGTCGCAGCTTTGCTACTAAACGCTCTGACTCAGAAGATACCTTTCGAGCCGAATCAAACGACTATGAGTCGACTCGACGGACGGTCAGTGACGAAATCTGTGTTTCTCGACATGACGGTGAACGGTCTGGGCGTTCGCAGCCAGCTGGCCGAGAACTCCACCATTCATTTGAGGGCAGCCACTCCTCAGGAATTGAAACTGAATGGACAGAGGCTTGGAAAGACGGGAATTGAAGCGGTCTCGGTCATCTATCGGACATCGGATGGTTCACGCCAAGTGGATATGACCAATGTGGTGATGAATACACTGGTCAGCGGCGGGTTGGTTGAGGTGACCCCTCCCTTGTTTGGTGAATTGGTTTTTGGAAAGCCAAAAGTGGCCATCATCCTGTTTCGAAGTGGCCAGGAAATTTTGGAAATCCAGTCTGCAGAGGGTACGAAGATATCGATCAAGTTCTAAGTCGGGGCGCGTGAGATGCCTGACCGGTGAGACCGAGATTGAAGTCTCCGGAAATGCGAGAAAAGCATTTAGTTTTTGGCGGGCGGTCCGACTTTGAAGTCTGAAGTGAGTGTCTTCTTTTCGCTGTGCGAAATCTGAAGCTAGAGATTGTCATCTCACCCGTGTCCCGCTCTGGTTCATCTGGTAATCTGCTGGAGTGACCACAATGTCCGTGCTTTCGGATAATCGTCACAAGGATCTATGGGAGTGTGGTGATGACGATCAGCGATCTGGACAAGCTGGCAGCGCTGATCATTCAAGAACGTCAGGCTTTGCTCGCACAGTGGCGGCTGCAAGTGCGGGAATTGCCGTCGGCGCGGCATTTGGATATTCCGACGCTGAATGACCACATCCCACAATTGCTGGATGAATTAGCTCAGGCCATCCGGTCTAAGTCGGATCAGACGATCCCCGAGACGCTCTCCGAGGGCAGCTCGCCCGCACATGGCATGCAGCGTTTGAAAGATGCATATGATATCGAAGAGGTCGTGGCGGAATACAATATCTTGCGAGGCTGCATTCACGATTTGGCCGATGCCCATCGATTGCCTCTTCAGGGGCAGCCATTTCATATTCTCAATCGCGTGTTCGACCACGCGATCGGATTGGCTTTGAAAGCGTACGCGACGCAGCGTTCGCTCGAATTGCAGTTGCGCTGGGAAGAACATCTGGCGTTTGTGGCCCATGACCTGCGGACTCCGCTGAATGCGATTTCCTTAGCTGGTAGGGTCTTGGAGATGCTGCATCCCGAGAGTCGCAGCCCTGCTTCCAGCAATCAGATGCTAAAGGCCCTGCGCCGCAATGTTCAGCAACTGGAGGGGCTCGTTGCAAAAGTTCTCGATGAAAATACGAGTCTGGCAGCTGCCGGCGAGATCAAATTGGAGCGACGCGAGTTTGATCTGTGGCCTTTGGTCGAGGAGTTGATTTATGACCTCTCACCCGTGGCGAAAACTGCAGGGACGCGGTTCATCAATAACGTGCCGTACGATTTTGTGGTGTATGCCGATGCAGGAATGTTGAGACGGCTGTTTCAAAACTTGATGGCCAATGCGATCAAATATACGCCACAGGGCGAGATCGTGGTCGGAGCTCGGGAAGTCGTCGAAATGAAGTCTGTTGAGTGTTTGGTCAGTGACAACGGGGCTGGCATCCCCGCCTCACTCATCGATAAGGTGTTTGATAAGGGGGAAACTGATCCTGTGCAGGACGGGGGACTGGGATTGGGATTGGCGATTGTGAAGTCCTTTGCGGAAGCTCACGGAGGGACGGTGGGAGTGGATAGCATCGAGGGATGCGGTGCGACTTTCCGTTTCACGCTGCCCACCAAGGCCGCGGTACTCTCGGGCGCTCGCTGAAACCCCGATGAATCGGATAAACTCAGGTTGATGCTCTCGGCTGAATGGGCATGTTTCAGTGGCTTCCTCGTGAGACTCTCCCCGGAGAACGTGATGACGTTGTTTCGATTGGCTGCGGCTGTGTATTTGGGATTGTGTGGAGCAACTGCGTTCGCGGAGAACTGGCCGGAGTGGCGGGGGCCGCAGCATAATGGGATCTCCACAGAGGTCGGGATCGCCACGACGTGGGCCAAGGACAAGAATATTGCGTGGAGCGTCAAGCTGCCGGGGCAGGGCGGGGCGACTCCGGTGATCTGGGATGACCGGATTTACCTGACCTCGTCCGAGGGGGATGACCTCGTCGTGATCGCGATCACCACAGCTGGCAAAGAGTTGTGGAAGACGAAGATCGGGACAGGGAACAAGGACGCCCGCGCGGGGGAGGGGAACTCGGCTTCGCCGTCTCCGGTGACTGATGGGAAGCATGTGTGGGTCTTCTTTGGGACGGGGGAACTGGCCTGTCTCGATCGCGATGGGAAGATCGTCTGGCACATCAATGTGGGCGATCGATACGGCAAGGTCGACATCCAGTTTGGGTTGACCTCCACGCCGCTTCTGCACGACGGATCGCTGTATCTCCAGCTCATGCACGGCACGATGGGGCAGGACTACACAGTCGGGAAGGTCGTCCGATTGGAGGCCGCTAGCGGGAAAGAAGTCTGGGCGATTGATCGTAACCAGAAGCCAGAGGACGAGTGTAAGCACGCGTACGCATCGCCGATTCTGATGCCCGGCAAAAACCCGCATCTCATCACGCATGGAGGGGATTGCACGATCGGGATCGCTTTGGCCGATGGCCAGGAGCTGTGGCGGCTGGATGATTTGAATGGCCCATCGCAGTACAACAAGAACCACGACACGACGCTGCGGTTCGTGGCTTCACCGACAGCGACAGAGGATTTCCTGGTGGTGCCCACTGCCAAGGGTGGGCCGGTACTGGGGTTGAAGGCGAGTGAGCTCGACGGTGACGTGACCGGAAAGTCCCCAGTGAAGTGGGTCGGTGAGCGGACGCCCGATGTGTCGTGCCCGATCATTCACGAGGGGCTGGTCTACCTGTGCATGAACGACGGGCGGCTGTTATGCGTGGAGCAGGCCACGGGGCAGAGCGTCTATGAGAAGCGGATTCATAACGCTCAGTACCGATCCTCGGGAGTCGTCAGCGAAGGCCATCTGTACCTGACCGCTCGTGATGGAGTCTGTACGGTCGTCAAGCTGGGGCGGGAGTTTGATGTCCTCGGCGAGAGTGAGCTGGGTGAGCCGCAGACCGCATCGCCAGTGATCTCCGGTGGGGCGCTGTATATGCGGACTTATGAGGCGTTGTATGCGATCAGGGGGAAGTGAGCGGGACACCGGTCAGCGATAAGCAGTCAGCTAGAGTGCAAGGGTGCCCCAGACACTGCTTTGAGTGTCTGGGTTGTGCAACAACAAGAGGCCAAAGAGGACTAGCTCGACATTCAATCGCTCTTGTTCCTTCGTCACCCAGACGCTCAAAGCAGCGTCTGGGCCATCTATGAAGAACGGATTGTCAAGCCGGGTGGATGCAGAAAATCGGTTCCAGCCGGTGGG
>JAYWHX010000072.1:0-14790 GCA_043777375.1 Planctomycetota bacterium | reverse complement strand
GGGAACCACGGGGATAAGCCCCAGTGGCGAGGAGGATGTGATGTCGCACCTGCCTCACACAGAACCCACTTAGAACTCCGCGATTTCGCGATGGTCGAGGCGGTTCGCCAATCGCATGAGGATTTCCAAATTGACGGAGTGCGAGACGAATCTCACCGCCCCGTCTGCCAGCAGGAAATGCCCCCCATCCTGATGAGCGGGCCAGAATCCAATGGTCCGGCGGTTTGGAAGCGTCTCTGCCAGCGGAGGGGACGGAGGGCGGTTCGAATCCCCCTCGATCGGGCCATAATACTCATCGGGCTCCTCACTCATCATCATACTCCCGATCCCCATTTCAGCTTCGGGGACAGCTGGATCAACCCCAGATGCAGCGAGCTCTGCTTCCGCTTTTTCCCGAGCGGCAGTGAAGGCGATCTCGTCCCGGACAGCTTTAAGTCGCTGGGCTGCCTCGCTGGCATCCACTCCGACGTAGACCGGAAGGTATTGCTCTCCATACCCCGCGCCGAAATTCCGCAAGCTGCCGAACGTTCCCTCGGCCCAGCGGACATCAATGGCCTCGCCCAAGAGCAGTGTCTGGTGCCGACCATCGACCAGATCCTCGAACCGAATATGGCTGTTGAGATACAGGACTCCATTGTTCTCCGCAGAAATCGGGGACAGACGGTCATTGTGGCAACCGGCGTATCCGATCGGATCGTCCGGACTCGCACCCGGGCACCAGAATACTGTGGGCACACGGCTCAAGATCGCCGCGTTCTCGGGAGCCAAGACTCCTAGGGAGCGGGTCAGTCCCGCCGCCTGATTCTGCTCGCCCAGAAACGGCAGCAGCTGGACGCCCCAGCCCCAGACGAATCGATCCGGCCCGGCCACTGCGGGAGATCGCGAGTCCACAGAGCCGGCGGGCAGTGAGCTGTGCGTCAAGTGATAGGCATGAAACGCCTCGCCGAGCTGAGCCAAATTCGACCGACACTGAGTCGCCCGCGCCGATTGCCGGGCATTCTGCACTGCGGGCAACAGCATCGCGATCATGACGGCCATGATCGCGATGCAAACGAGGAGTTCGATCAGCGTGAAGCCCCGGCGCTGGGCGGTGCTGCGATCTGGACGACTTGTCAGTTCTGGGTATCTCATCGCGACCTCACCTTTGTATTCGCGGGCATCGACGACTCGGAGACGATTTCAACACTGGTGTACGGGCTTGGAGGGCAGCCTTTAGGCTGCACTGGAGCAGCCTAAAGGCTGGACTCCAACCCCGAAGGACCACTAGAACTCGCCGACCACTTGCCCATCGCGGCGACTGCCGAGGTGTTGATAAATCCCGGTATCAACAGAGCCCCCGATGAACCGGACCGATCCATCGACGAACAGAAAATTGCCGCCTCCGGTGTGGTAGCTGCCAAAGCCGCCGACGAGGGTCAACGGGTCGGGTGTTCCCGGAGCGGGCGGATCAGCAATGCCGTCTCCATCGACATCCAACTCTGGCACAGTCGGTACAGTTCCCGGAGTGATATTGGAGTGCGTATCAATCGGTGTGCCCGTATTCCGCAGCGACATCCGCGAGCCTACCGCCCACATGCCCGCATCGCGGATCTCTCCCACAAACAGGGTGTACTGCTGACCGTCTTGCACGTCATCCAGCCGTACGCTGCTGTTCAGGAACAACATGCCATTGTCGTCCGAGTTGATCGGAGCTTCGACATCATGGTGACACCCCGCATATCCGCCGGGCATGCCATCGGGAGGACGCGGACTCGATGGGCATGACAGACCGCTGGGACTCATCTGTGCGAATGCGATCTGCGTCTCTTCGTAGACCCCGACATTCGGATTGAACGCCTTGTGCAGATTCGACTCGCCTCGGAACGGCAAGATCTGGATGATCCAGCCATGCTTGTACCCCGACTTCGTGTTGTCGATCGGTCCCGTGAGATTCACCGAACCCGGTGGAAACACCCGGTGAGCCAAGTGGTAATCATGGAGCGCCAGACCGAGTTGCAGCAGATTGTTTTGGCACTGATGCCGCCGGGCAGATTCCCGCGCTTGCTGCACAGCGGGTAACAGCAACGAAATCAAGACCGAGATGATCGCGATGACCACCAGCAGCTCGATGAGGGTGAAACCGGCCCGTCGGCCTCTCGCAGGCGATGTCACTTCGCGACTCGCATTCCGAGGCCAAGGCCATGCGCAGGGCTCGCGGCTCAGCAGGAGCTGCGCTCTCCCGGCACCGAACCCACCGGATACATGTTCAATCATGGCGACTCCGCCTTCGCAGGCTGGGGAGAGGAAAATGGAATGGTCCGCTCGACGCGAACAGGCTGCGACGCATCCGCCGGGACTAGGCACACGACTCGCAATGCCCCCCCTGCTGGTGCGTCGACCCACTGGATGTCGGCTTGCAGACGCGGTGAGCCGGACACCTCGGGCGTCCAGACTTCTCCCGAGTACGTGGGGTTCAGCGTTCGCTGGACACGACCGCGATCCAAGGCCGATTGCGCTAGGGCATCGACTTGTAGCTGATACTGGTGCAGGTCCGCTTCGTGCAATCGTGCGAGGACGGTTCGAACGAGGCTGATCGAGATCGCAGAGAGGATGAGGATACAAACGATGGAAGACAGTAAAGCCACGCCTCGGCGCTGACGCGACCAGCGAAATTCGGGCACGTCGGAAACGTGCCCCACGACGGAGGGGGATCGTTGCATTATTTGTCTCCCGTCTGGGGGGGACTCAGCGCGACATCCACGCGGATGCGCGACCACTGCGGCAACTCCGGTGAACCCTGGGGCAATTCACCCGAGCTGGAGAGCGAGAGCGGCTCAGCTCGGCGATGTTCGGCCCGCACGATGCGGTCTCCTTCCAGCAGGCGGAACGCCCAGCTTCCAGAGCCGGAGTCCCAGCGTCCTCCCAGCTCTCCGTTGACGCGGCGTTCCAATCCTCCGGGGATCACTTGATACGTCACCGGGCCGCTGGGGTGTTGGAATTCCACACGGACTTTTTCAGGCGGCTCGGTCACGACGACTGCTGACAGAGCCCTGCGGCCATCTTGCCGGAACTGGTCTTCCCACAGATGCAGCGTTCTCTGCTGAACGAGAGTGCTGGCCTGCGTGTGGCTGGCCTTGAGCATCTTGGAGATCAGGACGCAGGCCGATCCGGCGACGAGCAGTGTCGTGGAGACGACGATCAGAAGTTCGATGAGCGTGTAGCCCGATCGACTCGGGTGTGCATCGCTTTCGTGTAGAGGAATCCTGCGTTTCATGGCGTGACTCCTCGATACCAGCGCACGAGCGACACGGAGCTGCGAACTTCACTCTGGCTCTGCCACGACAGCGTTGCTTCGACACGATTCATTGACGGAGCCTGTTCGGGCGTGACAACAATTTTCCACTGCGGGCTGCTGAGCTCGGTCTCATCTGCGAGTTGATCGGCGATTGGTTGCAGTGTCTCGGGGGTGGGTTGAGGAAGCAGCGCAGCGCGCTCCAGCAAGTTCGCCACTGCCTCCAGAGCCGTCTCGCGGCGGTCGACCTGTTCTCGGAGTCCGGACGTGCGGGACAGCATCGGTACGAGCAGCGCCATCACGGTCCCGAGCAGCGTGATCGCGACCCCCGCCTCGGCAAGCGTAAAACCTCGGCAGCGACTCGAAATGAGCCGTCGAGGGGTGACCAGTTTGTGGGGGGCGCGAATCACGAATCGGTCCTAACTGAGGTCGTTCAGCAATTTGACGAGGGGCATGAACAGCGAGATCACGATGAAGGCGGTGACCAGACCGCAGACGACGGCAGCGATTGGCTTCAGCAGTTCCGCCCAGTAGGCTCCCCGGCGGTATTCGTGTTGCTCCAGCGCATCCGCCATCGAGAACAACACAAACTCCAAGTTCCCGCCGCGCTCACCGGCGGCCACTGCCTCGCGCTGTATGGGGGTCAGAATCCCCTCACCGAACAAGGCATTCGACAGCGTTTCGCCCGCGCTCATTGCCTGCGAGATCCGCTGATACCGCGCCCCTAAATCCGGTCGGCCTGGTCGATCGACCAGCAGCAACAGCTTGTGCGGTATCGAAACGCCCTCGCGAGCGATCCCGCCGAGGGCACGCAGCACCTCGGGCGCGTCGCGTTTCGGGAACCAATGCATCAGCGTCGGAAATGGGAGAGAACTCCATCCAATGATGTGCCGCAGCGTATGCCAGATCAGCAGAGAGATCGCGAGTCCCGCCCAGAAGAGCATTTGAGATGATCCCAGCACCACTTGGTCGCTCAGGTTGATTAACATCTGAGTCGACGCCGGCAGTTCGGAATGGAATCCTTCAAAGATGTACTTAAATTTGGGGATGATGAAGTACATCAGGAAGCCAACAATCCCGGTCCCCACCATCAGCAGAGCCATGACCTGCGTCAGCACTTCGCCCACTTGCGAGATGTTGAACACTTTCAATCGATCAGTCGTCTGCGTCGCCAACCGGCGCAGTGTCTCGTCGAGGCGACCACCCCCTTCGCTCACGCGAATCGCAGCCACCGTGGAGGCGGGCAGCAACCCCTGCCGCTCCAGGGCAATCGACAGCGTGTCCCCCGCTTCCAGATTCTTCGCAGCTTGCTGCAAGCGTTTTTTGAGTTTGACTCCCCGGTCTGCTGCCAGGCTGCGAAACTCATCCGCCAGCGGAAGTTTGTTTCGGGTGGCAATCGTCATGAGCCAGAGCAGCTGGGATTGAAAGCTACGACGGCTCTGCACGATGGAGGTCAGAACCATCGCCATGATGATCAACAGAAAGATGCCGAAGACTCCGAGGATCGGGATCACGAACAGCAGCGGGTAGAGCGTCATCACCCACGCCCCACTGCGAAGGTGAGCGGCATGGGGATCAGACAACAGAGACAGCGGCGAGCAGCGATCGATGACCTCGCCTGCGTCCCAGTCCTCGTCATCGCGAGGCCAGGATTGCGGAACGTGGAATGTCTTCACGCCCGTCAAAATCGCGATCAGTCCCAGACCCACTAAGAGCGGGAACCCGCTGATGAACGACCACGTCCTCGCATGGAAGCTGACCAAGAACACCACAACGCACAACATGAACACCACCCCGACCAGCACGGACAGACAACCTAGGAAACGCAAGGCGGTCGCCCAGAATCGCCTGCTTTGCATCGGCAAACCGGTCTGCCGATATGAATCGCACAGCAACATTCCTTTCCCGAGAAAGGGGAGCAGCAGCGTCAGAACAATGATTTCCATATTCACAGTCCTTCAGCTGAGGGCGTTGAGCAGTCTCAACAGGGGCAGAAACAACGAGAGCACGATGATGCCCACCAGCAGACCAACACTCACCATCAAAAACGGCGCCATGATTGCCGTGATCACGGATGATCGCCCTGCCGACATGCGAGCAAACAGCTCGGCCCATGACCGCAATATCTCGCCAAAGGCTGCCCCCCGGTTTTCCCACCTCAGCAGATGCACGACCTCTTTGGGCAATCCTTGATCGCGAGCGGCAGTCGCCAATTCCAAGGATCCATCGTAGTGTTCCGCCAGTGACTGCGCCCTCGATTTCAAGCGGGACGGCTGCATCGTCGAGGCCACAGCATGCAATGCCTCGGGCAGCGGGACAGCTGTCTCGACTAATGGAGCGAGCAGCGAGCAGAACTCGGACATCGAGGCGTATCTTGCGGATGCCCCAAAGAAGGGAATCCGATCGATGATCGCCAACGACCAGCGTCCACCAAACAGGAATATCGCCAAGGCCGCCCCCGCCAAAAGCAGGAGCGCAGCGATCGGGTACTCCAGGAAGAGGACGACTTTGGAAACGGCGATGACCGCCTGCGTCGGCAAAGGAAGTTCGACATCAAAGCTCTCAAAGATCGGCGTGAATCGCGGCACCAGCCCAACCAACAAGCCAAAACAGCTCAAAAGTGAGTAGTACAAGATAAAGACTGGATACGCGATATCCAGAGCGACCTTCTGCCCCATTCGCCGTTGCATACGCCTCTGATGCAGGTACTCCTCCAGCATCGGCCCCAGACAGTGTGCGCGCAGCCCGCCGTCAATCAGCTCGTGCAGATACGCCGGAAGTTCCAGCCCCGGTTGATCGACCGCATCGGCGACCGACACGCCAGACTCGACGGACGTTGCCAGCTGGAGAAGCCCGGTCTTCGACTGCGTGGGGCACTCTTCGGCGTAGGCGCGCAATCCCGTGGCCAGCGGTAAACCGGAGGCCACAACTCGCTGGATCACCTGCGCCGCTTGATCGTCATTCGAAGGGAACAATCCGCTGTTCGACATTACGCCACCCCTCGACAAAGTCGCCGGACTCTCCGAGTCCGGTGGCACAACGTCCGCCATGCCAAGCCCGCCCCGGCTGGTACGATCTGCGTCAGGGCCAAGCTGGCTGTTTCGAGCTGCCGCATATCCGCGAGAGCATCGCACCGGATTCGGAGAATCCGGCGACATGGAAGAGCCAATCCCCAGGAGGCAGTGGAGTGCGATTTTGCCATTACGCCACCTTGTCCCAGATTGTCTTGAGAGTCTCGATGACGGCCCAGCAATACAGCGACACAATCGTCGTGCCAAAGACCAGCGTCAGTACCATCGGCACCACACGGGCAATCCACTCCGACTGTAATAGTGTCCGCTCGCGATACAGCTCAGCGGCCTGTTTCGTATTCGAGACCAGCTCGGCCTGCGAAGACGGGACCGACAGCAGCCACTTCATGAATGAGGGCACCACTCGCGAATGCGTCAGTGAATCGCCAAACGACTCACCCCGCTCGACATGATCCGCAGCTGTCAGGCAAAACCCGCGCAGCTGGGGTTCCACGATGGCATCCGCACAGCGACGCAGTGACTCGGGCAGAGGAAGTCCATGCTCGGTTTGAATGGAGAGCAGATGAGCGAACCGAGCCAGCTCCGCATTCCGCAGCAGATGTCCGAAGCCCGGAAGATACCGCAAAAACCCGAATGCTCCCGCAGTTCCCGAGTGCATCCGATCGACGGCATTCCCGACCAGGCAGGCCAGGATCACCAAGACCGGGACACCAATCGCCCAGTAGGGCAATGTGTCGTACAGGGCATAGATCACTCGTACGGGAAAAGTCGGTGTGGCCTTTATATCTTCCAGAAACGCCCGAATCGGGGGCACACAGAAGTACGTGGTCACGCAAGTCAGAACGTACGCCAGCACAAAGATCGACAGCGGGTAGATAATCGCTCGTCGCAGCGATTCCTTCAGGTCGCCGACCACGCGGGCGAACTCATTTAATCGCGTCAGCACTGCCTCCAGCTGGTTTCCCCGTAGGCCAGCCGCGACCAGCACGCGGTACACCGTGGGCGGCGGTGGGTCGAGCTTCTCCAAAGCCGATGTGAGATTGTTTCCGTCGGTCAGATGACCGGCCAGTTGCCCCGCGAGGAGGGACATCCGTCCCGGCAAGTGACTGGCCGACTCTCGCAGACCGAGGTCGAGGCTGACTCCGGACCGCAGCGCAGCCAGCAACTCGTCATTGAGCAGGAGCAGTTCGGCGATGGAGAGTGGGGGAGACAGCGGCACGACGGGAGAATTCCTGTTCTTAAAAAGTGAGGAGCCAGGACTCCTCGGGCCCGCCAGTGTGTCACGGGAATCGGGAAATGTCGAACGAGTGAAAGGCCCGGCCATAGTTGGTCAGTCAGAGATACTCGTATGATCCGCACTCTGTTGGCGCATTTTTGGGAAACAGGATTTCCGAAGAGTGGCCCCTCTCTGATTCCCTAGCGTGGGCTTGAGCCCAAGCCAAGACAGGTCGTCCAAGACGCGTGGGCTCAAGCCCACGCTACGGTCATTACACCTCCTTCGATCACGCCTTCCAGCCCTCAAAAGGGCACCTCATATTCCCAGACCGGAAATTCCCTCAAACTTGACTTCTGTCCCGGTTGGTCCTGTACTAAACTCCTGACGGCGTAAGAGGTTCATCATTTCTTCCCCTTGAGATGCGACTCCACGACGGTCATGGCCAAGACGACTGACATCCGAATTGTGAATGCTGGCATCTCGTTTGAGCCGGTCTCCTTCCGTACTCCGCTGAAGTTCGGCGGGCGCACGATGACCCATAGCAAGCTCATCAACGTCGAGGTCACGGTCGAAACCCGGGGCAAGAAACGGGGTGTCGGCTTCGGCAGCATGCCGCTGGGCAACATCTGGGCTTGGCCCGAGACGAACGGCGTCACCCCCGAACAAGGTGAAGCCGCGATGACCGACTTCGCCGAGCGCGCAGTCGGATTGACCGAAGGGTTTATCGATTACGGCCACCCGCTGGAATTGATGTTCACCCTCTCCGCCGAATACGCCCACCTCGCCAAGCTGGTGAAAGAGAAGTACAAGCTGCCCGAGAGCGTGCCCGAACTGGCCCGCCTCGTCGCCGCCAGCCCCCTTGATGCCGCTGTGAATGATGCCTACGGAAAAGCGAACAGCATCAACAGCTACGATGCTCTCTCGTCGAAGTTCATGAACGACGATCTGTCGGAGTATCTGGACGACCAGTTCGAGGGCGAGTACCTCGACAAATACACGCTGCGTGAACCACAAGCTCGCATGCCTCTCTATCACTTGGTCGGAGCGATCGACCCGCTGACAGCTGGAGATGTTGTTCAAAAGGTCGGTGACAAGCTGCCGGAGACTCTGGAAGAGTGGATTCCGTACAACGGGCTAACGCACCTCAAAATCAAACTGAATGGCGACGAGCTGAAGTGGGATGTCGAGCGCGTCCTGAGCGTGGACCGCGTCGTGACAGCGGCTCAGCAGAAGCGCGGATGCACACAGTGGTATTACTCGGTCGACTTCAACGAGAAGTGTGCCAATGTCGAGTATGTCCTCGACTTCCTGGCTCAGATTAAGGCTGGCAATCCGCAGGCGTACGACCGCATCCAGTACATCGAACAGCCAACCCATCGCGATCTACGGGCTCATCCCGAAAACCGCATGCACAAGGCAGCAGAGCAGAAGCCCGTTGTCATCGATGAATCATTGATCGACTACGAGACGCTGCTGCTCGCTCGCGAACAGGGGTACACAGGTGTCGCTCTGAAGGCGTGTAAGGGGCACACCGAAGCGCTGCTCGCCGCAGCAGCTGCACAGAAGTTCGGCATGTTTCTGTGCGTGCAGGATCTGACCTGCCCCGGCCTATCGTTCCTGCACTCGGCCAGCCTCGCCGCCCGCATTCCCGGTGTCGCCGCCATCGAAGGCAACGCCCGGCAATATTGCCCCGCCGCCAACAAGAAACTCGGCCGCAGTTACGCGGGAATGTTTGAATTCAAAGACGGCATGGTGCAGACCAGCTTGTTGAACGGGTTCGGACTCGGATATTAACGAGACATTCGTCCCTGTGAAACCAGCCCACCGGGCGCGCAGGCGGTAAGCATCAAAAACGGCAGCCTGCACTAACGGGGCGTTGTGTGGTTGGCGTCTGTAAGGGAACCGCGTGAAGGATTTCGCGGTGAGTTACTTGGCCGAGAAGTTGTGTCGCCAGGGATAGTATTGGTGTGGAAGTCGTTGTGTGGATCATTGGGGGAGTTTTCCGATTCGCTCGCACAGGTCGATCGAAATCACTCTGCACTGGTCCAGGTTTCTCCTCCCCCACAAACCCGGAAATGGCCTCGCACACACTGCCTTCGAATGGTGAGAGTATTCAAGATACAAGGGCGCTACCTTGGGAACACTTGGCACCTTCAACCGACCAAGACCCAACGGGCCATCTCACCCGTTGGCGGAGTTGAGCGACGGCCTGTTGGGCCTAGAGGAATGCTTGGCATCCGATTTCCCAGGCCTGCCGCTCGGGCTGTCGAGTCAGGCCTCGTGGGGCCGAGGAGCCAGAATCCGCGTAAGATCGCGACCACACTCCTTCGGAAGTCTGGGGGCGGTTTCCTCTGGCTGCTCGGCTTACCTCGCCTCAATCACTACCGGCTCGGTCTCTCCGCCGACCAGTTCAATCGTCAGCGGCTCGGTTTCCTGATTCGCGCTGCCGGGGTTGGGTCGCCCCTTCAGGATGTAGCGACCCGGCGGGACATTCTTGAAGGTAATCGCATTCGCAGCGTCGATGTTGCCGCTGCCGCCCCATGAGCCGACCACGCTTCCCCCCTCGGGTTCGATCTCCACGATGTATCCCTCCGGACGCTGAGTCTTGTTGAAATCGACCACGACTTCGATCTGTGAGGACTTCTGCATCGTCAGCTTCACATCGCTGGCGGGCGTCTTGATCGGCATGCCCAGACCGGGTCGGCAGTAGCCCTCCTTGTGAATCCAGATCGTGGTTCGTCCGCGCGGGATCTGATCGCTGAAGAACTTTCCGTCGGCATCCGTTTCGACAGCTTGATCCTGTGTCGCGGAGTAGTCCTCGTCCGGGTCAGCCACGGGGTCATCAAAACGCACACTGACACCGGCCAGCGGCTTTCCGTCCGCGTCGACAACAATACCAGTCACTGGCCCCGGCTTGGCCAGAACTGTCTTCACCCCGACCCAGCGCGGGCCTGCTTCCACACGCTCGTGGGTTACGGTCCGCGTGACATACCCTTCCGCAGAGGCGACCACCTGATACCACCCCAGCGGGATCGATTTGAGAACCCACTTCCCTTGGGCAACCGAGTCGATCTTGAGAATGGTCTCGTACTCGTAACCGCCGGTTGGGGGAGTCTTGATGAGCTGCAACTCGATGTGAGCGACCATCCCGGCTTTGGTTTCGATGTCGTTGATCTGCCCCTCGAGAACAGTCCCATCCGTGGCTGCGAACCCGTGGGCGGACAGGCGTTCATCAATGACCTCGATTCCCTCGGGGACTTTGACATCCTCCCACTTCACCCGCCCCGCTGGATACAGGTGGATCTCGGGGTACGGCCCCTCCTCATCAGGGCGAGCCTTGGCTCCACGCCGGAAGCGTTTCCAGTTCTCGGGGATCCAGGCAGTAAAGGTCCAGTCGATCTCGGCTCGCTTTCGCTTCTCCGCTTCGTTGTTCATGTTCAGCCAGAAGCTGTTGCCGATGCCATCATGAACGTACAACCTGTGTTTCTTGGCCTCGATCTTGGCGAAGTCGACCAAGACTGCATTGAAGGCGGTCGTATCGCCGCGATACTCGCCCACATACTGTCCACCTCCAAACGGCGGCCCCTCCCAATGGGCGACACGGGACTTCACATTGAAGACAGCTGCGGCCCCCTTCTGCCAGCCGTGGTCGTGCAGCGGCTCGTTTCCCTCACCACCCGTGATGAGAGCAAAAGATGGGCAGGGGAATCCCAACCCGAGTCCCAGGGCGAGAAGACATCCCAGCCCCCACTTCATGACCACTGATACACTGAGCGATGTTCGGTTCATTTGGCTTGTCCTGGATGGAGCAACGAGATCGAGATGCCATTGAGACGGACAAAGTGGCCGGGCTGTTAGCAACGATTTTCAGAAAATTTGAGACAGACAACAGTGGTGATCGCTCGACCCTGGTTCATGGGAGAAACTCAACCTCAAGCAGTACGGCGTGAGTCGTTTCGGCGAACGGGGTGGGCGTCACCCCAGTATTTCACACAAGTCACCCGCCACATCACGGCCTGTCGATTCTGATTGATGCTGACCGTAGGTGTTGGATAAGCAGGAATGGCTCAGACGGGAGCGACAAACCCCTCCTCGTCGGGACTTGTTGAAACAGACAATTCTCTCCCTACAGCGGAGCAATGATCTCCCCGCCGTTCCAGGTGATCAGCGATTTGAACTGGTTCGCATTCATCGACGGGTGCAGCGTGCGAATGCTCCCGTCCAGCATGGCGGCTAGGAAATAGTCTGGCGGAATCACCAGATCACGCAGCGGATCGAGCGAATCCCAGAAGATGTCGCCTTCGGGGTTGGTCCAGTCAACGGCGTTTTCGGGCATCGTTTCCATGACTCCTATGGTGTTGGAGGTTCCGTCGTTGGCATCAGGAATGCCATTACTTTTCAGGACGTAATCCCTATATCCAACTCCCACTGTTGTGGCCAGATAGCTGTACTTCCATGCTTGAGGGCTCCGGAAAAATTGGAAGCCAGTCTTGTGAGATTCTGCTGACAATCCCCGGCTACGGTAGATCTCTGGCATCTTGTCGAGCAGCTGGATGTTGTGCGGACTGTTCCAAGGTTCATGTTGGTGGAACTGGTTGTAAAGTGCGGTTTCCCCAATGTATGGCAGCAGCTCCACACGCCAGCTCAGATACGGGCTGCGCGGTTCGCCACCTTGATCCCAAACGGTCGGATCTTGAAGTCCACTGAAGAAGTAGACCGGAGAAAAGCCATGAGAACCGTGGGAATCATGCATCGCGTTCAGGATCTGCCGGAGCTTATTACGGCGAGTCGACAGACTCTTCACATCTTCGAAAACCTGCGACTGAAGAGGCGAGATCTGACTTTGTCGGCGAGGAGCGCTGAGGCGATCGGTCTGCCAATCCAGAAAGACGTTCGATGTTACGGCGTAATGGCTAGCCAGTTCACCACCGTTCCACGTCACGAACGCCTTGAGATTCTCCGGCGAGACAGCCGGATTGAGAGTGGCATATCTGCCATCCGCCATCAACACCCGCAAACCTTCCACCGGGATTGTTCCGATCCCCGCGAGTGGATTGACCGGATCGAAGTCGATGTCGTCTGGGCGTGTCCACTCGATCGCCTGATCAGGCATCAACTCGATGGCCAAGATCGTATTGCCCTGCCCATCAATGGCACTCGAAGCCCTTGGACCACGCAACCCCGCGGGAGTATCACCCGTCAATTGGTAGTGGTAGGCCGTCTCGTCCTCAAACACCTTTATGGATGTCAGATGCGAGTCACTGGGCAAACCGCGTGAGCGGAAGACCTCGGGCATCTTGTCCAGCAAAGTCATGTTGTGCGGGCTATTCCACGGCTCATCGAGATGAAACTGATTGAACAGCGCGTCATGTCCGAGATAAGGCAACAGATGGACTCTCCAGCTCAGGTTCGGTTTTGGCGTAGTCCCGTCGAATCCATAATAAGTTGAGACGGGAAATGAATTGTACGTGTCATGGTAACCGTAAAATGCCCCTCCCAATTCCCGGAGCTTAAGCTTGCTGGCTACTGCATCATCGACCTGCTGCCCGTCAAAAAAAACGTTTGTGGTTTCTGCGTTGCCAAAGGCCGGCTCCTCCCCATTACTCGACGCTTTCCACGTGACAAATTGGCTGAAGGAACTCGGCGTGGCGGTCGGACGAACCGTACGCAGACTCCCATCGATCATCGACACGCGAAGCCCACCGGTCGGAATTGTTCCGATGTCCGCCATCGGACTCGCCGGGTCGAAATCGATGTCATCCCACTTCGTCCAGGGTACCGCCTTATCCGCCAGCGTCTCGATGACTCCAATCGTGTTGGCCAGGCCATCTTGAGGAGAGAACCGAATGGAGGGGCCACGTATATCGACGTTAGCCCCGTTATTCTGGATCAATGGTTGAAACGCACTGGCCCCCATCGGAATCTGGAACCCTGTATTCGTTGATCCGGGCGCCAATCCTCGGCTTCGTAGCTCCTCAGGCATCTTGTCGAGCAGCTGGATGTTGTGCGGACTGTCCCACGGTTCGTTCTGGCGAAATTGATTGTAAAGATCGATGTATCCCAGATACGGCAAGATCTGCACCCGCCAGCTCAAAAGCGGTTTCCCATTCGCGTCGAGACGCGGATTAGCCACAGTATGAGTCATGCGAGGCAGTGCCCAGCTGTCGTAGACATCATGAAGGTTATGCAATCCGAGAACCAGTGTTATCAGCTTATCCCGGCTCTTCTGCGCATCGTCCTGCGCGTCCCAGTTCTTATAGATATTCTGATACTGGCTAGCCGACAGCACCTCGTGCCCGGACCAGCTGATGAGGGCGGCGGCGTTGGTGGGGGTGACGGTGGGGTTGAGTTCCTTAACGCTGCCATCGACCATCCCGATCAGGAATCGGTCGCTGGGTTTGGCCAGCGAGCCCAAGGGGTTCGCGGGGACGAAGGCGATGTCGTCCGGCTGGGTCCAGAACTTGGCGTTTTCGGCCAGTGTTTCAATGAACAGCGGGGTGTGCTGAATTCCATCGGTGGCATTGGCAATCGCGGGGCCACCGCTTACGCCGATGTTGAACGCCCCGGCCCCCTGGAACATCATCATCCCAGTCATGTTCGACCCGGGGGCCAACCCGCGAGTCCGGTACACATCCGGCATCTGATTCAGTAACGCAAAATTATGCGGGCTGTTCCACGCCTCGTTCTGGTGAAACTGCTTATAAAGATCGCCGTAGCCAATGAAGGGTAACAGCTGCACACGCCAGCTAAGGTACGGCTTGCCGCTGGCATCGAGGAACTCGGGAGTCTGGTTGTCGAAGGGGAACTGCGCGAATGCCTCGTGATAGGCAAGCAGAGCGGCCCCAACATCTGTGATTCGCTGGCTGGCAGCTGCGGGGGCCTCAATTGTGATCGTCAGCGAGCGGTTCGTGACGCCGCCCAGCGAGTCGGCCGCCCGCAGCAAGATCGTGTGATTACCCTGATCCGCGACCGTCATCGCGCGAGCGGTTCGCAGCTGGCCGTTGGTCAGCACGAATCGCCCACCCGCATTATTGATCAACGCCAGTGACACGGTGTTATCACGAGACCGGTCCGTGGGAACTCCGCTGACAGTCGTGACCGCAAACTGATTCGGAGTCGAAGTCGTCACGACCGACAACGAGCCAATACTGATGACCGGGTCACGCGATAGTTGCAACCGCCACAGCGGGCTACCGGCGGTCGGTAGCGTGGCCCAGTTGGTGGTCACGAAACTGGGGGTGTTGCCGGTGATCGTCCACAGGCTGACCCAC
>JAYWHX010000071.1:0-4111 GCA_043777375.1 Planctomycetota bacterium | reverse complement strand
GAAGAAACTGCCATGATGGCGATCCAATCCGCATTGACCGGACATCTCGTGTTCTCGACCCTCCATACGAACGACGCCGCCAGCGCCGTCACTCGCCTGATGGACCTCGGCATTGAACCGTATCTGGTGGCCAGCTCCTTGCTCGGCGTTCTCGCTCAACGCCTCGTCCGCAAAAACTGCCTCCACTGCACATCCCAATACACTCCCTCCCCCGAGGAACTCCGTTCCGTCGGCCTCCCCGACTCCACCACCGGCCATTTCGCCAAAGGCCAAGGCTGTGGCCTCTGCCGCCACATTGGATTCCGAGGCCGCTTTGCAATCTCCGAACTCCTCGTCGCCAACGAAGCCATCCGCGACCAAATCCACGCCCGCGCCAACGTCTCCCAAATCCTCCGCACCGCCACCCAACATGGCCTGCGACTGATGCGCGACGACGGAGTTAAAAAAGCCTCGCAAGGACTCACCACCCTCTCCGAAGTCGCCCGCGTCACCGTCAGCATCGGGTAGCCGGATGCACAATGCTCAAATGGTCATCGGGGTTGAGTGTCGCCACGCCCCGTCCGAGAATGTCCGTAAATCTATGGTAATCCATTGAATTCTATGTAAACTGTGGACGCTCACGCGATCTGAATTCGCTTCGACCGCATGCTGTAACATGTTCTCGGATCGGTGGTTGTGAAGTCTTGTCACGTATGATTCGCAGCGAGAGTGAATGGCTTCTTGTGTCTTCCACCGATGATGATCTAACTCTCTCGTCCAACGAGCCTTCAAGGGGGAGTTGTAGGTGAGCGGGGATCTGACGCTGACCACAGTGTTCTACTCTTGGGAGACCGACCTCCCCGGCAAGGCCACTCGCAATCTGACCGAAGGTTGTCTCACCACTTCCATCAGCAACACAGAACCGAACCATGCTCATCTCCAGCAAAGAAGAATATGTCGCGAACGCCAGACGTAGGCGTCAACAACAGCCCCCGCTGTGAACCCAAAGTCCCCGAGATTCCGAGGTGATCGATGGCCGAGAAGAAGTCGAGCGATGGCGAGTCATCTGCCACGAACGAGTGCCAGGAATGCGGAAAGCCGACTGTGAATCCGCGATTCTGCAATCGCTCCTGCGCCGCCAAATTCAATAATCGCAAGTCGCCGAAGAGGGTTCCTGAGGGGAAGTGTAAGACGTGCGACTCCGCGATCCCCTCGAACCGCACCTATTGCCCTAGTTGTTTGCAGAAGCAGAAGCAAGCCGCCGCAGACGCTCTTCAGCGGCCTCGGGTCTGGATCAACCAGAGAATGGTCTTTTCATTCTCCTGTCAACCCCTCAGTCTGAGCGATTCCATCGGCAATTTCCTCGACGTCTTTGAAGCCATTGCCGGACAATCGCCGCCCTATCTCCGTCCGGACGATTGGCGACGGCATTTGGACTTTGTCCAGATACTTCGGGGCTTTCACTCCACTCTGTATCGGCCTGGTTTACAGCGTGATGATGTTGCGGTAGTCGACATCCCTTTGGAGCAATTGACTTACACACTCGGCGACTGGGTGGAGTCGGCTGTCTTTCAGCAGAGTAGCCACCCTTTGGCTGCAACATTCGCGCTGGATACCGCCACGGTGCTGCATTCCCACGCGTTTGGCCGACACTGCGACTCACATAACAAAAAAGCATTTGAATTGCAGGTCGTTGTTAGCGGGGAAAGTCGACGAGACGAAATCGCCGGTCAAAGGCTCAAGAAAGAAATTACCGAATGCACGATCAGCGGAATGCACGTCATCGCGCGACTACCAGAGAGCGCAAAAGCGTCTGTCTTTCGCGAGCCAATCGGATGCGAATCACGTGATGTTTGCTTTCTACCGTTTCGATGTCACCAGAGCTCATCTTGGAACGAAGAGTATGAGTTGGTTATCGAGTCGGATGTGCCAGAGTTCAATCTTTCGTCCGACTTTGAATTCTTGGGGCAGTTTGTGATCGCGTCTAACGATGCGGTCCCCAAAGGCTTCAGGGAATGGTGGAGTTATGAACCCACATTTGCCAGCCCCAACTCACACGAAGGGCACATTGCCCGTGGTCACCTTCCAATTTCGTGGATCACACACTGCGGTTACGACAGTTTCCAACTCGATTCGATGACGCCGGTGCCCACTCGGTGGCAGTCGTTTGAGGGAATCCTTGCGAACAACTCAACCGTAGAGCGTTCAGAGGGCTGAAATCGCTCTCTAGCGTGTTACTCCTGAACTCAAGCGAACAACGGAAATCGACGAGCGTGTGATGATCAAGGGAATCTACATCGAGAACTTTAAAGGAATCGGTGTGTTGGGCATCCAGCTGGAACGGGAGCCGGTCACTCTGCTGTTCGGCAGCAACTGCGCCGAGAAAAGTACGATCTTCCACGCCTTCATGTATGCATACGAGGTGCTGGTCAATCGAAACCTGAACGCCGACCGCACGGCACTCGGCGGCGACGCGGTCGATCTGGGCGGGTTTCACAGTTTCGTTCACGGCCACGCCCTCAAGAGCCGGGTCACTATCCGGATTGAACTGGATCTGTCGTCGGCCAAGCTGAATGAGCTTTGGCGGCTTCCCGAGTTTCTCGTCGGAACGGGGGAGAATGCGGTCGATCTGTCGGCCCTCGGCACGGACGCCTGGAGCGGGTCTGTCTCGTCCACTGTTGGCTGGAGAAACACGAGCAGCAGACGGGTGAGGGCACGCCACTCGGCTTGGTGCTGTGTACCGACAAGTCCGAGGAGCATGTCGAACTGCTTCAATTGGACAATAGCGATATCCGCGTGGCAACGTATTTGACAGAACTTCCGCCCCGCAACATCCTGCACAAGAGGCTGCACGATGCGGTGCGTTACGCTCAGTCGAGGCTCGATTCCGGAGGAAAGCACGACGAGAAGTAAGCCTCTATCCGCTTCACAATCAGATGCAGCACCCGTTTCCTCAGAACTGGCCCTTAAACGCACTGTGTTCAACGGAGTCGTGTCATCGTGGACCGCCAGACCGCATCACGTCAGATTGAACGAATGGTCCAAGCCATTGAAGACGGTAAGTTTCCCGCCAAGATTCGCGAACTGCATGTGTTCGGATCGTATGCTCGTGGCGCTCTCGATCCGGGAGATCTCGATCTCATTGTGATTCATGAGGATGTTTCTGAAATGCTGAAGAGCATGCAGGCAGAACTCATTGAAAAGCACGGAGAAAGCTTCCTCTGTTGGCCTCGCGGGCAATGGCCAGAGAGAAAATTTGAAACCACGATGCGAAAGGTAATGCGTCGACCGGGTGAGAAGATGGATATTCTGTTTGGGACATCGATGGAAAAGCTCGATCTGATAGGGAATATAGTGGCGAACTCTCCCCGAGTCCTGATCTGGTCAGAAACGGATCGGGATTGGCAAGGAAAGCTGGAGTCCATCAAGCCTGATCCAAACGCCGGTCGGCACGAGCGGCCACATTTCGCCAACCTCAAGCGATTCAATGACTATAGACATACTATGGAGAACGTCACCGAGGCCGTTTCGCAAGGTTTCTTGAAACTTACGAGAATCGATGCAGCGAGTGTCGAACCGTCGTTGAATCCACTCTACCAGGATCGCTACGACTGGTGGATCAAGTGCAAGGTTATGGGAATGGAGTCCATGAAGCTTCTGCTTCACGGCATGTGGTGGATGCAGAAGCAGCGAGGGCAAGCACTTCAGCTTCCCTGTCCGCCCCGACACGATGGAGTCATGACCAGTGAGGACCGAAAGTATGCCGTGCATTTCGGGAAGCCATCACTGTACTCGGTGTACCAAGTATGTCTTGGAGATCACCGACTTGTAACATTGTGCTTGATACCTCACTTCAAAAGAAATGAACCTAATGAACTGTTCGTTTTCGAACGAGGCACGCGAAGGGACCAGAAAGAAATGGAAAAGATCATGGATCGGCAGTGAAAGTTCCACCGGGAATTATCGAATCAAAACCGCCAGGTCTTCGGATCACTGCCCCTGACAGCCTCCCGAAAAAGTTCTAACCATGTCTTGTCGCCCCGACTCGGTGTAACAAGAGGCCGTTTGGCGAGTTCGTCAAACGGCTTTCTCTTTTCTACGACTAGAGTTACGTCGCCGAGCAGGCGGTTCA
>JAYWHX010000070.1:0-14806 GCA_043777375.1 Planctomycetota bacterium | reverse complement strand
AGGAATTCGAGTCACTGAGGGAGCCGAGTTCGTATCCGCTGCGATTGAGACCAGTGAGAAAGGAGACAAATCCGATGTGGATTGCCAGCGAACCTACCCAGCTCACCTTCGAGATTCTGGCTCCGGGGCTCAGTGCTACCGCTGAGGCTTCCTCATTGCGTGGTATCGCATTGCTCGATTTGAGCGATGGGAAGACGCGATCGATACCATGGAAAGTGACACGCAAGTCCCCATTGGTCTTGATGTTCGATCCAAAATCGGCCAGCATCAGAGGGGTTCGTCGAGCAGGGGCACATGGGGCAGTCACATTGCACCTTTCTCCTGAAGGAAGTGGCACACTGATTCCCAATCAATTTGACAGCGGAGTCCCTATCGTTGCAAAGCTGGAACCAGGGACCATCAAGCCAGGGTCAATCGAGGCTCGCTACCAGGGAGCCGATACTACGATTCAGGTCGTCGTGCCGATCCCGTGAGAGCGCAGGGTGGCACATCCCTGAAAGAAATGTTCGTGCCAAGAGGCGGGGTGACCCAGACGCTGCTTTGAGCGTCTGGGTTGTGCGGCAATAAGAGGTTACAGAGGACTCGCTCGCCCTTCAAACCCTGTTGTTCCTGCGCTCCCTAGGCATCCAGAGCGATGTCCGGGACACACTGCCAATCCGAAGCGTTCGCGGAACCATCCGGCTCACGCCGGACGCTCGCCGATGCACATCGGGCTAGCCCGGCGGCTAACCTCTGGCGATCTTCCGCAGCACCTCCGCCCCGCGCAGCAGCGTCTCATCCTTCGCCGCATAGCTCAGGCGGAAATGGGTGTCCTGGGCGCTGAAGACGTTGCCGGGGATGATCAGGAGTTCGTTCTCGATGGCCTGCTTGATGAACTCGGTGGCTGTGCCCCAGGGGGCTTTGATGAACATGTAGAAGGCTCCGTCGGCTCCGATGATCTCGTACTGGTCCTTCAGCTCAGCTGTCATCAGATCGCGTTTGCGTTTGTAGTCGGCCACGTACGGCGTGATGTCGAGTTCCCACCCCTCGGCCCCGGCCCACTGGAATGGATGCGGGGCACACACGAACGTGAACTGCTGCAGCTTCATCATCTGCTGGATCAGGAACTCCGGCCCATGGACCCAGCCGACGCGCCAGCCGGTCATGGAGTGCGACTTGCTGAACCCGTCGATCACCAGCGTCTGGTCATTGAATTTGGCTGGGCTGACGAACGGGCGGTCGTAGCAGAAGGCCCGGTAGATCTCGTCGCTGATGAGGCAGATGTTTTTCTCTTTCGCGAGGGCGGCCAGTCCCCGCACCTCCTCTTCCGTGGCCACGCTGCCGGTCGGGTTCGATGGGCTGTTGAACAGGATCACCTTGGTGCGAGGGGTGATCGCATTGCGGACTTTGTCGAGGTCGATGCGGAAATCGGGATAGGTCGAGATCGGCACGATCGTCCCGCCCGCCAGTGTGGTCAGATGCTTGTACATCACGAACCACGGGTCAAAGGCGATCACCTCATCCCCCGGATTGACGAGGCACTCCAAGGCCAGCATCAACGCCCCGCTGGTCCCGCTGGTGACGAACGCCTTGCGGTCGGCGTGGTGGTATTCGGCGTCGACGGATGACTGAATCTTGTCGATCAGCGGGCGAATCCCCTGCGTCTGGCTATAGGCGTTGCGGCCCTGGTCAATGGCCCGCTTAGCTGCCTCCTTGATGACCTCTGGCGTATCAAAGTGCGGCTGGCCGATGCTGAGATTAATCGGGTTCTGCATGTTGGCTGCGAGGTCGAACACCTTCCGAATGCCGGAGGCGTCGATCTTGTGCAGGCGGTCAGCGATCCAGGGGTGGTTCATGGTGGGAAGCTCGTCGCAGGAGTGATTTGTGAGGCCGACGAAACTTGGCAGGTTCATAACGGAAAGTCGAGCCGCCCTGTGCCAGCATTAGAGCCGGTTGATCTGTTTTTCGGAATCATGCCGACCGTTGATGGGCGACATCTCTGAGCGGTAAGGTACACAAGTGCCGACAACGGACTGCGAAAGGTGATCACCATGAGAATCCACAGGCTTATTCCATTCGTCGTCATGATGCTGTTTGGCTGCGGAGGCAGCGCGGACAGCACCGCGCCGAATCCCAAGTTCCAGACTGCTCCACGCGATCGATCCGAGTTCGTCGATCCTTACGGGGATGTTGGACCGATTGTGTTTCTCGATGACGTACAAACCAATGTCAGCCCGGACGAGGGGGTCTTGTCTCTGGAATTCACTGCGATCAATGGCCAAGTTTCGCGTGTGGCGGATTATGCCAAGGACAAGCATGTGGTGCTGGTGGTCACGCGCGGAAACACGGAGCCGGTTTGCCCGTACTGCTCCACGCAAACCGCGAATCTGATTCGGTCGTATGCCGAGATCGCCTCGCGGGGGGCCGAGGTGTTACTGGTCTATCCGGTGGAGAAGAAAGACGGGCAGGGCAAGCTCGACGCACTGCTCGCCAAATCACGAGAGATCCTCGAAGACCCAAAGCGCCCCGTCCCATTTCCCGTGTTGCTGGATGTGGAACTGAAAGCGGTTGATCAACTCGGCATCCGCAAGAACCTCTCCAAGCCGGCCACGTATATCCTCGACAAGCAGGGGCGACTGCGGTTTGGGTATGTCGGTCAATCGTTGGGGGATCGGCCCAGTATTGTTTCGATTGTGAGGGAACTCGATAAGATTGCCGCTGATGTGCCGCCTCCGGCTGCCGCGAATCCTTGATTCACGAGACTCACAAAAGTCGAAGAAACTTGGGTCGTTTAGCCCACTTTTCTTGTCAGACGACACTTCCGCGTGGGCTTAAAGCCCACGCTACTCGGAACGCCATGACTGATTCAGAATCGCCGTTGAAGCCCTCCCCGACTGTTCGATGCGGAGTCGTCTATTTGGTGGGAGCCGGGCCCGGCGATCCGGGCTTACTGACCCTGCGCGGGCTGGAGTGCCTGCAACTCGCCGACCTCATTCTCTACGACGGGCTGGCCAATCCCCAGCTGTTGGAGTTCTCGAAGGCGACCGCTGAGCGGACCGCGCGCGTCGGTGGTCCGGGGAGCCGGCATCTCGATCAATCGGAGATCAATCAGCGTCTGATCGCCGCAGCTCGCGAGGGGAAGACGGTCGTCCGCTTGAAGGGGGGCGACCCGTTCATCTTCGGTCGAGGCAGCGAAGAGGCCGTCGCTCTCTCCGAAGCCGGGATTCCGTTTGAGGTCGTTCCCGGCATCACCGCCGCGACGGGAGCAGCTGTCTATTCGGGGATCTCACTGACGCACCGGGATCATGCCTCGGCTGTGGCTCTGATCACGGGGCACGAAGACCCGACGAAGCCGGAAAGTGCTTTGCCGTACGAGCAACTCGGCCAGTTCCCCGGCACGCTGGTGTTCTACATGGGGCTGCACCGCATCGAGCAGATTGCTCGCTCGCTGATGGAGTCCGGACGCTCCCCCACCGAGTCTGCGGCTGTGATTTGCCAGGCGACGACTCCTCGACAGCAGGTGGTTACGGGAACGCTGTCGACGATCGCGGCAGTGAGTCAGGCGGCGAAGCTGAAGCCGCCATCGCTGCTGATCGTGGGCGACTGCGTTCGGTTGCGGGAGCAAGTGAGCTGGGTCGAGAAGCGGCCACTGCACGGTTTGCGGATCGGGATCACGCGGCCTGCTGGGCAAGCGGAAGAAACGCTGCGGCATATCCGTCAGCTGGGGGCCGAGCCGATCCTGATGCCGACGATTGCGATCGAGCCGATCACGGATTGGACCGAGGTCGATGCGATGTTTTCCGGTCGCGTGGGCTGGAGCCCACGCGAGAGTGCCATCGCTCAGGACACGTGGGCTCAAGCCCACGCGACGACAGGCAGCTTGAGTCACTTCGACTGGGCGGTCTTTACGAGCGTCAACGGGGTGGATGCCTTCTGCGGACGCATGTGGGGACGAGGACTCGATGGGCGGTGTCTGGGGCAATGCCGAATCGCAGCGATAGGGACTGTGACGGCGGAACGCTTGGCCCGCTGGCACCTCCAAGCCGACCTCGTCCCCGACGAGTTTCGGGCGGAAGCTCTGGCAGCGGCGCTCCAGGAGCAAGTGGCCGGAAAGCGAGTGCTGTGGGTGAAAGCCTCGCGCGGCCGCGATGTCCTGCCACAAGCCCTGCGTGCAGCTGGGGCGGACCTGACCGAGTTGCCGGTTTACCAGAACATCGATGCTCATGAATTCACGCCGCAGGTGCAGGAGCTGCTGCGGGCGGGTGAGCTCGACTGGATCTGCCTGAGTACCCCCTCGGGAGCCAAGAGCCTCGCCCGCCTGCTCCCCGATGAAGCTCGTGCCCGTCTCGGCCACTCCATTCGCATCGCCGCCATCAGTTCGATTACTGCTGCTGCGGCCCGAGAGGCCGGTCTGCCCGTGGCAGTCACCGCCAGCGAGGCGACTTGGGACGGGATATTCGACGCGATCTCGGGCAGTCGCCTATAGTAAGTAGGGCAGTAGTGCCCATCCGACTGAGGTCACAACTTCTCCACATGCTCGCTGCCCTCGACCGAAAAGCTGTTCGCAATCTGCTCCAGATGAAGGGGCAATTCATTGCCATTGCGCTCGTGATCGCGTGCGGGGTGGCAGCGTTTGTGATGTCGCTGAGTACGTTGTCGACGCTGCGGCGCAATCAGGCGGAATATTATGCCCGCTACCGGTTCTCGGATGTGTTCGCGCGGGTGACGCGGGCTCCGCTGTCGGTAGTCGACCGGATTGCCGAGATTCCCGGCGTGTCACAGGTCGCGCCGCGCATTCTTTCGGACGTGACTCTCGATCTGGAAAACCTCCCGGAGCCCGCTATTGGGCGGTTGATCTCGATCCCCGAGATTGAGCCACCCCGCCTGAATGGTTTGCACCTGCGAAGAGGGCGGTACATCGAGCCGAATCAGTCGGGCGAAGTGATCGTGAGCGAGGCCTTCTCAGACGCTCACGAACTGATGCCGGGAGACACGCTGCGGGCGGTTATTAACGGGCGAGAGCGCACGTTAAACATCGTCGGGGTCGCGATCTCACCCGAGTTCATCTTCCAGATTCGCGAGGGGGACGTTCTGCCCGATGACCACCGCTTCGGCGTGATTTGGATGGGCCAGACCGACCTCGCAGCTGCGTTCGATATGCAGGGAGCGTTCAACAACTTGTGCGTGTCGATCTCCGCCGATGCCAGCATTCCCGAGGTGATCCGAAAGATCGATTTACTCCTGGAACCTTACGGTTGCCTGGGTGCCTACGACCGCAACGACCACAGCTCGCATCGCTACCTGCGCGACGAGATGGAGCAGCTGAAAAGCATGGCCCGCGTGGGTCCGACGATCTTTTTGTCAGTGGCGGCGTTCCTGCTGAATGTGGTGTTGTCGCGACTGATTGCGACTCAGAGGGAAGAGATTGCGGCGCTCAAGGCGTTTGGCTACTCCGGTTGGTCGATCGGGTTGCACTACATGAAGATGACGGCTGTCATCGTGGTGACGGGCGGCTTCGCGGGAACTCTGGTGGGGACCTTCATGGGGATGAAGCTGTCCGAGTTGTACACGAAGCTCTACCGGTTTCCGCATCTCGATTTTCAGTTCGATTCGCGTGTGGCACTGTCGGCGTTTGGAGTGAGCCTCGCGGCAGGGATACTCGGAACTATCGGTTCCGTCTGGCAGGCCGTTCGCTTACCCCCCGCTGAGGCCATGCGCCCCGCCGCACCGGGTGATTTTCGACCGACCATTCTGGAGCGGATTGGCTTTCAGCGGTTCATCCCGCAGACGATGCGCATGATTCTGCGAGGACTGGAACGCCAGCCGATTAAGTCGGCGCTGTCGTGCCTCGGCATCTCCACAGCTGTGGCAGTGATCATCCTGGGCAGCTATGCCAAGGATGCGGTCGACTACGTGATGGAGTCGCAGTTTCGTCACGCGCAGCGACAAGACTTGATGGTCACGTTCATCCGTGCGACGAAGGCGGATGCGTTGCACGACATCGAGAACTTGCCCGGCGTACATGCCGTGGTGCCGACGCGAGTCGTGCCGGCACGGATGCGTTCGGGGCATCACTTCCGCCGTGTGGCGATTCAAGGACTGCCGCCGGATAACCAGCTCTTCAAAGCGGTCGACATCCTGCGTCAGGAGAAGGCGATCCCAGAGGATGGCGTCTTGATGACGACCAAACTCGCCGAGGTGTTGGAACTGAAGATCGGCGATCTGGTGATGGCTGAAGTTTTGGAGGGAGATCGCCCGCATCACGAGCTGCGGTTGATGGGCGTGGTCGATGACTTCTCCGGCTTGTCGTGCTTTGTTTCGATCGAGACAGCTCACCGGTTGATGCAGGAGGGAGACTCGCTCTCGGGAGCTTTTGTCACCGTAGACAGCTTGCGTGCGAATCAGCTGTATACCCAGCTGAAGAACCTGCCGCAGGTGGCCGGGGTCTCGCTGAAGGTGGCGATGATCCAGAGTTTTCGGGAGACCGTAGCCGAAAACCTGCTGCGAATCCGGGCGTTCAACGTGGGCTTCGCGATGATCATTGCCTTTGGAGTGGTCTACAACGCCGCTCGGATTTCATTGGCCGAGCGGAGCCGGGAACTGGCGACCCTGCGCGTCATCGGCTTCTCGCGAGCGGAGATCTCTGGCATCCTGCTGGGCGAACTGGCCGTGCTAACAGTCATCGCTCTCGTACCTGGCATGGGCTTGGGCTACCTGTTCTGTATCGTGTCGACGATGTCCCTGAATACTGAGATGTATCGCATCCCGCTGGTCATCAATCCCTCGACACACGGGTTCGCCTGCGGCGTGGTCGTGCTGGCCGCAATCCTCTCGGGATTGGTCGTGCGGCGGAGGCTGGATGAGTTGGATCTGATCGCGGTGCTGAAGACGCGGGAGTAGGGGCGGACTTCGCTGAGGCGGGGGGAGCTGGGTTTAAGCTCCGGATATTTGCGAGACGTTCAGACCGATTTGGAGCCGTCGTGACTCTATGTCCCGCCAGGGACACCCGACATTCGCCCACCGTTTCAACGGTGGGCGGGCAATCCCGATAAGTGGACGAGTCCCGTCAGGGACGGCAGCCCCAGGCGACTGTGATCACGAAGAGGATGTTGTGCGCTGCGGGTTTCTGTCGCCCCTACCGGGGCTAGGGTCGTCAGAGATTCGTTGGCCCCACCGATAAATCGGTGGGCGAATGTCGGGTGTCCCTGGCGGGACATAAACTGCAGTTTTTGGAGGGTGTCGTTGCCCTTGCTGGCATGGTGATCGACTTGAGTGGCGGGGGCAGCCTTGGAAACCACAGGGCGGTCACTGAATTTTCGTCGTGTCACCCGAAGATGTCGTCTGAGCTGGTTTCGCAGTTCCCGATTTCTCCCACGCAGCTTCCATCGCGGTCAGCAGACCGGATTGCGTAAAGGCCCCATCGAAGGGGATGCCCTTGGCTTTCTCCCCCGGGGGGAAGACCACGGTGAGTGGGACTCCAGCGGCGTTGAAGCGTTTCAGCCACGCTTTAATTTCTTCGCTCTCGTTCGTGTAGTCTGCCTGCAGGCAGGCGACGTTGTGCGTTTTAACGAACTCAGCTGTGGCTTTGGTGTTGAGTGCCCAGTATTCGTTCGATTTGCAGACCAGGCACCAATCGGCGGTGAAGTCGATCAGAATTGGCTGACCGGATTTCCTCAACGCCACGAGTTTAGCTGGGGAGAACGGCACCCAGGGAAGATGCTCAGTTTCGGGCTTGGCCCGGAATCGAGAGTAGACATGCGTCTCCATGCGTTCTGGTCCGACATGCTGGATCACGCCATACCCGATCAGTGGCAGCGAGATCATCGCCGCAGCTAGTCGGACTTTCCATTTCTGCCCGGTGGGCGTGGAATGGTCGTAAAGATTCCCAATCATCCAGGCGGCCAGGGCAATCCCCAGCAGCATGATCAGCGTCGGAATCAGCAGAGTGGGCGAGATGCTGTTGATCAGGAAAATCACAGTCGCCATCAGCACGAAGCCCGAGAACTCCTTGAACCGGACCATCCACATCCCGGGACGCGGCATCCGGTTGATGAGAGCAGGAAACGCACCGATCAGCAGGTACGGTGAAGCCATGCCCAGCCCGATGGTGCCCCAAATGGCATAGATCATGTAGGTGGGCTGGCTGACGCTCCACACGATGACGGGACTAATAAACGGCCCAATGCAGGGAGTCGCCAAGAGCGTGGCCAAGATCCCCGTGAAGAACGCTCCGGTCAGCCCCTCGTGTTCTGAACCACTGCCAACAGATCCCGGCAATTGCAACTCGAAGACACCCAGCAAGCTGAGGCCCATCGCAAACACGACACTGGCCATCACGACATTAAAGCCATCGAACTGGAACAGTTCGCCGAGTCCAATTTGTGCAAAAGTAGCCAGCGTCGCCAGCCCGAGGAACACGGCAATCACACCAATGGAGTAGGTTAAATTCAGTGCAAAAATCCGGGCACGGCTCTCACCGGCTTGTTGCACGAACGAGAGGACCTTGATCGCGATGACCGGCAGCACACAGGGCATGACGTTCATGATGACGCCGCCAATGAAGGCGAACATCAGGGCATATGCGATCGACAGCGGAGGAGATTGCTCGACTTCGATGCCGCCAGAATCGTGAGTTCCGGTGACGGAATTGGTCGCGGAAAGATTGGTTGCCACGCCGGTGGATGCCCACTCAGCGGGTAAGGCTCCCGAGTACGGATCTGTCGACCACTCGGCCACAAGGTCCAGCTTATGTGGAGTGCAGCCCGACCGGCAGACGAGCAGGTCAATCTTCCCGCTCAGTGCCAAGGGAGTCCCCGCATCCAAGCGGTAGCGACGCAGGTAGGTGACCTCGTGGAAATACTTTCGCAGCTCCAGATTGTTGAAGTTCGGGTCGCGTGCCACCTTGGGGGGATGATCTGGTGTGAACGCTTCATCGAGGGCGGTCACCCCGGTTGTCGCCTCGAAAGTGATCTTGGTGTTTTTTTTGAATTTCGGGACCGGCTCCAGACCGTAGGTGTTCGCACCGTCCTGCAACTGAACATGGATCGCCAGCACGCCGGTGTCCGGGCTGCCGGGAAGTGGTGACCAAGTCGCCGAAACCTCTGGGTCTTTGTCGCGTCCCTTAAACTGGCCGGGCTCGCTGCTGACCTCTGCCGGGCTGCCGATGTCCAAATTAAAATCAAGATCCGCCGGGGCTTCCTCTCCCGGCGGGGGGAGGTCTAGAACATCCTGAGCGGCCGGCTGTCCCCAGCACATCCCGAGCGTCACGAGCAGCAGCGCCGTCCAGAAACCGAATCGGCTGAAGGTGTGTGTCCACCGCATGTGACATCCATTCCCAGTCTGAAGCACGCCCGTCTCTCCGCGCGAAGTCCACGTTCTCGCCGCACCGAATTGAGATGCCGCGAGGCACCGCCCCGTCTCCCTAGAATCGGCAGACTGCAGGATAACCCCGATTTTCTTCCCCTGCGAGACCGATTTGCTGCCGGAAGTTCTCTGATCCGCCTGAATTTCTTCGGGTGAGGGCCCATGTCGACCGGCAATGATTGCACTTCTCGGCCCCAAGCGGCCTCATCACGGTTCGGAACCACAGGCGGGAGACTGTCCTCGGGGACTTCTCAATACATTCACGAAATCGCTCGCGAAGTCACTCCCTCTGGCGAATGGCGACGGCTTCTGGTAGAAAAATGGTGTGATGCGTTGCTTCCTGATCTCATCTTTCAAAACCACAGATGAGGGTGGGGGTGACGGCTTGATTGTGGACATGCTGTTTTGTCGAAGGAATCTCTCATGAAGCGTTTTGCAGCTGCACTGTGCCTGTTGATGGTCGCTGGTTTCGTCGTTGCCGAAGAAGCCAAGAAGTTTGAGCAGAAGTGTGTTGTCTCCGGCGGAGCTGCCAAGGAAGACAAGACCGTGGAATACAAGGGTGGTAAGGTCTACTTCTGCTGCGAGAATTGCCCCAAGGCATTCGAGAAGGATGTTAAGAAGTACTCCACCAAGGCCAATCATCAGCTGGTCGCCACCGGCCAGGCCAAGCAGGCCAAGTGCCCACTCTCTGGCGGCAAGCTGAACGCTGAAAAGACCGTCAAGGTCGGCGGCGTCGAAGTGCAGTTCTGCTGTGAGAAGTGCCAGGGTGCGGTGGCCAAGGCTGAAGGCGATGCTCAGATCGAACTCGTCTTCTCCGACACAGCCTTCGAAAAGGCTGGCTACGAAGTTCCAAAGAAGGAAGAGAAGAAGGACTAACTCCGACGGAGCAGACCTGCCCGTCTGCTTTTTCGCAGCGCCTAAACTCAGGCGAGTACATCTTCCAGTTTCGCAATGCACACGACTTCCTCTTTGCGAAGTCGTGTGCATTTTCGATTGGCCTGGATCCCATGGCGGCGGGCCTCGACCACGTATTGCTCGCGGTTGGTCGTGCTGTCTCGCAGATCATGCACGTCCGCATCCTCCAGGACCAGATACGGTCCCTCATCGCTGATTAATGTTCCCAGCACCACATATTGGCTGGCCAGATCGATCACGACTTCCTTGTGACGCAGCGCACCCAGTCCACCGTCAGTCATCGTCAATTCTCTTTCGTAGGTTGATCGGGTGCAGCGGGCAGCACCTCGGTAAGGTCGATCAGCTCATCCTGGTTGGCGTCCAGTTGGTTGAACTGCTCGCGGCTGCCGAGGAATTCGCGCCAGGTGATGTCTCCGTCGAGATTGCGGTCCATGCGTCGATACCAGATGGGCCCTTTGTCCTGGCTTCGTAGTCGAGGGGTGACAGTCATGTTGCCCGGATTGGCAGTCGGTGTGAAGACCTGGTTCCGTCCAAACGAAAACGTCATTCGGTAGCGGCTCTCCAGCTCTGACTGAGCGATTCGCGTGTCGTGATTGCGGTCGACACTGGCCAGCCGCGTGAACCCCTCGCGAATCTCGCGAGCCGTCAAGCGGCGATCGGTGTTTCCATCCAGCAGTTCGAACAGCGTCTTGCCCTCGTCCCCGATCATCAGTTCAATGCGGGCTTGGATGGCCATCCCATCGAACTCGACAAAGGTCGTCATCTCGTCCCGAAACAACATCCCATCGCCGTTGGCATCCACATCCTTGAACGCACCAGGGATCTGCATCCCGGCAAACTCGGTCTCGTCCAAGTACCCGTTCTTGTCCCGATCGACCGTCAGATATCGCACACGATAGATCTTCGAGGAGTCGGACTGCTCAAACTTGTTGTTGAGAGCGCTGACATCCACAGCTGCGCCGCCCAGTGACAGCGAGACTTTCGATCCGGTCTGCTTGTCGGAGCCTTGTTGAACTTCGATGGACGAAGGGCGCTTCTGGCCAAGCGTGGCAGTGACGATGGCAACTGGCTGCTTGGCCAGGACCCACGCGGTCAGTTCAGCTGGGTTGAGCCGGCCATTTCCATCGGCGTCATAGGTCTGCGGCTTCCCATCGGGAGTCTGAATTTTCGCCAGTGCGACCGACTTCTCGGAATCATCTCGCCCGTGGGTGCTGAGGACTCGCTCGACCGCCACGCGGATTTCGTCTTCGCGATCCACTGGAATGATCGGGGCTTGAATCGTCTCTGGATTCGTCGGACGTTGTAACCCATTGCGGCGCGGGTACGGCTGAAGCTCTCCGACCGAGACCGCCTCGTCATCATCTAGGTCGGACTGGCGCAAGATGGGCAGCCCGGACATCAGCTCGGGCTCGGAAATCGCCGCATCATGATCCTGGTCGAGACGCTCGGCCAGCTGAATATTCTGTGCCAAGCGAGGTGGGCGCGTCGACAGCTGGAATGCGGGGCCGAGTTGTTCGTTGACGTAGGCGGTGAGCTCTTCGACCGACAAACTCTGATCCGTGGGCGACCGATCCAGAGCCAGCCACTGCTCGCCCAAACCAACTCCCGACGCCTTGGCACCGATGGGTAGAATCGCCGCCTCGGGCGCTGCGAGTTTGCCGTCTTTATCCGCATCGAACCGCTTGAGCAACATCTCGGCCAGCTTGCGCCGCTTGACCAGCGGGCCCTCGTCAGCTGTGACAGTCACGGAGATCGGGACCGCTTGTTCGGGACCGATGAAGAGCAAATTCCACTGGACCGAAGTGTTCGCGGAATCGGGTGCGGGGGTCTGAGTTTGTGCAACAAGACTCGACGAAATGACAGCGGTCAGGCACCCGGCCAGCGCGAAAGATCGGCAGATCAGCCATCGAGACATCGGAGCAACCTGAGAGGAGACACCACAAACAGGTGATTCGAAATAGAGTACCGCGCGGACCCTCACGTGGCCATCTCTACGCTCTGAGAGTACGCAGCGTTGGTGAAATCAGACGCTTGCTGCCAGAATGAATAACCAGTTTACGGAAGCACCATCCGGCTCACGCCGGACGCTCGCCGGATTGCCTGACATCGCGTGTCGTCTGGCTCGCGTCTTCCGTTTGATTCTTCCTCCCTATCCCCCTTGGCTCCCTTCGCGAGCTTTGTGTTCAATTTTCCTGCGACAGTCACATGCAGAAGAAATGGAACACAAAGCTCACGAAGAGCGCCAGGGAGGAAGGTGTGTCGCTTGTGCCCCTTTTCACTGAGTTGTCTCATGAAGCTCTACTCCTTGACTTTGCTTGTGATGCTGGTCTCATGGCTTTCCACGATCACAACTTACTTAGAAGCTACCCCCACGCACCCCAATCTTGTCGTGGTCCTGGCCGACGACCAGGGGTGGGGTGACCTCAGCTGTCATGGGAACACGAATCTGCGGACGCCAAAGATTGATTCGCTGGCGAGGGACGGGGCGATGTTTGAGCGGTTCTATGTCTGCCCCGTCTGTTCGCCGACACGGGCCGAGTTCCTCACCGGACGGTATCACTTGCGCGGCGGGGTGATCAATGTGTCGACGGGCGGGGAGCGGCTCGATCTCGATGAACGCACAATCGCGGATGTCTTTCGGTCGGCAGGCTACGCGACCGGGGCCTTCGGCAAGTGGCACAACGGGATTCAGTATCCGTACCACCCCAACGGGCGAGGATTCGATGAGTTCTACGGCTTCTGCTCTGGACACTGGGGGGACTATTTCAGCCCCCCGCTGGATCACAACGGACAAATCGTGCAAGGGCAAGGGTTCATGGCCGATGACCTGACCTCGCATGCGATCGAGTTCATCCAGCAGCAGAAGGAGCAGCCGTTCTTCTGCTACCTGGCGCTCAATACGCCGCACTCGCCGATGCAGGTTCCTGATGCATATTGGGAGCGGTTTAAGTCACTCGACCCCAAGCTGCTCGCGACGAAACCGAAGCAGGAGAGCCTGCCGATGACGCGAGCGGCGCTGGCGATGGTCGAGAACATTGACGACAACGTCGGTCGGGTATTGGAGACTCTCGACACGCTGAAGCTGGCCGACAACACGATCGTGATTTACTTCAGCGATAACGGCCCGAACAGCTTTCGCTGGAACGGAGGCATGAAGGGGAAGAAGGGATCGACCGATGAGGGCGGTGTGCGTTCGCCGCTGCTGATCCGCTGGCCGGGGCACGTGCCTGCGGGCACTCGCATAGAGCAGATCGCCGGAGCAATTGATCTGCTGCCGACGCTGGCCGATCTCGCGGGAGTTCAGGTACCGACTGATCGTCCGCTCGATGGTGTCAGCTTGAAGCCGCTTATCGCAGGACAGGCGAAAGACTGGCCCGACCGCCGCCTTTTCACGCACTGGGCCAATCAGGTCAGCGTTCGCACCCAGCGCTATCGTCTCGATGCAGCTGGGAAACTGTTCGACATGCAGACCGATCCGGGACAGACCACAGACATCGGCAACGAGAACCCCGCTGTCCTTCGAGACCTGACCTCAGCTGTGAAGCAGTGGCGAGAGGAGTGCCCGCGACCGCCGGTCGATGACCGCCCATTCCCAGTCGGATACCGCGAGCAACCGCTGACCCAGCTTCCCGCGCGGGATGGTGTCCCGCATGGGGGAATCGAGCGGAGTGCGAAGGCCCCGAACTGTTCGTACTTCACGAAGTGGACGAGTTTGGATGACTCGATGACCTGGGATATCGACGTTCACACAGCGGGGAGGTACGAAGTCGAAGTGCAATACGCCTGCCCGACTGCCGATGTGGGAGCCGAGATCGAGGTCGAGTTCAGGGACCGCCGACTCACCGCCAAGATTACCGAGCCACACGATCCACCCGCTCGCGGTGATGAGAATGACCGCGTGCAGCGCGAGGGAGAATCGCTCGTCAAGGAATTCAAACGCCTGAAGCTCGGGGAGTTCGATTTACCCGCTGGTCGGGGGCTGATGAAACTGAGTGCAACCAAGATTCTCGGCTCGCAGGTGATGGAGGTCCGGGGGTTGCTGATGACGCTGAAGTAGTCATGCCCGCTCTGACACACCACGGGACGGGATCGGCCGCACATCGATCAACCTCACTTGGCAATCGTCCGCCAAGATTTGGTAGATCAGTTCATACGACTGATGAGCGAGGTGCCAATACTCTGTTCCCTCGAAGTGAAACAGTTCGCCAGCCTGATCTGGGATCGTCCGCAGGACGGGTTCCAACTCATCAATCACTTTTTGGACATGACGGTCCTGCAGCCAGAGCATGGCTAGCCGACTCTCGAAACGCTGGCCGTGGACGACGGTGAATCGGCTTCTTGTCATGGGGTTCCTCGGCCATGTGTGATTTCCTATTCCTATACGTACTCTGATTCAACTATTCGCCGATTTTCTATCACATACAAACTCATCGTCATGATTTCAGAGTTCTAGGCTCTGTTTGAAAACTGGTTTTGTGGTGTTTATGCCATAGCTGGGAAGCTGTGCGTTGATCCAAGGAGGGACCAGCGATGCGGCATGCGTTGACGG
>JAYWHX010000069.1:0-14857 GCA_043777375.1 Planctomycetota bacterium | reverse complement strand
TCGAATTCGTTTGTAGCGAACAGGAAGTTCGACCTGCCGCTGAAACTTCAAGTTCGCTTGACTCAACTCGAAGCACAGGCATTCCTCATAAGCATTCTCCAGTAGCCCTGGTCCCAGCTCCCGGTGAACCTCAATCGCCGCTCCTATGATCCTCGAAGTAATGTCGGCATGAATCAGACTCCCTTCCATCTCCGTGCCTCCGTGCCTCCGTGGTTCACTTTCCCCTTTGTCTGTCGCTCAACGTCCCCTGACCGCTTCAAGGCTCTGGCGAGCCACGACAATCTCTTCATTCGTCGGCAAGGTCCAAATCTCGGTCTTGCTTGCGCTCGTTGAGAGCTTGGCCTCGCCCTTGGCGGTCTGGTTCAGCGTCTCGTCCAGCTTGATCCCGGCGTAGTCGAGGTTCTTGGTCGCGTGGGTGCGGACCCACTGGCTGTTCTCGCCGATCCCGCCAGTGAAGACGATCGCGTCGGCTCCGTTCAGCACGGTCAGGTAGGCCCCGATGTACTGGCGGATGCTGGCGGCGAAGACGTTCATGGCCAGGGCGGCGCGAGCGTGTCCCTTGGCAGCAGCCTCTTCCAGATCGCGGCAATCGGCGGACAGACCGCTGATGCCGAGCAGCCCACTCTTGGACGAGAGGTCTTCCAGAATCTGCGGAAAGGTCTTGCCGGTCGCTCGCATGATGACCGGGATGGCGAAGGGGTCGAAGTCGCCCACGCGGTTGTTGTGAGGCAACCCCGTTTGCGGCGTCATCCCCATCGAGGCCGACTGCGACACTCCGCCTTGCATGGCACAGATCGAGTTGCTGCCCCCGAGGTGACACGAGATCACCTTGAGGTCGCCGCGTCCCAGAATCTGCCCCATCCGCGTGCCGATGTAGCGATGGCTGGCCCCGTGATATCCCCACCGGAGAATCCCAAGGTCTTCCGTCCACTCATGCGGCACAGCGTACGTCCGGTATTCCGCAGGCACCGTCTCGTGGAACCCTGTCTCCAAGGCTGCCACCAGGGGCATCGTGGGAAAGGCCGCTCGCAATTGCCGCATCGCTCGGGCGTACGGCGGGTTGTGAGCTGGAGCGACATCGGCCAGAGCCTCCATCGCGTCGAGCAGCTCGTCATTGACGATCCGCACACCGCTCAGCTTCCCCGCAAAGACCGCCTTGAACCCGATGGCCGACACCTCGTCCACCGACTTGATGCAGCCAGTTTCAGGGTGGGTCAACTGCTCCAAGCAAATCCGCACAGCTTCGGCGTGATCGACGATGCGTCGAGAGACTTGCTCTTTCCGACCGTTGATCTCAACGAAGCAGGTCCCCTCAGCATCCTGTCCGATCCGCTCGATGCCCCCGCGAGCCAACTGGCTCTCGGTGGTCATGTCGTAGAGTCGGTACTTGAAGGAGGTGGAACCGAGGTTTGCTACTAGAACGAACATGGGGAGGAGTTCTCAGTCGTCAGTTTTCAGTCGTCAGCCAGAGAAGATCTTACACGTCGGATCAGACTGGTAAGCATACGCTTGACCTCCTCAATGTCAGCCAGGAGGCCTTGGCGACTCTCAGCAGGCAAGTATCCCAGATCTCCGGCCAAGATCAGGTGGTACTCAGTCTCACTCGCGGAACCGGATGCAATCGTCAGAAATCGAGCGAACTCTCGTCCACCTCTTCCACTCCCCTCGGCGATGTTTGCAGCAATTGACGAGCAGCTGCGGCGCAACTGGCTCGTCAATCCAAACAACTCTGCTTTTGGAAAGCTCTGCGTTTCCCGATACACACGCAACGTCATCGCATGCGAACGTTGCCAGACTATGAGCTATCGAAAATCCTGCATGGACGTTCTTCTCTCATCACTGACAACTGAAAACTGACGACTGACAACCTTCCTCAGATGAAGTTCTTCATCAGGTTCGCTTCGGGGCGCGGGATCACGTGCGAGGAGACCAGTTCGCCGACCTTCGAGGCGGCTGCGGCTCCGGCATCGACGGCAGCGCGGACCGAGCCGACGTCGCCCTTGATGACGGTGGTAATGTATGCGCCACCGATCTGGATCTGCTTGACCAGAGTGACGTTTGCAGCTTTGAGCATGGCGTCGGCAGCTTCGATCTGCGCGATCATGCCCTTGGTTTCAACGAGACCGATGGCTTCGTTCATGGGAGAACCTTTGGCGAATGGCTGATGGCGAATGGCCAGCAGCGGAGTGAGTGTTTTTAGCCGTCGAACTGGCTCGACGTGCCTTCTGTGAGCGACAGGGCGCTAGCCCTCGGTTCTTCCAGCGTGCGTTACCGGCGGCTAGCGCCGTGCCGCTCACTGGACACTAAGCTGGTGAGCTGCTGGTGGCAGCGCCGCCTTTGGGCTTCGGGATCACCATGACGAGTTCATCGTGCGGGCGAGGAATGACCTGCACGCTGACGACATCGCCGAGCTTGCCAGCAGCACTCGCTCCGGCGTCGACGGCGGCCTTGACGGCTGCGACATCACCGGTGAAGAAGCCGGTGACCAGACCGCTGCCGATCTTTTCCCAGCTGAGGAACTGGACGTTCGCCGCCTTGAGAGCTGCGTCCGACGCTTCGATGAGGGCGATGAGACCTTTGGTCTCGATCATGCCCAGGGCTTCCATTTTGGCCATTCTGATTCTCCGGGAGGTTGGGGGGTGAGTTCGTAGCAGAAGTCGTAAGACTTCTGCCGAGTGGGGCATGACGTGAGAAGTCTGACGACTTCTGCGACATCGTGTTCAGTCAGTGCGTGTGGCAGGCACAAGGAGTCGCTTTGATCAGTTCGACTTTCGTCGCGTGTTCGAGGTTCACCGCATTGCCTTCATCTGTGTCGAGATGAACTTCCAGCTTGATCTTGGCGTCGCCGCCGCGAACGGTGAGGTTTTCGAGAACAGTCGTGCAGCCGGGTGACTCGATGCGGAGGTGCATCGCGTCGCCGTTCTTCACGCCGAAGAAGGCCATCTCGGTCGGGTTCATGTGGACGTGACGCATCGCGCGGATCACGCCTTGGTGCAGTTCCAAGCTGCCCGCTGGTCCAACCAGCAACGCAGCTGCGGAGCCTTTGACGTCACCGCTGATGCGGACGGGGATGTCGAGGCCCAGCGAGATGGAATCGGTGAAGGCGAGTTCGACTTGTGAGTCACCACGGCATGGCCCGAGGACGCGGACATCGGGCAGCATTCGGCGACGCGGGCCAACGATGGCGACCGTCTCTTCGGCGGCGAAGTAGCCCTCTTGATAGAGCCATTTCTTGACGGTCAGCTGATGCCCCTTGCCGAACAGCACCTCGACGTGCTCCTGGGTCAGATGACAATGCCGAGCGGAGATGTTCACGAGGAGCGGATTGGGCTTGGTGGCCGGGGCCGCTGGGGCACCGGTCATCTGCCGACTCAGGACATCGCGAACGATGCGTTCGACATCAGTGCGTGTGATGGACATGTGTGAGAAGTTCTCAGTTGTCAGTGTTCAGTTGTCCGTGAAGCGTTCGCCGTCGAGCTTGCTCGACGTGCCCCACGGGAGCGATCTCGTCGCAGCACGTCGGGCAAGCCCGACGGCGAAAAATGCCCTTAGTCCGCGATCACCAGTTCGATCCCGCTCTTCTCGATGATTCGTCGCCACTCGTCACCCAGCCCGCTGTCGACCACCAGTTTGTGGACCCGGTTGAGAGGGCACAGGTGGACGAGTTCCGAGTGGCCGAACTTGCTGCTGTCCGTGGCCAGGATCACTTCGTCAGCTGCGTCGAGCATCTGCTTCTGGGTTTCGACGAGGAGCGAGTTCTGGTTGAACAGACCTGCTTCGGTGATTCCCCCGACGCTGAAGATCAACCGCCGTACCTTCAAGTTGGCCAGGGCATCAACCGTCAGCGGTCCCAGGACCACCCCCGTTCGCGGGTACAAGTACCCTCCCAGCACCACCAACTCGATCCCCGAAACCGACATCAAGTAATTGATGATCGGCATCGAGTTCGTGACGACCTGCACCCCTTTGCCCGCGAGATGCTTCGCAACATGCAGGGTCGTCGTCCCCCCGTCGAGCAGAATCGTCTCCCCGGGTTGAATCAGCTCGGCGACCTTGCGGCCGACACGCTGCTTCTCGCTCAGAGATTGGTTCTCCCGCTCGTCAAAGGCTGGCAATCCTTCGCCAACTCCTGCAGCTCCTCCGCGAGTTCGGCGAATCTGACCGGTCCGGTCAAGATACTCCAAATCCCGCCGTACAGTGCTTTCACTGACTCCGACGGACTCCGCAATCTCTTGAAGGCTGACAAAACCCTTGGTTTCGATGAAATCCCGAATGCTGCCGCGTCGTTGATCCAGCAACATCTGAGACTTCTCCAACTGCCAAGTCTTGCCATCTCACCTAATTTCTATCACCGAGGTGACAGGAATCAAGCGATTCAGTCATGTTCTTTCAAAAGATTTCACAATCGGTCGAGACCGGTAGCACCTACCGCTCCTGGCGTGTCAACTTGATCGGCTGGCCATGGGGCCAGAATTCGCCCTGTCCGGGAAGCCGCTACCGATTACGCCGAGGAAGGAGCGGCAAGCGTTCTCCAGAGACCGGGAGGGTTGCGACGCTGGGGTAGTGTGGGATGAGTTTGCGAGTCAGCTCTGCCCGCCCCCCGTTGGAGTCCAGCCTTGAGGCTGCTCTTGAGCATTAGTGGAGCAGGCTAAAGCATGAACTCCAACGTTCGATGACTGGGCGTCGCGATCATTCTGCTTTGGCTGAACGCTTGCAGAACCAGGCCGTGACGCCGCCCCGCTCGCCGGGCGTTTTTGACAATCTCCCCTCCTCTCGATAAGGTCCAAGGCTTGCGATTCGCGTCCGTGGGTTCGTCAGGGAAGATTCCGGCAATGTCGTCCGTTCTCAAAACAGGCAGCAGCTACACCGCCGATGACATCGAAGTCCTCGAAGGGCTGGAGGCCGTGCGGCAGCGGCCTGGCATGTACATTGGCGGGATTGATACGCGCGGCCTGCACCATCTGATCTGGGAAATCGTCGACAACTCGGTCGACGAATATCTGGCCGGAGAATGCGATCAGATCAAGGTCACTCTGCATAAAGACGGGGCTTCGCTCTCGGTCGAAGACAACGGGCGCGGCATCCCGGTCGATATTCATAAGAAGATCAAGAAGCCCGCCCTGGAGGTCATCCTCACCACGCTGCACTCCGGCGGCAAATTCTCCGAGAAGAGTTACGCCCGCAGCGGGGGATTACACGGAGTCGGCTCATCGGTGGTCAACGCCCTCTCCGAGGAGCTGGTCGCCACGGTGCGACGCGACGGGTTCGAGTGGCAGATGCGTTTCAAACGCGGAAAATCGACCACCCAGCTGAAACAACTCCGCCCCTTTCGCGGGCACGGAACCGAAATCTTTTTCCGGCCCGATGCGGAGATCTTCCGCCGCGTGCAGTTCTCGGGCGAAACGATCAAGCAGCACATCGAGGATATTTCGTATATCCACGGCGGGCTGAAGATCATCTTCGTTGACGAGATGAAGAAGGAGACCACCGAGTTCCAGCACCCGGACGGGATCAAGGCGTACCTTGAAAAGATCATCCGCGACGACGCCAAGAAGCCGATCCATGAGGGGGCCTTCAACGCGGAAAAGGACGAAGAAAAGGTCCGCGTTGAACTCACTCTCCGCTGGACCGAATCGACCGACGATCAAGTTCGCAGCTACGTCAACGGCATCCGCACTCGGGGCGGCGGCACGCACGAATCCGGATTGCGATCGGGGGTCGCGAAGGCCGTGAAGAACTACATGGATGTCCACGAGATCAAGGCCAAGGGGCTGACGATCACCACGGATGACATGCGGGAAGGGGTCGTCGCCGTCCTGTCCGTGTTCCATAACGCACCAGAGTTCCAGGGACAGACGAAGGACAAGCTCAACAACATCGAGATGGCCTCGCAGGTCGAAGGGATCGTGCGCTCGGGATTGGAGTCGTGGCTCAACAGCAACCCAACGATCGCCGATGCGGTCATTGGACGAATCATGCTCGCCGCCCGCGCTCGCGAGGCCAGCCGCGCCGCTGTCAGCGAGGTCCGCCGCAAAACCCCCGGCAGCCGTCGCAGCTCCCTCCCCGGCAAGCTCCTCGACTGCCGATCCGACAAACCGGAAGAGTGCGAGCTCTTCATCGTGGAAGGTCAGTCCGCCGGGGGCACCGCAGCTGCGGGCCGCAACTCCAAGACGCAAGCCGTGCTGCCACTGAAGGGAAAGATCCTCAATACGGAGTCCCTGACCATCGGCAAAATCATGGAGAATCAGGAAGTCAAAGACCTGATCGAAACTCTCGGCACTGGCATCGGCCCGAACTTCAACCCGCACAATTTGCGTTACCACCGCATCATCATGCTGATGGATGCCGATAGCGACGGCTACCACATCAGCACGCTGATGATGACGCTCTTCTTCCGCCATATGCGCGAGCTGATTACCCAGGGCCGCATCTTTCTGGGCCAGCCACCGCTCTACAAAATTGAGTACGGCAAAGAGCGCAAATACGCCCGCGACGACGCCGACAAAGAGCGTATCCTCGCCTCACTCCCGGCCAACCGAAAGTTCGATGTCCAGCGGTTCAAGGGTCTGGGCGAGATGAACGCGGATCAACTCAAGGAGACCACCCTCGACCCCAAGACTCGGACTCTGCTGCGCGTCGACATCGAGAGCGCGATCGAAGCCGACGCGATCTTCTCGCAACTGCTCGGCAAGGATGCATCCGAGCGCTACCGGCTGATCATGGAGCAAGCCGGGGAGGCGGACGACCTCGACGTGTAGCATTCACTCCCCGGAGAGCGGCACGGCGTGAGCCTGCCGAGGCCCCCGCCGTCGAAGAACGCATTCGAATTTCCGGAACGCCGGGCGGGTGAGCGGGGTCACACCTCGGCAGGCTCACGCCGTGCCGCTCTGGGTTCGCATGCTGGCGGACCACTTCGCGGTTCTGGTAATCTTAAGTGCCAACCAAACACTCTCATTGCAACACGAAGGACAACCGATGACTGGCAATCGCCGTGCGGAAGTGGACAAGGCCCTCGAAGGGGTTGATTTTAGCAAGAACACCTACCAAGTTGAACTCGATACGACGGCGGGGAAGATCCTCGTTGATCTGTGGGACGACGTGGCTCCGGGGCACTGCAAGAACATCATTGGCCTGACCAAGATCGGGTTCTATGACGGGATCATTTTCCATCGCGTGATCGCCGATTTCATGGTGCAGGTCGGCTGTCCGCAGGGGCGCGGGACGGGCGGCCCGGGGTACACGATCAAGGCCGAGTTCAATAAGAAGCTGCATGAGGCGGGCGTGCTGTCGATGGCCCGGACGAGCAATCCGGATTCAGCAGGTTCACAGTTTTTTCTCTGTCTGGGACGGGTGCCGCACCTCGACAACCAGTATACCGCATTTGGCAAGACTGCTGACGATGCCAGTTTGAAGGTCGTGCTGGCGATTGGGGCTTCGGAGACGAACGCTGAGGATCGGCCGCTGAAGGAAGTGAAGATCAAGACCGGCAAGGTGTTGGTCACGCCGAAGTAGCGTTCAGGCGTCAGCAATCAGCAGTCAGCCGGAGGGGAATTGGTCAGGCGTTGGCGATGTCGCTCCTCGACTCGCACACTGAGCGCCGGATCAACCCCCATCGGGCATGGCTCGTTGACCGAACGGTTCTCTGGCTGGCGGAATCTCAGTCGCAGAGCGACTGAGCGATGGATGACGGTTCTTGTGAGTTCCCATGTCCGCTCCTGTTCTTCCGCCGCCGACTGACCTGTTTGATTGGCAATTATTCTGGCGTGTGGGCCGGTATGTGGCTTTGCCAGCTCTGTTGGCGATGGTGTTTTTTGCGATGACTCAGCCGGGGTGGCTGAGGGTGTTCATGGCCGTTGTCGTCTGTTCGATGGTGGCCTTGAATGCGATGCTGGTCGCCAGGCCCTTGATGCAGACGGCATCTCGGCTGCGGAAGTCGGCTCGGGACTTGAAGTCCGAGTTCCCTGCGGACGATTTTGCTTTTAAGAGGACTTCGCCCCAGAATCCTGATCCACTGGTCGCTGCCGAAGATGATCTCTACGCGGTGGGGACCAGGGTCCGCTCCGAGTTGAAATCGCTGCGAGAATTGGCCCAGCACCTGGAGCAGAGTACCACTCTGTTCGAGGGCGTGCTGGAGACGATGCAAGAGGCTGTCCTCGTCGTCGATTCGGCGGAGCGGGTGCTATTTATCAACTCGGCGGCCCGCGATCTGTTTGATGTCTCGCAGTCAGCTGCCATCGGGAAGCTCGCCTGGGAGAGTATCCGTTCCAGCCAGCTTCAGGAGATCGTGGAAGAGGCTTTGTCCACTGGGAAAGCGGGTCGTGGAGAGGTGGGCATTCCGCGACGAAAGCGGCTGTTGGAGGTGTCGGCGGTCGTCCTGTCACTGGAGAGTGGCCCGGGGTGTCTCGCGGTGGCGTACGACGTGACGGAGCTGCGCCGCTTGGAGAAAATGCGGCGGGATTTTGTGTCGAATGTCTCGCACGAACTCAAGACACCGCTGACCTCCATTCAAGCCTACGCGGACACACTGCTGAACGGTGGATTGGAAGACGAGGACAGCTCGCGGATGTTCGTCGAGCGGATTGTCGAGCAGTCCGAACGCCTGAATATGCTGATTCAAGATCTGCTGCGTCTGGCGCGGATCGAATCCGAACCCGAGGCGTTCCAACTGGTCCGCTGTGATGCCCAAGTGATCGCAGCGACCACGATTCAAGATCATCAGGCGATTGCTCAGACGCGTCAGATTCGATTGGATTATCTGCCTCCGGACAGCCCAGTGGGTGTGTTGGCCGATGCGGATGGCTTGCGGACGATTCTCAATAATCTGTTGAGCAATGCCTTGAACTACACCCCCGCCGGAGGGCAGGTGCGGTTGTCAGTTCGACGAGACGGCAATCGCGTGCTGTTCGAAGTGAATGACACTGGCATCGGCATCGCCAAGGAGCATCAGAAGCGGGTCTTTGAGCGGTTCTACCGAGCGGATAAAGCTCGCGCTCGTAGTGCCGGGGGGACGGGCTTAGGATTGGCAATTGTCCGGCATCTCGTCGAGGTGATGCAGGGAGAAGTGACGCTGGAGAGCGAGCTAGGGCAGGGGACGACGTTTCGAATCTGGTTGCCTTCAGCTGCTCGCTCTTCGTAAGAGTGGCATCACGTCGCGCCCGTACAGTGACCCACCGCTGAAAATCGAATACCGCACATCTTCACCAATTCTTCACAATCGCTCGGTTTACATCTTAACAATTGACGGATACCGTCTGGAACATAAGAGTCGAGTCTAAATCAATGGAACCCGCTGGGGATTGAGTGCGATGCGCCAAAACGTGTTGTGGATGATTGTGGTGGCAGGCTTTTGTCTGTCAGTGGGATGCGAAACCAAGACCTCTGCTCCTGCGGCGCCAGCGGCTCCCACTGGAACTGCCTCGCCAGGGGCAGAAACGGCTCCTGCGGCGTCTTCAACGGCTGCGAAGCTCTCGGGCGAGATCCGCATCGATGGGTCGAGTACCGTGGCTCCGATCACCTCGCTCGTGGCCGAAGAATTCGGAGACAAACACCCGGATGTCCGTATCCCGGTGGGAATCTCGGGCACCAGTGGTGGTTTTAAGCAGTTCGTCCGTGGCGAACTCGACATCTGTAATGCTTCGCGTCCGATCTCTGAAAGCGAAATCGCAGAACTGAAGAAACAAAACATCGAATGGGTCGAGATTCAGGTTGCCATTGACGGACTTTCGGTCTGTGTGAATCCGAAGAATGACTGGTGCAAGGCGATGACCGTGGCCCAGCTTAAAGCTCTCTGGGCACCCGATAGTACAATAAAGAAGTGGAACGAGATCGACCCCAGTTGGCCTGATCGCGAGATCAAGCTATTCGGGGCGGATACCGATTCGGGGACGTTCGAGTACTTCACGGAAGTGATTGTCGGCAAGAAGAAGTCGAGCCGGGCGGACTACCAGCAGAACACCGAAGACAATGTCCTCGTGCAGGGTGTCGCCCAGGACGAAGCGGCGCTGGGCTACTTCGGATACACCTACTATGTGACGAACAAAGACAAGGTGAAGGCCCTGCCGATTTCCAACACCGAGAACGCCGCCGATGCGGTGGCCCCGGAACTCGAAGACATCCGCTCGGGGAAGTATGCTCCACTTTCGCGACCTCTGTACATCTATGTCAGCAAGAAGGCTCTGGAGCAAGCCCATGTGGTTGAGTTCCTGAAGTTCTTCCTCACCGCCGATGGCCAGAAGCTGGTGGCAGAAGCGAAGGCCGTCCAGATGAGCGACACGCAGCTCAAGGCAGCTGTGGACGTTTTGAACGCTGCGTTGCCTGCTGCGAAGTAGTTATCTCACCAAGGCGCAGCACAGGTTCGACCGCAGTCCAGTTTCCCAAGCATCGAACTCCGACGGTATCACCGCCCGTGAATTCGCAGACCACTCCTGAACAGCCCGCTCCGGCTCCCGTTCTCCTCCGCCAGTTCTCGCTGGCGCGGTTGCGGGAGACGGCTATCGAATGGGCGTTGTTTGGTTGCTCGTCGGTCTCGATCCTGGTCACGCTGGCGATTCTGTTTGTGTTGCTGATCGAGACTGTGGTGCCATTCGGTGGGCAGCTACCGTTCTTCGGGCGAGTGTCGCTGTGGGAGTTCTTCACGGAATCGCGGTGGACCCCGACCTTCAGTGAGAAGCACTTTGGTGTGCTGCCACTGGTGAGTGGAACGATCTTGGTCGCGGTCATTGGAGCACTGGTGGGATTGCCGCTGGGAATCCTGAGTGCGATCTATTTGAGTGAGTACGCGAGACCGAAAACCCGCGCGATCGTGAAGCCAATTCTGGAGATACTCTCCGGAATGCCAACGGTAGTGTACGGCTACTTCGCACTGATCTTTGTGACTCCGTATCTCGTCCAGCCGCTATTTCATTCGCTCCTCGGGTTCGAGGTCGACGCGACCAACGCTCTGAGTGCGGGAATTGTCATGGGCATCATGATCATGCCCATGGTCTGCTCGCTCAGCGAGGATGCCATCCGGGCTGTGCCGCGTACTCTCCGAGAGGCGGGGTACGCACTCGGTTCGACCAAATACGACGTCTCTCTCAAAGTCGTGGTCCCGGCTGCACTCTCCGGAATCGTGGCTGCGTTTCTGCTGGCAGTGGCCCGAGCCATCGGCGAGACGATGTTGGTGGCCATTGCGGCTGGCAACACCCCTCAGCTGACGATGAACCCGCTGAAGAGTGTGCAGACCATGACGACCTTCATCGTGAATACCACCAAGGGTGACACTCCCTCGGGGTCGATTGAGTACCAAAGCCTCTACGCGGTGGCCTTGTGCCTGTTCGTGATGACATTCGCGATGAATGTCATCTCTCATGCGGTGATGCGTCGGTTCCGGGAGGTGTATCATTGAGTCCCCCCCCTCTCCGGCAACGCCCCACATCCCTCACTCGGCAGAGGCCGTCAATCTGCGTGAGGCGCTGACTCGCAAGTCAGCGATCCGCCCGGCAGAGATCATCTTTGAGACGGTCTGCCGCACTGCTGCCTGGTCGAGCCTCGCAATTCTGTGCCTGCTTGTGGGCACTGTCATGTGGAAGGCCGCTGGATTCCTGGACTGGCAGTTCTTCACCAGTTTCGACTCTCAGCGACCCGAACGGGCAGGCATTTGGGCCGGACTGATCGGAACGACCTGGTTGATTCTGCTGACGTTCATGACCGCCATCCCGATTGGCGTCGGGGCAGCTGTGTACTTGGAAGAGTATGCCCGCGATACATGGATTGTCCGGTTCATCCGAGTGAATCTCTCGAATTTGGCCGGGGTGCCGTCGATTGTCTACGGAATTCTGGGTTTGACGGTCTTTGTACGCATGTTCGACGTGTTTGCACGCGATGGGATGATGACCCGTCTGGCGGGAAACCACATTGAGGCAATCGTCATCGCCGGTATTGAGATCCCCCTGCCGCTGGGAAAGTCGTTGTTGGCCGGGGCGTTCACGATGTCGATCCTGATTCTCCCGGTCATCATCGTGGCGACACAGGAAGCCCTGCGGTCGATCCCCCCGTCGCTGCGGCATGCATCGCTCGCTCTGGGGGCCACCCGCTGGCAAACGGTTCGCTATCAAGTGCTTCCCGCAGCTGTGCCAGGAATCATGACGGGGATCATCTTGTCGGTTTCGCGAGCGATCGGCGAGACGGCCCCCTTGATCGTCGTCGGGGCGGTCGGGTTTGCCCGATTCGCTCCCGGCGGAATCGGATCAATCAAGGATTTGACCACTCAACCCAGTGGGCTGCTCCAAGCTCCCTTCGACAAGTACACTGTCATGCCTGTGCAGATCTTTAATTGGGTCGGGCAGGCGCAGCAGGAATTCCAAAGCGTCGCAGCTGCGGGGATTCTTGTCCTGCTGGGACTCCTGTTGATTCTTAACGGAGTCGCCATCACCATCCGCAATCGATACCAGAAGAAGCTCCGCTGGTAGAACTCACCTATGGCCAAGTCTTTCACCAACCTGATGAACGATCGTGCGGCAGCGGACCGGGCGAAGGGTGGCGTTCCGAACGGATCAGCTGACCCCGCTGCCACGGGGGGGCAGACGCACCGAGTGAAGATCGAGACTCGCAAGCTCGACTTCTACTATGGGGCATCTCAAGCTCTGTTCGACATCTCGATGCAGATTCCCGAGAAGTCAGTGACTGCACTGATCGGTCCGTCGGGATGCGGGAAGAGTACGTTTCTGCGAACACTGAACCGGATGAATGACATCGTCGAGGGAGCTCGCCACACCGGTGAGATTCTGCTCGAAGGCATCAACATCGATGGTCCAGAGATCGATGTCGTCGCCCTGCGGAAGCGGATCGGAATGGTGTTTCAGAAGTCGACTCCATTCCCGAAATCGATCTTCGAGAACGTCGCCTTCGGGCCGCGCCTGTCCGGCATGCGAGACAAGCGCGAATTAGAGGAGATCGTGACCACCTGCTTAAAGCGGGCCGCACTATGGGATGAAGTCAAGAACCGAATGACCGATTCGGCGATGGCCTTGTCTGGAGGGCAGCAGCAACGGCTGTGCATCGCGCGGGCTCTCGCCACGAACCCGGATGTGTTGCTGATGGACGAGCCCGCTTCGGCTCTCGATCCCGCATCGACCTCCCGCATCGAGGATTTGATCTTCGAACTCAAAGAGAACTACACGATCATCATTGTCACGCACAACATGCAGCAGGCCGCCCGCGTCAGCGACATGACAGCCTTCTTCTACCAGGGCCACTTGGTCGAGATGGGACACACACAACAGCTGTTCACCAAGCCCCGTGAGAAGCATACGGAAGACTACATCACGGGCCGATTTGGCTAAGAACGTTGAGCGAAAGATCTCAACCCTCAACCCTCAACCCTCAACGATCCTCCTCATGTCCGCACATCTCCAAATTGACCTCGACGACTTGCACCGGGACTTGCTCTCGATGTGCGCGAAGGTCGAAGACCTGATCCATCGGGCAGTGGCTCAGCTGTCGCAGCCGAGCCTGGCGGATGCGCGGGCCTTGACCGAGCAGGACAACGAGATCGATCGCTGGGACGTGCAGATCGAGGACAAGTGCCTCAAGATCCTCGCGCTGCACCAACCGGTCGCGATCGACCTGCGCCGGATCACGACGGTGCTCAAGATTTCGGGAGAGTTGGAGCGTGTCGCGGACTTGGCGGTCAACATTGTTGAACGGGCCGTTGGGCTGTTGGATGCCCCCGATCTACAAATCCCGGACAAGTTGGTCGACATGGCTCAGGCGGCCGTCGACATGCTGCATCGCAGCATTGATGCCTATGTGACACTGGATACTCAGCTGGCCCGCAAGGTGTGCCTGGACGATGATTCGATCGACCAGGCCAATGCGGCGATGATTCGGCATTTGATTGACCAGATGCATCGTCAGCCGGACCGGCTCGATGCTCTGCTGCATCTGTTTTCTGCGGTGCGGCAGGTGGAACGGGTTGCGGATCACGCGACCAATATTGCGGAAGATGTCGTTTATCTTGTCGAAGGCAAGATCATTCGGCACTGGAGAAGCCTGGAACGCGACGAAGCCCAGGGGACCATGTAAGTCTCCGCTGTCGCGCTAACCGGGCCCGTCAACTTTTTTGACAGACGGAACCCATGAGCAAGACTCGAATTTTGGTGGTGGACGACGAGCCCGCCATCGTGGATGTCCTCGCGTACAATCTGACCAAAGAGGGCTTCGAAGTCACCACGGCTAGCGATGGCCGCGAGGCGATTCAGAAGTGCCAAACTGCCCCTCCGGATCTAATGATCCTGGACTTGATGCTGCCGCATGTCGATGGCCTGCAAGTCTGCCGTCGCTTACGCGGCGATCCGCGCACGCAGGGGATTCGCATCCTCATGCTCACCGCCAAGGGGGATGAGACCGATGAAATTGTCGGCTTCAACATGGGCGCGGATGATTTCGTGGCCAAACCGTTTCGCGTGAAGCCGCTGATCGAGCGAGTCAAGGCCCTCTTGCGTCGTCGCGATCCCGCTGCAGAGACAGCGGATGTCGTGGTCTTTGGCAGCATCGAAATCGACAAGACGAATCATGTTGTGAAGATGGCCGGGGTGGAGCTGATGCTGACCCCGACGGAGTTCCGCCTGCTCTGGACGCTCAGTCGCCAGCCGGGACGCACGTTCAGCCGACACGAGCTGCTCGACTGCTGTCGAGGCGAGGATGCAAACTCGATGGAGCGGACAATTGATGTCCACATCCGGGCACTCCGGAAGAAGCTCGATGCCCAGGCCGACATCGTGGAGACCGTGCGTGGGATTGGATATCGTTGTAAACCGATGAAGGCCTAACAGCCCGTTGAAGAAGCCCTGTAATTGAAGTCGGTGGCGCGTCTCAT
>JAYWHX010000068.1:0-14891 GCA_043777375.1 Planctomycetota bacterium | reverse complement strand
TGCCCTTGTTTTTTCGCCGGATTTCTTTTCGAAGTTTACATCAGGCTGGAAGCCTATCCCACGGGCCCTAACTGTCTGCGATCGGCAGCGCGGGTTCAATCGAATCGTCCGAATCTTTTTCCAGCGGGACGATCTTCACGAGAGGCGGCTTGGGTTTCGCTGTCAGCGGGGCAGCCTCTTTCTCCGCCGGAGCTGCTTGTCCAAACGGCAGCGGGAAGCTCGGCATCCAGCCCAGCGGCAGGGTGGTTCCGGTGATCCAGCGGGCCTCCGGGGAGGCCAGAAAGGCGACCGCTGCGGCCACATCGCGACCGGCTCCGACCCCCAGCGGGTGCGATTGGTCGAGGCTGGACTCCATGGCAGCCCCACCTTCGGACAGATGTCGCTGCATCATGGGGGTGAAGACTAGGGCGGGAGCGACTCCCACGACTCGCATGCGGCGCGGAGCCAGTTCGGCGGCCAGTGACTGCGTCAGCCCGATCAGTCCGGCCTTGGTCGCGGAATACGCTCCAAACCCAGAGCAACCCGCCATGCCTAGTACAGACGAGATGTTGACGATGACCCCTTCCGGCTCGGTCAGATAGGGCAGCACGCCACGGATCATCCGCATCGTTCCCAGCAAATTCACATCCAGCAACCGCTCCCAGACATCGTCCTGGCCCGCTTCGAACTCGTGGACATCCTCGATACCAGCGTTATTCACCAGAATGTCGATCTGGCCGAATTCCGACATACAGGCATCCACTGCCGCCTTGATCGACACCGAATTCGTCACATCGCAGCGAGTTTCAACGAACGCCCGCTCGCGACGTTCCAGTCGGTTGATCAGCCGGTTTGGACGCTCCATCCACAGGATCGTGACAGCGGCGCCGTCTTCGGCCAGCCGTTCTGCAATAGCGCCGCCGATACCCCGGTCACTGACACCGGTGACGACAGCTACTTTTCCATCCAGTCGTTTCGACACGTCGGATCCGCAGGGTTTGAGGAGTTCGCAGGAGCGATCCCATCCGGGGAGTCGCTTGAGGGAAGCACCAATACGGGCCAGTCCTCGGGCCGTTGCATGACGACGGAGAGCGGACTCCCCACCGGCGACAGCCACGAGGGAACCCCGTGTGAAGTCGCACATTCTGCCGATTTCGAAATTGTCACCGAGGAAATGGAGAAGATCAAGACGGGTATTCGAGAGTTTCCCGGAAGCTGTATTGAGTCAGGCTTTCCAACGGGTCTATCCTCAGCATCCCACCTCGGACCTTCGTTTTTCTCAACCGCACAATCGTCACGTCCTGCGGAATCGGAAGTCCAGCGAAATTCGGAGGACAGTGCAAATTGTCCTCATTGCGACACGGAGGTCGCCGATTATGTCACGATTCACACATCTGCTGGCTTTGGTACTCGTCTGCTGTTGCCAGCTGCCTGCCCAGGAAATGCGGGTTTACACAACCGTATCCCGGATCGAGGAAGCAGGCACCTCGCAGCCATTGGGCCATAGCTTAACGCTGTTTCATTCCGGCAAGGTCTACGACTTCATGGAAGAGGTCGGCGAAGTCGTCATTTACGAACCCATGAACGAGCGATTTCTGTTTCTGGACGGAAACTATCGAGTCGCAGAATTGACTCTGGTTGAGTTAAATCAATTCAGAAAGTCCTCCGAATCGGAGTCTCAAAAGTATCTCGCCAACTTGAAACTGGATGGCTCCGATCAGGCCAAGAAGCAGGCCGCTGCCCTGGAGTTTCAGCTACATCCACAGTTTGATGAGCGATTCGACGCACACAATCAGCGGCTGCGTATGACGAGTGAGCAAATGGTCTACGAGATCAAGACAGCCTCCAGTCCGAACCCTGACGCAGTGATGCAGTATCTCGCCTACGCCGACATGGCGGTTCGCTTCAACCACATCCTGGGGCCCAAGGCCCTTTTGCCCGAACCGCGGCTCGCTGTGAATTCTGCCTTGCGAAATCGCAAACGAATCCCGCTCGTTGTCGACATGCGAACGCGGGCCGAGGGCAATGATCATCTCCAGGCAGAGCACAAGTTCAGCTGGGAGCTGCAGGCCATGGATCAGCGCCTCATCACGAAGTGGGAGCAACAAATCAAAGCGAAGGAGGCGATCAAGGTCTCCTTCCGGGACTACCAGCGAAAGCTAGTCACCGCGAAGTAGCTCTGTGGGTGGAGTCGTTGGCGCCCTCGGAGTTTGGGGGTCCAGCAAGTCGACCAACGCTTGCGGCAGGCCGATCTCCACGACATCAATCGGGCCGGTCAACTTGCGGCTGACTGCATGATCGAAGCCGAGTTTGAAAGTGACCAGCGTCGCTGTCCGCGAGGCCCCTACGCAGGTTCCGAGCGGTTTTCCGGTATTGCAATCCATTCCGGACGGGAGATCCACCGCCAGCACGGGACGGCCAGCGGAGTTGATCGCCTCGATGATTTCCGTGTAAGGTGGTCGCACATCGCCGACCAAGCCGGTTCCCAGCAGTGCATCAACCACTAAATCTGCGGCATCGAGCTCGCTGAGGAATTCAGACCAGGCGAGAGTCTCGGGATCGCTGGATTCATTGGCCTGCGTCGACTGAAGAGTCCGGACATCGATCTTGGATCTGATGATGGACGTCAGAAAAATAGCCGCATCGCCCGAGACCTGTGCGGATGGAAACGCCAGCCGGACCTTGACTGTCCAGCCCGCGTTTTCGAGATACCGGGCTATCACAAACCCGTCGCCGCCATTGTTTCCCTTGCCGCAGCAGATGACAACGCGGCCCGTAACCCAATGCTCTTGAATAAGTTGCGAGCAACCTCTTCCCGCATTCTCCATCAGCACGACGCCGGGAATCCCGAACTGCTCAATCGCCAGGCGATCCACTTCGCGGATTTCAATCTGTGACATTAGCCGCATCGATTCCCCCCTAAAAAGTTCGAAACCGTACCTCGTCTTTCCGCTTCAGTTCAAAGAATACCGATGTTTGCTCGAAGAAATCGAGTCGATACCTTTTTCAGGTGACACGGATCAGTCTGTGTTGTTACGATTGGTTTCTTGATCGCCGAACCAGCAGCGTCCCGTGGAGAGCCCAAACCATGATGATCAGTATTCCCGGTGTTCCCGGCCAAGATCTGTGTGACCGCCATTTGGGCCATACCCGCCGTGACATTCTCCGCGTGGGCGGCTCATCGATGCTCGGACTCGGCTTGGGAGCGATGCTCCAAGCTCAAGCTCAGGCCAACCCGACCACTGGCGGCGGACCCGGCTGGGGCAAGGCCAAAAGCATCATCCTCGTGTACCTCCAAGGCGGCCCGAGCCACCTCGATCTCTGGGACCCCAAGGAAAACGTCCCCGATAACGTCAAATCGGTGTTTAAGCCGATCGCCACCAAACTCCCCGGCGTCAACGTCACCGAAGTGTTGCCGGGCATCGCCAACATTCTCGATAAGACAACCCTCATCCGCTCGATGAGCTACACCCCCAACGGCCTGTTCAACCACACAGCTGCCATCTACCAGATGATGACCGGCTACACGACCGACAAGGTCAGCCCGTCCGGCCAGTTGGAGCCGCCCTCCCCCAAGGACTTCCCGAACTTCGGCTCGAACATCATCCGGCTGCTGCCTCCCAAGGTGCCAATGCTGCCGTTCGTGATGTTGCCACGACCCCTGCAAGAGAGCAACGTCGTCGGCAAGGGTGGCACAGCGGGCTTCCTCGGCAAGGCGTTCGACCCCTACACGTTGTTCCCAGCTGGGGACGACATGGACATGGACAAGATGGCTCGCATCCGGGTCGAAGACCTCGAAATGCGGGCCGATGTCTATGGCCAGCGGTTGGAACGTCGCGCCAAGCTGCGCGATGTGATCAACGCCGGAATGCCGGAAGTCGATCGTGCGGTCAAGCATCTGAACCTGAACGAGTACTACAACCAGGCCCTGTCGCTGATCGCTTCGGGCCGCGCTCGGGATGCATTCTCGCTCGATCAAGAAGCCCGCGAGACCCGTGATCGCTACGGACGCAACACGTTTGGGCAGAGTGCCATGCTCGCTCGCCGCTTGGTCGAAGCCGGCACCCGCGTCGTGGAAGTCGTCTGGCCGAAGGTGGCCAACAGCGACAACCATTCGTGGGACGTTCACAGCGGCCTGTCGACGCGCATGAAGAACCAGTCCGCTCCGATGCTCGACCAAGGTCTGTCGACTCTGATCTCCGACCTCGATGAGCGCGGCATGCTGTCGGAGACGCTCGTCGTCGCCGTCGGCGAATTCGGTCGCAGCCCCCAACGCGGAATCAGCACCAGCGGCAACGGCAACAGCGACGATGGCCGCGACCACTGGCCATACTGCTACACCGCCCTCGTGGCCGGTGCCGGAACCAAACGAGGCTACGTCCACGGAGAAAGCGACGCCACCGGCTCCGCCCCCCTCCGCGACGCCGTCCACCCCGGCGAACTGCTGGCGAGCATCTACCACTCCTTCGGCATCGCCCCGCAGACCATCGTCTACAACCACCTGAACCAGCCGAGAGAGTTGGTCAAGGCAGAAGCCGTCTCGGCGCTGTTTGCTTAAGCGAGCAAATCGAGAGCGTAGCGGAAGTCGTCAGACTTTCGCCGGGATCGAGGAGAACCGGGCGCGCGGCGAAAGTCTGACGGTCGGGTGGCACACCCTGAGTCTTCGAAGGGTGCGGCGAACAGCCCGGGATCGTGAAATCACCCAGTGAGCAGCTCCCACGCCCTTTCGCAAAGCCTCCAGGGAAGTGCCACCCAAATCACTTATTTTCAGGCTGCGGGGCCTCTACGGGCGTGCCACCCGACCCGAATTTTCGGCCTGCATCGCGGTCGTGGCCCGGACATCGCTTTGGATGTCTGGGTGACGCAGGCACTAGAGGGATTGAAAGGTGAGCGACTCCTTCGTAACCTCACGTAGTTGTGTCATCCAAATGCTCAAGGCAGCGTCTGTTGCTATTCCGCTAGCCAAATCGATGGTTGGGCGCATTGCAGAATATGGCGTCCCACGGAATGAGTTTCGATTGTCCTCTTCACCCGCTGGCGACAAAGCCGACCGCTCCCAATCTTCAGCCCCCGTGGCTTCACGCTGGTCCGCTCCCCTTCGCTGGGGGGCAGTCATCCTGGTGGCCGAAGGGCTGCGACGGTTGGTAGGACAGTGGACGACCTCGCCCAGTGAGACGTTCTGGGCCTGCTTGCCGCTCGTCATCCTGACGGCAGCTGCCCTGCGAGTGATCCCGCCGCCGAAGTTGAACTCGGAGTCACGGGCGGGGCGAGTGGCGATTCTGCTGGTCCTCGCGCTCGCTCCGACACTGTTCTCTCTCGCGTTGACACGACTCACACAGTCCCGCTTCTCGTGGTGGGAGTGTGTGGTGGCAACGTATTTCTTCGGGTGCTGCCTGGAGCTTCCGCTGCTGTACGTGTTCCAATTCCGAAAAGGCTGCGGCGAGGCGTTCGAGCGGCGGTGGCCGGGTTGGCGGGCTCGAATCGCGTCCGGTGCGATGACTCTGGGGATCTATCTGCTGCTCTTTCCCCTGTTGTTGGCGACGCTCGCGGTCCATCGTCCCAAGCTGCTCCCCGATGTCAGCGGACCGGAGTTCCAAGTGGCCTCCCTCGAACGAGTCGAGTTCTCCAGTCGGGGGTCGCGACCACTCCGACTTCGGGGCGACTTCCAGACACGCCCGAACTCGCGTGGCACCATGATCGTCTGTCACGGAGTGGGAGCGAACCGGCGCGACATCTCCGCTATTACGCAGCTGGTGCATGAGGCTGGATACCAGGTTCTGGCGTTTGACTTTCGCGGTCATGGCGAGAGCGCCGGGCGAACGATTACCTATGGGGCCAATGAACGACTGGACGTGTTGGGGGCCTATGATTACTGCCTGAGTCGCAGCGATGTGGACCCCGGTAAGCTCTACGCGATCGGGGTCTCGATGGGGGGATCGTCGCTTCTCTTGGCGCTGCCCGACATGCCACGCGTCCAAGCCGCGATCATCGACTCTGCCTTCGCTGATCTTCCCGCGATGGTCGATCACCAGCTGCGATTCTTTCCGCAGCCTCTGCGTGGTCCGCTCCATCGAGTGACTGCACTGGCGGGGTGGTGCGAGACCGGCTTCGACATCGAGACGATTCGCCCGATCGATGCCCTGCCCCGCATTGCTGCCCGGCTGCAATTTATTCATGGCACTGAGGACTTCATCGTCCCTCCCAGTCACTCTGAGCGAATGCACGCCGCCGCTCCTGGTTCGCTGCTTCATCTGGAACCTTTCGCACCGCATATTGGGACGGCGATGTTGAATCCTGCCGAGTATCGACGGCTGCTCAATACGCACTGTGCTTCAACGGATTCGTTTCGCAATCCCACCAACGATGGCCAGTGAAATCTCGCGAGCCGAATCGCAGAACTCGCCCCGATGAATTGTGAAGGCCGCTTCACAATTCAGGCTTGCTGTGGTTTGGCCGTTGGGTTCCCTGACGTGGCCTGCTATGTTTCGCCTACGTTTCGATCCAGCCAGAACGGCGATGATCGGTCGCAGAAGGTGTGCGTGGCATGGCTCGGATCACAGCGAAGTATTTCAACCGCGAACTCAGCTGGCTGGAGTTCAATCAGCGCGTGCTGGAGGAGGCTGCCGATCCGCAGATTCCTTTGCTGGAACGGCTGAAGTTTCTGGCAATTACGTCGGCGAACCTCGACGAATTCTTCCGCGTACGGGTCGGTAGCCTGCAAACACTTGCGAGCGAGGGCGTCACGCTGACCGATCCCTCCGGCATGCAGCCGCTGCAACAGCTGGCCGCGATCCGGCGGCGAGTGCGGCAGATGACCGATGACCAATGCCGCTTGTATCGTGAGGATTTAGAGCCCGCACTGTCGGCAGCTGGAATTCGCCGCTTGCAGCCGAATGAACTGAACGCGGGTCAACGCCGAGTGTTGAAGCAGGTCTTCGACGACGAGTTGTACTCGGTACTCACCCCGATGGCAGTTGCAGCTGGCCAGGAGTTCCCGCTGCTGGTGAACCAAATGCTCAATGTCTGCGTGCGTCTGCAGCACCGCGCGGGTGATCCGGAAAAACTGCCGCGGTTTGCGGTGATCCCATTGGGTTGGGCGCTCTCGCGGTTTATCCCGTTGCCCACAGAGGCAGGTTATGGATATTTGCTTCTTGAGGAGGCCGTGGCTCAGTTTGTTGACCAGTTTTTCATCGGGAATACCGTGCTGGAGTGCATCCCGTTTCGGATCACTCGTAGCGCGGATGTGACTGTCGAAGAAGATCACGCAGCGGACTTCCTCGCCGAGATGAAGCAGGTGCTCGAGGAGCGGCGGTCGAGTCACTGCGTGCGATTGGAGATCGTCGAGCAGGCCAGTCCGGAGATGCTGGCCTTCCTGCGCGAGGCACTCGATGTCGAAGCGGATGGGGTCTATACCCTGCCCTCGCCGCTCGACATGTCGGCTTTTTTTCGGCTCAGCGAACGTCCCGGCTTTGAGAACCTGAAGTACGAGAACTGGCCCCCGCTGGCCTCTCCCGAATTCCCACCGGGAACGAAGATCTTCGACGTGATCGCCACACAGGACGTGCTGCTCTACCACCCGTATGAGGGCTTTGACCCCGTCGTCCAGCTGATCCAGGAAGCTGCCGACGACCCAGATGTGCTCGCGATCAAGCAGACGCTCTATCGCACCAGCCGCAAGAGCCCCATCGTCGCGGCGCTGCTCAAGGCGGCCGAGCGCGGCAAGCATGTCACCGTGGTCGTCGAGCTGAAAGCCCGCTTCGATGAGGCTCGGAACATCGATTGGGCACAACAGCTGGAACACGCGGGCGCTCAGGTGATCTATGGGGTCAAGGGGCTGAAGACGCACTCGAAGGTGTGCATCATCATCCGCCGCGAACCCCAGGGGATTCAGCGCTACGTCCACTTCGGGACCGGAAACTACAACGAGATCACGTCCAAGGTCTACAGCGACGCCAGCTTACTAACGAGCAATTCTGATTTGGGTGCCGATGCGATCACGTTCTTCAACTCCATCACGGGCTACTCCCAGCCGCACGGCTTTCGCCAGATCGCTGCGGCTCCGTTCGGTCTGCGCGACAAGTTGCTGGAGATGATCCGCGCGGAGACCGCTCTGGCGGCCGAGGGGCGCAAGGCCCGTATCGTGGCCAAGGTCAACTCACTGGTCGATTCTGAGTTAATCGATGCCCTCTATGAAGCGTCCCAGGCGGGGGTGGAAGTCAAGCTGAACATCCGGGGCATTTGCTGCCTGCGTCCGGGGGTGAAGGGGCTCAGCGAGAAGATCGAAGTCATCAGTATCGTGGACCGATTTTTAGAGCATGCCCGCGTGCTGTATTTCCTGCATGGGGGCGACGAGCGGGTGTTCATCTCCAGCGCCGATTGGATGCCGCGTAACCTTGATCGCCGTCTCGAGCTGCTGGTCCCCGTTGAAGATCCCAAGTGCCGCGACCGGCTGATTCACGTGCTGGAGACCTACTTTGTCGACACGGCCAAAGCGAGAAAGCTGAACGCCAATGGACTCTACCGCCGGAGCAAACCAGGGACTGAGCCTCTGCGGTCGCAGCAGGTTCTGTATGAAGAGGCCAGTCAGAAGTTGAAGCTGGCCGAACACCAGCGCCGGACAACCTTCGAAGCCCATGAGGCCGGGTAGCGGAATTCGTAAGAATTCTGCTGTCAATGCCTTACGTCTTCAGAAGCCAGAGAAACCCCCAACAATCAGAGTCCCGGGGCTGGCCAAACATCTCCGCTCCCAGTCGCCCCAAAGTTCCGATTGTACCGGTTATTCCGGTTTTAACACTTCCCCTCGATTTGTACGCGAATAGAATCTCTCTCATCAGGACCAGTCCATTTCTGCGCCCTTCTGAAGGAGTCTATGCATGCGTCCCGTCTGTGTTTGGTTGTCAGCTGCTGTGTGGGGAATCGCCCTCACCTTGAGTTTTGGAAGTGCCCCTCTCCTGCAGGCCGAGGAACCTCGTGATCGCGAACATCAGGAGCGCGAGCACCGCGATCATGAGCATGAGAAATCCGATCACGATCACGATAACAAGGCCCACGATCACCGGGATGGCGAGCATCGCGATCATCCACCCCAGGATCGCGAATCTCACGACCGCGAACATCACCACGACGGTCATCACGCAATCCGTGATGCCGTTCATGGAGAAATGTCCGACGTGGCTCGGGCGTTTCGTCGCATCGACCAAACCTATGCCTACCGAGGCATGCAAGGCTGTGGCTCCTGCACAGCTGGATCAGCCTTTGTGGACTGGCGCGCACAAGGAGTCTGCTCGCCCTGCGGCGGTCGCGTCCTGCCCCCGGCACCGCTGGTCTTCGGCGGATGCCGTAGCGAGGGATGTAACTCCGGCTGCGATCATGGCTGTTCTCTGAATCGCCGGATCTGCGGGGGATGTGGGCATGTCTACCCGATGGGTGAACGCTCCGGCTGTGGGTGCGGAGGATTCAACCTGCGTCCCGCTCCTCCGATGCCCAACGATCATGAGCGGTCCGACTGCTCCGATGCCGAAGGCTGTACGATCCTCGATCGTCGCATCTGTACCGGTTGTGGCCATGTCTATCCGAAGAACGAGCAGCCCAACTGCCGCTGCCACGGCGGAGACGCTCACCACACACCGCATCACGGCCCGGAACATGGGCACCACGATGCTCCGACTCCCGTAGAGCATGAGCCCGTACCGGCACCTCATCGCCGATAACTCGTCGAAGAGTCCGAATCCCCTGCGAGCCTCCGGCCATGAGCCGAAGGCTTTTTTTCATTTCTGATAATATCAATCATATTGAAAATGACGATTATTTCAAGATTATCAGCAATTCGAATTGACGCTCTGGGGGGGGGGGCATGTAAATTCGGTATTATTGGAGTTCTAACGCACGGAAGCTGTTCTCTCTTGGTGATATTTCAGGAGTCGGCTATGTTAGTTGCATGCGGAGTGTTGGCAAGACGAGCGTGCGTTTTGCTTGTCGCCAAGCGATGCATGGGCCTCCCAGCCGTAGAGCTGGCCATTCTCGTGGACCTCTTTGACCATGATGGGATGCAGGTAAGTAATCCCATACCCGACCCCGCTCTGCTCGGTGAGCGGGGCGACCGTTGTGACCTCGCCGAGTTCGGTCAGCACATCACGCAGCGCCCGCAGGCCGGGAGCGTAAATGCCATCGTCGTTGACCAGCAGAATCCGCACAGTGTTCTCGTGTTGGAGGGGAGGCGTCACGTCATCAAGTATCGAAGAATAGAATCCCTATGGCCAGCAGCAAAGGGCACAGGAACAGCGCGGCCAGAGCGAAAGACTCGAATAGCAATCGCCTTTGGACTGCCTCGATTGTTGCAAACACCAAGAGGCCGATGTGAAGTAGAACGAACCATATGCCATAATTCATGCCGAAGTGAATGACACCGTAAATGTCATCGCCCACCACGATGAATACGATGACGAAGGCCCCCAGATTGATCCCAGCGTGAATGCCCCATAGTGGCAAAACACCTGATCGGAGTCGATCGTTGTTTTTCAGCATCAACCAAAGTGGGATGCCAGTCAGACTGACTGACGCCGCAAACAAGACCACTGCGCCCCCTTGAACAAATGAATACAGAATCCCAAAGATCACCAGTGTGATGGCGACAGCGCTCAAGCAGTAGTTGATTTGCTGAGAGCGATAAACTTCATCCTCGCTGGACATGAACTCTATCTCCTCGATTCGCTGTCAAACTGGGGATGGAGTAATCGGAAGAGCGACTCTCGCGTGACCTGATGGACGTTCTACACCACCTTGATTCCGGCCTTCTCCTCGGCGGCACTGCGCCGCAGATAGAACGGTTCCAGGCTCCAGCAGTCGGCGGTTAGCCCTTCGCGCAGTTGCCGCGTCCCGATGGTGGCCACATGCCGTGCTTGCGGGGCATCGTACTCGACTGGCAGGCAGGCGGCCTCGGGAAACAGCGACCCGCGCAGACGTGCGAGTCCCGGCCCGACGACTCGCAATTCCGGACGTCGCGCGGCTGCCCAAGGGTCGGCGGGCTCGATGGTGATCTCGCCGATCAGCTCCCAGCGATCGGCGGTGCGGCGGTACTCCCCGACGAACAGTTCCCCGCGCTGGGCGAGGTCGATTACCGCGACCTCGTGGACATCAGCGGGGACACCAGCTGCGACGGCCTCAAACGTGTTGACCGCCGTCAGCAAACAACCCGTGGCATAGGCATACGTCTTCGCACACACGACACCGACTCGGAGCCCCGTAAAACTCCCCGGCCCGACGCTGATGGCAATGGCCTCGCACTGGTCGGGACTGGAGCCGCACTCGGCAAACAGGTTCGCTAACTCCGCGACGAGAGTCCGTGCATGCCGACGACCGGCTTGAGCCAGTTGGCGTTCCGCCAGCAGGACACCATCCCGCATGAGAGCGATGCTGCCAGCCATTCCAGAGGTGTCGATAGCAAGAATCATGGGAGTCGGGAGTCTGATGTTTAGCTGCGACGCGAAGTCTTCGAAGCGGAGCAAGTGTCATCCTTGCTGGCGCAGCGGGCTGAAGACGGACGGGCAAATGTGCCCGTCCTACGAATTCATCTGTAACACAGCAGCCCTGAGCGTGTTCTGCAACAGCATCGCAATCGTCATCGGGCCGACGCCACCGGGGACAGGAGTGATCGCACCGGCGACCTCTTTGACCGCCTCGAAGTCGACATCGCCGACCAGCTTGTCACCGACTCGATTGATGCCGACATCGATCACGGTGGCACCGGGCTTGACCATCTCGGCAGTGACGAAGTTCGGCTTGCCGATGGCTGCGACGAGGATGTCCGCCTGCCGCACGATCTCAGCGAGATTCTTCGTGCGGCTGTGACAGATCGTCACCGTGGCGTCAGCAGCCAGTCCTTTCTGCACCAACAGCATCGCCATCGGCTTGCCCACGATCTCGCTGCGCCCGAGGACCACCGCGTGCTTGCCCGAGGTCTCGATGTTGGCATGGATGAGCAGCTGCTGACAGCCGCTGGGCGTACAGGGCAGAAACCTTGGTCGCCCCTGCACCATCAGGCCGACGTTCTCCGCATGGAAACAATCAACATCCTTCAGCGGCGTCACCGCGTCGAGGACTCGCTGCTCGTCGATCTGCTTGGGCAGCGGAAGTTGGACCAGGATTCCGTGAGTGCAGTGATCACGATTCAATTGATCAACCAGCGACAGCAACTGCTCGGTTGTCGTGCTGGGGTCCAGCCGATGCAGCGTGCTCTTCAGCCCTGCCTTCTCACAGGCCGTCTGCTTGTTCCGCACATACACCGCACTCGCCGGGTCTTCACCGACGAGAACAGCTGCCAAGTGCGGCACAACACCAGTGCGAGCGGTGAACGCCGCCGTCTCGGCGGCGACTTTGGAACGGATTTCAGCGGCAACGGCTTTGCCATCGATCAAGCGAGCGGACATGGGAGCGGGAGAGCCTGAAAGTGGAGGGAGTCTGAAAACCCACTGTAACGGATGAAGTGCAGACCGTCAGCCATCGCCGGCGTCGTAGCAGAATTCGTAAGAATTCTGGCGTACTGATGACGCACGCCAGTTGATGGCAGAAGACTTACGACTTCTGCGACCGGGCATTCCCGCTCGCTTCGAGTCTGTTCTATACTCCTCGACTCACCCAAAACAGCCGAACGCCCTCAGAGCCCTCCCCCATGCAAGTCATCCTCACCGCCGTTGGTCCCGACAATCGTGGCCTCGCTGATCCGATCGTTCACCATGTCACCACAGCTGGGGCGAACATCTATGAAATCCAGATGTACGACCACGACTCGGAGCGGCTGTTCGCGATGCTGCTGCGGATTGACTGGCCGGACGAGGCGGGCTCGATTGCTGACCTACGAAAGCGGATGCAGGAGATCGGCCAGGAGAAGGGGTTATCGGTCCGCACTTGGTCGCGAGACGAACACCAGCGGCCACCTCGTATCGCCCTCTGCACCACGTACCGCCGCGAGCCGCCGCATGCGATCCTGCGCGACATCCGCGATGGAAGACTGAAGGCCACTCCCGCCGTGATGATTGGCAATCGCAATGCCTGCCGTGGTCTGGCCGAGCAGTTCGATGTCCCGTTTCACAACATCGGCGACGCAGCTGGAGAGCCCAACTATGTGGCGATGGCCCAATTGATTGACCAATACGATGTCGACTACGTCGTGCTGGCCCGCTACATGCGCGTGCTGCCCGCCGGGATTTGCTGGGAGTTCGCGGGCGGACGGATCATCAATCTGCATCATGGACTGCTGCCGCCGTTTCCGGGGTTCAAGCCGTACCACGATGCATTCAAGTGCAACATGCTGACCTACGGGGCCACGATCCACTTCATCGTCCCCGACCTCGACGCCGGGAACCAGATCATCAACCAAAGCACCTTCAGCGTCCGCCCCGGCACGTCGCTCGACCAGATCGTCCGCATCGGCGAATCCGACCACGAACCGACCTGCCTCTCTGAGGGCATTCGCCGCGTCGTCGACCGCGAGGTGGAGTTGCACTTCCACCGCGTGGTCAGGACAAAGAGTGCGGATTGAGAAGCAGGTGTGGCCGCAAAACGAATCAATACACGCAAAAGGATGAGAAGGCTGGCCCTCCCCTATTTGCGTTTTTTGAGTTTCTTGCGGCCACACCGGCCTTGTGAATCGGTATCTTGGAGGCCCCATGGTTACCCCTCCCGACATCCCGTTCGACGCCATCTGGACGGCTCTGACTGACCGCTTCCGCCTCGGTCCGGACTCGCTGCATGGACCGGATCATTGGCAGCGGGTCGAGCAGAACGGCCTGCGACTGGCTCGTGCGACCGAGGGATCGGATCTCGTTGTCGTCCGACTGTTCGCCGTGTTCCACGACTCCCGCCGCCTCAACGAAGGCTTCGACCCCGACCACGGCCCCGCAGCTGCGAAGTCGGTTCGCAAGCGGCAAGGGGATTGGTTTACTCTGACGGAATGGCAGCTCGAAACGTTATGCCTCGCCTGCCGGGATCATGCGGAAGGTCTCGTCAGCGACGATCCGACCATCGGCTGTTGCTGGGACGCCGACCGCCTCGACCTGCCCAGGGTCGGCATCCCTTCGCATCGCGATCTGATGAGTACCGCTGTCGGAAAATCCCTGGCAACCATTCAGAGGTAGGGGAACTCATGTCCAGCCAGCCTCTCAATTGGGTCACCCCGACACTCGCTGTCGGTCCATTTCCCTCCCCCGCCCGCATTCTCTCACTGCAAGCTGCGGGTGTCACGGACATCCTCAATGTCAGCGATGCCCGGAGCTATCCCGAGACCTTGGCCGCTGGGTTTCGTTCGGTGGTCTTTGTCCCAATTGCCGACTGTGTGCCAATCGATCCCGAGACAGTGACGGAGTTCTTAATCGCCTTGGACACGATGTTCCAGCAATCGTGCCCACGAGTTTTGGTCCATTGCCTCGCGGGGCAGAACCGATCGCCAACGGTGATCTGGCTCTATCTCAAGTCAATCGGAGTCAATGCCGATGTGGCCCGGAGGATGATAGAGAGCGCCTCGCCCCATGCGGTTGGAGGGCACCCGCTGTTGCTCTCGCCAGAGACGCTCAATGCAATGGTGGCACATCATGTGGCTCGGTCGGAGGAGTCTGCTCGACTGCTTCGAGCCAATGTACTCGGCTGAGGTCCCTTGAAGTTCGGAAAATCGACAGGTGAGAAGGGCGCTGGTGCAACGGGTTCAGCGGTCTGAATTGCGTGGCCAAAAGAAGCTGCCTGGAGGTAGCACTCGCCAAGATATCAGGGGTGGCTTGTCCACAAGAGGTTTGATCGTGAGCGACTTCGGTTGTATCCTCATATTCCTTCGTCACCCAGACGCTCAAAGCAGCGTCTGGGCCATCTATGAAGAACGGATTGTCAAGCCGGGTGGATGCAGAAAATCGGTTCCAGCCGGTGGG
>JAYWHX010000067.1:0-54268 GCA_043777375.1 Planctomycetota bacterium | reverse complement strand
TCATCTCCGCCATGCGGGAGGGCAGTTCCGACATAATGTCACCTCCAGTCGGCGTCAAAAAAGGAAACCTCGATCATGAGACACACCACCAGCGGTGGTGTCTGGCCAAGTTCTATGGCGCGATCGCCGCAGGTTGTGTAGATTCCGCAATGTGATGGGGTTGAGTTCACAGCGGTCGCACGGAGGGCATGGTCATGGCAAAGCGTATCGAGGTGTCGACGGAACGGTTGAAGGTGGAGATGTTGTCGGCCTTCGAGGAGACGATGAAGCAGGTGATGGCGGCGTTGAATGCAGCTCCGGCGGGGAACATCATTGGGGGGAGCGAGCATCAGGTGAAGCATCTGATGGATGAGTTTAAGCGTCGCACATTTGAAGCGGCCACGCAGCTGGTAGCCGACTCGCGTGAGTCGGCCCTGGCATAATATTAAAACGGGCCCCCACCGGAGGAAGAGCGGACGGATGAGACGACGGGGACGGAGGTGTCGTGTCGGCTGCGAGACAAGGGTCGGCAGTGGGTCACGGTGACGACGATCTGTGGGCATGTCGAGTTGCTGCGCAAGCGGTGGATGTCGGCGATCGGAGCGGGGTGCCAGGTGCCGCTGGATGGCTGGTTGGGGATCGCTGACGAGGTGGTCACGCAGGGGGTGATGGCGCTCGTGTGCTTGCTGAATCGAGGGGCCACGAGCTTCGATCATGCGGCGGATTGCCTGCATGCGGCGACGAATATTCGGCTGGGTCAAGAGACGTTACGGAAGCTGTGTCTGGCTTCGGGGAAGGCCATGCAGACGGCGATTGCGAAGGGGGAACTCACTCCGGATTGGACGGCGAAGGAGTGCGTATTGCCGGTGGCGACGACTGAGATGGCGACCACCTCGCCAGCCACCACCCGGATCGCGGACACGCTCTCGCGGATCTATCTGGGTTGCGATGGCGTGCTGGTCCCGCTGATCACGCAGGCCGAGAAACGCCTGCGCCGCGACAAGGTGTTGATCCGGCGGCGAGTCTTGCGGACCGCCGGTCGAAAGCTCACTCCGTTGCCGCCGCTGACCCCCGGTGCGGATCAGTCCTACAAGGAGTTCAAGCTGTCGGTGTTCTACTCACAAGACCATGCGCGGCGTCTCGTGAGTGTGACGGCGGGCGATCACGAAGTGATGGGCCGGATCATCAAACGCGATGCCTCACGATTGAAGTTGAAAGAGGTGGACGAAGCCCTCGGCCTGTTCGATGGCGGTCCGTGGATCGACAACCAGATGGTCAAACAACAGATCCCGCTGACCGACAAGTGTCTCGATTTCTATCACTTGAGAGACAACATCCAGAAGACCCGCCGCGAAGTCTTCGGGGACGCTGAGGCGGGCCGCAGCTGGTCCCATGACCTCGCCGAGACATTCAAAACCCAAGGCTTCACCGCCGGATTCGACAGCCTCGTGACGTTCCGAAAAACCCTCCGCAGCCCGAAGAAAAAACAGGCCGCCGACCGGCTCGTGAATTACATCGGCGCCCGCCGCGCCCTGATCACCTACCCCGAGTTCCGCGCCGCCAGCCGCGATATCGGCAGCGGCCCCACCGAGGCCCAATGCAAGTGCGAAACCCTGCGTCTGAAAGGCCACGGCCGCCGCTGGAACAAAGCCAACGCCCTCGCCATCAGCACGATCGAAGCCATCCACCAAAGCCGCCTGACCGAGAAATTCTGGAACCTCATACGCCCCTAACGCTTACCACCGCCATAAAATCTGGCCGCACACTGCCGTGGGCTCAGCCGCCAGTGAATTGACCATGCCAACATCGACAGCTAAACTCCTCACCGCAGTGCGACGCACCCGGTGTGTTGCACCGCAACGTTTGTGTTTCGGGCTGTAGCGCAGCCTGGCTAGCGCACTTGCTTGGGGTGCAAGAGGTCGCAGGTTCAAATCCTGTCAGCCCGACTTGACGAGACGAGAAGCCCTTCGATGAGTACATCGAAGGGCTTTCTTATTGTGGGGACTAGAGTTACGCCGACGAGGGAAAAGTTCAAACAGACGATTTCGAGGATTCGCCGTTTTGTGGCGTAATCGGCTGTAAGCCATTTCTCGGTCAGTGTTTGAGAAAGTTCAAACACTTTGAGGGCCAGTTCGGCCAATTCGTCTCGGGAGCGGCCTACGGCGTCGAGTTGGAGCTTGATCGAGGCGATTCGGTCGCGGAGTTCGGTCTGCTTGGCCGCGAACGTATCTTGGTCCAATTCCTCATTGATTCGCATGTCGACCAGACGACCCTGCTGTTTCATGAGCAGGGTTTGTTGCCGCGTGAGTTCGTGATGCTGAGCCATCGTTTCGGCCTGTTGATCCTTCGACTGTGATCGGAGTACGGCTCGGAACCAGTCGGCGACTTTGTCATCCATGACCTTCATCTTGCCGAACAGGTCGAGCATCTGGCGGTCGAACTCGGCTTCGGGAATGCGGTCACGAGGATGATCGGGTTTGTTGTAGCGGGCACAGCGATAGTAGATGTAGGACCGCTCGCCGGTCTTCGATTGCTTCGTCTTGCGTTCACCGGTAATCGGATGACCGCAGTGGGCACAGGTGATCAATTCTCCCGCGTAGGTCATCGCGTGAGCATGATAGACGCAGCGATCCATGATCCCGCGAACGCGGTCCCAGGTGGCTCGGTCGACGAGCGGCTCTTGCTTGCCCGGATACCACTGGCCAAGGTATTCCAGCTCGCCGATGTAGGCTCGGTCTTGCAGAATGTTGTGAACGGAACTGCGAGGGAAGGGGGTGCTGGGCGAACGAAACATCCGCCCCTCTCGCCGGAGCTTCTCCACGAGTTCATCGAGTGTCAGCGGTTCGTACGCATAGAGTTGGAAGATGCGTCGGACATTTTCCGCAGGCGTCGGATCGAGTTCGACCACGCTGCGTCCGTCTTTGCGGATGTTGAGATAGCCATAAGGAGCCTTGCCGACAAACCAGCCTTCTTGCACACGCCGAGCCAGACCTTCACGGACATCGACCGATTGCTGCTCGGTGTAGAAGCTGGCCATGTTGGCCAATGTTCGCCGCATCATGCGGCCCGAGGGAGTCATCTCCGTCGGCTGGCTGACCGAGATGAACGGCACATCCCACTCGGATTCGAGGCGTTCCAGTTCGACGTAATCGAACAGGTTTCGCGAGGCTCGGTCGACCTTGTAGAACAACAACCCGTCCAAGCCGGGTGCGTTCTTCTTCGCGTAGACGACCATCTCTTTGAAGGTCTTCCGCTCATCATGCTTGCTGGCGGTTTCCGCAATGCGGAACAGCTTGATGATCGTGCCGTGATGTTTCTCGGCGTACGCCTTGAGCGCCGCTTCCTGAACGTCGAGGCTGAACCCTTCGCGTTCCTGTTCCCGTGAGCTGACCCGAGCGAGAGCGACGAACTGTTTCATGATTTCCACCTCGAAGGACAGCTGGTCCCGATGGCGTCATGTTCCGATCCGGACGAGCGATCGTCAATCGATCTGACCCGGAAAATGACAACGCCACGCCGAGTATGTACTCGACGTGGCATAGTGTACCGGATTCGCTGGATCATTCCCGGTCCACGGCGGGATGTGTCGCCAAGACCCGCAGCAGATTCGCTGCTCCCAGTAGCATCTCCAAAGCGTCGTCGACGGTCAGTGGTGTCTGGTAGTAGGGTTGCCAAACATCGAGCGTGTCGGCGATCAATTCCGGAGTGACCCAAGTTGGAGCACCATTAGGAACGACCGCAGGACGGGGAGCCGTGGGGGTCGGACTGTCCAGAGTCTTGCGAACCATGCCAGATTCTCGATGACTATCGGTCGCGGTCCAGATTGCGATCGCGGGTGCGGTCGGCGGTTTGGGAACGGTCGCCCGCTTCCTTCATCGATTGCTGAAGGGGAGATCGAGTTGGCTCCTCTTCAAGTGTGGGCGTGGGGTCGGGTTTGCGGTCGGCGGCGATTTCGCCGGGAGTTTGGTGGCCGTAGAGGCCATATTCAGCGGATTGGGCGATGTTCGAGCCGGTGTAGAGGCTGGCTCGCAGTTCGCTGAGGCCCTGCCGAAACATCGCATGGGCGTGGCCGTCACCGATCTTCGGTTGGGGTGGGTTGCCCGGTGCGGGGTTGTTGGGGACGATCGGTTTGTTCTGCATGGCATAGTCCTGGGGAGAAGAAGTCGGGATCGAAGACTTATCGCCTTGGCGATCGGTCGTAGCCGTCGTTCATTTGGCGGAACTGTGCGGCACGTTGTTGCTGTTCGACGAGGCTGTCTTGCATGTCCATCAGTTCCTCACTGCGGAGTTGCTGGTGCATGAGGTTCTTGAGGAACATCGCTCCGCCAGCTGTCATGATGTACGAACCAAAGCCTTCGTCGAGGACGGCGAACAACAGTCCGCCCGAGAGGACGAGGAGGGGTTCGACCCTGCCCTTCCAGGTCAGTTCGTCGATCCGCGACTTGGCCCCGAGTAACCACGGATAGCCGTTGTAGCGGGAATGAACAACCTCTTTGGTGCGGTGTCGGGCGAGGATGATGGCACGTTGTCCGAGGCAAGCCCCGAGGTAGGCCAAGAGAAACAAACCAGTCAACGATGGATCTTTTGTCTGCATGAACCCCGTGTGCAGCGGCACCAAGAACAGCACCAAGACCGCTTGCAGCCCGAGATACCGTGCCCCCATCCCGCGATGCAAGAAGACTTCAATGGAGGTCGAATAGATATGAAGCACCACCATCAGCAGGTTCATGCTGCTCTGGATGTCAGAGGGTTCTGGCTGTGATTGTGGTTGAGACATGGATAGTGATTCCCAGGGTATGAAGAGAGCCGAGGTGCGGTGGGCAATCTTGCCCGTCGCAGTGAGTAGAGAGCGGACGAGTGAGAGGATCGCTCACGCTCGTGGGGCCGACTGGAGCCGTCCCCTGACTTGTGAGTCGGTGCCTCGCTCGGTCGAGCAGGAGTGCCCAACCTCCAGTCAGAACTGCTGACGAATTGTCACCGGCAACCACGGTCGCCCCGTCTGAGCGAACCGCTTCCCACCACGCACGACAATCGCATCGACCAGCCATTCAGGCGGTCCACCTTGCCGCAGAGTGGTGAACTCGCTGGGCTCCACCTCAAATGAAAGCTGCTCCGTCATGCCAGAGGAGCTGCCCGTATCGGTGCGACCTCCCAGGATCACAGACCCCCAGTCAGTTGGTCCCCAATTCGAGTTCATGTTCATGTAATACTGCCTCGTTTTCCCAATTAACTCCGCCGCGTAGGTATTCGTACGTGTGTCAGCCTGTTGGTGGAAGAACTGCGTCTGTAAATTGCCTAGCAGGGAATGAACCTCAGCTTCCGATTGCTCACCGCCGAACGCTGCCAGATAATTCGAGATGCTCTGTGTCGCATACACCACAGCGGTGCGTGAGCTTCTCGCCGTCGTCTGAAATACTTGGTCACTGGAGGTGGCGAGCAGATGTGACTCGTCAACCACGATGAATGCGGGGCGAAGATTTGTCGCCACATCGCGGCGTTCCATCGCCTGCTGAAAACAAAATTTCATAACCGTTTGCACAAAAAGTCCGACCTCTCCAAACAGTTTCAGTGGCATGTCGACCAGAATGATTTTCCCTTCATACGCCATCTCGGGCCGGACCGTGGTTTCACTCGATGAGAGAAGCGTTCTAGCGACGCCTCTATTGAGAACGTCCAACATGGACGTGAGTACACTTTGGATGATGGATCTCGTTTTTTCGCTGAGTTGCGGCCACTCGACACAAAAGAAATCCGTGGCCAGCTGAAGATCGGCTCGCTTCTCGGGCGAGACTTTCGCATCCGCTTCAGTCAGACACTGAAAGCAGAACGAACTCGCCCGCCAGGCATCTAACTGCAACTGCTCGAAATTTGTCGGAGCTGAAATTACGAGACGATACAGATCGGGAATCGTGATCGTTCCCTTGGCCTGTACGAGTAGCTCCAGCGAATTGCGAAGTAGCTGTCTATTTGTTCTCGCCCAATAGCTATCTTCAGCACGTCCACCACCAGCTTGGTTACGTTCGCTGACTTCGAGGACTGTGGTAAACAGTCCGACTATATTCTCAATATGCCCCGCACCACGATCCGTCCGCTGCAACTCACTGTCGATGAAGTTAAATCGAGCCGGATGACCCGGACCAAACAGGATCAAGTCATCTTGTCTCCCCGCAGCTTTGCAGTAGTCTGCATAGACCTCGGCGTCACCGGGCTTGGCAGTCAAGAACAAACCCCCATACCCCCTGAGGAGGAATGACTTCACGATCCACGCCAGACTTCCCGTCGATTTGCCGCTTCCTGTCGAACCCCACACCTGAACCCCCTGGCAGCTATCCCCAATGGTCCAAGGATCACGGTCCGAGAACCACAGCACGGGATCGGACAGCAACCACTTTGGAGTCGGTGGCGGCGGTTGGTTTCGCTTGCGGAACGGCCACATGAGAAAGCTCCTTTGACTGACACCAGAGAAGACAGTTACGGCAACTGCATGGCCTGATCGCGGAGCATCTTGGAGAACGTCCCCAGCTCAACGCCCTGTGGTCGCACTTTTCTAGCTTTGGCCAGCAACTCCTCCAGCACTTCAATGAACCCTTCCAGATTCAATGACGACCCCGTGACTGTGACCGTTCGTCCGCCGCTCAACAGAGCGGTCACGCGCGTGGTCAAATCGCTCTTGCTCGGCGTGTTCGCTTTCGACCGAGCCTTGATCGCCCCCGTCAGTCCATCGCGTGTCAGCCGCCCCGCAGCCAGTTCTCCGGCCAGTTCGCTCTGCACCGCTGCATCGTCGACGCGAGACAGCTCGTATGCTGCACTCACCGCAATCGCCCCCGAGTTCACTTGCTGCTGAATCGGCTCCGAGAGTTTCAGTATCCCCAACAGCTTCGTCGCCATTCCCGCACTCATCCCGAGCTTGGTCGCGGCCTCGCCGATCTTCCAACCAGTGACCTCCATCAACCGCGTGATGCCATTCGCCTTTTCGATGGGGCAGAGGTTCTCCCGCTGGCAATTCTCAATGATCTGCCGTTGCAACACTTCGCCTTCGCTCAAGTCTCTCCCTTCGATGATGGCCGCGAGAGTTGTCAGCCCCGCCAACCGAGCCGCCCGCGTGCGGCGTTCTCCGATCACCACGCGGAACTTGTCCGCCACCTTTCGTACACGGATCGGCTGCAACTGGCCGACTGCCTTGAGGCTGGCGACCAAGCTGTCGATCGACTCTTCATCGAACGCCTTCCGCACCTGCGGACCGACCTCGATCTTGTCGAGCGGGATGTACTGAATCTGTTCCATTTGCATGACTCCTGGGGAATGAGACTGAAAGATTTCACGGGGAAAGTCGGACCAGCGTCACTTCGACGGCTACTGTTCGCCGCCCGTCCGACGACTGATGAACTCCATCGCCAGCAGTTTCTGAATGACCCGTGAAGTTTCACTCAGCAGTTCAGCCGCCACACGGCTGAGCGCCGTTTCCGTATAGAGCGGCAACTCGCACACCCGCCCCACGGCCAGCAACAGCCCCTCGCGAGTCTCGATCAACCGCAACGACCCGCAGCGCAGCTTGTCGTTCTCTTCCAGCAACCAAAGGGCCATCCCCCGCTGATACCAGTCGCGATCAATCGCGAGATCTGCGAAGGCAATGAACTCCGCCCGGTCCGGGAACTCCCACGCCTGAAGCGAGATGAGATAACCCTGAAGCGGCGGCTCTTGCACCACCTCCCAACGCCCCTCACTCACCTCCCGCACCGGACGCCCTAAGCGCCGCATAGCCTTGTTCGTTCGCCGATTGGCTTTTTGGCGGTCGGATGCACCACGAAAGAGGAATGACAGGAAGCTCATGGTGGACTCCGATCAGAACAGACAAGGTGAGATCGAACGCGGGCAGCGGATGAGGTCACCCCTCTTCTTTGGCCTTCATCGCGGCCTTTGCCGCAGCGTAACCCGCGATAGCAACGGCTACGTCATCGATAAGACCAATGGGACCAGCGACAATCTCCGGGACAACGTCGATAGGAGACAGGCAATACGCACCGGCGAAGATGGCGAACGTCCACCCCACAATCGGCATCAGAAACGTTCGCAACTCACTCTTCGGCATCGCGAGCAATACGCCAAACGCGATCACAATGAGCGTGCCGCACATCATCAACAACTTGATTGTTTCCAGCATGACAAAGACTCCTAGTTTGAAGACTGGCAGCTGCGATTCCACATCACACGCTGCATAGAAGAGAGCGGGGGCGACCCACCGGAGCCGCCCCCGGAACACTGCGACGAGGGCCTACGCCCCCATCTTCCGCTGCACCATCGCCGCCACGTTCTCCGCCTGATCGCGGGTCAGATTCTTCAGCGACTTCTGGTACAGATTCCACGCCAACTCACCGGCCAGCTTGTCCGCCTTCTGCTGCTCGTCCTTCGAGAGAGACTCGTACCAAGCCAGCCCACCCGCACCCCCAATGAGCGCGGCAATACACAGAATCGGGATCAACGGAATCATTGGATTCGTCCTTTCCAGACCACAGAGCCGAGCCAACAATTGGCTCAGAGAAACAAAGGCGAGCCGAGCCACCCCCGGCTCGCCTTGTCACCACCTGACGCGACATCCCTCGCAAGACGCCGTAGCCGGTGGGCAGATTTCAAGCACTGATTCGTGCGAGCCTAGATCACGCCAAAGATCCCGAAGAACATGGCGAAAACCACCCGCAGCAAGACTTCAGCAACGACTTCTTCCATTTCGAACACCTCTTTCGAAAGAGACACAAACCCCGCCGGGATATCCATTGGCGATTCATGTCGGGTTCACGCATCGAGCTTCTCGCCATGAGTATGTCGCAATGCGACATACTCGACGGCGGCTTGTCCCTCTGAATTGATTCTGAACTGGTGATGGGTCGCACTCGCGACCTCACCAAAGCACTGACCACATCGAAAGTGTTTCATTGAGACACACTGACGGCTAGGGGAATTCCGGAAAGATTTTTCGGAGCCTCAGCCTCGCTGAGTTTCAATGGGTCGATCTCGCTCGTCAATCAATTCGAGTTCGACGCCAGGGTTACTCAGGTCTTCGACCTTGAAGTAGTGGCGTTTCCCGTCACTGGCCTTCCGAGTGTCCGAGATGCGGAGGTAGCTGGTCGGGCCGGTCACCTTCGGTCGCTGGGCCAATAGCGTTGCAGGCAGCTTGGATTTGGGATCGCGAATCGCCAATCGAGAGTCCGCCAGCACGGCGTTAATCTCATGGGCCAGCGCCGCTTTCTCGTCGTAGGACATTTCGTGAGTCCCCTTGAGGATTTCGGCAATGGCGGGGGCCAGCTGAGGGGCGATTTGTCGCTGCAATTCCGAGTAGAGTTCCCCAATGGCTTTAAGCTTCTCACTGGGAGCGGATGGCAACTGTGCCACGATCTGAGTTAAGAGTTCACGAATGTCCGCCACTTGCCATTGACCTGCGCTCTGGAGTTTTTTTCCAGTGTCGCATGGTTCCAGAACCGGCGCAAGGGACTTGTCGAGTGGCACATCACTTAAGTTCGGGACATAGGACAGGCTGAAGGCGTAGTTCCCGAAATCGCTCTGTCCCTGCCAGGACTTCGCCTGATCGACCCGCACGACCGCTGCCTGCATGAGACTCGTGGACTCCGCTTCCAGCCCCGCCAGAATCGCAGTCAGAATCTGGCTGGGGATCGCGCGCTTCGGCAGAGAGGTCTGGCAGCGCAGGACGAAACTCCCCCGCAATCGCAGCTGGGCGTGTGACTCGCAAATCAAGAGAAACTGATTGCGGATGTCACCCCAGAACAGGTCGCTTGCCGCTGTCATCGGCATTTCGACGAGGGCCGGTTCTCGACCGGGACTCAATTGCACGATCACGGGCGAGGGCGTCCACACCGTTCGTGAGCCAGTTTTTGGGGCAGGGACCGCCTCTCGCCGCGTTGTTCTCGGTGTCATGTGGTCAAGGCTTGTTGAACGGCGAAGTGTTCGACGGGTGATGCCTGAAGCATCGCGACCGCCAATGGATATCTGGCCCACCGCAGGCTGAGAACTTCCGCTCTCACGGGATGCAACTCCGCTGTCAAAATGGTGTACATCAGAGTGCGACTGATCGAGACCAGATTGAGCAGGGGCGTGAATCGCAGTCGCCCTTCCGCCCACTTGTAATGATTCTCTCCCGCGACCGGAAGCCGTCCGTCGCGAAGCATTTGGTGATGATCCGCGCGCTCCGCCAAGCAGACCCAGTATTCGTCGTAGCGAGCATCAATCGCGAAGCGCGTCGACCGCACTCGACGGGGAACGACCGTCATCGCCACGCTCGCCTTCCGAAAACTCGATTCCGACGCCCCCGCCAACCGCAGCCCCTGCGTCGGCAGCGCTCGGTCACCCAGCATCAGCGGTCGCTTCCCCAGTTTCACCACGGGCATCAAGTAGTGAGGTCGAGCGACACCTTGAGTGATTTTAATCGTCGGATCTTGCCACTCTCGAAATGCAGACGGGCGACGAGCCGCGAGGACCGAAAACGTCCCGATCGCGTCTTCGTCCTCTGGGTAAAATGTGCGGAACAGCTCCATCAACCAACGCTTCTGGTCGTCCCAGCAGTCCCATTCACTGAAATCACACTCCGATCGAATCTGCTCAAACACCGATTCGCCCTGCATATGCAGCGTCCGCTGAGGACCAAGCCGCAACAGATGAAAATTGAACGGCGGTCGGATTTCTCCCGCTGACAACTGCACCGCCGGATTCTCTGTCTGCACCAGACAACCCGCCGCACTCGCCTTCGTCCACGCCAGAGCGTCTTCCCAGATCGGACGACGGTCGGGCCAGGATGGTTCCAGAAACATCGACATCGGCGTCATCCTTCCCGACAGACTCTATGGATACCGCTTGCGGATGGGGAGCAGTTCAGACTCGCATCATCGTTTCACAATATATCACAATCTTCCAGTGCTTCTCGGATTCCAGCAGCGGCGGCGGCGCAACTTCCGACCGTTCCCTGCCCGGAGTTCCTGAATAGATGACCTCAGTCATGGCGACGAGATCGCCCCGTGCCTGTGCGGGAAGTCACTTGAACCATGAGATCCGTACATCAGACACTGTACAACGGATTGAGGTTCCAACATCATTGATCCTCGATACCAACATCCAAGGGCCACCTGATGATCTCGATCGAAAGAATTTCCCCGACCTCACCCCACCTCGATACAGTGAAACGGCTGTGGCGAGAGAATAGCCAGACTCTGGGATACTTCACCGCAGGGGCGTTTGAGGAGCGGGCTGCGAATGGTCAAATTCTCGGAGCGATCCAGGACGGTGTGCTCGCGGGTTACGTTCTCTTTTACGCGAACCGAAGAGAGCACAGTGTTCGGATAACCCATCTGTGCGTTTCAGCGGGGCATCGGGGTCAGGGGATCGCTCATGAGCTGATAGTCGGACTGAGCAAATCCAAGAAGAGTTACCGAGGATTGGGGCTGCACTGTCGACGGGATTTCGAGATCTGGGGAATGTGGCCCAAGCTCGGGTTCAGCGCAGTTCGGGAGAAGATGGGGCGAGGGAGAGACCAAGCTCCTCTCACATTTTTCTGGCTCGACCACAAGCATCGGGATCTCTTCTCTGGACTCACCGAATTCGATGAGTCACACCTGAACATTGTCCTCGACGCGAATGTTTTCTATGACCTACTTGACCCTCAGAGGAATGAAGCACTGGAGAGCATGGGGTTAACGGCGGATTGGCTTGAGCCCTTGGTTCGCCTCTTCGTTGCGCCTGAACTGTGCAATGAAATTCACAATAACGCTGATGCGGAGCAACGGGAGAAGCGAACCGTTGCGTTGCAGGACTTCGATCTGCTGAAAACAGATCACCAGGACTTTCTGGCAGCCCACTCTCAGGTCATTTCTGTCTGTGGGCAGGGTAGCTCTGAGCAATGTAAAGCAGACCGGAGACAACTTGCATGGGCGATTGCCTCGGATGCGGATGTCTTCGTGACCAGAGACCAAGAACTCCTCGGTTACTCTGACACGGTCTTCCGTCAGATCGGAATCTCCATCGAACGTCCGGCGGATGTCATTTCCAAGTTCGATGAACTTTGCAACGAGAAGAATTATCGCAGGGACCGGTTGTTTGGAACGGATATCACATACGTTCGTTGTAGGTCGTCTGACGTGGAATCTGTTGCGGAAGCATTCGTGACAGCGGGCGAGAAGAAGGCCGACTTAGTTCGGGTACTCAATCACTCACTCGCGCATCCAAAGGAATTCGAAAGCAGATTGGCTTCCGTCGACCAGCGATTACTTTGTGTGCATGTGGCAGAGTGCCGTCCACATGTTGTAAATATCCCTGTCCTTCGCTTGAGCCACAAGGAGAAGGAAACCCGACTGGGAAAGACTTTGCTTCGAACTGTTCTGGCAAACGCCGTCCAGAAATTTGCCTCAGATGGGACCATCTGCATTCGTGTCACAGACACTGGTCTATCACCCCCAGTTCAGGAAGCCTTGCGAGATCAAGGTTTTCTTCAAGCTACCAGCGGATGGTTCAAGATTTGTGTTCGGGGTGTTGTACCTGTCACAGAAATCGACTCTCATCTCAGACATTTGGCGATGTCGGAGGGAATCGGCGATGTCCTCCCTCTCTCGGGGCAGTCAGATCCAGACATCGATTCAATCCTTGAACTGGAGCGGCTTATCTGGCCTGGAAAGATTAGCGGAGCGAATGTGCCCTGCTTTATCGTCCCGATCGCCCCCAGGTTCGCAGAAGACCTCTTCGACGGAAGGCTCACCCAGAATCGGCTTTGGAAAGCCAGGACTGATCTCGTCCTCAATCCTGATTCAGTCTACTATCGGGCTGTGAAGCCAGGCGGAGTGCTCGGTCAGGGCCGCATCCTCTGGTATGTCTCCGAAGATGACGGAATTCCAGGATCGAAGATGCTGAGGGCGTGTTCACAACTGACGCGAGTGGAGATCGGCGATCCCCAGGATCTGTACCGAAAGTATCGTCGATTTGGTGTCTATGAGTGGCCTCACGTTCGAGACACGGCCAAAGAGGGGAAGGTGATGGCAATTGAATTCACCAATACTGAACTGCTGAGAACTCCGGTTACGTTTGTCGAAGCACATCAACTCATCCATTCCAAGATCGGCAAGAAATACTGGTTTCAGTCACCCGTCAGAATAGACGAAGACCTATTCCTCTCTTTGTACCAACTTGGAACCGGTGACAAGGCATGACAATGCTGTTCCTGTCCATTCGCCCAGAGTATGTCGAGATGATCCTGAGCGGTCGCAAGACGGTGGAACTTCGTCGCCTGCGTCCGCGATGTGTTCCCGGCGATTGGATCGCCATTTACTCAACGACTCCGGAGCGTTGCCTGCGTGGTGTTGCGCAGGTGTCAGAGGTGACAGCCAGCGATTCCAGGGAGCTTTGGGAAAAGGTTCGCCCTTCAGCTGGTGTTTCTCGCGTTGAGTACGAAACGTATTTCGCAGGCGCTAAGCAAGCCGTCGGTATCGTACTCGCGAACCCAAAGCGACTTGTTTCTCCAGTATCGCTCACCGAACTTCGATGCGTCTGGCCAGAGTTCCAACCGCCTCAGAGTTTTCGATACCTAGACCGCGAGCAGATCGATTTTGTGTTGTCCCGGCTCAATGAGCGATGCCGAGCGGCTTGATGAATCGCAGAAACGTACAGCCTCAGATCTCATGCAGAGCAGAGTTACTGTTGAGCCTGGTTGAAAATGTCACTTGACGCTCGTCACGGACGCAGGTCATGGTGTCACTCGGTGGTAGAAGTTGCCCGTAAGAGGCTGCTATCGCTCTGCCATTACTCCTTGCTCCTGTTGTCGTATTATCGCTTCGATCTTGTCGACCTGCACCCGCCCTTCGAAGTCATTCTTGCGGAGCCAGACTTTGCCTTGGTCTTCATAGTCGGAGTGGTACTGGAATCCGCCGTCCTTCACGGCGTTGAGAATCTCTTGGCTGGGACGATCGTGGAACTTCAGCACGAGCAGGCCGCGTTTGTTATCGGTCAACTTCTCGTAACCCGAGGCGTTGCGGACCGTCCAGCTGCGGAAGCGGGGGCGGTCGAGTTGCTCTTCAGGCACTGCGGGCGAGGCAGCTTGATGAGCCTCAGCGGAGGTGGTCGCAGCGGGAATTGGCACAGCTTCGACGAGGATGGGAGCAGGCGTGGTGTCGACCGTGTCGAATGGAGCGGCTTCCACGTTACTGACCGCTCTGGCCACCGGAGCGGCGACCGATTCCACAGGAGCAGCATTGGCTTTGACCGAAGCCGATCTCTTTTTCCTCGAAGCTTTCACCGGTGGGGTGGGTAACTCGGCGACCGCCGTGACTGTCTCCGTTTTGGCCTCTACTGGTGCCGTGACCTTCTTCTTTCGTGCCATATCAACCTCACTCTGTTTGGTATTGAACTTCGGTCTCTTCCGACCGTCCTTTGAGCATACACCAGTTTGGTAACGATTTGGTTAACGGCTCGAAACCATTGGAAAGCCAATCGGATGCCCAGCCGACAATTCCGCGAGTGCTCCTACACGGAGTTCCTGAATAGATGACCTCGGTCATGGCAACCGGATTGCCCTGTGCCTGTTCGGGAAGTCGCTTACTATCCATTTACCAATTCGACACCGTTACCCTCTGACATTGCCAACGGTTAATGGTTGGCAACACTTCGAACCCTCTGGCGTGGCAATCTCACCTTGCTTCGAATGGCGTATCAAAATGTCCTTTTTGACACGCCAATACTGTGGTATGTCAAATTGCGAAACCACTCACCACCGCGAGGCCAAATGGTAAACGAATATCAATCGACAGCTCTGGTCCGATTCCAATCGAATCGGATTCCAATCCTGATTCACGATGCGGGTTCAACCGCTCGTGAAAGATACCTCGAATTCTTCGCCGCCCAAATCCGGAATCCCGGAACCCGAGCAGCCTATGCCCAGGCAGTCCGGCAGTTCTGTAGCTGGTGCGAAACACATCGTGTCTCTCTGACGCAAATCTCCCCGATCGTGGTCGCGGCTTACATCGAGCAACTCACGCAGCGGCGAAGTGCCCCAACTGTCAAGCTCCACTTGGCTGCGATTCGCACGCTGTTCGACTATTTCGTCATTCGACAGGTCATACCGTTCAATCCCGCTCTCTCAGTCCGTGGCCCCAAGCATGTCGTGAAAAAGGGCAAGACGCCCGTTCTCATCGCGTCCGAAGCCCGCCAGTTGCTCGACTCCATCGACTGTACCACGATCATCGGCTTGCGGGACCGGGCACTGATCGCCGTCATGGTCTACAGCTTCGCCCGCGTCTCCGCGACCATCGGCATGAACGTCGATGACTACTATCCGCAAGGACGCCGCATGTGGTTCCGCCTGCACGAGAAAGGCGGAAAACACCACGAAGTCCCCGCCCACCATAAGGCTGAAGAGTACCTCGACGCCTACCTCACCGTCGCTTCAGCAACAGAGGCCAAAACAACCCCGCTGTTCCGCTCGGTCTCCCGCGAAGGGCACCTCACCGATCGCCGCCTGCACCGGACCGACGTTCTGCGAATGATCAAACGCCGTGCCGAACACATCGGCCTCTCCCCAAGAGTCAGCTGTCACACCTTTCGTGCCACTGGAATCACCGCCTACCTCGAAAACGGCGGCTCCCTGGAACACGCCCAACGCATCGCCGCCCACGAGTCGGCGAGGACCACGAAGCTCTACGACCGCACGGGGGATCAGGTGAGTCTCGATGAGATTGAGAAGATCGTGATTTGAGGTGGAATGCTGTCAGGAGACGTGAAAACAACCCCTTTTGTTTGGACTTGGTGGATTCGGAGAGGGGGATGTCATTTCCCAAAGTCCTCTTCACTGATTTTCAAAGCCCTGTTCAGCAAATCCACACTGCGCAGAATCTGAAACTGTGCCGCCGCCCTTTCGTTCACGCTCGCTGACTCGACACACGCTCTGGCGAGACGGGCACCTCTCGCTGCCCCAGCGAATCCTCTGGCCAATCGCGTCCTGCCAAAAAAGCAAGCCGCCTCTATCGAAGCGGCTGTTCTCAATTTTTGTAGTTCGAAAACGTGTCACCACTCTTGGTGCAGATACCACTGCTTGAGGACTTCATCAACCAAGCGTGACCGCGCCGTCTGAACCTGCCTATTGCAGAACCGATTTCGACGGATGTCGTAGAACATGTCCACGAACGACTGGTCCATCTCGTCCAGTTCGACACGCACCCACGACCGATCACCGTCCATGACCTGTGTGTCCGACAGTTCCCATTTCAGCAGATTGTTCATCATTGCCTCCTGAGTTCGCCACACCACCTCTGGGGTCGAAGGTTGCGTCGTCGTCTCGTGACCTGAGACGAGTTCTCGCACAACCAAATCTGTGTCAATCTCGAATGCTTGAATCTCAGTGACGGAATTGAAGTTCATGAGAGAGGCTCCTGGGAAACAGAACCATTGATGTCTCGGTACGCATCAACGATTGTAGCTGCGTTGTTTCTGTTGTCAACAGAAATTGTTTCACAGGTTGTCAGATAAGTCATTCAGTGGTGTACTCATGTCCTCACGGGTACAATCATTCAGACGATCTGGGAGCCAGCGACAGAGCAAACTCGAAATCGGTTCGACGACTCATTCCTCATGATTCACTCCGCCAATGAACAAGCCGAAGAAGAATGACACCGTTCCTCCCAAGGGGAGTCCTTGCGAATCGGCGACACTGGAGGCGTCCGCCACCACATCGTCAAAGCATCAGACCGCCGTGACTGAAATCAGAAACCGGATATTGCGGGGCGACTACACAACTCGTGATGAAAACTCGGACAGACGCCAGATCATGGTTGAAGGCAAAGATGGCTTAGCGGAAGAGTTGAAACTTGGGGCAGTCTCGATCCGTAGAGCGCTCGTGGAGCTACAGATCGAAGGACTTGTCAGCATTGAACCCCACTCCGGAAGCTATGTAAAGACAGTCGGAGATGAAGAGTTGCGGCAGCTCTGGCGCACAAGAACCGCACTCGAAGAATTCTTTGTAACAACGATCGCCCGGAGCCTGACTTCCACTGAGAGTTCCAAGAAGCTGGGTGAAGCTTCTGAAATCAACCAGAAATTGGCCAAGCTTATCCGGAAAGACTTCTCGTCTGAATACTCTTCCAGCTTGGCGAACAAGGTCATTCAGTTCGATGTCGACTTCCACAACAAGATTGCCGATGCCGCGGGCTTCCCGCTATTGCACGAAGAACTTGTGCGAGTGCGCAATCGCATCAGACTCGGTGCTGGCCCTGCCAAGATGACGACCGAGTATCTTCGCCAAGTTGTTGCGGATCACGAGACAATCTTGGAGACATTGAAGCCAAGGAAGGGCACATGGATTGCGGATGTTGTTGAGGCGCGTTTGGCAATGACCTCACATCTCAGGAAAGCAGCCATGCGTCTTCAATTGACTCACCGCATCCGCCCAACATCAAACTCAATGAACGACCCCGTGTGGGATCTTCCATCCACTGTCGCGACTGATCGGAAGCGACGCAGCGCCATGTTCATGTTTCGCATCCTCTGTGAAGTTCTGGCGGCAAGTTTGCTATCAGAGCAGGATGTCCAGCACCGGCTTCAACTGCCAACTGCCATCTGTACTCAAATGAGCGAGATTGCAAGGGAATGCGCCGAACACATCTCTGGAGCCATCTCGCCAGACCTGCGCGCACGTTTTATCAGTCTCGACATTCAGTTCCATTGCACATTGGCATATATCAGTGGTCTCACATTCCTCTCAGAAGCGGTTCAATACTCGTGGCACAACATTCATGACGATGCCACGAGAAACTTGGACGCCAAAAGAATGGCGACTGTTGCGGCAGAGCATCAGAAAATCCTCAATGCCCTGCTGTACTTTGCCGCAAACTCGGACGAACCCGGGGGAGAGTCTGAAATCATAAAACTTCTCATAGCACACTTGACTGGTGCCGCAAAATACATGCCCGCTGATGACGATTGCTCGGTCAATGAAGAGCTTGTTCAATGGTTTGTTGACAAATGCACCTCGCATCGTGCGAAATGAAGTGGCACGACCGATCAGTAGTTACCGATGACGTTGATATGTGCCCGGCTCAATCCTGTCGAAGTGAGGTGTCAGTGTCAGTGGGATGGGAGCAGTAGAAGAATGCGTCCCCTTGGGGTCTGTTCCGAATGAGCGGAGTTGGAATCTAGGATGTCCACCACCAACGTCGCTCACCACCTTCAGCATCGTATCCTGTCCAGTTTGAGGACACTCGATGGCTAGCCCCAGTGTTCGCAACTGAGCGTTTACCCAGCTCGCCGCAGTTCTCTTTTCGTCAATCGTTGCGTGAGGCATGCTTGAAAATTCTACGGACAACATACCTTGAATTTGAGTGCATACACATTTGTGGAATTCTTCACGGGCCAGTCTGAGTCGAGTAATCGCATCCTCTGTCTTTTCCCCCTTCAAAGGTGTCAGTAATGTGAGCAGCGACTCTAGGGAGACTGTTGCTGAGTGTGTTGAATCAAGTGTCATGCGTTAACTACAGTGTCAGGATAATTCATAAGTATTTTGTGTGCCACAATTTCCGCAGACATTCAACATATTTCGCATGTTCTGATTCGACGCATAAAATAACATTATAATATAACTGAATCAAAAGGGGGCACCCCACGGTCCGTCCAGGATCGAGGCCTTGCTGGCCGCTGGGCTGCCTCCCACTCTTCCGCGCTCGGGGACTCGCTTGTGCAGAGCGGTGCCCTCCTGCGGGCCAGTCTTGGACCGCCCGTTCCCCGTGTGGGGAAGGTTTTGTTCCGTTCGCCCGAATGCGTGGCTTGGGGCGAACGAACAGGGTTCGAATTTCGGAGGGGAGACCCGGCCCACGGAAGCCGAGGGCGGCGGGTCACGCGGGGCTTTGAGAGTGGTCGGGACGGGAGCGTTGGTGCAGGGTGCGGTGTTGGAAGCTGGCGGGGGTGAGTGCGAGGTGGGATTCGGGAATGAGGCAATGTTCTGCGAAGTCGGAAGTGACAGTGCCGAGGATCGTGTGAGGAGTAGCGGACGCTGAATGGGTGGCATTCGTACGGCGGATGCGGGTGGTGACGGGTTCTTCGGAGGTGGAGAGTTGCGAGGTAGCGCGATGCGGAGTGGGTTCGAGAGTGTGGGTGGCCTTGAGGGATTTGATTTTCGCTGCGATTTCGGAGACGGTGGGTTGGTCGGGGGTAGCGGGTGAGCCAGCGGTTGCCGCCTGATTGGTCTCGTCCGTGTAAGTGTGATTCGTGTGGGACAGAAGAATTTTGAGTTGATCACGGAGGTGGGTGAGTTCATCGAGGTAAGACGCATGGACGAAAACATTACCGAGACGGGACTGGTAGTCCTGGAGCTGGGTTTGGGCGAGTGACAGGTGCTGTTCCAGTTTCCCGCAGTCGCTGCGTGTCTCGCTGGTGATTCGTTCGAGGGCATTCAAAATCGCACGCGGGCCGTGGTGATCGCGCGATAATCCGGCGTGCTGCGTGGTCGCTCCTTCCAGGAACACATCGGTGGACTGATTCGCGTGCAAGACCAGTCCGAAGCGGAGACCACGGTAGGTTCCCAGCGGCACGCGGGTTGTCTCGCGTACCCGCACGGGGATTGTATTCAACGAACTGGTCAGCGTTTTCAAGGCGTCATCCGGAAGGCATTTTCGGCCTGCGATCACGAGCTGATCATCGGCGTGCTGCGCGAGAGTGGTCGCGTCCTCACTGAGCTTGTTCAGCTGCTCGGTCAGGCGGCTGATCGTGGTCGGCAGATCGCGGATATTCCGGCGGGCGACGAATTGTTCATCGAGGTGATTCTTCTTGAGGATGTGTAACCGCTGGAGATCCGCATCAGCTTCAGCGAGGGTCAACACAGCTGGGTTGCCGGAGGCGATGGCTTTGACTTCGGCATACGAAAGTTCCTGCCCGCCGATGTCATCAGCCCGGCGAGTGGCGTTGTGGCCGCTCATGACTTGCGAGATGAATTTCGCCTTGGTTTCCAAAGCTTGCCACATATAGGCATCAAACGATCCGGCGGTCACGTAGCGGTAGATCGACACCTCTTTGTTTTCATTCCCCTGTCGCAGGATGCGGCCTTCACGCTGTTCGACTTCGGCGGGTTTCCACGGAGCATCGAGATGATGCAGCGCGACCAGCCGCTTCTGCACGTTCGTCCCGGTCCCCATCTTCTGAGTGCTGCCGAGTAGCACCCGCACCGAGCCGTTGCGTACTCTCTCGAACAGGGCTTGCTTCTTGGCATCCGATTCGGCCTCCCCCATCGCGGCGATCTGGTCACGCGGAATACCACCCGCGACGAGTTTTTCAATCACCTCTTCGTAGAGCGAATACCCCCACGGCGTCGGGTTGATGCCGAGGTCAGAAAAAACCATCTGCGTGCCGCGTGTCTCTGCTGTGCGTTTCCAAACCTCGACGACGTTCTCCACCAGCCGATTGACTTTCGATTCGGGAAAGTCCGGAGCGGTGGCAGAGAGCATCCGCGCATCGGTCGCCAGCTTGCGGCCATCGGTGGTGATGGCGAGCGCATTATCCTCACGCGGATCGACCCGTTCATTGCGAATACGTTCGTAGCGTTCGACCAGTTGCTTCTGTAACGCGACTTGCTGCGGCGACATCGGGCAGGCCACGATGTGAGCCTTGCTGCCTTCCAGGTGAGGACGCGGCAGATTCAGCATCTCCGCCGTTTGCACATCCGAGAACGCCCGGAACATCTGTTGCAGCTCGGGCAGATTCGTAAAGCGGGCGAAGCGGCTGCGAGGACGCAACCCCGCTCCATCGGGGGAGAGTTCCAGCGTCTCGACGACTTCCCCAAACGTCGCAGCCCATGCATCAAAATGTTCGATCCCCCGGCTGCGCAGCCCAGCGGGGTCGAGGAACCGTTGCATCGTGTACATCTCGACCATCGTGTTCGAGATCGGTGTCCCCGTCGCAAACGTGACCCCATGCCCCGGATGTTGCTCGCTGAGATACTGCGATTTCAGCAAGAGATCAAACGCACGCTCCGAGCCACCCGTCTGAATGCCTGCCACACGATCCATCTTGGTCGGCGTCTCCAGATTCTTGAACGAGTGCGCTTCATCCACAAAGAGGTGATCGACCCCCAGTTCGTCGAACACCAGCCCGTCGTCCTTCTTGTCTTCGGCCAGCAGGTTCTTGAGACGTTCGGCGCGGCCCGCCTTCTGCTTTTCGATGGTCTTGATGAGGTTGCGGTGCTGACCCCGCTGACCAGCGTATTCACACAGCAACTGGTCGTAACTCTCAATTTGTTCGAGCAGGAATTTCTCCTGATATTCGCGGGACATGCCGATCCGCTCGAAGCTGCTGTGGGTCACGATGATGCCGTCCCACTGACCGCTGGCGATCTTCGCGGTCAGGAACTTGCGACGGTCTCGCGTCAGGTCTTCCTTGGCGGCGACCAGCAAATGGGCGTTCGGATAGAGCTGCATGAACTCACGGGAGAACTGCTCCAGCAGATGGTTCGGGACGACATACATCGGTTTTTGAATGAGGCCCACTTGCTTCATCTTCATGCCGGTGGCAGCCATCGTGAACGTTTTGCCCGCCCCGACCGTATGAGCGAGCAGCGTGTTCCCCGCACTCATCCCGCGCCAGACCGCATCGACCTGATGCGGACGCAGCGAAAGGGTTTGGTTGAGTCCGGGGAAGTCGAGATGCGAGCCATCGAACTGACGCGGCCTCAGATTGTTGTACGTGTCGTTATACAGCCGCACGAGACGTTCTGTTCGATCGGAATCGGTGAAGACCCACGCCCGGAACTTCTCCTTGATCAGTTTTTGTTTTTCGCGAGCGGCCAGCGTTTCCGTCTGGTTGACGGTTTTGACTTCTCGCGAGCCGTCATGGAGGGTGTCGTAAATGGTCGGCGATTTCATATTGAGCGCTAGGCCCAGCAGCCACGTACCGTTGGCGCGAGCGGTGCCATAATCCGAGGTCGCTGCCACCGAACGTTCCGCCCGGTAGTCGGGTTCCACATTCCAGACCGCATCTTGCATCAAGTGACCAACGGGGACCGATGAAGGATCGACATGGAACAGATCAGCGGCAAAGGCTTGAATATCGCTGGCGGGAATCCACGGGGCACCGAGGTTCGCGTCGATCTCGCCGGGCAACACATCGTCGGGTTGTACGGCTCGCAGGGCTGCCGTGTTGCGAGCGTAGTCGAGACCCGCTCGCTCGGCTGCTGCCAGCTTGGCCCGCACGTTGCCCGACAGATAGACATCGGCAGTCTCCCACGCTTTGGATTCGGGGTCACGATAGATGAGGTCGCCCAGCTCATCGATGATTTCTGGCTCGGACTTGCCATAGAGTTGTTTGATAAATTCCAGATCCACCCATCCGCGTTGGTTGAGCGACACCAGCAGCCCCGCCTCGGCGGTGGGGACGTGTGTGACCGGTGGGATCTTCCCCACCACATCTCGCAGCAGAATCGCGGCTTTGGTGGCTCGGCCCGTCGCATCGTCGTAGTCTTCCAAAGACATGACGAGCATCGCATCGGGGTCTTCGCGGAACTTGACGAGATTCGGCATGCGGCGAATGACGGTCCCCTCTTGTGTCCTGCCAAACGTCGTGTGATTGATCGGACCATACGCCCGGACGAAGCGGTCGTAGGTGCGATTGAGATCACTGCGGGCTTGATCGCGAGGCTCGACCGGCCACCCTTCGTTCTGCGACTGCAAGACCCGTCGGGCTTGGTCGCGTAGCTCGATGAGTGCCGCCATCCGCTGACCCGTCATCGTGCCGTCAGCTCGCAGGGTCGTGCCGCCATAGACGACGGGCACACCCTGGCCCTCTGTAACCTGATGCACCACTCGTTGCTGGTTTACGAAAAAACTCCCTTCGCTGACATGCCGCTCGGCGGGCGGAGGCACGAAGGCGGGTGCTGCCGAGTGTGACTCCGCAGTGACCGTGATCGGTTCGAACTGGGGTAGCTGCTGAATCGCCCGCTGAAGGTCGCCCTGTAAATCCCCGGAGCCAACGACCGAAAAACCGTCACTCCCATAGAGCGTGTCTTGGCGGGACCATGTGCCGAGGACCATCTCGGGGTGATTGATAAAGTAGCGGTTGATCGGGAAGTCATGCCCCTCGATGGAAAGCGGTGCCGTCTGGAGCCAGTCGGGATCGACAGGGCGAGCGGGTTCACCCGGCACTCGCTTCCGCAGGAACACGATGTCGGTGACGACAGCTGTCCCTTCCCGTTTGAAGGCGTCGGAGGGGAGCCGGATCGCTCCCACGAAATCCGCTTGCTCCGCCAACAGCTCCCGCACGGCGGCATTCTGCTTATCGAGTGTGAAGCGACTCGTGACGAGACCGAGAACGCCACCAGGCTTCAGAGCGTCCATCGACTTCGCGAAGAAATAATCATGCAGCGCCAGCTTCTGCCCGCGATGATCGAGTTTCAGGTCGGCAAACGGGACGTTTCCCACCACCGCATCAATGCGGTTGGTCGGCAGCTGCGTCTCTCGAAAGTTCTCGATGCGGATGTCGTGCTGCGGATGGCACGCCTTCGCGATGCGGCCCGAAATCGCATCCATCTCGACGCCGATGAACCGCTGCCCCGGCTGGCCGTAGCTCATAAAATTACCAATCCCGCAACCCGGCTCCAGGATCGTCGCTCCGTTCGGAATCCCCAGTCGGCCAATTGCTTCATGAATCGCCGTGATGACCGTGGGCGAGGTGTAGAACGCATTGAACGTCGTTCGTTTCGCACTGTCATATTCTTCCGAAGTGAGCAGCCCTTGCAGCTCTTCCCCAAGCGACCGCCAGCCCTCATCCTTGAATCGTCCCGTGACTGGATCGGGAAAGAGCGAGAGAGCGACTGGTCCAAAGCCAGCGAAGCGAGCGAGCGTGTTTCGCTCGTCGGCGGTCGCGAGGCGGTGTTCCTGCTCAATCTGTTGCAGCGTGCGAATCGCCGCGATGAGATCACGCGCCTTCGACTTCTCACCACTCGCCATGCGAGGGAGTGCCGGTGGCGAGTCCGAGGCCACAGGTTCGAGTGTTCTGGCGGGAGCAGTCGTCGACGGTATCGGTCGACTTTCCTGCGTGGCCGCAGTAGGTGATGGTTTCGCGATCTGATTCGAAGGTGGATCAAACAGCGATCGCGAGTATCGCTGCGGAGCTACTCGGGCGACGAATGACGATGGAGGAACTTCATCGCGTCGTCGAGGCTGAGCGGTTCGAGGTCCGCTGGCAGCAAGTCGCTCGCCAGACCCGTCTCCCACTCCGTACGGGCCAGTTCGAACGCCGCCCCCGTGAGCTGGCTCGGTTCGCTCCCCGGCGTCGCTTCCAGCAGCACCGCCAACCACTCCAGATGCCGCTCCCGCAGTCGCAACGCCTGTTCGTTCAGAGTCTCCAGCAACGTGTCGCTCTTCCGCAACCGTTCGTGAAGCGACCGTCGTTGCCGCAGAAGTTCGAGAATGATCGTCTTGTACTGCATGAGGGGTGCCTCCTGTTGATTGTAGTGCAGCCGGATGATTCACGGCCCGTGAGTCATTGTCCAGCGAGAACAGCGACTTCTGATCCTTATGCGGAGGCTTGCGACGCATGCTCAGAAACCGTTCGCTTCCCCAGCCCCGCTGACTGGATAGCCGTATCTGACACTGAATATCTGGACTTCGTGACCGCTCATAAATCAGGTTATCGATGATAGTTAATACATTTTATAGAATATCACATCGGCTATGATCGCGCAACCAAAATCTGCATCCCTGCCGCTTCTATCAATCAATCGCCCGCCGCTCGTGACTACGGCTATACCTCGATGCGTTCGATGATCGTGCTGACCGGCGAGGTGTCGCACCGTGCGGGTTCATCGGCAGCTTGAATCCACGGCACGCGGTGTTTGGTCAGCCCCTGGAACAGTCGCACATTCGGGCGGACTTCGGTGTTGAGGTTTCGGCCTTCGATTTTGATTACTTTGCCGAGAGCGTGCAGAGTGATGCCAACGCTGGGGTCGAATTCCATCTTCTCGATGTAGGCATAACCGATGGCGGTGATGTTGCCGTCTTTGTCGCGGAGTTCGAGCATGGTGGCTCGCTCTCGCATACCACGGAGCCAGCCGAAGGAGCCGAGGTCTTCGTCGGCTTCGGTGGCTTCGCCACTGTCATCGGGTTTACGGGTGTATTTGGTCAGTACGCTATCGGTCATGGTCACGCTCCGCTCGTGGATGTTCAGTGACTGGGTTTATTGGGAGGGAGACGCTGTGGAGAAGGAGTTGTCTTCGCATTCGGGCACGGTGTTGTTGGAATGAAATCTGGGCTCCCGGTCTGTCATTCGAGGGTCGCGAGGTTTGGACGAGTTCGGTCGCAGTAAGGCGGTCGTCGGTGCGGCTGATGGCTTCGAGGAGGCGGTGCTTGTCATCGGTGTAAACTGTGACTTGCTCTCGGCCTCGCGAAGCCGAGACGTAGAACTGTTCGCGGGAGGCGGCACCGAGCGACTCGGCGGATTCACCGATGAAGACTCGGTCGACGGTCTTGCCCTGGCTGGCGTGCGAAGTGACGACGTAGCCGTGCGACAGGTGGCCGAACTCTTTCGAGACGGTCCAGCCGTTGTCGAGGATGATGTTGCCGCGTGCGTCGAAGTCGCGAACGCGATAGATCGACCCGTTGTTGAGGCGATGTTGTTCGTCGAGGGTTTGGCCGTTCTTGGTGACGCGGATCAGATCGCCCGCTGCGAGGGAGATTTCGCGAGGGCGATAGGTTTGGAAACGCTTCGCCTGTTCGAGCGGGAGCGGAGAGTCGCCGACGGTGACGCGGTTTCCCTTCATGAACCCCTTGGCGTTTTGGTGGAACTCGATCATATCATCAGGGAGGTACTGCTCGGCCTCACCGCGCTCGACCTCGGTCATGTTCAAACTCTCCAACCGCAGCAGTGAGTGTTCCTCACCTCGCAGCTGGCCGGATTGCTTGAGGCGGTTGCGGATTTCAGCGGTGATTTTGTCGCCTTCCTTGTGAGTGGGTGAGACGACGAGAGCAGTTTTGTGGCCTTCGATGGTGGAGACGTAGTCGAACGCGAGGGCTTGATAGCGGTCCTCACGAGGGACTTCCTTCACCCAGCCGAGCTTGTCGAGCAGGCGGAACCCGTCGTCGATGCGACCTTCACTGAGGGCGTGGACCGCTTGTTTGTAGTCCCCTTTCTGGCGTTGGATTTCGCGGATCTCGGCAGGCACGAGACCGGCTTCTTCTTCGAGCAGCCGTAGTGCCGCTCCGCGTTCGACTGAGCCATGTTGCCGCCGGTCGCCCGAGAGGACCACGCGGACTTCAAGCTTCTCCGCGATGTCGAACAGTTGTCGCATCGTGCGAGTGCCGAGGAGTCCGGCTTCGTCGATCCAGATGACTTGCCCGTGGACTTCATGTTGCAGGTTCTCGTCGAGGAGCAGCCGAGCCACAGTGTCGGCCTGTTCGAACCCGACTTCACGAAGTGTGCCCCGGCTGGCGTCGGCGGAGGGAGCGAACGCGAAGACCTGCGTGTCGGTCTCGGCGATGCCCTCAACCGCTTCCTGCATCATCGCTGTCTTGCCGACCCCCGCAGCACCGCGAACCAGGATCACGCGGTCGCGTGAGCCCAGGATGTGTTCGACAGCCCGCTGCTGGTCGCGGTTAAGCCAGTCTCTCTTGAGAACATGCTGCCCCGTGCCAAGCCGCATCTGCGTCCCGCGACCGTTGCGAGCGAAGGCGATCATCTTTCGTTCTTCGGCCAGCACTTCGCGAGTGGTGACCCACCGCCGCCCATCCCGGTCAGCGTTGATGAGGTTCTGTTCTTGAAACGCTCGCTCCGTGGTCGCGACCGACAGCCGACCAATGCCCCGCTTGAGGGAGTCTGCCAGCAGCGTTCGCTCGGGCAGGACGGACTTCCGTTCGAAGCAGTGTCTGATCGATTGCTGAATGACAGTTGGGGCGTGGTCGGGTTGTTCAGGGATCGGCGTGGCCCCTACGAGGCGTTGCACGCCATCGAGCTGGTCCCGTTCTTCGTCGCTCAACCGAGATCGCCACTCGACCCGTAGCTCGTCGAGCGTCAGATCCTTCTGCTTCTTCTCGCGAGTCTTAGCCCCGAGTTCCGATTTTTCGACGGGATCAAGTATCCCCTTGCGACGGGCTTCTTCCTCGATGAGAGCTGTGCGGCGAGAGAACTTGTCGAGCGTCTTCTTATCGAGACCCGTCAGTTCCCACCCCTTCTTGTGGCGAGTGACATCCAGCCCGAGTTCGCCGAGCCGACGAGCCAGCCGCACATGGAACCGGGCCTCGAAATACGGAGCATCGCGTTTCAGCAAGCTAAACTGTCCAGCCTTCCACGCCGCTTCCTTCTGGTCATAAGTCGTGTTGAACACGAAGCAGTGAGCGTGCAGATGCGGATCAGGCACCCCGTCGATCGGCCTCGATGTGAAGTGTATGAACTCGCCCCACACCATGTTGCCAGTGGTGCGGTCTTCATTGCAGCCCGACTTTCGGACGCGAGTCTGCATCTCGGATTCCATCTCGGTCATCGTGTCACGGACCGATTCCCGGAAAGCATCGAGCAACCGTTCATCTCTCGTTAAGCTGTAGAGCAGTGAAACGCTCTTCGGCACATGGAAGTTGAAGTCATACCCGACCCGCCGCTCCTGCTTCCGCCGCAGCGTCAACGGTTCGCCGGTGCCGGGATAGCGGTTGTCGCACAGCGATTCCCAATCGGCCTTGTCGACGGTGCCCGACAGGCCGAGCTTCTCTGCCCCGATGCCTCGCCAATGCCCGGCGAGTTCTTGCCCTTCAGTGTAATAATCCGCCTGCGTGTAGTACGTCTTCGCCCCACCCGCCGAACTGTTCTGATTGATCCGTAGCATGCCCCATTATACCCCCGCACTGGTTGCCGAAGGGTTAATGAGCGTTCAGGAATTTCGTATCAGATCGGGAGACGGCCTGCCAGAATCTCAGAAGGCGAGAAATTACTGATGCTCGTGAACCGAGCAAAGTCAGGCTTGTTGAACGTCAACAGATTTGTCAGCCCATGCCTTTGCATCGCCGCGACCAAGCGAGCATCGTGAGTAAGTTTGCCGTGAACCGCGTGCTTCACCACCAAATCCCGCCAATGAGTAAACACTCCCCGTTCATCGAGGAGCAACCGGAACAGCGAAACCCATCGCGTCAGCACAGATTCCGTTTGCGGGACCGTCATCCCGAGTCCATTGTTGGCTGTCGGACGAGTCGCCACAGACCAATACTCATACAGCACTTGAGGAACGATACACAGTCCAGCACCCTGAGCGGTGAGCTTGGCAATGGCTTCTGCCGTTTCCGCATGCTGCGGACTTTCATGGTGTCCCAGCCGCAGCACGATGTTCGCATCGAGCAGGATTCTCATTCACCCCGTCCTGCGTAGATCGACTCACGGCTGTCGTCGACAAATGTCGTGACAGTCGGATGCATATCGATGACTTCTCGCAGTCGAGCCATGAAGTCTTCTGGCGATCGTGCGGGGACGAAAGCAATGGCTGGCTCTACTTCGACCAATTGGTCCATCAGCATGCGGCAGGCGAAGGACTCGACATCCTCACCATGTTCGGCGGCACGCAATCGCAACGTCTGCTCCATCGCAGGTGGCAGTTCAAAGTTCAGGGTCATCAATTGTCTCCTTGTCTGCGGATCATTCTACCACGTTTTGTGAGCGAGGTCATCTCCTTTCTGGCGGCTTCAGGTCAGCCAATGCCCCAAGGCCCGGCTCATGGCACAACCAGTCCTGCCTGCTCACGACAGTTGGGTGGCAGCCACGCGGAGCATTCGAGGGACAGCCCCCTCACCTCTTGATGGCCATGCTCAGGATGGCGGTTCGCCCCCTCTTCTCTTCGCGGTCAATGCGCCCAGGGCAGTGAGTCAGGTCAGGTTCGCCAGACCAGGGTCATCACGGGATGGTCGGTCATTCGGTCCCCTTCCGTCTGTCGGGATGCAGCCACGAACCACACGTCCTGATTGGGCACGTTAAAGCCGCCGCTGGGCTGTTCCAGCGGAAAATCGGTTCCCCCTGAAGGTCGCCCCCAATTTTCCGCTGGAGCAGTGCGCTCGCAAGCTCGCCCCCGCTCAAGCGGCTTTTGAATCTCGTGCCATCAGGTCGCGATGGTCGCGGCCTGCAAACAAAACGAAGGAGATACATCATGACCAACACCGCCAATAACACAGCCCCCAGCCCGAGCAAACTTCCCACTCACACAGCCTATCAAGTTCGCGACCGCCAAGGCCAAAAAGGGTTCTGGACCCGCATCGGTTCCGCTTGGGCACATGCCGACAACCAGGGATTCAACATCCAGCTCGACTGCGTTCCGCTCGATGGCCGCATCACACTCCGCGTCGTCGGCGACAAGCAGGAATAGCACTCAACTCAATCGGGCGGGTCATAACGGCTCGCCCCTCATTTCAGAAAGGAATCTTATGTCACATTACACCGTGGGGATCATCATCCCTCCCGATCAACTCGACGACACCCACAGCTTCGTCGACGCTCAAATGGCTCCCTACGACGAGTCAATCAAAGTCGCACCGTATGTCTGCTACTCACTCGAACAAGCCCAGCTGGACCTCGAACGCGAGATCCGGCACTTCACTCAGATCATCGAGAAGCAGCACCCGGCCTACAACCTGGACCGCTGCCAAGAGGCACTCGATGAGCTGCTGCAATCGACACACGAGCAGAAGTACCGAGACTACGTGAGGTGCCACTCACACTTCAACAGCCGTCAAGAACCGTTGTCGACGTACAACCCCGTTGGCAAATGGGACTGGTTCAGCATCGGCGGACGCTGGAATGGCTGGCTGCGTGATCGTGAACCAACGCGTGCCTCCCACACGGACAATCTCGCGACCATCGAACAAGTGATCGAGCGGAAGAAATTCCCGTTCGCCATCATCACGCCCGATGGCGTGTGGCACGAGCAAGGTCGCATGGGCTGGTGGGGAGCTGTCATCGACGGCAAGGAGACCGCCGATTGGCACACCGAAGTTGAAACAATCCTTCGCAGCTACGCGGTCCATTCGCTGGTTCTCGTTGATGCACACGTTTGAAGGAGGCAATCATGACCAACTCCTCCGAGATGACCAACATCCAACGTGCAGCCCGTGTCGAACGCATCCTCAAGCGTTACCAAACTGGCGACGACGATCTGCAAACCTGTCTCGCCGACGTTCTGACCGATGCGATGCACTGGTGCGACTCAACCGGCTTGGACTTCCAAGCGATCTCTGGCCAAGCGTACCGGTACTACATCGAAGAACTTGGTGAACCACCAGTCTTCATGGACATCACAGAGTCTCTGTCGAGTGTCATCCACAGGCTTCTGGCCACGCGACGACAGATCGCGGACATCTGGTCGATCGAGGACGTGCAGTCCCAATGCGATTGGCTGTCTGACGAGCAAGCCTGGACGGTCTTGCAATCCGTGAAACGCCACAGTGACGCCTGCGTCGGCATCAACTGGGACGTGATTGATCAGGTCGCCCATGATCTCTACCCACAATCTCCATCCACTCACCCGAAAGGAAACTGACTATGAACCAGACACTCACACTCAACTCTCTCATCAACCCGGCGTTCGCCTCTCGCATGACTCACGAGCGGCAACCCGTGATGGCCAAGCTGCCCCTCGCCCCAATCAACGGAAGTCCTGTTCCGCATCTCACGAGCCTGTATCACGACGATCAGGCCGGTGACTACGGCGACCGGGGTTACCCCGGCAACTGCGGAGGTAATTTAATTCGCGATTTAATGCTCTACTTCAAACCCTCCTTAGTGCTGGACCCGATGAGTGGATCAGGCACTTGCCGCGATGTGTGCGACCATCTGAGCATCCCCTGCGTCGCATGGGACATTCACCAAGGCATCGACGCCTGCGACCCACAAGGGTTCGGCGATGGCGAGACCTTCGACTTCATCTGGAGTCATCCGCCCTACTGGAGACAGAAGCTCTATGCGACCGACAGCCGTGACTTGAGCCGGTCACCCACGCTCGACCACTTCCTCCAGCGTTACGGCCAGTTCATCCGCAACGCATCTAAGGCTCTCAAGCCCGGCGGGAAGTTCGCGGTCCTGATGGGCGACTACTCCGACCGCACAGCTGGATTCGTCCCCCTCACCTTCCACACGAAGCGCCTCGCATTCGCAGCTGGCCTCAAGCAACACGGCACCGACATCATCCGGTTCAGCCACGGAGCCAGCAGCTCGAAGAAGGTCTATCGCTCAACCTTCATCCCCGGCCTGCACGATGTGTGCATGCTGTTCGAGAAAGCGTAGGAGGCAACCATGACCATCGACCTCTATTCGCTGATCGCCCGCGAGGAACTCGGCATCGAGACCCTCGCAGTGCGTGGCCTCGATTCCCTCGACTTCCACGATGTTTATGTCGGGGCCATTCACAAGGCACTTGACCGAGCCTTCCAAGCTGGTCTACGTGAGGGCATGACCAAAGCCCATACCACCACCGACAATCGGGAGCCAGACCGATGACCACTCCCGAGTTCGATCCTCTGGACTGCCCGTTCCATGCTGCCGCTCTGGCTGCCTACCTGGAACAAGCAGCCCTCTGTGGTGGCCGGCCCGACAGCCTTGATCTTACCCACATCTATTTTTCATGGCGTTGTATCCTCGAATGGCGGCGAGGAGTTTTTCGGTGCCGCGCCAAAGGGTGATCCATCCGGGTTCGCCGTCGCCAGTACGCATCAAGAAGCCGCCGAGTCCAGCCAGGTGGCGATAGAAGTCATGTACGGTGATGATCGGCTTCGTACGAAGGGCACGGAGCATCTCCAGCCAGACGCCAGGCACCACGCGGTCGGCAGGCGTGTGTGGCGCGGTGCGGGCCAGTGTTTTGAGTTGCAGCAGCCGGACGGCGATCACGCTGCATAGGCCGGTCATCACTTCCAGTCGTTTGGCCGTTTGGTATTGTCTGGCTTCCACGCGGCAGCCAGTCTTGATCGCCTTATGAAACTCTTCGATCAGCCAGCGGCGTTCGTAGTCGCTGAGCATCTGCCAGGCGTCCTCGAAAGTGTCCACTGGTCGGCTGGACCACAGCACCCAGTGGATCGGCGCGACGCCTAGCGGCGGGTCGATCTCCCGCGCCTCGACAACCCATTGTTCCACGCCCGTGAATTCCAGTTTCCGCTGCAACGCCGTGCGGCGATTCGAACGCGGTGGGACAAACACTTTCGCCCTGCGTATGGCCAGTTTCGCAGTCCGAGCTGGCTGATCCTTCGTGGCCCGGACCGACAGTTCGTACGTGTCGAGCACCGGTTGACGGTCCAGCACTTCCTTGAGCGAGCTGCGAGGTGCGCGGCTGTCAGACGTGATTTCGTCCACTCGGCGATGCAGATGCGCAGCGCGAATCACCCTTTCGCCTCGCTGGGCTTGCAACTGACAGAACACATCGAGATTGTCGGCCGCGCGGTCGAACACATGCACATAGGTAACGCCATCCGCCGGAGGACCGATCCGTTCGATCAGCCTCGCCCACACTTCGGACTCCTTCCCTTCCCGCTGCGTCTGCTGATACGAATTCTCACACTTCGGTTTCGGTCGGCGATACAGGACTTCTTGTCCCGCCAGGCCGATGACCTCGGACGTTGCCGCATCGACCATCAACGCATTGTGCAACAGAAATCCACGGCCCGAACCGATCCCCACCGGTCCCAGACCGCAGGCTTGGCGGCCCCAGCCGAAGTCAAGTTCCGTGGTGTCGCCGATCACCAGCACCACGCTCTGGGCTCGATGTCGAGTGAGTTCCCAATGCGGCGATGCGATGGAAATGAACGTCACTTCCTCCCGATCAATCAGACGGTACGCGGCTTTCAGATCAGCCCAACGCTCCGTTTGCTCAGGCGTGCTGCCATCCGGATGCCCGGCCATCTGCTGCGCAAATCGGACGACACGCTCGGTGCGCCGCACATCCCCTAACTCACAACTCCCGAAGCTCTCCCGAGCCCACACTTCCAACTCCCATTTCGGTTCCATTCCCTGTGTCTTTCGCCAGAATCCACCGGCCTGCGCCGGACGTCCCGCCAGCGACTCTCCGTCCGCCCCACACTCCCTGGATGGCACAACGCTGGACGACGCAACCGCTGTGCCGCACGGGGCTCATTATTCTCAACCCACGCGATCTCAATACTTTCCGCAATACAGCGGCCACCCACCCCTTTGCGAAACTTGTAAAAATTGCGGGTAAGATCAAGCCCGACAGCGAGGCCACCCGCCGCCGTGCGTTCGAACTCTTCGAGCAGTCCCTCGCCGAGAAGCATCGCTCGCCATAATCCGGTCAGCGAGCGACGCATCACCGGAGAACGGCACGGCGTCGGCCTGCCGAGTCGTTGAGCGTCGCGTCCGCGTCGCACTCCTAGACACACGCAACAAGTTCCCGACCGTCGTTCCCCAAGCATTCCAATCGAGCCTTCCGGAACACTCGTTGGAGTCCGAAATATGCCCTTGCTAATGCCTCAAAAACACATGAACGCGTGTACCCGTGTTTGCACCTGCCTGCGTGTATGATTCTGTCAGACATCTCCCCTAAGCAGAGCTTAGGACGACTTTCCCCGGGAAAGTCGGCTGTACTGCCGACCAGCCAGCCGTACGGCACGTCAGCAAGTCATCAGGCTGGCAGTCTGTCCTGCCAGCCATACGGCATGACGGAATGAATGCGGGCTGGCTTGCTGACGTGCTGTATGAAAGGGCTGCAATGCGGCTTGCTCGCTGGGGTGCTTTCTGAATGGCAAGCTGGCATGACGGCAGAACAGCAACCTGTCACGCCATTAATAAATCATGCCAGCAACCCAACATGAAATAGTGCTTGTCAAACAGCTCAAAGGCATGTAAGCAGGCTGCATGATTATTGTCGTCGCCAATTCCAAAGGCGGTGTGGGTAAGTCCACACTGGCCGTTCATCTCGCCGCCTGGCTCCACCAGCAAGGCCACAGCGTGACGCTCGCCGATTGCGATACCCAGCAGTCCTCGTCAGAGTGGATTCGAGAAGCCGCTCCCGGCGTGAAAGCGGTCCGCCTCGATAACCCCGACATCATCCTGAACGAGTTGCCGATACTCGCCCAAGAGGCCGACTACGTCGTCGCTGACGGTCCCGGTAGTCAAACCGAAACTAGCCGTGCCCTTTTACTCAGAGCCGATATGGCCATCGTCCCCTGCAAAGCCAGCATGCTCGAAGTGCGAGCACTCGCCAAAGCCACCGATGTTCTCCGCCAAGCCCAGGACATCCGCGCCGGTCAGCCGCAGGCGACCATCGTCCTGAGCATGGTCGGAAAGAACTACCGACTCACCAAAGACATGAAAGACGCTGCGGCAGCCTTGAACCTGCCGCTCGCCACCGCCGCGATGATACTCCGGCAGATCTATGCCGACGCTCCCGGCCAAGGCGAAGTCGTCTGGAATATGGGCAGCAGAGCCAGCGATGCCGCCGTCGAAGTCGAACAGCTGTTCCGCGAAATCCTGCCCGCTGCCTGCAAGGCCAAACTCACACCGAGAAAAGCCAAACCAAAGAAGAAGGGGAGGGGCCAATGAAAAACCGCCGCCCGCTCGTCGAAGGTCTGAAACCGCCCGTCGACCCGTCCGTCGAGAAGAGCTTCGTGTTCCAACCCAAGCCTCAACCCACAGCCGAGACTCCAGCCCCCACACCTCAACAAACCCGCTCATCCATCACCACCCGCATCCGCTCCGACTTCGCCACAGCACTCAAGCGAGCCTCCCTCGAACGCCAGCTCAAAGGCATCGAGCCAAACACCCTCCAAGAATTCCTCGAAGAGGCCATAGAGCCGTGGCTCAAGCAGCACGGGTACTTGCCATGAAACTCGAATTGACACTTCCTCCGATCGAATCGATGTCACTTATCACAATCTCTTGGAGCGAAGCCGTGTGACGGATACCCCACCAAGGCTGGAAATGGTCGACGCCATCACGAGAGAGCTGATTCCTCCGGAAACTTCTGACATCGAACAACTCATCGAATGGCAACAGAGGCTTCGTGATGCCGTGGACAATCATATCGCTGCGAATCTCAGTCGCCCTTTCTCTACCGAATGCGAACGAAGGTTTGGTGATTCATCGGAGGCCAAGAGTTCGTTGTCAAAATGGGCAAATGACGTACTCCGAAGAATTCAGATTTACATCCGGTGCATAGAGACAGGTCGTTCCGGTTTCATGTGTTACACCCGAGGGGGACAGTGGGATTCCGGACGTATTCGCCTTCATCTGCACGGAATGGACAAGCAGCGAACAACAACACTCCGCCCGCCTTTCGATTTTCAACTGATAGCTCCACGGGAGCATACTCCGGAGCCACGGCAAGGCACCGAACCACAACGAGAAGTTGGACGAGACTGAAGACGACATCAATACAGTCTGACCGTGACTCGTGAACATATCGACTTGACCAGATGTATCCTCGTGCGTACGAATTGGGTGTCTGGCAATATGTTCTGCCAGACTGAAATTCCAATCAACTTGGAGTCGTCATATGCCACGCAAAACCTCTGAAGAACGATTTGGACAGCGAGTCTTTATACTGGTCTCAGCGTCTTTGCTGACCCTTTTGGTTCTCGTGGCAGCCATCTTCACCCTCAAAGGCAACCCGCAGAACGCCGATCCACGTGCGATCGTGGCGATGATCGCGGCGATCGGGATTGGTTGGGCCACCACGGTCGGATTGCGGTATTTGGAGAACAGTCATCGAAATGCTGAAAAAACTCCAAGAGGAGCGGATGAACTTATGATCGAAACCCACGAAAGGAGGAGTAATGTGCAGATAACAATCGTTGGGTGGTCTGTGGTTTTCATTTTGACGACGTTGATTGCATTTTGGGGAATCTTCCGAGGCATGGTCTTGATCGAGCACATGGAGGAGGTTAGACGCACCAATATCATCAAGCCGATTGAAGAGGACAGCGAGAGTTACATCACCCGGTTAGAGAACCTCTCGCAAGACAGTGATTTCGAGCAGTTTCTCAACAGACGGGAACCGAGTCCAGAACATTTGAAGGCGGCATCAACCGCTCAGGAAAAATATCGTGATGTCCTCGATATCCTCACGAAGCTTGACGCGATGAAGAACCAACTTGCCCGCCTTGAATCCCCTCCGATGTCACTCATCGATCGACTCGATTACCTCTCAGGGATTGCCCTAGACCTCACGGATCAAAGCGATCTCGCTGAAGTCCAACTTCTACAGGTGTCGAAGTCGAATCATCAACTCTGGCCAATGTCCCAAATCGTTCTGGCGAAGGCATATTTGCGTCAGGGGTACGCCGATAAGTGCTTGGAGACTTTGACGGTTCTCCGCCAGGGTTACCCCACGAACTCGACGGCCATGTACTTGCTGGGAGTGCGTCACTTTCGAGAAAAGCAGTTCAAGGAAGCGGCCATAGCCTTTCAAGAATGCCAAGGACTCGACACGGATCATTTCGTATTTGGAGACCCGCGAGTTCAAGACGACTACGCAACTGTGAGTCGAGCGTTAAGTTTGAAGCTCAGTGGTGACGACTCGAAGCAATCGCCTCTTTCGGAATTGAAGAATCAATTTGCATCTGCCATCGATCGTGGACGACTACGAGTTCAGACTCTGGGAGACGGTCGTCGATACAGGTTTCTAATCGATGCTCTTTCGACTTGGCAATTTGTCTATGACGAACCCGTCTCGATGGAAGAATATCATCTTCTGGAAGCCAAACTCACCGATCCGGTTCATCGAGTGCCGCTCTGGGAATCGGAGCGGATCGCGGTGATTAATGAACTGCTGATCTGTATCAAGGAGACCATGCAACTCCTCAGCCAAAGCCCCGCGATTTATAAAACGTACGGTGAACGAGAAGCTGAGCTACTGGCAGTGTTTTACAAAGTGCTCCGCAGTATTCCGCCGTCACTCGAAACTTCTGGATGCGAGTTGGAGGTGCAGAACTCACTCGCGAGTATTCGCTGTCACGATTTACTGCTGAACGCGAAGGCCGCGGATGCTCATGAGCGTTACGATAAGCTGGTTCAGGCCGAAGACTCGGTGAGCCAAGCCATCTTGGCTGTCCAAGGGAAGGGGGGCAAGGCCGCTGCAAGACTGACGCTTGGATATCAGGGTGTTCGAACCCTGCTGGTAGGCAAGGCATTAAGCCGTTTGGATCTGATCGAAAAAGGTAACTCCATACTCCAGAAAGTCATTGACGATGAATCAAAAGACCCCGCACTCCCCAAAGATTCTCCCTATCTCCAAATCTTCAGAAGGAAATTGGACTCTTCCAAGTCCGCATCGAGCACAAAGACGATTCCCCGGTAACACTTTCGATTGCCAAGATATTCTGAACACGAGAATGGGAAGCCATTTCAAGGAACAGGTTGCTAAACAACTGGTTAGCTCCAGATTTGATGTTCAAAACGTCAGCCTGTCGCCCTTCGGGCGATCCATTTCTTGCAGAACCCAATAAACGCCGCATCCAGATCACGCGGAGCTTCGGTGATCCACTCCCGCCATTCGCGTTCGAGGAAATACACATCCCACGCCGGAGCAATTTGTCTGGCCATCGCGTAGGACTCTGGGTCGAGCATCCCCACCCGCACGGGCAGCGTCACGTCGTGACTCAGGCTTGGTACGGTGCCTCGGCTGCGAAACGTGATGATATCGCTGTCATCGAGCATCACCGAGTAGTCGGGCATGTGCTGATGCCGCTGGTCCTCTTGCACAATCTTCGTGACGAGTCGACGGAACTCTTTCTCAGTCGACGCCGACCCGCACTTCTTCTGAAGAACCAGCAGCGAGATCTTCCATTCCCCCTGATGCCCACAGTGCTTCCGAGCGAGTTCATACATCCGCCGTTCGAGTGGCTTCCGCAGCCGGAAATAATCCCGGTGCAGCGTCAGCACCTCTTGATGCTGAATCGCGTTGAACACCCAGTCCGAGAGCTTCACCTCGATCTCCTGCATGCGACCGTCGCGAGTTTCACGAACGATCTTCGCCCGTTCGATGAGGCCAAACGTCTCGAACACTTCCTGCCCACCCGTCGTGATGTTCGTGCTGATCCGCGTCCCGGACAGTCGCTCCAACGCCGCCTTCAAAGCCTCATACCCCTGACCATTCGTCATCCGATTGGTGGCTTTCAGTAAATCATGAGCCGTGAACCGCAACACCGAAGTCACCGCCTGCTTCGCATTCACAGCTGCCATCAACTGACTGATGCAGTAGATCAAGATATCGCGATCATGCACCGTCGCGAGGCCATCCGAGGAAGGTTTCACCTCAACAAACACCGCCCCGTGTTCGTAGCGACGCACCCGATGATCGGGCTTGGTGGAGAGTGAAAAGATCGGATGCTCCATCGACGCCATGTCCCCCTTCGGCGAGGCGTCCATCAGATCGCAGACAAAGAAATCCGCCTCCCGCCGATCAGGAAGCAGCGGGGACCGCTCACTCGACGGTTGCGATATCGATGTCAACAAATCCGGTTCCAATTCCATGGAGCCGATACTTCGATAGATCACCCACCAAGTCAAGCGATTTCGATAGTTCACACACCGAACCATCCCATTTCGATACTTCACCCACCGCCCGCTATAACCCATGACAATGGCCGAAGGTCTTCGATGGTTTACACACCACCCTTCGACCCTTTACACACCCATCTTCGATGGTTTACACACCGACCACTTCGAATTTGCCCGCAAGTTCAAGCGGTTGCGAACGGTTATCCACAGCGTAACACTCTATTTAACACAAGTATTTAACACCCAGCGAAACCCAGACCGCCTGTGGATAAGTCGTTCCGAGAGAATTCCACCTCCGTCGTCACTCCATCAAAACACGCTCAATCGCCCCTCCGTTGCTGAGGATTGCGATGGATCAGCTCCCCGAGCCTGCCGTCATACTCATCGCCAGCTTTCAGTCGTTGGCCATTGCCATCACAGGAGCCATCTCGCTGAACGATGGTCTCTTCTTCTCCGCCAGTGACCAAACCTCGACCATTTGAGCCAATCGAACCATCCCAAGTGGCATGCAGGACTGGGACATCACCTGTGGAGCCGACATAGGCCATATTCACGTTGCAATGAGGTTTTGTGAGATGAATCGAGTCGGTCGGCGACCCCACAAGCCCGAGAGGAATGCAAACTCTTCCGGGCGAGCGCCAAGCAGCTGACAGTTGTCGCTAGACTTTCTGACATCATGAGTGGTTGAGTATCATTCCCGCCAAGTTGACCCAAAGCATGAGGAGTTCACCGCTTGCCGGTCTTTCATTACCGAGCGATTGATACCCAGCGGCACACTCTGACGGGAGAGGTGGCGGGGGAATCGCCGCGTGATGCGAGAGAGAGTTTGCGGGTGCGGGGGTTGGTGGTCTTGGAGGTGCGACCGCTCGCGGAGAAGAAGGCGACGAGCGGAACGGTTCCGGCAGCTCGCTTCTTTGTACGCAGAATTTCGCCGACGCTGTTTGCCAGTGCGGTTCGCGATTTGTCGACGCTTCTGGGAGTTGGAATCCCGCTGATCGAATCGTTGGATGTGTTGATCGAGCAGTACACGGGGGCACTGGGGACATCTTTGTTGCGGCTGCGTGATCGCGTAGTGGCGGGGTCCAGTTTGCTGAGTGCGATGACGGAGCAACCCGAGGTGTTCGACACGTTGTCGCTCAACATGGTCGAGGTCGGGGAGCGGGCCGGGAATCTGGATCAGGTGTTGAATCAACTGGCCGATTTCAAAGAGCGCAGCTTGCATCTGCGAGACCGCGTGCTGACCGCGATGATGTATCCGCTCGTGGTGCTGTTAGCCGCTGTGTGCGTGACGACGTTTTTGATGACGGTGGTGGTGCCGACGTTACTCGACAATTTGCTGGAGGCGAATCGTCCGATCCCTTGGCCGACGCGAGTGCTGCGATTTGGGAGCGAGTTATTGACGCAGCATGGGTGGTGGCTCGCGATCGTTGGAATTGTGTTGGGAACACTAGCAGTGGCCTGGGGACGGACCGCTGCTGGGCGCTTGTGGCGAGACAAAATCATCTTGCGAATTCCCGTCCTCGGCGACATGGTGCGGCGGCAATCGATCTCGCGGATGGCGATGGTGATTGCGGTGATGATGCGGAGCGGGGTCGAGTTCCTGCGAGCGATTGATGTGGCGGGCCGCTCGGCGGGAAATCGTGTTTTAGAGACAGCCTTGCTGGAGTCGGCCCGAGGCATCGAAACGGGCCAGGAGATGGGACCATCGCTCAAGCAATCGGGAGTCTTTCCGCCCGTCGTGGTGCAGGTCTTCACCGTCGGGCAGCAGACGGGTCGGTTAGAAGAGATGTTGGAACGGCTGGCAGTTGATTATGATCGGCAAGTGGCCAGTGCTTCGGAGCGATTCGCAGCGGTGCTGGAGCCAGTGCTGATTCTGGTGCTCTCGGTAATTGTGGGATTCATCATGTTTGCCACAATGCTGCCGATTCTGGAGGCGGGAAATGTCTTTGGCGCAGGACAGTAGAATGAAACGACAAGTGGCATTCACTACCACCGCCCGCAGGGCGTTCACGCTGACCGAACTCATGGTCGTGATCGTGATCATCGGCCTGCTGGCGAGTGTGGCGACGATCAGCGTCCGAACCTATATGACACACAGCCGCCAGAACATCGCGAGGTCCGAGATCGCCACCGTCTGTAATGCGCTGGAACTCTACCTGACGATTCAAGGGCGATACCCGACCAACGACGAGGGGATCGAAATTCTCGTCCAAAAGACCGACAAAGCTCCCGATGGCATCTTGACGAAGCTGCCGGTGGACCCGTGGGGCAATGGCTATCAGTACATCTATCCCGGACGAAACACGCCGTACGAAATTCTCAGCTATGGGGCCGACAATCGCGAAGGAGGGGCCGGTGGAGATCAGGACTTGTCGAGCGCCGATGTCACTTCGGCCAAGCAGAACTGAGGCAGGTGTCACACGCTCGGCGTTCACGCTGATCGAGCTGCTGGCGGTGGTTGCCATCTTGGGCATGTTTGCCTCGGTTGCGACCGTCGTGGTGCGGGGATCAATCTCGGCAGCCCGCCATCAATTGGAGTGGCAGCGATTGCAGTCAATGGATGCGACTCTTCGGGCACAGTGCCGCCGGTTAAAACAGCCCGCGACACTCCAGGTTGACCTCGACACGGGGATGTGGGAGCGGCACATGGCGGGCATGCAGCCGCTAAGCCTGATGGAAACCTCATCGCTCGACGCGATCACGAATCGTGGACAGGTGATTCGAACCGGACAGGCGACGCTGTTCTATCGGGCTGATGGGACCAGTGATTCGTATGCGGTCCGACTGGATGGAGATCCAGACAACCAGTGGCGGTTGACATGCGGCGGAACTGGGCAATGGGTGGAAGGAGTCTCTCATGACACAGTTCGTGCATTGCAACGGGGCCAATAACCCCCACATCAATCCGGCGGAGCCACCACGACGAGGAATGACACTCATCGAGGTCGTAGCCGGGATTGCCCTGCTCGGAACGATTCTGACCACGACCGTCATGGCCCAGGCCCGATTGCTGCGTCAACACCAGCGGGCGTTGGTGAAGCTGCAAGCGGTGGAAGCTGTGGATCGATTGCTGATGCAGTGGTCGGTGGCTCGGGAAGAGATTCCGGTTGAGTCGTCGGGCGTTCTCCTCGACACTCCAGAAGTGACCTGGAAAACTCGCATCGGCAGAGCGAAGACCGATGGCCCATTATCAGTCGCTATCGTGGAACTCGTCGCGAGTGCTGCGAACGACCCGCCGGGAATCCCGCCGCTGGTGCGTGTCGAATTGGCGATCCCTCCAAAGGGTTCACAATGAGGAGATTCTCTTGCCATCCCACCGGGGCATCTGGACTCTGGGGTCGATCACGCCTTCCATCCCACGGTACGACACTCGTCGAAGTCATGGCCGCAGCTGCGATGTCAGTCCTGCTCTTGGGAGCATTGGTATTGGCTATGCAGACGATGCATCGTCACGAAGCGGTGGTGCTGGCTTCCGACCACGGACTCGCTCCCTGGAAGCGGGGGCTGCAAGCAGCCATCGAGTGGGATCTGATGAACTCTCGGGAATGGAATCACCGGTTGACCGAGTTGCGTCTCGTGGGATTCACTGGAAGGAATGCGACGGGACACGCCATGCTCAGCCCGAATGAGGTCCGGTATCGGTTCATTCAGTCCGGCAGCGAAGCGTGGCTCATCCGCGAATCATATTCGACTTCAACACAGTCCAGAGTCGGAGAACGAACACTGATGTGCCGAGGCATTTCGAAGATTCTCATCGGGCGTCCAGAGGACGACCTGCGGTCGCTCCTTGCTCCACGTGGCGAGTTCGACAATCTATTCCCGATTCCAGCACGGATGCGATGCGTATTGGTCGACGGGGCCAATCAGCCAGTCGTCGACTTTATATTTCTTCGCAGTGGAGGGGGATTATGAAACGTCACGCTTCGTGTGACGGCCTAACGCACCCCCGAGGGTTTGTCCTCGTTTTGACACTGGCCATGATTCTGATAGCCGTCATGATCACCGCTCGTTCTGCCAATCGCAGCCTTACCCGAACGCTGCAAGCCATCGAATCGGAAACCCAACTGCAAAGCCGCTGGAGTAAGCTGAGTCTTCAGCGGTCGCTACTATCTCGATCCACGCAGGTTTTTGAGGCAGTCGAGGCTGAGGAGAGGGCATCTTCGAGCCGCCGCATCTGGCATGACGGACAGATTGAACTCTCCGGGACGACCTATCGCCTGCGGCTGTCGGACGAGAATGCCAAAGTCAACCTGAATACCATCCGACGCACCCGCCCTGCGAGGGACTATCAACGCTTCATCGCCGAGACTGTATCGGTTCCTAGACGCCCCACAATGCAGGAAAAGACCTCACTTGAGCGAGGTCCTGAGATCAACGATACGATTGAAAGCTGGGGACTAGTGTTCGAGGACACCAGCCCAGCTCAGCTCATGGATCAGACGACTTCCATCACTTGCTGGGGCAATGGCCGTCTCAATTTGCAGAGAGCGTCCGACCAATCTGTTCACATCATGCTCGAACCAATCATCGGTCAGAGTGATGTCGACGCGATCCTCCGACAACGACATGAGCAAACGGATCGCCATGGTCATTCACCCCAGATGCCTCAACCCTCATTGGTCCCCCCAGTCGCAGCTGAGTTGGTCACTCAGGACTCACGCTGCTACTCGTTGTGGTTGATCTCCGAAGAGTCCGGAGACGCAGAACTGCACGTTCGCGAAGTCAGGGATCATGGCAGCGTGGAGTCGTCATTCCGTTGGTAGCAGGAGCTGAGTCGGGTCATGCGACGTGGACGTTCGATGAGGACATCGACACGAGTCGAAATCCGAAAAACACCTTCTTGACTTCCAGGGGGGCTGTCTGTGTAATGGTTTCAGTACGGGCCTCGTACTACTTCTAACTGCCAATCGCGAGTTCACACATCACGCGATTGCTTTCCTGATTCCACCCAACCCGACTCAGCCTGAGCTGTTCGTTAAGGAGACCGCTCGATCATGTTTGATCGTCGTCGTACTTGGGGAGCTGTTTTAATCGCCGCCATCCTCTGCGGTGTCGTGGCAGGGCAGTCAGTGCCACCGGTGGAGCCTATGGGTGCGGAAGGGGGAGTCGAGGAGCGAGTGCTTGACCCCGATTCGATGCAAGCCATCGTGGGGGTCACGCAAACAATCCGTCATGATGCCAATCCGATGGTGGCTTCAGTGGCAGAGGCTTTGCAAAAGGGGAATCATGATGAACGTCTTTCTGAGATGATTGTCCCGGCGAAATTCGACGAAAAAGCCTACATCGCTGATTCAGAGAGTTACCTCAACACGGTCGAGCCAGGGCGAATCTGGCAACCCGCCCAGCCGAAAGAGGGGGTTCCACAGGCCCAAGCGGCCTCCCCGGAATACGTCGAAGCTTTGCAGGGTGAAGCTGTCGCCTTGAAAGTCCAAGTCGTTCCCCATGCTCCGGTGACGTTCACGTCGTTCGATTTGGGGGCATTCAGTAACCGATTGACCTCGATTACTGTGGCGGCAGACGAGAAGGGAATGGCCATTGCACCGTTCACAGGCACACCCGGAACGTACAACGAAGTCCATATCCTGGCCGCTTCTCCGCTCACCTCGGGGCAAGTCAAGTTTTCCGTCTTTATCGTTGTCCCCAAGTTGCGTGAGCGACATGCTCAAATGCTGGGGAAGTAGTTTTATTGGTTCTCGCGTCGGATGGAATCGAATCTCGCTGGGAAATCCACATCATGGTGAAGAAGATCGTTCAGTCATCCCCGTTTTGGATGGTACTCGCGTTCTGTGTCACACTGTCCATGGCCTATCTGGTGGTGGCGACGCTGAGTCGTAATCCGGCGGTGGCGGCAGTGCCGTTTAACGGAGATCCTGCTCCGACAGCCCCCAGTAATGCGGTCACCACTCCGGAAGCGGCACTTCAGAGTGCGACGATTCCCGTTCAATACTGTTCCAATAACGTTTACACTTTTGATGGACCACCGAGTCCTCCGTCTCTCCCTCCGGGGCGGCCTCCCACTTGCCCGCCGCCACCAAGCCCTCCAAAGCCGCCAAGGCCTGCGGGGCCTCCCGTCGGACCCGGTGGACCCGGTGGACCCGGTGGACCCGGAAATTGTGGAATCGGCTGCGGAGATAGCAGTGGCCCCTCAGCGTCGTTGTCATTGAGTCCTCAATTGGCTAACGGTGGGCTGGACGGCAGCGGTGGGGCACAGCAATACGGCAATGCCCCAGGTCTGCCGGGTGGCCTGCTGTCAACCACGGGTTCGGTGATCGACAACGCCTCCTTTAACTACATCCATTCGGCAGCGGATTACGCCAGCTCGGCAGCCTCGAATGCGTTTGCCAGTCCCCGGTTGACACGCTTCTATCGCAGCCGCGAACAGGCAACTATCGGCAGCTTTGGGTCAGGGGGATTCTGTACGTACGACATCAAGCTCAAGATGTTCACGATCAACGGATATGGGAGTGGTGGACCCACCAGTAATTTCATCGTTCCTGACGCCAACACGTCCGATGGCTCACGGACCTACGTGTTTGATCCCAACTCGCCTGCGGGACGTACGACGCGCGGGCAGCTGGCCTTCTTCGATACGAACAACAATCCCGTCACACCAGTGAGCGGGTCCGTCCCACGCACGGTGCGGTACGTCGAGTTCACCGCTGAAGATCGGACGCTGTATCGTTTCGAGACACTTCAGAATGCCTCCGGGGGAGCCTTCCTCGCTGATCGATCCACCGATGCCCGCTTGGTTCGGATGCAGGACAAGAATGGCTATGGGACGAACGTCACCTATCCGACGCTCACCGCCACTCAGGTGCAGACCTCTTACGACCTGCAATGGCAGATCAATCAAGTGGTCGGTGATGACGGCACCACCGAGACATTCTCGTATCACACGGTCCAATACGGCGGACGTTGGTGCGTCAGCCAAATCGTGTTCCCAAGCGGGTTGACCACCAGTTATGCCTATGCCGGATCGCGTTTGACGACTGTCACCGCCAACGACGGGACGACATCGACCTTCACCTTCGGTGGGCTGTACAAGAATGGCTCGACGGGTGTTGTGACCTCGAACCCTGCGAACGGGCCGATGGTGGCCGAGACAATCACGATCGTCGATCCCGCTGCTGCCGTGGGGCACCAGCGAAAAACGGTGATCCTGACTCTCTCCAACATCAACGTCGATCCTAATAGCACGCTCATTACCCAGGCATCGCAACTCGTTCGTTCGGTCATCAACGACTCGAATGAGGTCACGTACCACAACTATCCCTTCGCAAATCAGAGTTCCAACTCTTGGACGAATGTCTATGAGGGACAGGGGAAGATGAAGCGAGTGATCAATCACATGTCCACCGGGATTGGGGTCCACTACTACGCCGATGGCTGGCAACAGCTGGGCGGAACGATCACGGGCAGCGTGGAATCCTCTCCGCAGGTCTACAGTGCTCGTTCGCCCGCTCCCGCCAGCATCACGGACAGCAGTGGGTTGGTGAAAACCTATACCTACTTGCCGTATGACTTCAAATCAGGCTGGTGGGTAAGTCAGATCGCCTACTCCGATGCCACCACCGAATCGTTTCAGTACAACGGTGACAACAAGATCACGCGGTACAAGGACCGTCTCGGGAACGTCACAAAATACACTTACGATGCCAAGGGGAACATGCTGACGACTCAGGTCGGACTGCTAGATAACGGAGCGGGCGGAGAGAACGCCACGTCTGAGGTTGCGACGACGACCTATGACTACTACCCCTCTGGGAATGTGAATCAGTACCTGCTGAAGGGGGTCGTTGATCCGCTGGGGAATCGGACTGACTACGAGTACGACACGAACCACCGGCTGTCGAAGACGATCTCTCCGCCTGATATCGCCGGGGGAGCGCGGGCCGAAACAACCTATACCTACGACGCAGCGGGTCAGCTGTGGGTGGTGATTGGTGCGGGCGGCTGGGGAGCTTCATACACCAATGACACTCGCAACCGCATGACGAAGGTCACACACGCGGACGCCACCACGGAACGGTATTTCTACGGGACGGGCACCGAGTCCAACCTGCTGGTCAAGGTCAAGGATCGCGCTGGGGTCGTCACCAAGTCCGAATACGATCTGAGCGGTCGGCGGGTCAAGACGATTCAGTCGTATGCGACAATGGATCTGGCGGATGCCGAGACGTTGATTACTGATCCGGCGCTCAAGGTCGAAGAAGTCGTCACGTATGTGAATGGCACCGAACTTCGAGCCACCTGCATTCGGGCGGGTGAGAAGACGGTCTACACCTACGATTACCGCCATCGGCTGGCACAGTCGACAGTGCAGCCGCGCGTCGGCAAGACCCTGACCTCGAAGCAGGTCTACATCGATAACAAGCTCTTCTCGTCCGAAGACCCCTACGGACGCAAAACGTTCTACGCCTATCGTACCTCCGATGCCCGCCTCGCTCGCACGATTCAGGCGACCGTTCCGTCCGTCACCTACGCCACATTCGCAGCTGTGGCAGCCGCGACGCGTGCACCGGCGAACACGCCGAACCCAACCAGCCTCATTACCGACTACACCCTCAATAACGAAGGCCAGACCACCGCCACGATGGACCCGCTGGGGATCACGCACACCGTGCTGTTCGACTCGCGCGGTCGTACCATCGAGCAAGTCGCCGCGTCCGGCACAGCTGTCGCCTCGAAGACCAAGACCATCTACGACTTGGCCTCGCGAGTGATCGAAGTGCAGATGCCACGTTACTTTGACGCCACCGACACCAGTGGCCTGAACAAGGCCCGCACCACCATGACCTACTCCGGTCGCGGGCTGCCTCTCACTCGGACGGAGTCTCCCGGTACAGCCGAGGTCGCCACCGAAACCTACACCTACAACATCGAGGGACGCCAACTCACTCGCGTCGATGCTCGGGGGCAGACCTGGACGACGGTCTGGTCCACCTGCTGCGGTCGTCAGCAAGCAACGGTCAATCCCGATGGTCACGGCACGATCGCCAACGTCGATGGATTGGGCAGGGCAACTCACACCGCCCAAGTGTCCAACGTGACCGCACACGCGGCGAACTACAAAAATCCGATCGATGGCCAGACCTTGCAGGAAGTCACTTCGAAATACGATTCACGGGGCCGCGTCACCGCTCGCACGGTCTGGCTGGGAGCGCTGGGGCAAGTCGATCCGAACGCTCCTCCGATTTATGGGGACAGCACAACAAACCCTCCGGCAGGCATCGTGGGGCTGACAACGAAATATTCCTATGACGACAGCCTGACGGACGGAGTGGGACTGGATTCGACCACAAACTTCTCGTCGCACTTAACCGGTCTCAGTTTGGGGACCGACAGTGACGGGTCAGCTGTTCTCGTCACTCAACCCGCAGGAGAGCGAACACTGACGATCCGCGACGGACTCGGTCGCACGGTCCGGACTGTGATGCTAACGGCCACGAACACGGCTTCTTACAGCAGCACAACGGGTTACGATGCCGTTGTGACCGTCGCCGGATATGGCGATGTGCTGGAAACCACGTCCACGAATCTCGTGAACAACATTACGCGCAGCCGGACGGACGGGGCTGGCCGTACGATCCAATCGCTGGATCAAACCAATGCGATCACGGCATTCACCTACGACGCCGGGGGCCGCCGTCTCTCGGTTCGCGACCCGAACGGTGTGGGCCAGGACTGTACCTACGACGCTCTGGGCCGTGACCTGTCCTGCACCGATACTGCCACAGCGGTCACATCCCGTACCTACGACTTAGCCGGGAACGTGAAGACACAGACCGATGCCAAGGGCAGCCTGACCACGATGGTGTTTGACTCTCGCGGTCGCAAGCTCACCCTCACCGATCGGATCTTAGCGACGACGACGTGGGCCTACGATCCGGCAGGCAACGAACTCTCGATGACGGACCATCAAGGGCAAACCACGGTCTACACTTACGACAATGTGGGACGAAAGATCACGACGCAGTGGCCGGATCATGTGTCGGGCCAGAATCCCGGAGATGCCAATTGCGGCATCACGTCCGTCGCCTTCGATGCCGCTGGACGAGCTCAGCGAACCACCGATCAGCTGGGGGACACGGTCACTCAGCTGTATGACCTGGGCGGTCGAATGACCAAGAAGGAATACCGGCTGAAGGTCAATAGCCCGAGCGGGACCCTCGCCAGCCAGGACACGTTCACTTACGACGCCGACAATCGGATGCTGACTGGAGTGAGCGGGCAGTATGCGAATACCGTCACGCTGACCTACGATGCTCAGGGACGCAAGAACCGCGAATCCCTGACATTCAGCGGGCAGACGTACCAAATGTCCCTGGGCTACGACAGCGGAAATCTTCCTCAGAACATCACCTACCCCGATGGCAAATGGGTCAATCACCAGTACAACTCCCGCAATCTGCTGTCCACCTTGAAGTATCCCGACAGCGGAGCGGGATCGACCATCGATACCCGCACCTACGATGTCGGGGGTCGGTTGACCAGTGAAACTCTCGGGAACGGACAGGTCGTCACGCGATCTTACCTCACCGGCGACAATCTTCCGGCCAGCATCGCGAACACCAACGTGGGGAATTATGGCTACGGGTGGGATGTCAACAAGAACAAGATCAGTGAAACAATCACCGGGGCGATGGCGAATTATGGGTTCAGCGTGCCGACCGGGGGGTATGACAATCAGAACCGGCTGACGGCTTGGAACCGCACCGACGGGGTGCGGAACCAGAGTTGGGCCTTGTCAGCGGTGGGGGATTGGAATACGTTTACGGATGCGGGGGTCGCCCAGACTCGGACGCACGGTCCCGCGCATGAGATCCTCACGATGGCAGCTGCCACGGTCACGCACGATTCACGCGGGAACATGACCGTGGATGAGCAGGCCAAAACGTTCACGTGGGACACGTCGAACATGCTGAAGCAGGCGGTCGTCCCAGCGGGTAGCTCGACCGGCACAGCGGGGACGCATCTGTATAAGTACGATGCCCTGGGCCGCCGGATTGCGAAGACGACCGACTCGGCGGGAACACCGTTTACGACGGTTTATATCCACGTGGGTCCGCAGGTCTATGCCGAATACCAAGCGTCCCAGCCATACAGCAACCCGCTCCGAAAATACACCTACGGACCGTACGTCGATGAACCAGTGCTGATGGTCGACCGTACAGCTGCGGGGGCTGTGGGAGCCGGGACAGAGGAGTTGTTCTACTACCATCGGAACCAGCAATACAGCATCACCGCGCTGGCAGATAACTCCGGAGCCGTGGTGGAGCGGTACGCCTACACCGCCTACGGCGAACCGACGATCCTCGACGGGGTGGGGACGACGACCCGCACCGCGTCGTTCATCGCAAACCCGTACCTCTTCACCGCACGAGCCTACGACACCGAGAGCGGGTTGTATTACTTCCGAGCGAGAATGTACGAAGGCAGGAAGGGCCGGTTCTTGAGCCATGACCCGATCACGTATCCGGATGGTGCGAATACGTATGCGGGGTGGTTTAGCTTGTTTGCGACTGACCCAACGGGAAGAAGCTTTATGGGCAACTTGGGAGGTTGCGCAGCGGCGGTTCTTTGCCCACTAACACTTCCATGTGTTATAGGTATGGGGAGAGACAAAGACCTTGTAAAAGAGTTAAAAGACGCTTACCCTGAAGTTCCAGGATGGAGAATTGATCCGCGAACAGGCCGAGTTGGAATGACTGATGGAACTAAAGCAAATGCACTCGTTCATTGTACTACACTTTGCAAATTAGGTAGATGTGCAGGAGTTGCTTGCGCTGCGCTATGGTCCGGGTATCGGGAGGAGCAAGGTAATAACAGTCCGCATCAAGCCATGGATTACCATAATGACAACATCGGATATGGTTTCTGCTCACTCGGCCCACTTGATGTCAGCTGCGCTAGTTGCTGCAAGGAAAAGCTTGACAATGGTGACTTGGTCAACATCAGGTAAAATCGAGGAATAAGTCATGACAAAGAACATTACTGTAGCGTGTATTGCATGCGGTTATGCAATTGCGACTTCCTCTGCAATAGCTATGTTTAAGTACGAGGATACTCTTGAAGAGTCCGATTTGCTTTTAGATGAGTTCTCACACGCAATCTTCACTTTTGCAATTTGCCTCGGTATACTGGTAGCAGTATTTCCAGTTATTCTTCTTGTTGTAAGACTTGTCTTTCGCACCGTTAAGGTGCGCAAGGTGTGAAAACCTCACCTTTACCCACATTTCTTTCGTGCCTCATGACCTCTGAGGCACAAGATGAGTTTATCGAGGCCGCGCCGCGGGGTGGCACCCAACGCGGGTAACGATTTTCAGGGGAGCAGTTTTTGGGCTTGGCGTTTTTGGGTGGCAGTGGCGGGTTTCAGGACTGGGGGGCCGGCGGGTTGGTGGCGTTTTTTGCGGGGGTAGTGGCGGCTGTGTTTGGGGGTGGTGCGGTGCGATTCGTCGGGGTTCAGGGCTTGCTCAAGTAGGGTTTTCAGCGATGGCGTGGCGGTCGCTTGGTCGCGGAGGGCCAGCAAGACACGCTGAATCGCGCGGAGGACTTTGATCGGGCTGAGGCGTTGTCGGGGCGGTTTTCCCTCGCGAAACGCGTCATGTCCGAGGAACAGGGCGGCCCACAAACCCAGCAGGGTCCATTGCAACTCGGTCTGGACATTCTCGGGGGTCAGGCAGGCCAGCTTGCGACGCTGTGCCGATTGCTTGACCGTGCGAAAGAAGACCTCGATGCCCCACCGCTGGCGATAGATCGCGCCGACTTCTTCATCAGTAATCTCCATGTCATTTGTAATTAAATAGATCGGATGTTTTCCGTTATGAACTGTGATCAGTTTAAAGACCAGTGGCGGCTGTGACTTTCGTTGTGACTGATCGGTCCAGAAATAGACATACCCGTTCGAGAACTTCAGCTCTCCGAGATTCTTTAGTAATGTGACGTTCGAACCGACGCGAACGATAAATGTCTTTCCGGAGTCAATCAGCGCCCGCCACAGCGGATCGCCGACGTACTCCGCATCCCCGACCAGGCGGGCGTTCGCGGGCAGTTCGTCGAGCATCTCGCGGACGTGATGCCGCTCACTGGCCGTCGACCCGCCCAGTCGCCAGTGGAGTGGCAGCCCCGATCCCAAGTGCCATTGAACCGTGGCCAGCACCTGCACCGTGGCCGCTTTGGCCCGGTCGGCCTCGGTGCGATAGTGTTTCTTTTTCCCAGTCTTGTCTGCGGCGAAGGCGGCCTGATTGGCCCTCGTGCGCGGTGCCAGGAACTTCGTTCCGTCCACGGCAATGTTGACCTTGCCCCCGGTACTCCACAGCCCTTTCAGCCCCTTCACGAGGTCGAAGAGCACGCTGCGAACCTCCGGTAGCAACCCTGGCGTACAGGTCGCGAGCGCCTTCATGACCCCCTGCCGCGAGACATTGAAAGTCGACCGACCGACCTGCTTTAATATCGCGAACGCAGCCGCGAGACGTTCATCAATTGTCCCGCCCGATAGCCACCCCCACGTGAGCAACGCGACCGCCACCAACGTGTCCGCCGGGATCAGCGCGTTCCCGTGCCGCCGAAATTCCGCGAGCGAGGCGGGCACAACCCGCGCCAGAGCCGCTTGAATTTCGGAGACGTTCACAGCATCATGCGACCGGTCTTGATGTGGCACCCGAGGAATCCTTTCCGAGGGACAATGAAGTCGTTAAGCAACCTCATTGAACCGCCGAAGGGCAGTCCACATCAAGACTTCTTTCAGAATTCGATAATCGTTACCCGCGTTGGGTGGCACCTCCCTGAAAGAAATGTTCGTGTCAAGAGGCTCGTTTTGAGATTTCTGGTCGGGCATGGAGGTGTCAGGTACGGTCGTTTAGCGGGCAGCGGCTGATCGGTGAAGATCGGCTCTGTGGGAGATCACGGCTGTGGAAGCGTGATGACTTCTGTGGCCTTCGATGTGTGTTCGTCGATGTCTGTTCGTGGTGAATCTGCGGGCATCGGCGGACGGGCGATCGGGTCGTGTGAGAGCGAGTTGGTGGCGGCCTTCTTGTGCCTGTGCGGCGGCTGCCACTCGAGACATCCCTTCGTGGATACTGCCGGGCCGAGCCCGACGGCTCCCGCATTGGCGGGACACAGAGTCGGTTCTACGACTCTCTCGCGGACGGCGGGGCGTTCTCATCAGGTTGACGTTCTGTGAGAGTCACGGCGTCATGACAACACTGTGGTTCTCCGAACAAGGTGCTACCTCGAACTGCCCCACCGTCGCGAGGGTCCAGCCTCTCGAAAGAGGTCGGACCAAGACCGTTCCGCTACTGCTTTTGGATTCACAGACTCCTTCTGTTGAGGGAATGCTTGTTCGTGTGTGGAAGGACCGCAGCAGGCCTCACGGGCTCAAGGCTGGGCTGGCTTCGCTCGGGGTCACGGGCGTGTTCCTGCCGCGAGCGGTCTCCGGTCCGCCGCATTGATACGGCTGCTGGTGCCGCAGCATGTTCCAGATCACCACGGTCAGTCGCCGCATCACCGCCACGCGCGCGATCTTCGAACCGCGACGAGTTTTAATGCGGCGATACCACTCCTTCATCCAGCGATCCTTCTTCAGCACGTGCAGCACCAGTTGGGCCAGGACGAACCTCGCCATTTTAGAACCCTCTTTAGTAATCGATCCCAGCCGGTCCGTACTCGCTCCCGAGTTCCGGCAGCGCGGCGTTAATCCCCAGAAGTGCGACAGACTCTTCGGAGAGTTAAACCGCGCCGCATCACCGATCCGGCACGACAACGCCAGGCTGCTGAATGCCGAGGCCCCCGGCAACGTGGCCAGCAACTGGGCCTGGGCATCCTGCTCCTGCCGCAAGGCGATTCGCTGGTCGAGGATCTTCCGCTGCACCTCAATGAGACCCCACTGCGCCAGACACTGATCCAGTTCCAACCGATCGATCTCCGGCAACGACAACTCTCGCAACCACTTCGTCGCTTTGATCGTCTGAATCCCCTTTGTCGGCATCTCTTGAGTGATGTTGTGTTTTAATAGAATGTGCCACACGCGATTAATAACCTTCGTCCTCTGAGAGATTAATCTCTGTCGCACTCCCGTCAGTTGCCGGTTCTCGGCATCCATCTTCGAAGGGATTATAATCCGTTTTAATCCCGACACTCGCTGCCCGGCCGCGATCCGTGATCGATTCACCCACAATAACTCACCCAGCCGGTCCGCATCCCGCCGATCCGTCTTCGTCGAGGCCCGCTGCGGAGCCTGCACCAACACCAGCTGACACCCCGGCAGCGCCGTCAGTAGCGCCACCAGCCAGTCATTGAGTCCACACACCTCGAGAATCACGACGAACCCCTCGGGACTCTGCTCCCGAATGCCCTCCCAAAACGCACGCACCTTCGTCCACTCCGTACTCACCTGCCGCCGAAGAATCACATCCCCCGCATCATTCCGCACACTCACCGTCAACTGCTTGGCATGCTGATCCACCGCCACGTACAACATGTTCGTTCTCCTGGGCTTAAGGTCTGGACTTGTGTAACCATCCATACCTTATCTCCCAGAGAACCCTCTTTCAGAACATCAGGTTGGGTCGCTTTGGACCCTACCGGTGTGGCGCAGCCAGAAGAGGTTGTGAGGCAGTTTGGTCCCCAAGAGTCCTCTCTGCCTGAGTGGCATCTGCCTGAAAATCTCACCTCGAATCCCAAGCGTCAAGCTGCCCACGTCCTGGTGAGCGGGGGTCTCCGGGCGCTGACGGTTCTGTCTCGGACACGGCGATTACTGAAGAGGTTGCCTCGCCGTGAGGCATTGAGCATAATCATTCGATGCACTCCAAACGCC
>JAYWHX010000066.1:0-54614 GCA_043777375.1 Planctomycetota bacterium | reverse complement strand
CAAAATCGGTGCCAAAAACAAACGCTTCAAAGCCGCCCTCGACCCTAACTACATCCTTGATGTCCTGAAAAGACTCACCGTTTGATGCGTACCGCCTGCACAGATTACCCGGTCGTCGCAGGAATCGATGGATCAGAGGTGCTGCGGTATTTCAAATCCGGCTGCACGACTCCGCTCGATCCGTGGACATTCGGTTGGTTGATGACCGGGAAAAACGAGCGGCCGACAGTTTCGGTCACGGAAGCTGTCGGAGTAGCGACCACCGGAAACTATCGACTGCGCGGCAACCATTGGTCGGTCGAAGGGGACTTCCATCCCACGCAGGGGAAACTGGTGGCTCATCTGCGTGGCGCGAATCACGCGACCTCGGCATCGGCTCATGGAGGCATCGAGACGTGGTCCCTCGAAGAGTTGCGATCATTGCATGATGATCTGCACGAGCGCGAGGGCGGCATGTCCAGCGGGGTCGGCGTCGCTCGGTCATCCAGCACTCGCTCCAGTGCCAGCAGACCGGCCTATCTCATCCCCAAGGGGCAGCGTTAAATCGCCGTGCATTCGCGACTTGCGCACACTGGACTCCTCAGCTGGGGGCGATCACAGGCCGTAGGCCCAGTGCGTTTTGCACTCCACTCGAATCGCGTCGTCTCCTCGAGACTGATCTTGGCCATTTTGGCTCTCTTCGCTAGAGTCCGCGCGGTGTTCGAGCACAAATGACCACGCCTCGTCGGTCCGTTTCTGCTTCGTCACCAATGATGGGGAAATGAGGCCCGCTTTGTGCGTCCGAGTTGCCCAGGCCGCGATATCCCCGATGAGCGATCAGTCGGCAAAGACTGTCGAGGAACCCATGAAACTGCGAACACTCCGGCTCTTAGTTCTGATCTGTGCGACAGGCGTCTGTCTGTGCCAGTCACTGCTTGCGGAAACGCTTTGCCTGCATGCGAAATGCCGCCAAGAGAAGCGGCTCTCCTGTGAACTGGCACTCGTTCGGCAGACCAAATCTCAATACTTGGGAGTCTGCCGGGATGGGAAGGCCGTGTATGAAGTTCCGGCGGGGCAAGTGCAGACCATGCGTACGATGGCCACCGAGGTCGAAACGGAGATTCCCGTCGCCGAAGAGCGATCTAATCGCCTGCTGATCAGCTACGCAAACCAAGACAACAAGCCCACAGCCGAGACGCTCCAGGCCGCTGGTCTGAACGTGATCCAGGATTATGAAAAAGGGTCGTTTCTGATTGTCGAGCCAGTGGGTGTCGTGACTTCCGGCCATGTCGAAACTCTGATGGCCGATACAGCTGTCGCATATGCGGCACCGGACTACATCATGTCTGTTCCGCAGGTCGAGATCGCCGGGGAGTCTTCTCCCTCAATCACGGGTTCGACCCCCAACGATCCGTTTTTTGCACAGCTCTGGGGGATGAAAAGCTGTGGAGCCACTCAGGTTTGGCCTAGTCTTCATGAATCGACGAAGGTCATCGTGGCTGTCATTGATAGTGGGGTCGACCACACGCATCCCGACTTGAGGGACAACATGTGGACCCGAGGGGGAAAACATGGATACGACTTCTATGACGACGATGACGATCCCTTGGACGAAGAGAACCACGGCACCCACGTGGCGGGCACGATTGCCGGAGTCGGAAACAACGGGGTCGGCGTCGTCGGTGTCAGCTGGAAAACTCAGATCATGGCGCTGCGATTCCTCGGACCAGATGGTTCGGGAGCCACATCAGACGGCGTGAAATGTATCGATTGGGCGGTCGCCAACGGGGCTCACATCCTTTGTAACAGCTGGGCGGGTCCCGATTCGTCGCCCGAGCTGGCTGAAGCTGTGGCTCGTGCAGAGCAGAGGGGCGTTCTGTTTGTGGCTGCGGCGGGAAACACAGGCGGAACCGGGAACAACAATGACTCCCAGCCTTATTACCCAGCGTCGTTGCGAAGCGCCAACGTCATTTCGGTCGGGGCGGTGGACGAGAATGATGCGAGGGGGTCGTTCAGCCACTATGGGAAACTGTCAGTGGACATCGGGGCACCAGGTGTCAAGATTCTGAGTACCACTCGAAACAACAAGTACGACACCTACAGCGGAACTTCGATGGCCGCTCCCCATGTGGCGGGAGCAGCGGCGCTGGTCTGGGCGAAGACTTTTTCTACCCCAGTTCAGGACCGATCTCAAATGGCCAAAGTGCGGGATCTGATCTACGAAAATGCCCGTCCGGTGGCTGCCCTGAAAGGGTTCTGGGGGCACGCAGCCCCCGCCAAGGTTCAGGGTGGAGTTCTCGACATCTCGTTTCTCACCAGAACTCCCTCGAACGGCAGTCCGCCGTTCACACAGGCTCCTCCGCGTCGACGCCTCGTGGAGGATCGCATGAAAGTGGACCCGGCCCGACTGCGACAGATCACTCAGTAACATCGGGTATGGCCCACAGGGGCATTCGTTTATTCCTCTCGCAGAGTCGGAGCGTCACATGTGGAAGCCCATCGCTGGATTGAGTCTGCTTATCTGTGCGTTCGCCTTCGCCCAGGAACCACACAATTCCGATCCCCCGCTGCAATCCGTCTCGGTGGAGTGCCACGGTCGCTTGCGACAGGGGGTCGTGGCGATCGGTGGGGAGACCACGGGGACCACGATCACTTTCAATGGTATGATGTGGGAACTCGATCTGAAGGACGATGCTCAGCAGGAATTCGGGAAGAAGCATCACAAAGGGACGGTCACCGCCACCGGCACACTCCGCAAGATTGCGGGGACCGAGTCCAAGGTTCGCTTGATCGTTGATGTCAAGACGCTGTCGGAGCGAGATGCCAAGGCCGTCAAAGAAGGCACCGTTCTGACTGTTCTGGGGACGCTTCGAGAAACAACGCCTCGCCCGGTCGGCGCTCCTGAAATGACGATTGAGGCAGCTGGCCAAGTCTGGCCGCTCGACCTGTCAGCGGAGGCCAAGCTGCCAGCCTTGGCAAAATCGCTCGTCGGTCAAACGGTCCTCCTCGCGGGAAGCGTGGAGCAAGACAACGACGACGAGCCCTCTGCAGCGGCGTTTATCCGAGTCAAGACGCTGGAACTCCCCACCAAAGCACCAGTCAAAGAGTGAAGCAGGCGGGCGAGAATCGTCACTCCGCTACCCCACTCGCCGAAACGCTTCAAGGAGCGCTGGGAGGAGTCTCAGAGTGGGGCGGGTGGGGTGTGAACTGCGACAGCCCGTACCGTTCCTTCCATTGGCGAGAGAATCGGGTAGCCTCTCTGCTGTTCACCTTACACTGACGGCTCCGTTCGACGACTGAGAACTTCCCGATGGTCGATGCCAATCGTTCCCGTGACTATCTCGTTCGCTATGGCAGCGTCCCCGAGGTGGCTCGATGCCAACTCGATGAAGGACAGCCGCGTCCACAGCGTGGAGATCGCGTGGTCGTGGAGACACATCGCGGACAACAGTTGGGCGAGATCCTCGGCGATGTCCGGTCCGAATCCGAACATCCCGCTGCGTTCACCGTCCTGCGTCTGGCAACAGCTGAGGATGAGGACGCTGCCCGTCGCGCGGCCGAGACATCCGCAGCTGAGTTCTCGGAGTGGACCAGCCGAATTGCCGAGTGGAATATCGATCTGCAAGTGATTGATATCGAGCGTACGCTGGATGGGACCAAGCTGGTGCTGTATGTGCTGAACGAGCGCGGGCCGGAATGTACGCGTCTGGCGATTCAGGCGGCGGCCAGCGGCTTCGGGATTATCGAAGTCCAACCCGTCGGTTCTGAGGGCCTCGTTAGCCAGCCTGCATCAAGTGGAGGATGCGGAAGTGGTGGCGGCGGGTGTGGTACCGGCGGCGGATGTGGGCACTGAAGCTGTCGGGCCACAATCATCCCTCTGCCATCCCGCTCGTCCCCAGTGGCGGGGAAGATACTGCGATGCACTCGCCTCAGTGCCGACTGCTTCAACGGATCACCCTCTTGCAACGAAAACCCCGGCTTGACGCCGGGGGTTCGCCGCATAGCGTGACACTCATTCGAGACGAGCGAGGTGCTATGCGGGTGGGTTCGCAGCTTCGAACTCGGCCATGGCGGCGATGAGGGCATCGACGCCTTCCGTGGGGAAGGCGTTGTAGATGCTGGCTCGCATGCCGCCCACGCTGCGGTGCCCCTTCAGGCCGTCCATCCCGCGTTCTTTGGTGAACGCCACGAACTTGTTATCGAGTTCCTCATTCCCCGTCACGAACGTCACATTCATCCGCGACCGGCTGGTCTTCGCAGCTGTGGGTTTGAAGAGTTTGCTGTTGTCGAGGGCGGCGTAGAGCTTGCCGGCCTTGGCCTCGTTGCGGGTGCCCATCGCAGACAGGCCACCTTGGGCTTGAATCCACTTCAGCACGAGACCCACAACGTAGATCGAGAAGCACGGCGGCGTGTTGTAACAGGAGTCATTCTCGGAGTGCGTCCGGTACTGGAGCATGGCAGGGATATCGACTCCTCCCTTGGCGATCAGGTCATCACGAACGATGACGATGGTCACGCCTGCGGGACCGAGGTTCTTCTGGGCCCCGGAATAGATCAGCGCGTGCTTCGAGACATCGATCGGTCGGCTGAACATATCGCTGCTGGTGTCGCAGATCAGCGGGACGCCAGCGGGGGGGGTGGGATCGCTTTGGAATTGGGTGCCGAACAGCGTGTTGTTTGACGTGTAGTGGACGTAGGTCGGGGCGTCGCTGTAGGTGACCGTGTCGGGGATGTACGAAAAATTGCGATCCGCACTAGAGCAGGCGATGTGTGTCTTGCCAAACCGCTTGGCATCCTTCATGGCCTTTTCAGCCCAGGAGCCGGTGATGAGGTAATCGGCTGTGTCGGTCTTGCCGAGCAGATTCATCGGCACTTGATAGAACTGGGTCGAGGCTCCGCCGCCGAGGAACAGGATCTTGTAGTTAGGCGGAATGTTCGCCAGCTCGCGGATGCGGGCGTCGACTTCTTCCAAAATCTTGATGAACGCCTTGCCCCGATGGGAATGCTCCAGAATGCCAATTCCCGTATTGCCGAGCGATAGCAGGTTGTCGCGGGCCTCCTCAAGAACGGACACCGGGAGGACTGCCGGACCTGCGGAGAAGTTGAAGATTCGCTGAGCCATCACACGGTTTCCGAAAGAAGCGGGCGGGGAGAAACTGGTATTCCGCAGCACGAAATCCGCGTTTCTCGAATCCCAATCCGACACTCCGTGTCGACATCGGGATCGCAGGTATATCGGGAGAAAACGAACTCCGTCAATCGGGGAGTGTGCCCAAACCCGGTTTTCTCACTCCACAGAGCGATTTCGGGAGGAGGATGTCTAAGTTGGACGCCCCCCATTGATTCGTTTTCGGCAGGCCATCGGTCGTGGGATAGGCTTCCAGCCTGTCATGCTTGTTGTTCAGACGACAGGCTGGAAGCCTATCCCACGAGGACCACTTGCCCTACTGAACTTCCACCGTCGCCCGGACGATGTAGTCGAGCTTGGGGTAGTCGGATTTCAAGTAGGCATTTCCCCGGCGCTGGATCTTGTCCTGCTCGGGCTGTTCGCCATATTTGCTATAGAGCGATTCGATGATGTCCTGCCCCTCGATCACCTTGGCAAACGGAGAAAACCCCCGGCGGTCGAGGCTCGAATTGTCGCCAATGTTGAAAAAGAACTGCGTGGTGCGGCTGTCGGGCCCGCTGGTGGCAAACGTGACGAAACCCGGTTTGTTGGATTGGATCACCGGGTCGTCGCGGAACTTTTTCTTGCTCCAGTCCGTATTCACAGCGGGGTCGCCGTTCATCCCAACTTGGGCAACGAATCCCTCGACGACACGGAAGAAACGACAGTCGTCGTAAAAACCGATCACGACCAGTTCACGAAACCGCTTAGCGGCGCGGGGAGCCCACTCGGGGTGGACCTCGATCAAAACCTCGCCTTGCGATGTTTCCATCCGCACCAAGTAGGGTTGCTGGTCGGAGCCCGCCACCTGCTGGATCTCCGATTCCGATAACGATGCCATACCCGGAGTCTCTTTGGCCGGCTTTTTCGTCTGAGAGACCGTCTGCGATCCGCTGCAGCCTGCGATCACCAGACCGAGCAGGCCACCCCACAGAACCATTCGGGATGTAGACATTCGCGCATCCTGGCAGTAAGTCTCGGGCAGTGACCGGATTCCGGCCTCAGAACACGGGCGTTCTCGCAGCGGAAACCCCGGTGGAACTCACCGGAGCGGACTGACCAGACGACGGTCGTGTACCAGAATGCCGAAAATCGGACAAGCGGAAGCCGCAATTCGACCGCTCTCTCCGGCGTCCTCCTGCCAGAGTCGCCGATTTTGGGGGCTTGCTCGCTCAACTTTCCCCAGCCACCACGCTAGACTCGACCGCTGCGCGATCTCCCATGACGCGCAAAACTCGGAAAGCAGCGTTGCTTTCGAGTCTGTGAATGAGCTGTGGAGCCCGAGGCGGAATGCCAAAGGCACATCTCGTGACCCGGTTCACGAGACGGGAGTTTTGGTCATGGCAGTGACAGCTGTTATCGGATTGCAGTGGGGCGATGAAGCCAAGGGGAAGATCGTCGACCTGCTGACCGACCGTCACGACATCGTGGTGCGTTATCTGGGCGGGAATAACGCCGGGCATACGGTGAAGTTCGACGGCCAGACGTACAAGCTCTCGCTGTTGCCCGCCGGGGTGCTGCGTCCGGAGATTACGTCGGTCATCTCCAACGGGGTCGTCATTAATCCCAAGGCGCTGCTGGCTGAGATGGCGACGATTACCACTCGCGGGATTCCGATCGGGGAAAACCTCAAAATCAGCGATCGTGCGCATGTGATTTTTCCCTATCACGTCGCCGAAGAAGCGGTGTACGAAAAGAGTCGCGGCGAGAACAAAATCGGCACCACCGGTCGCGGTATCGGCATGTGCTACCGAGACAAGGCCGGTCGCACGCACGCCATCCGCATGGGCGACCTGATTCGGCCAGACCGGTTGCGGAGTCGGCTTGAAGAGATCGTCCCACAGAAAAACATCCTCTTCTCCGCCCTCGATCCAACGATGAAGTTCGATGTCGATGCGATCTACAACGAATACGAAACCTACGCCGACCAGCTGCGTTCACACGTGATCGACACGACCCCGTTCTTGCACAAGGCGCTCAAGAGCGGCAAGAGCATGCTGTTCGAGGGAGCGCAGGGGAGCCTGCTCGACATCGACCACGGGACATTCCCTTATGTGACCTCGTCCAACAGCTCCGGCTGCGGCATTCATCCCGGCAGCGGCGTCCCGGAGCGGGCGATCGAGAAGATGATCGGCGTGGTCAAGGCGTACACGACGCGCGTCGGCGGCGGCCCCTGCCCGACGGAACTGGTCAATGAGATCGGCGAACACATCCGCGAAGAAGGGCACGAGTACGGCACCGTCACCGGTCGTCCCCGCCGCTGTGGCTGGTTCGATGCCGTCGCCACCGGCTACGGAGCCCGCATCAGCGGCGTCGACTGCATCGCCGTGATGCTGCTCGACGTACTGAGCAAGCTCGACGAAGTGAAAATCTGCGAGGCCTACGAAATCGACGGCGAGCGGACCACCGACTTCCCCAGCCAGATCGAAGACCTGGCCAAAGCCAAGCCGATCTACCGCACCCTCCCCGGCTGGAAGAAAGACATCACTGGCGTCCGCAAACTGGCCGACTTCCCGAAAACCGCCCGAGCGTACATTGACACCATCGCCGAACTGCTCGACCTTCCCGTGACGATCGTCTCCATCGGCCCGGATCGGGAGCAGACGGTGTTTGTGGAGGGGATGTGGTAAGGTTTGGAAAGGAGGAATGCATTATGAAGAAGAAAGCCGTCACCCAACGAAAGTTGGTAACGTCTCGCGGAAACGCAAACGAAGGATTTTGCTACGTCAAGTCATTGTTCATCAAGGGGATTCGATGTTTTCGAGGGTCAATACAAACGTTGTCATTTGCTGACGAATTCAATCGCCATCATCAGTGGACACTTATTCTGGGAAACAACGGCACAGGTAAATCTACGATTCTCCAGCTCCTGTCGCGAGTCGTGTTGTCCACCAGAGCATCTGGTGAACCGTCTTTGGGGATACGCAGGATCAAAGACGATCAATTTCAGGAATATGGGATCGTTCGCTCGAAAGAGGACTGGACTCCATTCACTGGAGGTGCTTCAAAGTTTGCACCTGGGTCATACAAAGGTGATGCTTCTTTTGAAGCCGTCACTCTTGGTTCAGCTGGTACTGACGATTTTACGTTGAGAGTCATTTACTCGTTCTTAACTCCATTCAAATTCTACAAGATTGACCGACCGAATCCTGGCGTCTGGTCTGTTTTCGGATATGGAGCGTGGCGTTCGCTTGGCGCGTCGACGTTGCGTCCAACTGAGAGGCGTGGCTACCAATGCCCCCATCTCTTCTCAGACAAAGCAGACCTTGTCAATGCCGAGGAGTGGCTGCTTCGGCTGGACTATGGTGCAGAACATCCTTCGAAGTTCGCAGCGAAGAATCGTCGACGCTTTGAGCAGGTCAAGGAAACCTTGCTTGGGTTGCTTCCTGACGAAGAGGTTCGAGAGATTCGAATCGCAGAGCCGATTGGACCAGACCGTCCTCCTAGGTTGCTGTTCAAAACGCCATACGGTGAAGTTGAGTTGCGGCAACTCGGCTACGGCTACCAGTCACTTATTGCCTGGGTCGTCGATTTTGCTGCTCGTATGTACGAGACCTACCCTGACAGCCTAAACCCGCTCGCCGAACCGGCTGTCTGTCTTGTTGACGAAATCGACCTGCACCTGCATCCTAAGTGGCAGAGGGATCTGATGAGCTATCTCAGCGAGCGCTTCCCGAAAACCCAGTTCATCGCCACTGCTCACAGCCCGTTGATCGTACAAGCTGCCGAAGAAGTCGGAGCGAATGTCGTGGTCCTCCGCCGCGAGGGCGACCATGTTGTCATCGACAACGACCCGATCTCGGTCAAGGGCTGGCGGGTGGATCAGATTCTGGCGAGCGAGTTGTTCGACGACACTCCGCTGCGAGATGCCGAAACGGAGAAGTGGATGGCCCGTCGTGTTGAACTGCTCAAGAAGGCCAAGCTGACAGCGAAGGAAAAACGTGAGCTGGAAGAATTGAATCTGAAAGTTCAGAAGCTCCCTGTCGGAACCACTCCTGCTGATCGAGAAATAGACGAGAAGCTGATTCGGGCTGTAGAGAAGCTGGAGAAGTCGCTCAAGGGTAAGAAATGATCCGGATCAAGAAGTCCGCGACAATCCCCAAGCCTCTCGATGGCCCCGACTCGCTCGGAGGTACCGCGACAGAGCTGCTCATTGAAGCAGTCGCACAGAATGTCGATCCGCTGAAATTCAGCAATAGCATCTATGGGCACGACAAAGTCAAAGACCAGCTGAAGCGAGATCAACACGGAAAATGCGATTTCTGCGAGGGAAAGATTCTGGCCCACAACTACGGTGATGTGGAGCATTTTCGTCCCAAAGCGGGTTGGAAGCAGACAGCGACCGACAAGAAAATCGTCAAGCCGGGGTACTATTGGCTGGCTTACGCATGGTCAAACATGATGCTGAGTTGCACGCTCTGCAATCAGCGTCACAAGGGAAACATCTTTCCGCTGAGAAATCCAAAGTCCCGTGCGAAATCGAATGTCGACAAGTTGTCTCGGGAGAAGCCGGTCTTCATTGATCCGACCACAGAAGATCCCGGAAGATTCATCGTCTTTAAAGCAGAAGTGTGCGTTGGGATTGACCCCGAAGGCCGAGGAGAAAAAACCATTGAAGCGCTCGGGCTGAATCGGCCCGACTTGCTCGAAGATCGACGGGAGCGACTCGAAAAAGTGGACAACACTCTGCGAACCTTTGAAAGCCAAGGTCAATTGACCAAGGAGGTTTCGATTGAGATTCGTCGCAATTTCTTGGAGCAGTGCATCGCTGACACTGAGGAGTACGCCGCAATGCACCGCTGCGCCCTCGCTGCGATGTGAGCGAATGAATTGTGATGCCACAGTTGAAGATAACGAATTTGCCGCCATGTGCCGGTGTGCGGTCAAAGCCTCGGCAGGCTGACGCTGTGACGCTCTTCTAATCGTACTGGCTCACGGCACAGCCTGGCTCGCCGCCCGTATCTGGTTGCTGGGTCTCCACTGGAACAGCCTCATGTTTCTGTATTATTTTCGAATTCCCGACCGATCGTAAGCGCCACACGAATTTCTCACAACGAGTGTCGGTACAAGAAACGTCGTGCGAAACGGTTGTGCGGAGTCACGAATTCTCTGCTCCAGCATTCGAAAGGCCGACCACGCGAGGTCACGACAAGGTTGCCGGACGGTCGTCAATGTCACAGGGGCCAGTGTTGCGTGACGTACATCGTCAAAGCCTACAATTCGCAATCCCTCGGGCATTTTGACATTCATTTGAAAAAGAGTCTGCTGGAGCCGAACCGCAGTGGAGTCATTCGCGCAAACAACGGCATCAACATCGCGAATCACATGTTTCACAAATTCTGAGTCAGACGCATCACCAACCACCCGAAGTGGCATATCACACGGCAGTCGATGTTGCAGAATGGCTTCCCGCATTCCCGCCAGGCGAGCATCGACTGAACTGGCGGCATCCGGGTTGGACAGCAAACGCAACCTTCGACATCCCAGCCTCAACAGATGGTCGGCAGCGAGGAATCCAGCCTGCACATTGTCAAGTGCGACAAGATCATAGTCACTCCGCAACGGGAACGGCATAAAGTCGCGATCGATCAGGACCACGGCAATGCCAGCCTGGCGCAGCAGATCCAACAACTGCAAATTGACGCTGCGACTGTTGTCCAGATGTTCAAATGGCGCAAAGATGACGCCTCGAACTCCTCGTTGAATAAACAGTTCGCACGCTTCACGAGCCAATGTTGCATCCAGATTGCGATCCAGCATTGGATGCGGTGAACGTCCCCAGAGAACTCCGTATCCGTGAAGTTTTGCGATCGCTCCCAATTCACCACAAACAACATCCAGGACTTCTGTCGATCCTCTGCCGGGGACAAGCAAGCCCATCAATTGACTGTGTTGCTGTGTACCGCCGCTGCGAACAAAGGAACCCGATCCGGCCTTGCGTTCAATCAAACCCTCTGACTGGAGATCGCGTAGCGCTCTCGCAACAGTGGGCCTTGAGGCGTGGAATCTTTGAACGAGCTGCGATTCGCTGGGCAGTTTGCCGGTCGGTGCGAATTTCCCGGTCGCGATCTCGGTACGAAGTTCTACGGATATCTGTTGATGCTTTTGCATGGTCGCGAACCGAAAACGGTGTCCGAAACTCTCCGGAGGAGGTTTTCGTTGTGAATGGGGCCACTTCCAAAGCTCCGGAGACCTCTTTGAATACAACCCGACAGAAGGACATGTAGTTACAGGATTGTTACTAGTAACTACAGGATAGTTATCAGGTGTGCGACAGATTTGCAACTCGTCCACACTTTGGAATCGTATGATCACGCCCCCATCAGGCGACTGTCCACCGCTGGACGATGGGCAAAGTTCAACCAAGTCAGAGATCCTTCTCATGAAAACCAAGTTGTATTTCTGGTCCATCGTCTCCGCCCTAGCAGGTTTTCTGTTTGGATTTGACACAGTCGTCATTTCCGGCGCTGAGAAGACAATCCAAAGTCTCTGGGGACTGAGCAATGGGATGCACGGACTGGCCATGAGTGCCGCGTTGTGGGGAACAGTTCTGGGGTCGGCGATCGGACAGTCGCCTACGGATCGTTACGGCCGGCGGCCCACGCTGATCATGATTGGTGTGCTGTACTTTGTGTCTGCTGTCTGGTCGGGGCTGGCGACCGATGTCTATTCATTTATCATTGCGAGATTCATCGGGGGCCTAGGCGTCGGCATCTCCACAATCGCAGCTCCGTTGTTCATTTCTGAGATTTCTCCCGCATACATGCGAGGCCGACTGACGGGGTTATTTCAGTTCAACATTGTTTTGGGAATCCTGATCGCTTTCGCGTCGAATGCGATTCTGGATGGCATCCAGAACGACTGGCGTTGGATGCTGGGAGTGGAGGCGATTCCCGCGTTCTTCTACACGCTCTTATGTTTCGTCATTCCGGAAAGCCCGCGTTGGTTGATTGCAAAGCGGGGCGACCGAGAGATGGGGATGCGTGTGCTTGCCATGATCAACAAAGATCTCTCGACAGCCGATCTGAATCGACTGGCCGATGAAATCACGGATGCCGCAGCGACCTCGGCGACATCGCAAGGCTTCTGGTCAGCGAAAATGCGAGTTCCGATCCTACTGGCATTTCTGATCGCGTTTTTCAATCAAATGTCCGGAATCAATGCGATACTATACTTTGCGCCACGACTTTTTGAGATGACCGGGCTTGGCGAAAAAGCCGCTTTGCTACAGTCGATTGGCATCGGCGTGACAAATCTGATCTTCACTTTTGTGGGACTTTGGCTGATCGATCTCCTTGGTCGACGAACTTTGTTGTACATCGGCTCGTTCGGATATATTGTGTCACTTGGGCTGTGCTCGTTCGCATTCTTCACTGAACGATACAGCTTTGTCCCCGCCTGCATTTTTGGATTTATCGCAGCTCATGCAATTGGCCAGGGAGCTGTGATCTGGGTCTTGATTTCTGAAATCTTCCCGAATCAGCATCGAGCCTCCGGTCAGGCACTTGGCAGCTTCACACACTGGATTTTTGCGGCATTGCTGACTACGTTTTTTCCTGCGATGGTCACTCATTTTCCACCCGGCTATGTCTTTTTGTTTTTCTGCGGGATGATGGTGCTGCAACTGATCTGGGTGATGTTTATGGTTCCAGAAACCAAGGGAGTTCCGCTTGAAGACATTCAGAAGCAGTTAGGAATCACACCATGACCGATCGTCAGCAGATCATTGGATTGGGGGAGGTTCTTTGGGATGTCTTTCCTAACGGCCCTCGATTCGGCGGAGCACCTGCGAATTTCGCATGCTGTGCAGCTGGAGTGAGCGGAAGCGCCGTGCAAGTGTCGATGATGAGCGCGGTTGGGAAAGATTCACTTGGAAGACAGGGGCTCAATGAATTCCGAAAGCGACATGTCGATGTGACTCACGTTGTGCCGTTGGATCTGCAGACGGGACAGGTACTTGTTCAGCTGGATGCTCAGGGTCAGGCAAGCTACCAGTTTCTGGAAGACACGGCATGGGATCACATCGCGTGGACCACAAGTCTTCAGAATCTGGCGGAGCAGGCTGATGCCGTCTGCTTTGGAACGTTGGGACAAAGAAGCGTTGTCTCTCGCGAAACAATTCGGCAATTCATGAACTCGACGCGGGAGGGATGCCTGCGAATTCTCGACATCAACCTGCGTCCGCCGTACTGGTCCGACGCGGTGATACTTGAATCATTGCCACTGGCGAACGTCCTGAAGTTGAACAATGACGAATTGCCGATTGTGGCGTCGATACTTTCACTTCAAGGCAACGAAGAAGAGTTGATGCGCCAGTTGCTCCAGAAGTTTTCTCTTCGGCTGGTCGCGCTCACTCGGGGAGCGGCAGGTTCACTGCTGCTCAGCAGGTCAGGAGAACGCAGCGAGTTGCCAGGACAAAAAATCAAGGCCGTTGATACCGTGGGTGCAGGTGATGCATTTACGGCAGCTTTAACCGTCGGTCTGTTGCAGGATAAGCCATTGGCCGAAACTCATTCCTGGGCAGATCGAGTTGCAGCGTTTGTGTGTACTCAGGCCGGCGCAACGCCGGATTTTCCCGCTGTTTTTCGTGCCTGAAAGGCGAACCATGTTGCGAATGTTGTGTCTGTTGTCCTTTTTGTCGATCTGTCAGGACATCGCGATTGCTGGCGATGATGTCATCATCAATGATTTCGAAGCGAACACATTTGGCCTCTGGGTCGTGGAAGGCGATGCGTTTGGGACGACACCTGTTCAGGGCTCCGTTGAGGGGCAAATGCCGGTAATGGGAGGACTTGGCAATGGGATTGCGAACAGTTTTTCCCATGGCGACAAGTCAACGGGAGTCATCACATCGCCGGAATTTGAAGTCACCCGGAACCATCTGGCGTTTCTCATCGGCGGAGGGAAGAATGCGAATGAGCTGGGTATCGAACTGCTGGCAGACGGTCAGCGAGTTCGATTCGAAACGGGCCACGAGTCCGAAGGTATGAAATGGCAGTCATGGGATGTCCGCGAACTGATCGGCCGCAGAGTGAAGTTGCGAATCTTCGACAAAGCGACTGGTGGATGGGGGCATATTCTCGTCGATCAAATCATGCAGACCGACACATCGCGGCGTGTCATTACGGTTGATCGTCTTTCATCGTATCGAGGATCCAAAGACTATTATCACGAGCCCTTCCGGCCGCAGTTTCACTTCACGCCGGAAATGCACTGGATGAATGACCCCAACGGTTTGGTCTACTATGACGGTGAATACCATCTGTTTTATCAGCACAACCCTCATGCGAACGAATGGGGACACATGAGCTGGGGCCATGCCGTCAGTACAGACCTTGTGCACTGGAAGCATTTGCCAATTGCTCTGCACGATGAGTATGGAGTGATGGCATTCTCGGGCAGTGCCGTTATGGACCATGCGAACACAAGTGGCTTTGGCGTGAATGGCAAACCGCCAATGGTCGCCATCTACACGGGCCACAGCGCTGGACTTCAAACACAGGACCTTGCATTCAGTCACGATCGGGGTCGCACTTGGACAAAGTATGAAAGCAATCCCGTGCTGGACATCGGAGAAGCGGACTTTCGAGATCCCAAAGTCTTCTGGCACAACCCAACGAAGCGATGGGTGATGGTCGTGACACTGGCGGTGCAGAAGAAGCTGCAGTTCTATGGTTCGCTCAATCTGAAGGAATGGACCCTGCTCAGCGAATTCGGACCGGCGGGATCTCCCAGCAAACTCAACTGGGAATGCCCGGATGTCTTTGAGCTGCCAATCGAGAATGAGCCTGGCCAAACGCGTTGGGTCCTGGAGACCGACATGGGGAGCGGAGCGATCGCGGGAGGTTCAGGCGGCGAGTATTTCACGGGCGTCTTTGACGGGACAACTTTTGTTGCAGACTCCATGGAATCGCAATGGGTCGACTTTGGAAGAGATTTCTACGCACCCGTTTCGTGGTCGAACATTCCGGCCAGCGATGGTCGCAGGCTGTGGATCGGCTGGATGAATAACTGGGAAACGGCACTGAATCCCACCAGCCCCTGGAGAAGTGCCATGTCAATTCCTCGAGAACTCACACTGCGTCGAATCAACGGCCAACTTCGGCTGTGCCAGAGACCAGTGCGTGAACTCCAGACGCTACGCACCGATTCGACCCAGTTGATGAACGTGGATCTAAAAAACGAGTCACGCAAAATCAATCTGCCTGGTCAGCAACTTGAGATTATTGCCACGTTTGCTCCAGGCGATGCGAGTGAATTCGGTTTTCGAGTCCTCAAAGGAACTGATCAGGAAACCGTTGTGGGTTATGATGTGAAATTGCAGAGCATGTTTGTTGATCGCACACGATCCGGCAACGTGGATTTTCACAAAGCGTTTTCCGGCCGCCACAAGGGACCGTTGGCATTGGACGCCAACGGTCAGATTCGCCTGCATTTGTTTGTTGATGCCTCGTCAGTCGAAGTCTTCGGCAACGAGGGTGAAACGGTGGTGACCGATCTCGTGTTTCCTAACAGCGGTAGCGCCGGACTTGAGGTCTATTCCTCAAAGGGGGCCTGTCTGCTTGTGGATTGTACCGTGTACCGATTGCAATCGGCAGTGCGCCCATCTGAAGTTACGCGGCAGGGTGGTACGGGCAACGGGTCAAGTGGATTGACCGAAGAGATCCCGATGCCAGATGAGCCGTGAAACGGGCATCGGGTCGCACTGTCAACGGAGCCATGACCGCTGCAAGCGAGGCTGATTTTGGGGTGGCACTGGCGGTCGCTCTGGGCCGCCAGTGAGGTCGTGGACTGAACGGCAAAACGTCGCCGTCGTGTGGAGCAGCGAGCGCCGGGACGACAGTCCGCCGTGCCTCCCGCAGCGACTCGCGAAACCGGCCCTTGGCTCGCATGTCGGACAGAACCTGATGATTGAGAGTGCGTCGTCTCAGAGCGTGATCACGAACTGCGGACTCGGCGGACTCACGTTCGGCGCTCGCTGACGATCTTCCGTCGCCAACTGGGTTCGTCACTTCGTGCGCAAGCAGCGGCTGGGCCACCTCGTCTCCCTCCCCGAAAAAACTGACAAAGGGGACCGCCAATCGCCCGCGTCCGCAATGTGGCGTGGTTCGCGGACCTGGATGACGTGTTCATCTCGCGATCTGTTGACTCAACAGCGAGCATTGATGCTTGCTCGCCGATGCGTGTGGTGGTAACGTGAACTCCTCGAAATCCCTGTGGTTGTCCGCATGGGGTTTCTCCTGCCTTGAGCCGTCGACGATTTCCTCGGGGATCGCCGAGCCCGCCTGTCGTTTCCTCGAAGGTGTTGTCCATGATCCGCACGAGTGTGTTCGCTCTGTTGTGGTCGTGTCTCGCTTCATTTGCATCCGCTGATGATGCCGCTGCTGACCAGGTCAGCTTCTACAAGCAGATTCGCCCGATCTTCCAAGCCCAGTGCCAGGGCTGTCACCAGCCCGCCAAGGCGCAGGGTGGTTTTGTGATGACCTCTTTCGACCGCCTGCTGAGCGGCGGCGAAAGCGGTGAACAGGCGATCGTTCCGGGACAACCGGACGCCAGCCATTTGCTGGCGGAGATCACTCCGAAAGATGGTAAGGCAGAGATGCCGAAGGACAAGGCCCCGCTCTCGCAGGTCGAGATCGACCTGGTCCGCAAGTGGGTCGAGCAAGGGGCAGTCGACGATACGCCTGCCAATGCCACCGCCAAGTATGATATGGAGCATCCGCCGACGTACACGCGGCTGCCTGTCATTACGTCGCTCGATTACTCGCCGGATGGGCAGTACATCGCGGTCTCCGGTTTCCATGAAGTCTTGCTGCACAAGGCTGATGGCTCGGGATTGGCTGCGCGGCTGGTCGGCTTGAGCGATCGCATCGAATCAGCTCGTTTTTCGCCCGACGGAAAACGCCTGGCCGTCTCGGGCGGCCTGCCCAGCCGGATGGGTGAACTGCAGGTCTGGGATCTGTTCGAGGGCGAAACGTTCCAGCCGCACCTGACCCTCTCGGTGCCGGTCACTTACGACACAATCTATGGGGCCAGCTGGTCACCCGATGGCAAACTGGTCGCTGTCGGATGCTCGGACAAGGTCGTTCGCGCGTTTGATGCAACCACTGGGGCGATCGCGTTCTTCAACATGGCCCATGATGACTGGGCCGTGGGAACTGCGTTCTCGGTTGATGGGGCGTACTTGGCCTCCATCGGTCGCGACATGAGCTCGAAGCTCTACGATGTAAAGACCCAGCGCTTCATGGACAACATCTCCTCGATCACACCGGGGGCGCTCAAGGGCGGGGTGCAGGCATTGACTCGCCACCCGACAAAGGATGAGATCCTGATCGGTGGTTCCGATGGTGTCCCACGCATCTATCGTATGCAGCGCGTGACCTCGCGCGTGATCGGCGACGATGCGAACTTGATGCGGCAATTCCCCGCGATGCGCGGACGTGTCTTCGATGCCGTCTACGCACCCGATGGCAAACGCATCGCAGCTGTGTCGAGCCTCGACCGCAAGGGGCAGTTGTTGATCTGCTCCTCCGAGTTCGACAGCGAGATGCCTGCCGATATCAAGGGGATCGTGTCGAAGGTTTCGGGCTCTGAAAGCGCAGACGAGAGGAAGCGTTTGACGGAGTATGTGACCTCGGATGTGAAGCAGCTTGCTCAAGCGGAGGTGGCCACGAGCCTGTACTCGCTCGCGTTTTCTCCCGATGGAGCGAAGGTCGCGACCGGCGGTGAAGACGGGATCATCCGGCTCTTCAACTCCGCTGATGGTCTGGTCGCCAGCGAATTCCCGGCCATCACTGTCGATGCGGCTGCGGTCGCAGGGGCAGTGACGCGAGGTGTCGATTATGTGAGTGCTGACGCTGCCATCGGTGAATCGCTTCCCGAGGGCATGTCGGTCGCTGCGATCGAGGTCATCCCGCCGCAGGTTCAACTGGTGGGCTCGATTGCCTACACACAAATACTGATCAACGGTGTTCTGAGTTCCGGCGACAAGATTGATATCACCCGACTAGCCAAGTTCCAGATGGAGGGCACCGCCGCGACGGTCAGTCCGCAAGGCCGCGTCCGCACCTCTGCGGATGGCGAAGGCTCACTACTGATTGAAGTCGCCGGGCACAGTTCCAAGATCCCCGTCACGGTGACAGGCATCGCGGCCAACACTCCCATCAGCTACATCCGCGATGTCGCCCCGGTGATGTCGAAGGTTGGCTGTAACGCGGGCACTTGCCACGGTTCGAAGGACGGCAAGAACGGGTTCAAGCTGTCGCTGCGTGGCTATGACCCGATCTATGACCTCCGCGCACTGACCGATGACCACGGATCGCGTCGCGTGAATCTCGCCTCGCCAGACGACAGCTTAATGCTGCTCAAGGCGACCGGAGCTGTGCCGCATGTCGGTGGTCAAGTCGTGAAGCAGGACAGCATTCAGTATGCGATTCTGCGGCGCTGGATTGTGGAGGGGGCCAAGCTTGACCTCGAATCACCACGCGTAGCCAAGATCGAAGTCCAGCCGGTCAATCCGATCATTCAGCAGATCGGCGCTAAGCAGCAGATGCGTGTGGTGGCGACTTATACCGATGGAACTACCCGCGACGTGACCGCCGAATCATTCCTCGAAACCGGCAACATGGAAGTGGCCGTCTCCAACGCCCACGGTGTCGTGACCACGCTGCGTCGCGGTGAGGCACCAATCCTCGCCCGTTACGAGGGGGCTTATGCCGCCACGACAGTGACCGCGATGGGTGACCGTGCCGGGTTCGTCTGGCAGGAGCCAGCTGCCTGGAGCGAGATTGATTCGCTGGTGGCCCGCAAGCTGGAGCGGATGAAGATTCTGCCATCTGGTCTGTGCGATGACTACGAGTTCGTACGTCGTGTGACGCTCGACCTGACCGGTCTGCCACCGACTGCTGAGGAAGTCCGGGCCTTTGTCGCTGACTCGCGCGAGACGAGGGTCAAGCGTGATGAATTGGTCGACAAGCTTGTTGGCGGTGAGTCTTATATCGAGTTTCACTCGAATAAGTGGGCCGACCTGTTGCAGGTGAACGGCAAATTCCTCGGTGGTGAGGGAGCCAAGATCTACCGCGATTGGATTCGTAAAGAGATCGCTGCCAACACGCCGTATGACCAGCTGTGCTACAAGGTCATTACTGCGAACGGGTCGACCAAAGAGAATCCGCCCGCCAGCTACTACAAAATTCTCCGCGACCCCGATCTGATGATGGAGAACACGACGCACCTGTTTCTGGCTGTGCGGTTCAACTGCAACAAGTGCCATGACCACCCGTTCGAGCGGTGGACCCAGGACCAGTATTACCAGACTACGGCGTTCTTCTCACGAGTCGGTTTGCAGCGTGATCCCAAGAACGCAGCAGGCGATATCGGCGGCTCTGCCGTCGAGGGAGCCAAGCCGTTGTGGGAAGATGTGTTCGAGAAGCCCGACGGCGAGACGACTCATCTGCGGACCAGTGCTGTCGCTCCACCGACATTCCCGTACCCAGCTCAGTTCACAGCTGCCCCGGAAGCCACTCGTCGCGAGCAGTTGGCGAAGTGGATCACCTCCCCGGACAACCAGTATTTCGCCAAGAGCTACGTGAACCGCGTCTGGGGCTACCTGCTCGGAGCGGGGATCATCGAGCCGCTGGATGACATCAGGGCGGGAAATCCCGCCACCAATCCGGAACTGCTCGACTGGCTGACGAAGAAGTTCATCGAGTCGGGATTCGATGTCCAGCAGCTGACGAAGATGATCTGCAAGAGCCAAACCTATCAGCGGTCAGTCGCCACGAACGAGTGGAATGCGGACGATACAACGAACTACTCGCACGCACTCGCCCGGCGTCTGCCTGCGGAAGTGCTGTTTGATTCGCTCTACGCGGTGACCGGTTCGAAGACTCACATTCCCGGACTCCCCGAGGGTGCCCGTGCCGCTGCGATTCCGGATTCCGGAACCGACCTATCAGACGGATTCCTGGCGACCACCGGACGACCGGTGCGAGAGAGTGCCTGCGAATGCGAGCGGTCATCCGCCGTTCAACTCGGTGCTGTCATGGCACTGATGAGCGGTCCGACCGTGGGCGAAGCGCTGTCGCAGGCTGGTAACGGAATCGCTCAGATCGTCGGCTCACAGCCCGATGACTCGAAACTGGTTGACGAACTCTTCATGCGAATTCTGAATCGCCCAGCCAAGTCGACAGAAGTCGCTGCGGCCCTGGATGGGCTGCGAGAGTTGCCAGAAGACCATTTGAAGCTGGTGGCAGAATTCCAGGGCTACTCGAAAGAGATCGAGCCCGCTGTGGCTGCCAAGGAAGTGGTTCGTCAGGGCCAGATCACCGTTGCTCAAACGGCCTACGATGCTTACTGGGCCACGGTGAAAGACGCCGAGGAGAAGGCTGAGGCCGACTCGTTAGCCAAGCTGGCTGCTGCGGACAAGGCTCTGGCTGATCGTGAAGCGACACTTCCCGCCCGACTCGCGGAATGGGACATGCAGCAGTCCGCATCTGGAGCGATGTGGAACATGCTGACTCCCGGACCAATGAAGGTCAGCAACGATGCGAAGATCGAAATGGAAGCGGAGAATGTCATCTTCGTCAGTGGCCCGAACGCCGACTTTGTGACCTACGATGTCGTGACAGAAACCGAACTGAAGGGGATCACCGGCTTTCGATTAGAGGTCTTGACGGATCCCCGCCTGCCCAACAATGGCCCAGGTCGTTCTGGCGGCGGCAATTTCGTGCTGACCGAACTGACCATCGAAGTCTGGCCGAAGGGGCAACCCGACAAGAAGCAGAAGGTCCAACTGCAAGCGGCGAAGGCCGACTTCAGCCAGGGCAGTTACGACGTCGCCACCGCAATTGATGGCCAGAACCCTGGGGCCAATAACGGCTGGGCGGTATCACCCGAAGTCGGGAAGAATCACGTTGCCAGCTTTGAGTGCTCCCAACCGATTCAGATTGAAGGCCCCGTCGTGATTCAATTCACGATGGACCAGCGCTTCCAGGACAAAACCCATACTCTTGGTAAGTTCCGGTGGTCAGCCACGACGGCTCAGCCGCCCCTGCTGTTTGGAGTTCCCGCCAACATCACCGAAATCGTTAAGGTTCAGGTCGATCAGCGGAATGACGCTCAGAAGAAGGCGCTCGTCGACTTCTTCCGCAGTCAGGATTCTGAACTCGTGCGGTTGCAAGCCGCTCAGGTCGAGGCCAAGAAGCCTCGCCCAATGGATGAGATGCTGGCAGGGCTCAAGGCCAAGCTCGACGAAGCCAAGCAGCCGCTCCCAGTCGATCCCAAGTTCGCCCGGTTGCAGCGTGCCGTGCAGCTGAGCGAGGGCCAGCTCAAGGAAATGCGGCTGACAGCGGCCCAGGATCTGGCGTGGGCCTTGATCAACACGTCATCGTTCTTGTTCAACCGGTGATGGGGAAGACGACAGCCAACGGAAATAAATACCGATGCGCACTCGTGAGGAGACATGATCGATCCCCCAACTCTCTTCTGGCTGTCGTGCGGACTGATCGGTGCAGCTGTGGCTGTGTTGGTGGTGACGATCCGGGCGGCATTGGAGCGGACGTCACAACGTGACGTTGATCCAGATCGGTTTGACGTGGTGCGGTTGGCGGATCTGCGTCAGGCGAGCTTGACGGTGCGATTATTTGAACCACTGGTGCGTCTGCTCAGTGAACTCTGTCGCCGGACATTCTCGGAGGAGCTTCCGGCGGTGCAGCGTGATCTGCATGTCTCTGGAGCGGCGCGGGCGTGGAAGCCGGAGGAGTGGCTGGCGGCGACTCTTGTCCAAGCTGTACTGTTTTCGATTCCCGGGGGAGCTTGGTGCCTGCGGGAGTTCGGCGTTGCCGGGATGGTGATGGCATTTGCCTTGGTCGTGATTATCGCTGTGATGCTGCGTCGCCGGCTGCATTCAAATGCGGTCCGCCGGATGTGGCGAATCAAGACGCGGCTGCCGTATTTTCTCGATCTGGTCAACCTGTTGATGGAGGCGGGAGCCACATTCATGAACGCCCTGCGCGAGGCAGTGCGGGAGTTCACCGCACAGCCGGTCGGGCAGGAGTTTGGCCGCGTGCTGACTGAACTGAGCCTCGGACGCAATCGGCAAGCGGCGCTGGAATCGATGCGAGACCGCCTGCAAGACGACGAGATCACCAGCCTCGTCGGAGCGATCATCCAAGGCGAAGAGCACGGATCTCCACTCGTTCACGTGCTCCGTGGACAGGCCGACTTCCTCCGCATCAAACGCACCCAGCGAGCCGAAACTCTGGCGGGCGAAGCGGGAGTGCAGATGCTCTTTCCGACGATGCTGGTCATGATGGCCACAGTGATCGTAATCCTCGCCCCGTTCGCGATGGAGTTCGTCTCCGGCAGCTTCTTCGACCGCTGAAGAAGCGTCAGCGAGAGTTTGATTTTCGATGGAACTCACTCGGAGTCACTGCATGCTGATCCAACCTGCGAATGGTCTTCTGGCGAGCCTGGGGCTGTGGACTCTGTGCGTGTCTCTGTCGGTCCGCGAAAGCCGGGCGGAAGACCTGTCTCCGGAAGAGCAGGCTGCGGGCTTCGTCTCTCTGTTCGACGGTCGCACGCTGACCGGCTGGACTGGGGCGACAGAGGGGTATGTGGTCGTGGACGGTGAGATCCGGTGCATTCCCGACAAGGGCGGCAATTTACTCTCCGAGAAGGAGTACGCGGACTTCATTCTCCGCGTCGAGTTTCGTCTGCCTCCCGGCGGGAATAATGGGATCGGCATCCGCGCTCCGGCTCAGGGGCATGTCGCCACTGAAGGGCTCGAGATCCAGATCCTTGATCACACCGCTGAGAAGTACAAGACCCTCGCTCCGTACCAGTTTCATGGGTCGGTCTACGGATTGATTCCTGCGAAACGTGGCTACCTGCGTGAGGTGGGTGTGTGGAATGAACAGGAGATTGACTGTGTCGGTCGCCAGATCACGATCCGTCTGAACGGAGACGTGATCGTGGATGGCAATCTGGACGATGCTCTGCAAGGCGGAGCCATGGACGGCAAGAAACATCCCGGAGCTCGCCGGGCCTCGGGGCGAGTCGGCTTCCTAGGGCACGATGACCCCGTCGCCTTTCGTCACATTCGGATTCGCGAGATCGCGGCAGGAGAGGCTCCGTAAACGCGAGCCGAATTGTGAGCGACATCTGCCCGAATCGGGCTGTCGGAGTTCAACCTCGTGTCGCTAGAATTTCATCTCTCCGCTTCGGAGAGTCCCACCCAGGTGTTCGTTTCGCCATCATGAAGCTCGCGATCCTCTCCTGTGAAGAGTCCAACTACAGCACCACCCGCCTGGTCGGAGCCGCCCAGCAACGGGGGCACGACGTCAAGGTGATCGACACGCTGCGGCTGACGATCGACCTTCAACAGGGGTCCCCCGACCTATACTACTCAGGCAGCCCGCTGGAAGGATTCGATGCGGTCCTGCCGCGAATCGGCACCAGCATTTCCTTCTATGGCATCGCCGTAGTCAGGCAGTTGGAGCAGATGGGCGTGTACTGTGCAAATTCCGCTAACGGGATTCAGAACTCGCGAGACAAGCTGCGGTCGCTCCAGATTCTCAGTCGTAGCGAGCACGAGATCGGCATCCCGCAGACGACCTTCGTGCGTGATCGGTCCGACGCCCTGGCCGCTATCGCGCGTGTGGGCGGTGTGCCCGTGGTCATCAAGCTGATTGAAGGGACGCAAGGGATCGGCGTGATCCTGGCAGAGCGCAGCGAGACGGCCATCGCGATCGTCGAGGCGTTGCAATGGGTCCGCCAGAACGTCTTGATTCAAAAGTTCGTCGAGGAGAGCCGGGGCCGCGATATCCGCGCGTTTGTCGTCGGCGACCGAGTCGTGGCGGCCATGAGGCGCACTGCCTCGGGGAGTGAGTTCCGCAGTAATGTGCATCGCGGGGGAAGTACCGAAGCGATCCAGCTCGATGCCCGGTATACCGAGACGGCCATCCGCGCCGCGCAGATTATGGGACTACGAGTGGCCGGTGTCGACATGCTGGAAGGCCGCGACGGCCCACTGGTCATGGAAGTCAATTCGTCGCCCGGACTGGAAGGAATCGAGACCGCCACGGGAACCGATATCGCCGGGGCAATCATCGATTTCATTGCCAGCAATGTCCGCTTCCCCGATGTCGACATACGGCAGCGGCTGACGCTGACCAAGGGATATGGAGTCGCGGACCTGATCATACGCGAGGGCTCCCCCTATATCGGAAAAACGATTGCTGAATCCCAGCTGCGCGAGCTGGATATCAACATTCTGACCCTTCGGCGTGGTGACGATCAGATCTCCAATCCGCTCTCGACGCGCGTGCTGCAAGTGGGGGATGCGCTCCTCTGCTTCGGCAAGCTGGAAGCGATGCGTGAACTGGTCGCAGACCGCGCGGTCCGCCGACATCCGCGACGACGTGATGCGCCCACCACTCGTCCGCAGAATCCTTCTTCGGAGCAACATTCGTGATGACACCCCGGCCCAAACGGCCGATCGATTTGTGGGATGACCAATACATTGCCCCCGGTGAGGCGCGGGACATCGAGCTGCGAATGGGTGAGAGCTACAGTGGGATGACGATCTCGATCCCGCTACACGTCCGCCGAGGACTGGAGCCCGGACCCACGGTCTACCTGACCGCAGCTGTGCATGGAAATGAGCTGAACGGAACGGGGACAATCCGCAATCTGATTCGCGACCCACAGCTCAAATTGAAAGCGGGATCGCTCATCATGATTCCCGTGGTGAATGTTCTGGGATTCGATCGACATTCACGGTATTTGCCGGATCGCCGCGACCTGAATCGGTGCTTCCCAGGATCGAAGGCGGGGAGCCTGGCGCGGCGGCTGGCGTGCCGTATTTTTGATGAGATCGTGAACCGCTGCGACTATGGAATCGATCTGCACACTGCGGCAATTCGGCGAACAAATTTCCCGGTCGTCTGCGCGGACACCACGCAGCCAGACATTCAAAACCTCGCTCTGGCGATTGGCACGAAATACATCTCCAAGGGACGCGGACCGCGAGGAGCGTTGCGCCGGGAAGCCTGCCTGGCGGGGTGCCCCACGATCATCATCGAGGGAGGCGAAACGTGGAAAGTGCAGTTCAATGTCGTCAGAGTGTTTGAACGCGGAATTCGGAATGCGCTGATCCATCTGGGAATGATTGACGGCGAAGCGAGTATGCCCGAGGTGCAGACGATTATCACGAAATCCCGCTGGGTGCGAGCTGAGCGCGGCGGGTTTTTGGAGTTCCACGTTTCGCCAGGAGACACGGTCGGAGTCGGCCAGAAGCTGGTGACGATTGCGAATCTGCTGGGGCGTGAGGAGCTGATCCTGACCTCGACCATGGACGCCGTCGTGCTGGGCATGACGACGCTTCCCGCGACGACGCCGGGGGAAGCGATCGTGCATCTGGGCGATTTGACGAGCGCGATTCAGGTCGAGAACTAGCTGCACCGGTAGGTCAGTTTTGGACTGAGTTTGCAGACAAGGCAGACAAGAATGTCTGCCCCACTGATCGTGGCACAGACACTCCTGTCTGTCAGCACTGAGGACAGAATCTGCTCGAATTCAGTTCGATCCGCCGCCGCCTGCACCAGGACCGCCGCCAGATCCGCCGCCACCACGGGGACCGCGTGGAGCGCTCAGGAACTCGTCTTTGGAGATCGCCCCGTCGCTGTCTTTATCCATCGCCGCGACGCGATCTTTCATCCGCTCGTTGATTTCATCTCCGGCTAATTTGCCATCGCTATTCGCGTCCATACGGGCAAACATGGCCGCCGGGTCGAAGCCGCCGCCGCCGGGTCCACCCCCAGCGCCACCTGCTCCGGGGCCGCCTCCACTTCCGGGTCCACCAGCCGCACCAGGGCCCCCGCCGACTGGACCGCCAGCTACAGGAGCCCCAGCAGCCGGTGAAGCGGGGATCGCGGGTCCAGCAGGCACTGGAGGAATCTTTTCATTCACCGCGTTCTTGGCTTGTTCCGCAGTCTGCTCCGCTTCGAACGCAGCGATCTTGTCGGAGAACTGGCTCCGAGCATTCATGATGACCAGTTCGCCGTTCTCGACTCCACTCTTGATCTCGACGTGAGATTGGTTCGATTGCCCGACGACCAACTCGCGGCGTTCCTCCCCAGCGGGTGTCAGGACGTATGCGATCTGCTTGTTACCCACGGCCAGAACGGCCTGCACGGGAACTTGCAGCACATCCTCGCGGCTGTCGATCATGATCTCAACCTGGGCGGTCAGGCCGGGTCGCAGCTTCTGGATGATCTCGGGCGCGTCGGTCAGCTTGATCTCTGTCTCGTACTCTTTGAGGTCCATATTCGGCCAACGTCCGGACATCGGGACAGAGGAGACGTGCGTCACGACCCCCTTGAAGACACGATCCGGAGAGGTCGAGACTTTGATGTAAGCAGGAAGTCCGAGGCGGATGTTGCCAATCAGGGATTCATGGATGCGGCAATCGACCTTCATCTGAGTGATATCGGGCAGGTTGATGATCGCTTGACGCTCGCGAACGGTGGCTCCCTGTTCAATCGTTTCGCCCTGGCTGCGGCCGGACGACTGCATGACGGCATAGACCACCTGCCCGTCTTGCGGGGCCTTCATGATGCAGGCTTCGATCTGATTCTTCATCCGGTCATACTTTTCGTGTTCGACAGCACTGGTCAGCTTCTGCGTCTCGTAATCGCTCTTCGCCTGTGTCTCGGCCAGAGTCGCCTTGAGTTTGACGCTCTCCAGTTCCAGGGCCAGTTCAGTGGCAGACGATTCCAGCTCGTACACTTTGGTTTCGTAATCAAACTTCTTGAGGACTTTGAGTTTTTCGACCGCGCTTTTCACTTTGAACTCCGATTGCTTTTTGGCAATCCGATTCGCCTCCAGTTCATTTTGAGTTCGGTAGCCCTTCTTGACCTGTTGTTTCGTAAATTCGTAGTTGTCGTTGGCGCGGACCAGTTCCTCGTTCGCGAGTTCAATACTCGCTTCCAACTCATGGGTCTGCTGCGGGAACTCGCCCTCTTTGTACTTTGTGACTGTCTTCTGAGCGACGGTCATCTTCACGATGGCAGCTTGAATGTCTCGCTTACCCTGGTTGAGTGTTTCATCAAGCGTCGTCTTGGCTTTGACCTCGGCGGAATCCGCTGTGTTGACAGTGATCTCCTGCTGCTTGGCCTTGTCTCGCAGCGAGGACGCATCGAGTTCGCACACGATGTCATCTTTTTTGACAATCGTCCCTTCCGGGACAATCTTGATGATCGTGGTCGTCCCCTCGACAGCACTGCTCAGAATGGAGTTCCCTAGGCTGTCGAGATACCCCTGTACGGGCAGGCTGATCAGGAATGATTTCTTCTCGGCCTTTTTGGTGACGAGATTGGAAAAATCATTCTGCGAGGTCCCCCTCATCCGCGAGTACAATTCCCTCGGCCTCACCATCCCGGCCATTACCGCTCCGGCCAGGCCGATAAATCCCAGCACGAGGAGGGTTGTCCAGATCGGGAATGATTTCTTCTGATCCATCGTCGGGTCCACCATCTGGCAAGGTTTGCCGACCGGGCAACCCTTCCTGAGTTTCCCGATCGAACGTTCCACGATACTGGGGATCATTCCAGATTCCATCCGGACCAATCTCCATCATACCCATATCGCGATAAATGCCGAGCCGGTTCTGCTCATATGTGATCCAATTCTGGATCAGAGCGTTTTGCGCCGAAACGATCGAATTGAGCGCTTGTATGAGGTTGTTCCCCTGCAATCCGCTCTGCCCCGACCCACTCCCACCTGTCGTCGCTGCGGGAGCATTCGACTGATCGACTGCCGAATCGTACTGGCGTGCCGCCAGCCGCAACTGGAGTCGCGATGTCTCCAAGTTACGCTTCAGTACGGACAGCTGCCGCCAATTTCTACGGACGCCCTGTTTGACCGTGTCTTCGAGGGCCATGTAGTCACGTCGACTACGCTGATACGAAATCAGAGAGGTGCGGTAGTTGTTCCGCTCGGCGATTTGATCCAGAGGAGCCGTAAAGCCTAATCCAGCACGGAGTTGGCTTCTGTTTCCCCGAAAGTCAAACGGTGTGTTCCCGCCCGATCCACGGATGTCGCCATCGATTTTGATGCTGAGTGAGGATTTCATCCGGTTGGCGACGACTTCCATGTTTCGCCGATCGTCCATAACGATCGCTTTCTGATTCATAAGGTCGACCCGGTTCTCGACCGCATTTTCAATGACTTCATCCAGCGGCATCTCGAATGCGGGAACCGTGATCTGCTCGACCCGCAGACCGATTTCCACCACGATTAAACTGCGAGCAATCTGGAGCAGTTTTTGGTGGTTCTCCAGAATCTGGAGACGGAGGTCCTGCCGGGTCAGTTGATCGAAGGGGATCTCGGGAACAGCCTCTTCGGCGGGTTCGTCGGGATTCTCAGCCGGTGGCACAACTGGCTCTGGGGCAGCATTCGGATCGGGCTTCATGGCCTCGGGGGCCTGAATCTTGGCGGGCAACTCGGTGGTCAGGAGTTTGATCTCACTCAATCGACCGCGAGCATCCTCCAGCAGGCCAAAGTCGCGCTCGATGTCGGAACGGACACGCATGCGGTCGTCCTCCGATTCCAGATCAGCAAGTCGGGCGTCCAGTCGGGACTTGAGGTTCTCCGCATCCCGATCGAGAGTCGAAAACCCATCTCGCTCGACCCGCTCTAGCAATGCCGCAAACGCCGCGTTCGTCGCCAGAAGTTGCTCGGTGGTTGGATCGTCTTCATCGGTTTCGGCCCACACGCTGATGAAGTCAGTGACCTCCGTCTCGATAGTCTTCAATGCGGGGTCGATGATCGTGAACGGCTCGAGCATGCTGTCATCAATGGTCATCACAATATCCGGAGGCAGCCCCAAGCTCAGTTTCAGAGCGTCGAGACCACTCTGGAAGTTCTGCTCCAGAGTTCGCAGCTGACTGATCGAACTGGCCAGGTTGCCCTGCAGATTCAGTACGTCCAGCGGAGTTGGCGTCACGCTCAGGTTCTGGATTAACTCCTGAACAGCGATACGAAACTTAATGTCTGCACTGAGGTTCTCCAGTGCCGTTTGCTGTTCCGGTGTGATCCGACCTCTCCACAGCAGCTGTTGATTGCCGGGATCATAGACCAGCTGTGCCTTCAGCAGGTCGGGAATCACCAAACCTTCGGGCAGTGCTGCCAATTCCGCACGTGAGATGTTTCCTTTTTGGCTGGCGTTCGATTGCAATATGGCGACCTGATTCTTCAGGCGTTCAATGTTCCCTTCTTGGTTGCGGATCACCTGCGTCTGTTGAATCAAATTCAGATAACTTCCGGATGTGTCCGAGACGACATTGGTGAACAAAGACTGGCGAAACCGGGACAGCGTGCGGGCCTGATACAACAGGGTCCGTTCCGCCTGAGTCAGATTCTCCATCTGCACTTTTCGTCCCGCCCCCAGCAACAGCGGCTGGGTCAAGGAGTACGATAGGACCGAAGCGGAATTCGTCTGATTGGGCCCCTGGAACAGCCATAGAGTGCTGTTGGCCAGTTCTGCGGCCACTTGCCCTCCGGCGGGCAGCAGTTTGCTGACCCCGAAGCTGCTGTTGTATGTCGACTGCCCCGTCCCACCGGGAACAATGGTATTCGTATTACTCAGGGACGGCTCGCCACCGCCGATTCCCAGATACCGCACGTTGAACTGGAACCGCTGAAAAGTCACATCGAGCGCCGCCAAATACATATTCTCGATCTGCGTCTGCAATTCACGGCTATGAATTTGAGAGAGCTCCACGCAGTCCACCAGCGTGACGCTATTCAGAGTGGGCATCCGTCCGGTGTAGTCACCCGTCTCCGGGTTCATCATCTCGGGAGTCAGGCCATAGCGATTCAGCCACTGAGGGTTCTCGATACTAAAACTGTCTCCCAGCTTGTGCCAGCTCTTGTACCCGCTGATCCCATCGACACAGTGCATATAGTCGTGGGCGGAGGGGTCATCCGGAGGCAGCGGGCCTCTGTCGGGATCGTGGGGGTCAAAGAAGCGGCTGTCGGGATCTGGGCCGACATCGACGCGCGGCAGTTGCCAGCGAGGGTCGTTGACTCGCTCGTTGATGGCTTCGTACGCATCCCGGTCAGCTTGCTGCCGCCAGAAGCCGCGTGAGCATCCGGGAATGGTCACGAGCAAGGCGGCCAGCACAATCTGCTGGAGTCGTTTGGTCGTGAATCGACCTCGCAGAAGCGATCGGCTTCTCGGTGGAGTCTCTGGTAACTGGCTCATGCAGCCTTCCCCCATTTTCGCGCGGAATATGTCTCGGGCAATGACTCTGACGAGGGAATCGCATTCAACACGACCAGTAACCGATCCAGCAATCCGCACAGCTGCTGCTGCTCCGGTTTTGACAACTGGTCGATCCACTGAGCGAGGTGCCGATCGCGGCTGTCCATAACGGATGACAGTCGCTCTCCGCCGACCTCGGTCAGCAGCAGAACGCTACACCGGCGATCTTGTCGCGACCGCATGCGGAGCAGTAAGCCATCGCGCCGCATCCGCTCGACCAGCGTCGAGACGCTGGATTCAGCAGCCCCCAGCTGGCTGGCGAGTTCGGTTTGCGAACAACCTTCTACCCCCGCAGTCGCGATCATTTCGAGAACGTCGACCCGTGGTCCGTTGAGTTCGCACTGTGTGTAGGTCTGGTCAAGGTGGCGACGCAGCCGCTCCCCCGCCAGCAGCACGCGCTGCGTCAATTGCGATGGCATCCCTGCCATAGTGATTCCCCCTCCGCGCAGGGGATGGTTCAGCTGCGAATGATTCGCCATAGAAACAATCCCCCTCAGAATTCTTCGGCTGCGAACCGTTTGTGTCTGAAGTGATTCGTCTGCGAAGAATGTGGGGTGTTCCAAGTTGTCAATGCCATTCCTTGATGGATCGCTATCGCACACCCGAAGAAACGGCCCCTTGAATTGCCCGAACTGCGTCAATTCCGGATGTTGCGTAACTCCTATTGAGTCATCGGCAAAAACTGCCGTATACTCCGTACGTCGGTCGGCACTCTGTCAGTTCGGAACACAATCCGAATGGAGACGCAGAGGGGCGACGCGGGATTGGTGTCTGTCGTGATGGTGGTGTCAGTGGATGACTCATCCGTACGGCGGATCATGGTGACGACTAGGAATTCATGCGGATTTCGCGACAGCTCAGGAAGCGGGCGAGACCGCGGTTCAGGGAGGGAAACATGCTGAAAACTGTCATTCGTTCGATGGTCGCCTTGGCTTTGGTGGCAGCCGGAGCTGGTGTGATGGCGGAGGAACATCTGGACCCGCATCTGCCCGCGTACCGCCCGATCGACAAGCTCGAAGGTAAGATCGTGCTGGTCGGCTCGGACACGATGTCGCAAGTGGCGGCCATGTGGAAGGACCGCTTCAAGCAGTTCTACCCGAAGGTCGACATCACCATCGTCGTGAAAGGGGCGACCAATGCCGTTCCGGCCTTGATGGCTGGCGAAGCGACGATCGGCATGCTGAGCCGTGAAGCGACCCCGGAAGAGATTGCCGCCTTCACTGCCAAGAAGGGGTACGCCCCCAAGCTGCTCGTCCCGTCACTGGAACGAATTGCAGTTTATGTCAACGAATGCAATCCGATCGAAAGCCTGAGCTTGTCCCAGCTCGACGCGATCTTCTCGAAGTCACTCAAGCGAGGCGAATCCAAGGAAATCGTGACATGGGGCGATGCGGGCCTCGTCGGGATTGAAGCTGCTCACAAAATCTCGCTGCGGGGGCGTTCTGCCACGACGGGTTCGCAGGCCTTCTTCCAATCGGTTGTGCTGCAAGGCGGCGAGTTCCGTGCCGGGATGACTGAAGAAAAAGACAACATCACCCTGGTCAAGGCGATCGCGGCGGACCCGACTGCGATTGGCTTTTCCGGCGAGATGTATCAAATCGCGGGAATCAAAGCCGTTCCAATTTCTTGGAAGTCTGGTGAAGAACCCTACTCGATCGACTCTCTGGCCGACGAGAACGGAACATACCCGATCGTCAGGCCATTGCAGTTCGTCATCGATCACAAACCAGACACGGAATTCCCAGCTGTGGAACGTGAGTTCCTGCGGTATGTGTTCAGCCTTATGGGGCAGGAAGACGTCGTGAAGGCGGGCTTCCATCCGATCTCGGCGAGTCCCGCCAAGACGGCACTCGGGGCGGTCGGTTTGAATACCTTGAACTGACCCCTTCGAGATTAATCGCTGCCAGTGGTCGGAAGGCAGAATCATCTCGATCAAGGTCGATCGAGTCTGCCGTGAAGCGCACGCTCTCATACTCACATTCCTGGAAGGAGTCCTCCCCATGACGCGGAGCATCTTAAAAGGGCTGACGATCGCAGCCACACTGTCCCTGGTGGCTCAAACCGCCTGGTCCGTCGATCCTCGTTTAAACAACGCCCCCGGTCGCAACTCGACCGTTCCGAGTTCCAATGATCCAGCCGCTCGACTGGTCCAACCGGGTGGATTCTCTGCCCCTGCGACCCAGATCAGCTCCAACCAGTCACGCGATCGTCTGGGGAACGTTCTGGTCCCAGACCCGACTCGCTACGAATACAACCCCACTCGCCCGTCGTCCGTGGACACGCTGCGCGTGACACCGCAGGTCAGCCCGAATCCGCAGCTCAATCCCGGCACCGGGCTCCAGCCACAGCCGAATCCTCAGCCCCCGCAACAGCAGCAACCACGCTGGAAGCTGGGCGTTTACTCGAAGGATACGAGTACTGGCGTCCAGATTGTCCAAGTCGTCACCAACGGTTCAGCCCAGCGCGCTGGGCTGGAAAAGGATGACGTCATCCTGGCCATCAATGGATTTCAGGTCGGCTTCGTCAACGGCACACTCTACGACTGCGGGACCGAGTTCGAACGCCTGGCCGACAAGAATGGCTGGGTGAACATGCTCGTGTTTGATAATCGTGGCCGGACGCTGACGAATCTTCCCGTCCAGCTCGATTCTCGTCTGAAGAGGCTCGGGGGAACGCTGACATGGCGGGAAGCCGTCACGCTGCCACCACGCTCGACGGCTGTGGTTGAAATGCGGGAGCGGACTCGGGCCGGAGCTCCGACGACCATCATCGCTCGGACCACAGTGGACCAGATTCGTCAGAACTCGACGCCGTTTGAAATCGAGTATGACCCCGCTCAGATCGATCCGACCCGGACCTACATCATCTCGGCCTTCGTGGTCAATCAGGCCAATCAGATGCTGTTTCAGTCGAGTGCCAACTCGAACTATCAGCTGACTAACTTGGCTGCCGGACAGAATCGTCCGATCACTGTCGCACTGGAACGGGTCGGCGGCTACGACGAGCCGGTCGTCCAGAACCCACAGTACGGGAATCAAGAGCAGTACGTCACCCAGGAACAGCTGGAGACACTGTTCCAGACGATCCTGGAGCGGAATCCGACGCAACGGGAAATGGAGGCTTGGCTCAGCTCCATCCGTTCGGGCCAGTCACTCAACGATGTGCGGGCGACTCTGCTGGCGAACAATCAAGTGTTCAACCAGGTGGACCGCGACAAGTCTCGGTACGTCGAAAAACTTCACGAGTTACTGCTCGACCGCAAGCCCTCGCGTGACGAGCTGGCGTACTGGACGAATCGATACGACGAGCTGCAAGGAATCCGCAGTGATGTCGCTCGAGAGTTCATTGCGTCGGTGGCGCAGAACTGAATCTGGGACGAATTGATTTTCAACTCCGACGGGGAGATCGCCATCGCGATCTCCCCGTTTCGCATTGATGGATACTGTGGATACGTTGAGATTCCGCCACATGGAACGAGATCCAGACCTGTGGCCGGTTGTAGCGGTCGCATCATGCAATGAACTCGTTGCCATCTCGCAACATCTCGAATTCCGGTCAAGCTCACTTTGTTCGCGACACGGGTTTGACGACCGGTAAGCTCAATGAGTCGAATCAGAGTCGGGCGTGAAATTTCATTTCCCCACCGCTCTGACAATGGTTCATTGCTCAGCTGAGGACAGGTGTCATGGCGGCTCCCGCGAATGGTCAGGAGTTTTTTGCGCTGCTCGAAAAGAGCCAGCTCCTCGACGAAGAGGTCCTCGCCAAGCTGCGCCCGCAGATGGAAAAGCATCATCAGACTGAGCCCAAACGTCTGGCAACAACTCTGCTGAAGAATCAGCTGATTACTGAGTACCAAGCCCGGCAGCTGCTGGTCGGCAAGTACAAGGGGTTCTACCTCGCCCGGTACAAGCTGATGGAGCTACTCGGCGTCGGCGGCATGGGGCGGGTGTATCTGGCTGAGCAGGTTTCGATGGAGCGTTTGGTCGCCATCAAACTCATCAGCTTGCAGAAGAACAAAAAGCACCACGCGCAAGCTCTAGCTCGCTTCAAGCGGGAAGCCAAGGCCGTCGCAGCTCTGCGTCATCCGAATATCATTCAAGCCTTCGACTTCGCGGACGAACACGGCATGCCGTACATCGTCATGGAATACATCGAGGGGATGGACACCGCCCGCATCGTTCACAAGTTCGGCCCCATTCCGTGGAAGCAAGCAGCCGAGTACGGGCGACAGGCGGCCGAAGGTCTGCACCACGCGCATCAGGCGGGCCTCGTTCACCGTGATGTGAAGCCGGGAAACCTGCTGGTCGACAGCAGTGGACAGGTCAAGATCCTCGATCTGGGACTCGTCTCGGCCTTCGATCAGAAGGCGGATGACTCGCTCACCGTGGATCAAGACCAGCTGGGCACCGTCGACTACATCGCCCCGGAGCAAGCCCTCGACAGCAAGAGCGTCGACGCCCGCGCCGACATTTATAGCCTTGGTGCGACACTGTATTCGGTCATGACGGGGCGGATTCTGTTCCCCGACAAGACGACCGCACAGAAGCTGCTGATGCACCAGACAACCGAACCCGAGGCGATCGTCAATCTGGTCAAAGACATCCCCGCTGAACTCGCGGCCGTCATCGGCAAGATGCTGGCCAAGAAGCCCGACCAGCGATATCAGACAGCGATGGAAGTCGCCCACGCCTTGAAGAAGTTCGCGGAGCCGAAGTCGCCACCCTACGAGCTGAATGCGATCAAGTACCGACGGGCTGTGTACGAAGGGTTTCTCGGGAAAAGCCCTGAGCCGAACCAAATCACCGTTCCCACACTCGGTAGCCCCGAAGTCGAGAAACCAGCTGCCGCACCGCGTGAGGGAGCCTCTCAGATGTCGGGCAAGCTGCGGCAAGCCTCGATGATTAACGCCGCTTCGTCGGACCCACATCTCGACGAATTCGAGACACTGGGAGACGATTACACCCAGCTGGCGATGGAGATGCCGTCTCTCGTGGGGCGCAAGAAGAAGAGAAAGCCCAAGAAGAAGCCGGGGCTGGAACCGCTTCAAATTGTCGCGGTGGCCGGTTCGATCCTCGGGCTGTTGCTGGCGGCCTGGTTGGGGTCGACTGCGATTCGGGCCATGGGAAAAGAGGATGAGGCAATCAAACAGCAGACTCAGAATGCGAGCTATGTTCCCCCGCTCACGAGTCCGACTCCGACATCGTCCGCCCCCTCACAATCGACCGGGAGGGCGCAGAACCCTGTGGGTCAATCCCACTACCAAACGATTGATCTGTCGAGCGTCGCAAACACCATCACGACAAAGGGGATGTTTAACGACGAATCCAATCTGAACGAAACTCTGTTGTTCGACCAGTGGGGCTCCAAGACTTTTGAAAACGTCACGTTCACGCTCATCGACCCGCAGGGCAATCTGAAGCCCAATGCCATCATGCTGCACGGCACCATGGGCACCCAGCCTCCCTTGAAACCACGCAGCGTCAGAGTGCCTCTCAACACTTCTGCGAAAGTGATTCACCTGCTCAGCGGAGTCGGTGGATACTGCTTTCCGATGACACCAGACTCATTCACAGTGTTGGTCGCGAGACTGAAATACGCGGATGGGCAGACCGAAGATCATCGGTTTCTCAACGGAACTCACTTCGCCGATTACATCCAGCGCACGGATGTTTCCGGGTCGACGTTTGCCTTCGATCTGCACCAGAAACAGCTGCGATACCTGTGGGTCATTCCACAGCAGTCGAAGGTGATTGAGTCCATCGAATTCGTGAAAGACTCCGACAACGTGGCGGCTCCCATTGTGATGGCCATCACGGTTCAGCGTCTGGACGGCAGCCCGGCATCGATCACCGCCAGCCCCACAGGGCCTCCGCACATTTCATCCACGTCGAAACCGACTCGCCCGATTCTGATGAGCAAGGAGATCGCGACCGAGCAGACTTGGCGAGACTCGCTCACGACGATGCAATCTCATCCTGACCTGTTAGCCAACTATACCTTTGATGAGTCGTCCATCATCGGGGACAGTGTGGCAAATCAGGCGAAAGCCACGACCGGTCAATTCAATTTGAGACTCGTCGGTCCGAGAGTCTCGGCCGGACGCTACCCCGGCAAGAAGTCTCTTCGCTTTCACTCAGCTGAAACCAGACAACGGGCGGAGATCTCCGCCATCGACTCCGCGTCGTTGCAGCTTGATGGAGCTTTCACAGTTGCTGTCTGGTTCAAGGTCCACAAGTTCAATAAGCCCTGGCAAACCCTGATCGCCAAGGGGGACGGCGGCTGGCGATTACACCAGTATATTGACTCGAATCGTCTGGGGCTGCATGTCACCGCGACCGATCAATCAATCTACGAATTGAATGGCAGCTATCTAGCCAACGACGAACGATGGCATCAGGTCGTGGGTGTGAATTCGCCGCAGTTGAACTCGATGAGACTCTACATGGACGGCTATCTCGATATGGAGATGCCATGGACAGCACCCGCCAGCCGAAACACTTTCCCCGTCTGGATCGGTCAGACCTCTGAGACTGAAAAAGGCGACCGAGGGTTTGACGGCTGGATCGATGAAGTCTCCCTCTGGAAACGGGATTTAGACTCCCTGGAAATCAAACGGCTGTTCAATCAGGGAAACCCGGCACAATAGAAATTCGACAGCTGGCTGGATGATTTCGTCCCCAGATGGCCTCCAGCATCAGTCGCCCGACTCGTAATGAGGGGAGCCGCCGAAAGTCCCTCGCACTTGGAATTGCTCGAGAGGACAACACTTCGAAAAACTCTCCGAGGCATCCGCCCTGGCGCATGCGACGGGTGACGGCATCCATGGCGGCGCCACCCTCGTGCCCGGCTCCACTCGCTTTTGCCTTTCCGCCCCGTCTTCTGATATCCTCCGAGTCTCTGCGGGGGAGTTCCGTGAAATGGCCCCCGGCATCGTGTGATCTTTCGCCGCGACACCTGCCTTCTGACACAAAATTCAGGCGGTGAGGAGTCGTGTCGAATCGCCCCTCTCCAGGGGCCGGACCAGTGCAGGAATAAGCCGTGAGCGACGACAAAGCAGTAGCTGCCGGAGCGGGCGATGGAAACAGCCGCAACAAGTGGGCGGCCGATAACTATCGTCGCGGCGTCGAAGCCATCGAGAAGAAAAACTGGGACCTCGCCATCGAGAATTTTGGCATGTGTTCCAAGTTGGTCACCGACAATCTTGTCTATCGCCAATTGCTACGCAGCGCCACTCGCAAGAAGTTCAATGACAACGGCACCGGGGCGGGCATGCTCGCCAAGACCAAGCTGATGGGCATTCGCAGCCGCATCTCGGCAGCCAAAAAGAAGAGCGAGTGGGCCGAGGTCGATAAGGCCGCTGAAGAAGGACTGTTGATTAACCCGTGGGATGTCCAGCTGCTGGCGGACCTGGGCGAGGCTCACAAGAATCTGGGGCATCTCGACATCGCCAAGGAGGGGTATCGTCTGGCATGTGCGGGGGACAAGACGAGCAAGGATCTGCATCGCAAGCTTGCCGAGATTCTCAAGGACAAAGGCGAGTACGATGAAGCGACTCGCATGTGGGAGCATGTCTACAAGCTCGACCCGCTGGACGGGGAAGCGCGGAACATGATCACCGCGATGCAGACCCTGAAGACCACGCATCGGGGCGGATACGACGATGCCAAGTCGACTCAGGATGTGGCCACCGACAAGACCGAGAAAAAGGTCAAGACTGCATACGATGACTACGCCACCGGCGGCATGTCGCAGTCCAAGGGGCTGGCCCCCGGTGATTCGCTCGAGAACGACCTGCGACAGGCGATCCGCAAAGAGCCGAACAACGTCTCCAATTACGCCAAACTGGCCACGCATTACCGCAAGAACAAACAGTTGGACGAGGCGTATGAGACGCTGACAACAGCGCTGCAGATCTCGGGGAATTCGCCCGATGTGCGCGAGCTGTTGGAGGATGTCGAACTCGACAAGATGAAATACAACCTGGAACTCGGCAAGGCCAAGGCGGCCAAATCGACGGACCAGACCGTGCGGGAGAACATCGCCGCTCTCGCCCAGGAGATGCTGAAGCGCGAGATCGAGATCTTCAGTGCCCGCGTCGAACGCTACCCGAAGGACATGAACCGCAAGTACGAACTTGCAATCAGGTTCATGCGCGTGCAGAAGTGGTCGCTGGCAATCCCTCTCCTCCAGCAAGCCAGCCAGGATCCCCGCCTCAAGGGCAAGGCACTGCTGAAGTTGGGGATGTGCTTCATCTACGACAAGAAACTCCCGCTGGCCCGCGGCCAGTTGGAACGCGCGGTCCCCGACATGGACTTCAACAACGATCCCGATTCGTTTAAAGAATGCCACTACTGGCTGGGGCGTGTGCTGGAGCAATTGGGAGACAAGGCGGGAGCCGAAAAGCACTACGGCGACGTGGTCGTCGTGGACTACGACTACAAAGACACCACCAAACGTCTCGAAGACATCCAGGGCGGCCCGAGTACCGGCGCGGCACTGGAGTAATCTCCCTTCACACTGTCGGACCATCACCTGCAGGAGAGTTCGTGCGGTTATTTGCCACCCACAAGCCCCCAGCGGGTTCTGGTTGACCCGCCCCTTCACTCCCGCTCGAACTGAGCAGCCTCCTCGAGAATCTGCCGGGCTTTGTTCAGGCTCCCCCCGCGAACCCCCTTGTCGAACCACTCCGCCAGCTTGGCACGACCCGGTTGATGAATCCACCGGTGGACCCACAAGGTGGCCAAAAAGCCGAGAATGCTGGGCACGGTACATTGCCAGAGGAACCCCGGGGCAACCGCGACCAGATCCACACCCAGCAAGCTGAACACGACAAGGGTGAGGGGGACCCACAGCACCCACCACACCAGTCCGACGGCCAGCCCGGCTCGAGTGTACCAATACTCGATCAGGGCCATCTTCTTCTGGATCTCGGCAACTGGGGCAGAGTAGTCAACGGCATTGATCTTGGACAGAACGATGCTCGCGAACATGATCATCAGCACGCCGTACACATGGAGAATCAGCCCGGATTCCACGCGGTATGTTCCAATACGGGCTGACCAGCCGCAGACCCCCAGCAGGATCATGGGAATCCCGAACAACAGGTGCACGATCTGACCCCAGTAGAGGGGACGGAGTCCCAGCCGCGCCCGGGTCAAGCAAGCTGCCCGCATTTGCTGCCGAGTCAGCGACTCCTGTCGCGCCAAGGTTTGTTCCACCCGTTGCCAGATCGATTTGAGTTCGTCGAGTTCCATTGCGGGGGCCTTTCCTTAAGGGTTGTTGGAGTTGACGGCATCGCGAAGTTCCTGTTTCAATCGGCTAATCTTGGTGGCCACATTGGTCTGGGTGATCCCCAGAATCTCCGCGATCTCGGCATAGCTGCGGTCCTCAATATAGAGGAGGAGCAATGCTCGATTGAGTGGGGGAAGCTGATCGATCAGGCGGTACATCTCGCCCCGCTCAAGGGCGCCCTCTGCTGAGTCGTCCCCAGGATCGACGGGATCGATGGCGGCCTCTTCGAGGGAGACCATCGACCGGCGGGGCAAGCCTCGACCAAAAGAGATGGCCACGTTGATCGCCACGCGGTACATCCAGGTCGAGAAGGACCGCGCGGAGTCATACGAGGCGAACGATCGCCAAAGCTGCCCGAGAATTTCCTGAACAAGGTCATCGCGATCTTGAGGCGACCGGCAGTAGATCCGCGCGACCTTGAACACGATTCGGCGGTGCGTTTCGAGCAGAGCTTCAAACTGAATCTGTCGCTCTGCCTTGTCTGTCACCTTCGGTGCTCCGTTGCCGGTTCCAGGGCGGAAGACCACATGGGATCGGCGTCCCGGTGGCTCACTCTATGATTCGCAGGTGTGGGGAAAGAATCACATGCGATTTGGAGTGGATCGGTTGGAATTCGCGTGTCTGTCCCGCCGGTTCAATCAGTGTTGGAAAAGTGCAGTTCGAAAGCGTTCGAGTGCGAGACGCACTTCGTCTTCATCAAGGTTGCCCGCATCTCGCACCGTCTCCTCAGTCGGGGGAAGGTGTCCTCGACACCCGATCGTATTGCCACGGGTTGGATTGGTGAGGGTCGGGCGACGTTTAGGCACCACGCTCGGCAGGCCGAAAAGTCGGTATCGCACTCAAATCGTGACACGTCGTGTTTCGTTTGATGCCGGAGAAATCGTTAATGGACAAGGGAGCGGGAACGCCGCTGTTCTTGACGCCCGCTTGGCTTTTCCTCCATGCGTCGTGAAGTGATCCACTTTTGCGATCGTCCGGCATAAGCCAGTTCGTCACGGTCGCACGTACTCCCGTATTTCGAGACTTCCCGGCAAGCGGTTGCCCTCAAAGAATTTGAAGGTCTTCACCAACTGCCACTCCCGAGGCAGCTGGAGCTTGGCCGGGTCTTCGAGAGTGTGGGACAAGGAGTCGTCTACCACGACCCACATCCGCCGCGCGTTCCCCCGGAGCGTCTCAGCGACCGAGAGCATCTCACGCTTCCGCAGGATGGCTCCCCCTTGAAAATGGGTATAGGGAGCCCCGCTGTCTGGCACGTAGATCCGGTTCGGCAATCCCAGGGACCACTGGACGCTGGGGTGAAAGAATGGGGAGGCGACGAGAACGGTTTCATGCGGCAGAGTCACAATCCGCAGGACATCCCCCACCCCTCGCAGGCCCGACTGAAAGGCGATCAGATCGCGATGCGTCCGGTCCTGAATCACCCAGAACAGACTCCACCCGACCAGCACCGCAGCGACACCGCGCCGTGCCCAAATCGCCGAGATTTGTCCCACTGCGATGGCAACTGCCAGAACAAAGAACAGATGGGCAAAGCTCCAGTATCGACCTTGCAGCAAGTTTCTTGATGTGAGGCTGTAGAGCGTACTCAGCACCGGCGGTCCCACGGCGAATGCCAGAAGGGCCCCTCGCGAAGGACTTTGCGATCTCACAAGCAGCACCGCCCCAATCAGACTGGCCGCGCACAGCTGCACGCTGAAAAGCCAGCCCCAGTCACGAATCCAGGGCGACGACATCCACTCAGCAGAGTAGGTCACCGGCTCGGTCCAGGAGAATGGGGGAATCCAGTAATCGGCCTGCACCCGTGAGTGTTGGGCCCACAAGACCGGTCCCCAGTACAGCCAGATGGGCAATGTGATCGCGATCGCGATTGCGAACTTGGCCCACACTGCGTTTCGGAATTCGATCGAGGAATCATTCCAGACCGCAGCCATACGGACTGCAATCAAGCACGCAGCGGCTAGCGAAGTGAAGAGTCCGTAGTAGTGCGTCAGTGGCAGTAGATTGCCCGCGAAGATGACGAGACACCAGCCTCTCCCACATCGAGGGAACATCAGAACACGAAGCGTGCCCCACCCTAACAATGCGGCAAACAATATCCCGAGGGTGTACATGCGGGCTTGTTGAGCCTGCTCAATCGCGATCGGGTTGATCGCGTACAGCGTGGCCGCGAACAGCGAGATCCATGTTGCGCGGCGGGTCTCGATGCCAGAGCGGGCGATCTCTCGGACGATCTGTCCGATCACGCTGACGGTCAACACTCCGCACAGGACGCTGAATCCTCGCAAAGAAACAGGCGTCTCCCCCCACATCCCCGCCCAGAGTTTTAAGAGCACGTAGTAGATCGGAGGGTGAACGTTTTGCTGGATCGACTGCCACATCTCTGACCAGCTGAACTGGATCGTCTTCCAAGCCGCAGCCTCGTCGTACCAAGCTGTCACATCATGCAGTCGATGAACTCGTAACCCCAGAGCGACGAGCAGGACAACAGCCCACGCGCCCCAGCCCAGTGAATTCTGCCACCAAGACACTTGAGTGGTCGAGATTGTCTCAGGAGCGATCTGTGAGGTGAGGTGATTAGAACTCATGACCGACGATCGTTTGCTGAAGTGGGAGCCCGTCGAGTTGAGTTCCTTGCGGCGTCAGCAGTGCAGCGTAGACCGTTCCGTCGATTGTTTCTTTCAAAAACCGAACGCTGCCATCGGCCAGCGCGATCATGACCCCGCCGGAATGGAAGCTGTTGGGAACAGAGGAAAAACCCTCGGGCTTCGTCAGGCCGCTGTTGATCCGGGCCGCCCCGACATTGGCGAGTTTGTAGTCGACACGACCGGCTGAGCAACTCTCATTGAGGCAGGGGTCGGCAAAGTAGAAGGCGCAGCGCTGCGGGTCCGGATTGGCAAAACTCCCCCTCGCGTAGTTCGGGTCAGCTCCCACGCGAATGTTCTCGGCCAGCATGATCGTTTGCGACAAACCATCACGCACATCGGCCAGAGAGTGATGGCGTTTGGTGATCGCAGTGTTCCAGGTCTCCATAAAAAACAGGCCCATCCGTTTGAACAGGTCGCGGTCCGAAACAGCTCCGTTGGGTGCAACGAGATCATGTGGGAACACGCCATCCCCATTCAGATCAAGCGAACGATTTTCCGAATCGACGGGGACATCTCGCGTCCCCGAGCTGTGCTTTGTGGTGTAGCCGACGCCGCCATTCACGGCATAACTGAGATCACCCCGGCCGAGCAGCGAGAGATCCGAAGGGCATTGGTAGACCGGAATCTGTGACCGAGACAGCGGTTCATTGAGTGGGTCTTCGACCGACTTGTCGAGATCCCATTTGTTATGCAGAGCAGACTGCTCGACATACGGCAGAATCGTGACGGCCCACGTATGAAACGGGAACGAGTTCAAGTTCGCGTCATGCCCCCAGTTGCCTGATGCCGGGAGCCGTTTCAGTGTAGTGTCGAATGAGGTCATCGCGATCGCGAGGTTTCGGATGTTCGACATGCACTGCGTCCGTCGTGCAGACTCACGGGCGCCGGAGATCGCCGGCAACAGCAAGGCGATCAGTAGCGAGATGATTGCTAGCGATACGACCAGCTCGACCAGCGTAAATCCGGACCGACTGGAGCGGGATTCACATTTGCGGGGTCTTGATCGAGTCACAGCTCTCACGTTTCTTTCCCCGATGCGTACTCAAATCGAACGAGGCCATCATCTCGCCTCGGCCCAGCCTTCGACACGTTTCGCCCCTTGATAACCCAGCGCAGCTGCCACGATGGCCAACTCGATTAACACGACGCGAAATTCACGAGGAGTGCAATCACCGAGTCCGGGAACCACATATCGATCGGGCATCCCCGGTTTGGGAAAACGCAGTGCGGTCTGCTTCGACCAAGAGGCGAACGACATACTGAACAGCACTGCCACAAACACGGCGGATGCCAGACGAAACACGAATGGAGAACCGGCTGCTTCGCGAAAGCGGGCCCACCGTTTCTGCCAGCGGAACAAGTGGTCACGAAATGCCGAACGGCGATCTTGGGCAGCGACTGCTGCATCAGCTAAAAGTCGGATTGATGTCTGGTTCTCCAGAGGCTCAAGAGTCGCCGCTGCCGCTGCTGCTACTCGCTGCTCCGTGACCTCACGGTAGCGCTGCATCCAGCGCGGGTCAGCTGGAGGGGGTTGGTCTGTTTCGCTCGCCACTTCGAGTGTCATGTCAGCTGCGAGGTCGTCGAACGAGAATGCGCACTCGGAGATGAGTGAAGACTGCTCTGCCGAATTGAACTCTGCCGGATGCTCGTCAACGATCTCTCGTTCGGTTCTTCGAACTCGATAGAACAGTCCGACAACGGTATGCGCGGGACGCCATTCCGGCTCCCAATCGGCCTTCACCAAATCGTCTTCGGTCAGCTCACCACTTCGCGCAAGGCTCACCAACTCGCTGAATGCGAGCGAAGTGTCACTGTGCTTATTGACGATCCAACGGCTGGCCATGTCCGTGTCCGCGTTTCAGAAAACTTCGGGCCCTCACGAGTTATGAAGGCGAGCAATCAACGATGGTACTCTCAGACAGAACATTCGTCACCTGCGAATCTTGGAAATCCTGTTCGGCTGATTCTTGGGGACCTCCAGTGGATGGACAACTCGGCTCACGCCTGACGTTCACCGGGAGACCCTCAACATTCACCGGCGCGCTAGAGCTTGTAGCTCCGGCGCAATCCGCTGCAGGCCCTCATCCACTGTCACGAGCGGTCGATACCCGAAATCACGCTGGGCCGCTGCGATGCTGTAGCTGTGCGACTGGCTCAACTGGGCGGCCAGGAATCGCGTCATGCGGGGTTCGGATTCGATTCGCAGTGTTCGATAGACCAACTCCATGCCATACCCAATCGTAGACGCGGCCCGCGAAGAGATTCGCTTCTGGACTGGGGGCAGCCCCGCAATCGCGAGTAACTGATTCACCCAGTCCCACAACCGAACCGGTTCGGGCTCGTTGATGAAATAGGCCCGACCCGCACAGCGGGCGGAGTCACACAGCGCATCACACGCCTGTAAGTGAGCGGCTGCCACGTTCTCGACATAGGCCATCGAGATCTCATTCGTCCCATCACCGACCTGCCGCAACTGTCCGCTCTGAGCGCGCTCGATGAGGCGCGGGATCAAGTGATTGTCGCGGGGCCCCCAGATCAAGTGTGGGCGGAGGGCGACAGTCAGCAGTTGCCCCGGTCTGTTGGCAGCCAAGATGGCTCGTTCGGCGATCGCCTTCGTGTGAGGATAAGCACACAGATATGTCTGCGGGTACGGTAGCGATTCATCCGCCATCACATGCGGCGAACCGTCGTAGACCACGCTGGGCGAACTCGTGTAGATCAGATTGCAGATGCCAACCTTCTGGCAGCTCGCGACGACGTGCTCTGTCCCCACCGTGTTGATGGAATGATACTTCTCCCACGAGCCCCAGATGCCAGGCACAGCTGCGGTGTGAAATACGGTGTCGACACCCGCGCAAGCCCGCTCGACACAGGCGGCATCGCGGATGTCTCCAGTGTGGCATTCGACTCCCAGTGCGCTGAGGTCGGGCGAGGCGTGACGCGACAGGACGCGGACGCGATCCCCCCGTGCGAGGAGTTGATCGACAATGTGCCGGCCGAGGAAACCGCCGCCACCGCCGGTGACGAGAGCGAACATGGAGTTAAGCCTTTAAGGAGTTCGCGGAGCAGGTGAGAAACGGCTGAAAGACCATGAACTATTCCACTACGCCAACCTCGCTCGTTTACGCAGCAGCCATTCCGTGGTGAGGCACACCAGTAGCAAGGTCACCAGTTCCCAGCGGTTCCAGAGCGGGATGTACTCTGCATTCGTTTCTGCCACTGGACGGCCTTGAGGCAGCTCTTTGGCCAGCTGCCCCGCTGTGCTCCAGTGGTAGAACTTGCCGTGTGACAAGCGAGCAGCCTCTTTCAGGTTCTCATGATTCGCAGCGCGCTCTCGCAGTTCTCGATTGGGAATCTCGACGCGGAAGCGGCAGGGGTCAATGAGGGACGCAGAGTCGGCCTGTTCAATCCACGCTTGATACTGCCCGACGGGTTCAGAGGGGAGAACCGCCTCGTATTGTGAGAAACCCTGCTCGACCCGATCAAGAGTGACGCGACGACGCTCGCCACCCGGTCGTTCGACGATCGCGATCAGTGTCTCCGTCTCGGCGACTAATCCTCCGGGAGTGCGGGCCAGCAGTCGCACGCTCTCGCCGACGGTATAGACCGGGCGATCGCTGGTGAGCTTCAACGTCTGCTCTGTGCCGAGCAGCTTGGCGCGACACAGTTGCCGAATCACTTGTCCCCAGTAACGGCCATAGACAGTGTCTTCGCGTCCTTGTCTCCACTGCCAGAGTTCGTCCGTCGCGTGGAACAGCACTTGCCCCGCGCCGAAACGCTGCCAGACAAGCACTGGCATTTTCGCCTCATTGGCGAGGCGATTGGATTGCACCGCCAGCGTCACTGCACCCGGTTTTCGTTTGGACAGATTCCACGCCCAGTGTAGTTCCGGGAGTGAACGCCAGAGCAATGCTGGGTCGGCCGATTGGTCGTCGAGACGCAAGAACGCCTGTGTCCGCCCCTCGGGTGTCGGCTCGAGTCGAAAGCCATCCCCCTGCGTGACATCGATTGTGGGGAGACTGATCGCATCGAGCGGCACGGGGCAGAGGGCCTCCAGCGGCGTCCCGCGAAATGAGAGCGGGTTGTGCTTCTCACCGGCAATCAGGATGAGACCGCCGCCCAGCTCCGAGACGAAAGTTCTCAAGTGAACCAGTGATTGCGGATTGAAAGAGGAGAGGTCCACATCGCCCAGGATTACGACATCGAACGCTTCGAGATCGCTTTGCAGCGGTGGGAATCCCGCGAGTGCGGTGCGGTCCTCTTGAATGAAGTCGACATCCGAATCCTGCAAAACGGTCTTCAACTCGATCATCTCGTCCCGTTCGAGCAGCGGCTTCAGATGCCGAAACTCCCAACGCGGAGCTCGCTCGACCAGCAGCACTCGGATCTTTGTTCGCCGAACGGTGACGGTACTCTTCAAGGTGTTGTTATCGAGAGTGGATTCCCCGCTGACGGGGGCAATCGTGATCTCGTATTCTTGATCCCCCTCCGTCTGAGGAATGGTCAGCAGCTCGACCGCGAAGGGATTGGTCGTGGGCAGGACTTCCGCCGAGGCCAGGACTTCCGCCTTGCCGACCTGCCGCAGAGTCGCCCGGACTTTTTCATCCTGCACGCCCCAGCTGCGAACTCGGGCGGATAACAACAGCGGATCTCCCAGTATTGCGAGACGTTCGACCAGCACATCGGTCAGCTCCAAATCTCGATCTGGATCACTGCTCCCGAGCCCGATCGGAAAGAGCGGGATCGACTGTGTCAAAGCCAGTTCGGCTGCGGCGGCAACGCTCTCGCTGGCGGATCGGCTGGCGACTCCGTCTGTGAGGATCACCACACCGGCGGGTGAGGCTCCCCGGAACTCATCCAGGATCTGTTGCAGGCAAGGAGCGGGCCGGGTCTCGACTCCCAAGGGCTGCAAGGCCAGCAAGGATTGCTCGACTGCGGAAAAATCCTGCCCTCCCGCCGGATTGACTGGCGCAATGGTCTCGTCAAAGGTGTAGACCTTGAGTCGATAGCGGGAATCGATCGTCCGCAATAGATTGGACTGGCGATCGAGGAGCACCGATTTAGCGATATTGAGACGGCTCGCTTCGGGCCGCTGGAGATCGGCTACACTGCGGCGAGCTTGCTCCGCGAGTTTCGGATCGCGGTACTGGTCCACAATCCCCATGCTGGCCGATGAGTCCAGCAAAACCACCAAATACGGCAGCCCGGTTCGCTGGACCGCCAACGCCACTCCTGAGGCCATCAGCAAGAGTAATGCCAAGCTGAGGGTTCTTAGAAGGGCCAAAGACCAGACCGTCGTTCTCCCCAAGTTGCGACCCTCTTGGCGATAGCGCCAAGCAAAGGCGATGGCCCCGAGGACTCCGATCCCCACGATCCCTCCCGGCAAGATTCCGGCGGAGGTATCGCGCGTGACAATCTCCCACGCTGTCCCTTGTCCCGGATCAGCGGGAGGGACACCGAAGTACCATTCGATGAGGCGATGGAGAGCGGGCACAGGGGATCGTTGAGAGTTGAGAGTTGAGAGTTGAGAGTTGAGAGTTGAGAGCGTCAGCGCCCGGAGCACGTTGCGGTCAGCGGTCAGTCAGACGCTCATCGTTGTCGGTGCGTCGCCGGGCGGAATCGGCCTTTCGCTGGCTGAGCGCTGACCGCCCGTCAGTTGCAGTCGGTTGCCGTGTCGCCAGATGTTACCACTCCACCGCGCGGGCTGCATGTATGCTTTTCTTCCGTCCTCGGTGTTGCCAGAATGGAGTTTCATCTCGGCATCTTGGTCGCTCCAGCGGCGTCTCTGTCTGTCTGGGCACCAGCATCCATTCGTGTGGCACGTGCAAGGGGATTCCTGTGATCTTTGGCTTCGGTCGCAAGCAGGTCGACGACGACGACGATGATGATGACGAAGAGATTGAGTACGTCCTCTTTCAGGGGGCGATGAACGGCGTTGAGCCCGACATGAAAGGGAATGCCAAGCTGGTGCAGGCAGGCTTGCTGCGTGCTAAGGAATTGATCACTAACGCGATCTCTCGCCGAGCCGAAATGGTCCGCCTGGAGCCGAAGGGCGCGTTCGCGGTCTCGACGTTATTTGTGGATGGAGTTCCATTTCCTGGGTCGAAGATGCAGTCCCAGGCCGCTCTGGCGGTCACGCAGATGCTGAAGCTGCTCGCAGGTCTCGACGTGAAAGAGCGGTCCAAGCCGCAATCCGGTGGGATCAAGGCTCAGCACACCGAGCACAAATATGAAGTCCGGATCGACACGACTCCCGTTCCGGGCGGCGAGCGACTGATCATCCGGATTCGTAACGTGAAGCAGAATTTCGAAACACCTGACGAACTCGGGTGGAGCGAAGGACTCAAGAGCAAGATCAAGGAGATGGCCTCTCAAAAGAAGGGGATCATCATCGCGGCGGGGATGCCGATGTCCGGCGTTTCATGTGCAGCGTTCGGGCTGTTGCGATCGATCGATGCTTACCTGTTCAACATCTACTCCCTGGCAAAAACTGGCAAGGACATTGCCCACGTGGCGGAGTTCAAGCCCGAAGAGGGGGACGGCATCCAGACCACCATGGCCCGTGCGATTCGCGCGGAAGGGGACGTACTGTTTGTGCCTCCCGTGCGCGATGGCGAGTTCGCCAAGATCATGCTGGAAGAGGCAGAAGATGCCTGCCTGATTACGGAGATGACCGCCAAGGATAGTGCGGACGCGATCGCCCGGTTTGTTCAATTCTCAGGCGATCCGATCTTGTCTGCGGAGCGTTTGCACGGTGTCATCAGTCAAAAGCTGGTGCGACTGTTGTGTACGACGTGTCGCCAAGCCTATCGCCCGAACCCCAAGCTGTTGCAGAAAGTCGGACTGCCTCCCGAGACCAAGGTTCTCTACCGCGCTCCGAAGCCTGACGAAGAGGCCGAGGACGACGAAGAACCCGAACTGTGTGAGAAGTGCGGCGGAGTCGGGTACTTTGGCCGGACTGGCATGGTCGAGTTCATTGAAATCACTCCCGGCATCAAGGAGATCATTGAGGCGGGAGCCGATCCGGCAAAGATTCGCGAACAGGCCAAGAAGGAGCGGATGCAGTCCTGTCAGAGCGACGGGATGCGGTTGGTCGCAGCCGGGAAGACTTCTCTGGAGGAACTGCAGCGCGTCTTCAAACCCGCGCCGTGATTCGGGGTGCCAGCTGATTGAACTCCCGGATTCCTATCTGAATCTTCAGGAATGTATTGATCCGCAGGGGGCTTCCCTGCGTAGCTTACTGGCAGTCTCAGCCCTTCACTCGATCCTCGCAGGAGTCGCATGACGATCATCGTTCAATGCGATTGTGGACGGACGCTGCGAGCCCCCGACCAAATGTTGGGGCGTTCCACGCAGTGTGTCTGTGGGAATTCTGTGGCACTTCTGAAAGTCGAGGGGCCTCGCCAGTTCGATGTACTCGAACCCGAGCTGGCAGACCCGGATGAGGATGCGGCAGAGGCTCCATTGCTCCAGCGCCCTCGCCTGAAGAAGATCGGCGAGAAGTCGCTTTTCAGAAAATCTCAGGGCCGCAATGTCGAACGGGGCGAAGAGGAAAATTCCTCGCCCTCTTTGCCCCAACCCCAGCCAGGAAAACGCAAGAAGCGTCGCAAAGACAAAGTCACCGCTGTTGAGCGAAAGCGGCAACGTGAAGAGGCGTTTCTCGCCGGGCTGGGACGCAGTTTGAAATTCCCGTTTCGAACAGAAAGCCTGTTGACCATCGGCGTCATGGCCGTGGCCTACGGGGTGTTTACAGCTGTTGCGGGCTTTCTTCCATATGGCGTTCTAGGCATTAAAGCCATGGCGATCTTGTTGCTGGGGACGCTGTTGATTCTGGGGTATTTCGGATTCTTTCTCCTCCAAATCTTCCGGATCGCCTCGATTGATGAAGACGACCTGCCACTGACTCTCGAATTCGACATGGACCTCATCCGACAGGATTTGTGGGTCTGGCTCGGCACACTGTGGTGGTGCGGGGTGCCTTTCGCAGGGTATTGGTGGTTTTCGAATCAGTGGGGAGGCTGGGAAAGATCACCGGTCCCAGTCATCGCGACACTCGGACTCGGCTTGTTCCTGTTTCCGATGGCACTGATGTCAGCTGCGCTGCATCTGAGTGTCTTGGCCGCCAATCCATGGGTGGTCGTGTTGTCGATTCGACGTGTGGTGCTGGAGTATTTGGCCACGCTCGCGGTGTTCGGGACTCTGTGTGCCACGCTGATCGTCATCGGACGAGTGTTGCCGCCATTCCCTGCTGCCATTCCGGTACTGTCGCATATCGTGACGTGGGTGATGTTGTTCTACGCGCTGACGGCGTCGGCTTACGGATTCGGAAACTTCTATTTCCGAAATCGACGCAAGATCGGCTGGTTCAATGAGCTGCCACGGCAGATTTAGGGCGGGATCGACTGACTCATGAGGGACAGGACACCGACTCGCAACTGGGAAGGAAAGCGTTTCCCCCCGCCATCCATTGAGGCGGCGCGTCCCCCGCAGTAATCTCGGGACACCAACCAAGTCATTTCCTCCCACAGGCTCCCCTGTATGTCGACTGCCTCCCCGACCGCTCAAACCGTGGAACATGTTCTCGTGGTTCCGACCTCACTCTTTCACGAGGTTGGTCACTTCCAGGGGTTCCAGCCGGACACCGCTCCGTATCTGAAAACACTGCTCGACCCGGCTTACACCAGCTACCGTCCGCGCGATCAAGTCGAGCAGGACCCCAGCTTCAAGCAGTTGATTCCCTACTGCATCTTTATGTGCAATGGAGAGATTTTTTCGTACCGCCGGGGTAAAGGGCAGGGCGAGGCTCGACTGCTCAGTAAGAAGTCGATTGGTGTCGGAGGACACATCTCATCAATCGACCAGCACGCTGCCAGTGTCTACCGCGAAGCGATGCGCCGCGAGATCGAAGAAGAGGTCTTTCTTGAGACAAAGTTTTCGGAACGCTGTATTGGCTTGATTAATGACGACGTGACCGAGGTTGGTAAGGTCCACTTGGGAATTGTTCACCTCTTTGAGATCGAAGAACCCAAAGTTCGGGGCCGTGAAGAGTCGATACAAGAGACAGGATTCGCAAAGCCGTCAGAACTGATACTCGCCCGAGAGCAGTTTGAAACCTGGTCGCAAATCTGTCTCGATCACCTGATTTCCTAAAGAGATCCGGTCCCGATGGCAGGCGCCAGCGGCCCAGTGCGAACGTGCGCGACACGAACCGCGATTCCACCGCAAGGTGTGAGTCGACGCGTTCTGCTTGCTGTGCGAGAACTCGATCACGGTCGGCGGGGGGCTGTTCGAGCCGCCGAATACGACAAGGGAGTGTGCAAGATGCGAAGTGGTTTTTACCGTTGGATTTGGACAAGTGCCGCCAGTGTGGCGTTGACTGGCTGTGTCGCCTCCTTCGCGATGGCACAAGCTCCAGCCGCCAAGGCTCCTGTTACGAAAGCTCCAGTAGCCGCCAAGTCTCAAGCCGCTGCAGCAGCACCTGCTGCTCCGACTTCTAACATCATCTCTGCCGAAGCTGCAAAATTGCCACTGCAAGCAGGCGGTGTCGATGAAGAGGGACTGGGGCAAATGGTGAATGCTCTGGGCCTGAAGCCAGAGAAGCAACTGCAACGTTATGACTTTGCGTTTCGCGCTGAGATGGAAGGGACCGAGTGGACGCTCTCGATGTCCGCCGTTCTGAGCCAGGATCAGCAGTCGCTGTGGCTGATGGCGTGGCTGGATGAACTCCCGAAGTCCTCGGAAGCCGTCCCACGGGCTGCGTTACTGCGTCTGCTGGCCGAAAACGACAGCCTCGGTGATGGGAAGATGTTTGCTTACATCCCCAACAACCGCCGGTTCGTGATGCAGCGTGCGGTCTCCAATGAGCAGATGACTTCGGCCAAGTTCCGTTCACTGCTTCAGGATCTTGGAGCCAGCGTTGTCGAATCGCACGGCACCTGGTCGACCGCCGAATGGGTCAAGGGATCGCCTGCTGCCGCCAGTACAGCTGCAGCACCGGCTGGAGGTGCTGCTCCGGTCAATCAAGCCGCAGCTGCGAAACCAGCTCCAGCGGGTGGTCGTCCGCTGAACACGGCGACGAATGATCCGAAGAATACACCTCCGGTGCGGAAGCAATAATTCCCGGGGGCGACCCTCCGCATCGGAATCGACCGTCTCTGTGAGTCGGCGCTACAAAAGCGCCACTCGCAGTGACGGTCTTTTTTTGGTACGGCATACGTAGTGTGGGCTTTAGCTCACGCAAACTCATGCAGAGCAGTTGTACGCGTGGGCTAAAACACCGTCCAACAACAAGTGTCGCCTTTCGCTCCGCGAAAGAGCGCACTTTCGCGGAGCGAAAGGCGACTTTGACAGCGACTGATTGTTGGACAACTCCTAAAGCCCACACGACTTTAAAAAGCGACCACTCTGTCGATGCGTCCTCGTCGACTTGCACATGGAATCACGGCCAACGAGGATAATCCAGCGGAGCGGTGTGGTCACCGAGCCCTTCGAGAAATCCTGCCGCCGAGGTCCCCATGTCTGACCCTCTTTCTCCTGCTGGCCCACCCCTGTCCCGTCGCGAATTGTTGCAAGCTGCGGTCGGGGCCAGTGTCGTCACCCAGCTCGCGGGAACATCCGCCACAGCGGGGGCTGATGCAAAACCGACGAATCGGATCATTGAGGAAAACCAGCGCGAGGGCTCACTCGACTGGCAGCTGACCCGTGTGCGACTCGATTCGGTCGGCGGTTTACGCGAAGCGGATATCGAGGGGTACTGCTCCAGGCAGAGCGTTAAGGCCGGAGAAACGCTGGACATATTCGTATCAACGGACCCACCCCGTCCATTTCAGATCGAGATCTTTCGGACCGGGTATTACGGAGGCCGAGGAGCCCGGCTGATGACGACGCTGGGACCATTCGTCGGCCAGGCCCAGCCGGTTCCGGAGATTGGTGAGAAGAACCTGCACGAATGCCGCTGGAAAGCGACGACTTCGATGAAGATCCCGGACGACTGGGTAAGCGGGGTGTATCTCGGTCGGCTCAGCTTGATCGAAGACGATCCTGCGCAGGGGTACTGGCAGAGTTACATCGTCTTCATTGTGACGGACGATCGGCCCGCTGACATCTTGTTGCAATGTTCTGACAACACATGGCAGGCATACAACCAGTGGCCCAGCATCTACTCCGTTTACACGCACCCGAAAGGGAATCAAGGGCCGTGGGCAGATGTCAGCTTCGATCGCCCGTATGCCAAGTACCCGCAGATCTATGAGAACCCGCAGTCGGTCGGCTCGGGCGAGTGGTTGTGCTTTGAGTTTCCGATGGCCTACTGGTTGGAGCAGCACGGTTATGACGTGACCTATTGCTCGAATAGCGACATGCTGACCCCCGACCGGGGTTTGAAATGCAAGGCTTTTCTAAGCAATGGTCACGACGAGTATTGGGACATCCGGCACTACGAGAGCGTCGTCAAGATGCGGGACGAAGGGGTCAACCTGATGTTCTTCTCGGGGAATTCAGTCTGCTGGGTGACGCCGCTGCGTGACAGTCACGACGGCCAGCCGAATCGCATCATGTTTCGCGGCGGTCCCTATGGCGGGACGTACAAATATGCCGAGGATCGGGAAAAGCAAAACGGTCCGTTTCCGCATCGCGGCCCGGATGAGGGGTCTCTGATGGGCGCGAGGAATGTCGATCCGGTGAATGGTGGAGGCGACTGGATCTGCACCCAGCCGGATCACTGGATCTACGAGGGCACGGGCATGAAGCGCGGCGATCGCATCCCCGGGCTGATCGGCTGGGAATACCACGGAGACCCACCGACCGACATTCTCGGTCTGGAAATCGTGGGCGAAGGGACCGCTCTGCAAAGCGGCACGAACCCGCAGCACTGGACCGCGACGATCTATCCCGGACCGAAGAACAATTTCGTCTTCAATGCCTCGACGATCTTCTGGTGCCAAGATCTGTCGAGTCCGCCCGGTCACATGCTGCCCTGGTCCCACTGGAGCCGCCCGCACGGCCCCGATGAGCGGGTGCAACGCATCACGCACAATCTCCTGCGTCGAGCGATCGCCAAGTAATTCCCGGAAATCTGCGGTCTCTCGCAGGAGAATTCCGGGCCAGTCTCGTAAGGGGTGTAGTAACCCTCGATTGCGCAATGGGTGATTTGCGTTAGCTTGGTGGTTTCAAGGTGGTCGATTTGGCGACTGCGGGCCCCACGGAG
>JAYWHX010000065.1:0-15286 GCA_043777375.1 Planctomycetota bacterium | reverse complement strand
GCGGGGCGGCGTCAGCCCCCTGGTTCTTCGCCCCTTCTCAAAAGCGATCCCGCCCTTTCGCAGAACCGGGGGGCTGACGCCGCCCCGCTCGCCCTGATCTGAGTCCCCATGCGTATTCTCATCACAGCTGGCCCCACCCGCGAATACCTCGACAATGTCCGTTACTTGTCCAACGGCAGCAGCGGTCGCATGGGATATGCGATTGCCCAAGCGGCGCTCAACCAGGGGTGGCAAGTCGTCCTCGTTAGTGGACCGGTCGAACTTTCGGCCCCACCCGGTTGCGAGTTCCACCAGGTCATCACGACCGAACAGATGAAGGACGCCTGCGAGCGACTTTTTCCAACTTGCGATGGCGTCATCGCGACGGCTGCGGTGTGCGATTATAAACCGGTGGAGCGGGTGACCGGCAAGATGAAGAAGGTCGGCGGCCCGATCACGATGGAGATGATCGAGACCGACGACGTGCTGGCCGGGCTGGGCGCGATCAAGCAGCAGCGGTGGATGCTCGGCTTCGCTCTCGAGGCGCAGAACCCGCGAGAGAACGCACTGCAAAAACTCCGCCGAAAGAACTGCAACTGGATCGTCCTCAATAGCCCCGCAGCGATCGGGGCCGAAGAGAACAGCGTCGAGCTGATCTCCGCGTCCGGCGAGACTGTCGCGAGCTGGTCCGGCCCGAAGTCACGCATCGCGACATCGCTCATCGCGTGGCTGGCGGAACAACCAGCGACCTCCGACCACGGGCGGACGAGATCGACGTGAGCCGACCGGCGCTAGCCGCGGGCTCTGAGGCGAGAGCGGTGAGAAGAGCCGGCGGCTAGCGCCGGGCCGCTCACAGGATTTCCATCCCGCTGTACTTCTTGATCACTTCGCGATCCAAGGTTAGCCCCAGACCCGGCTTCGAGGGAATCGCCAGCATGCCATCGCCATCCAGCTGCCATCCACCGACGGTGATCTCGTCGATGAAGGGCGAGCCGGTCAGGTACTCGACCAGATCGGTCCCCGGAAATGCCGAGGCCAATTGCAGATCGGCGGCGAGGCCGACAGCTGTGTTCCATCCGTGAGGGATGAACTTGATACCATGCTCTTGGGCTATCCACCCGATGCGGCGTTCCTCGCTGATGCCGCCGACTTTGGTGACGTCAGGCTGCACAATGTCGAACGCCCGCGCCGCGAGCCACGGCTGGAACGCCTGCCTGCGGGTCAGCACCTCGCCCCCCGCGATCGGCACCGGCGAGTGCTCGCGCAGCTTGACGTAGTCTTCGAGCGCATCGGGCGAGAGCGCTTCCTCGAACCAGTCGACACCGTAATCGGCCAACATCTTCGAGGTGTTCAGCGCCCACTTGTACCCATTGGTCCAGTAGGCATCGCTCCCTCCGGCATCGACCATTAGCTTTGAGTCCGGCCCCACCGCCTCCCTCGCAGCACGCACGATGGCCTCATCGGTCGCGGCATTGCGACGCCCAAACGGCCCCCACCCAATCTTAAAGGCCCGGAACCCCTGCGACTTGACCGCCAGCAAATGCTCTCGCAGCTGCTCTGGTTCATCCATCAGCAACGACGCGTACGGTTGGACCCGCTCGCGATAGCGCCCGCCGAGCAACCGCCCGACCGGCTGTCCCGTGGCTTGGCCCAGCAGATCCCACAGCGCGATATCGATCCCGCTGATCGTGTGCGTGATCGCTCCGCCGCGTCCCAGCCAGAACATATGCTGATGCAGCTTCTCGCTGACCCGCTCCGGTTCGAGGGCCGTCTCCCCGAGGAACAGCGGCTGCAACACCGCCAGCGAGGCTCGGACCAATGCATCATTCGTAAACACACTCCCCAGCCCGACCGCCCCCTGATCCGTATGCACCGCGATTAACGTATGCACACAATCGTCCGGCCGCAGCTCATTGCTCCACCCCCCTTCAGGAGTCGCTCCTCGCAAACCCGCGCATCGAATATCGGTGATCTTCATGGGTGTCGCTCATCAGGGTGAAGCTGCATCTCCCCACCGGGGCCTCTTGCATTATGGTGAAGTGGCCGAATCCCGGTAGCAGAGTCGTTAAGATTTCTTCCGTCTGACTGATGAGGGGGAGTCCGAAGCGTTCGCTTCATCAATCAGCAGCGAGCGCCGGACATCAGTCCGCCGTGTCAGTGCGACGTGGTGATTGATCGCCCCGTTGTCAGGGACTCATGAGAGAGGAGAGTTGGTGGAGCCACGTGCGCGCGGGTCATACTGCGGGCACACGTCCCTCGCTCGCGCCTACGGTGACGGTCGCTCATTGCCGATAAGGGTATCTCGCCTCGCAGAGCCACTGGCGGTCCAAAGCGACCGCCAGTGGCACGCGAAATCTGGCCGATATGGCTTGCAAAGACTCATCGAAAGTGGTCCCCCCCGCCGGGACGAGGACACCGCTCATTCAACGGTCAAGACTTCGACCTCTTCAAACTTGCCGACGCCCATGTGGGCTCCACCGAGAACGACCAGTTCGTGGTCTCCGGCGGGGAGCAGGCGGTGGAAGAATCGAGGGGTGGGGGTCGCTCCAATGATATCCCATGAGGAGCCATCTGCGGTCCGCCGCTGGAGAGTCCCCGACGATGTCGATAGGTACAACCGACCACCCGTGGCAAATGCCGAGACCCCGAAACCGGCTCCGGCAGGGGGCTGGTTGCCGTCTTCATCGGGCGTCTTGGGATCGATCAGTGCCGGGCCAGTGCTCCAAGTGTTGGCTTGCGGGTCGTAGATCTCGACAGCTTCGGTGCTGCCGCCGACCTTCTGCATACCGCCAAGGGCGTAAATCTTTCCGCCGTGAGCGGCCACGGCGAGAGCGCGACGGGGGAAGGCGGGATTGGCGATCGACTTCCATTGCGGCTGGGCATCAGCGAGGTTCAGAGACCAGGCTGTCTCGTGCCAGGTCTTTTCTTTTCCGGCCATCGACCAGCCACCGATCACGTAGATCGTATCGCCGAGGACAGCTGCATCGAACGAGGAGCGAGCTTCGGGCAGGGCGGGCATCTCGGTCCAGGCATTGGTCTGCGGGTCGAAGGCGGCGACGCCAGTCTGTGACCACAAATCGTTGTCAGCTCCGTGGGCATTCTTCGCGACGAACCCGCCGAGGCGGTACAGCTTGTGGCCATGCGCGACCAGTGCGAGTCCTTGCAGTCCAGGGCCGGTCGCGACGGTTTCCCAGACACCGGTTGTCAGATCCATTCTCCGCAGAGACTTCTCTTGGCTGTCGCAGTCGTAACCGTGGGCCTCGCCCATGTGACCGCCGTAGGTGTAGACCTTGCCATCGAGAACCGCACTGCCGAAGCTAGTAACGGGTTGCTCCATCTTGGATAGGACGCGGCTGGCGACCGGCTGCTGAGCGGGAGTGACTTCCACAGCCACCGTCGAGTAGTGCCGGACGGAGGTGTATGACTTGCCGTCCAGTTCCCCGGGTTGCTCTTCGACATGCTTGGCGCGAATCGAGTAGACGCCCGCTTTGCCAATCGGCAGTGTCGCTTCGCCCGTGGCACTGGTCGAGCCTTCGAAGTCGCCCATGCCGCCGGCACTGGCTTTGACCTCAGCTGCGGCGACTGGAGTGCCGTTGAACCGCACTTGGACAACGATCTCTTTGCCCTTGAGAACAGGGACGACATCCAAGGCGAGATGCTTCGAGGCATCGACCTTGGTCCACGCCGGATGTCCCAGTTCGGGACCGGTCTTGGCGTAATACTTCAATCGAAAGGTGGCATCGCCGCGGGTCATCACCCCCAGGTCATGCTGGGCGATGAACAGGCTCTTGTCCGCTTCGGTGACAGCTCCGCTGAGATCCTTCTCGCCGAGTGTGACCGGCACTACGACCGGTTCGAGTCCTTCGCGGAGTTGATGCACCACCATCCCGTTGAGCCGCGTGAGCAGATCGGGTTCATCGGGTGAGGCGTCCTCGGCAAAGTAGACCTGCAGGGCTTGCTGCTCTCCGGTCACTTCCGGTCGCAGCCAGATGAAGTGGGAGTGGCAGACAGTGGGAATCAAAAGGGCCAGAGCCAAAAATGCATCTGACCAGTGGAAGCGAAATCGTTGCATGAGGGGACTCACTTTCGTGTGCGGGGTTTGAATTTGAGATCAAACTCGAAGAAGTTATCGGCGTCCGCGATGACGGTCGCTTCGAGTGTGCTCTTCTGGTTGAAGTGCGGGGGAATCGGGTTGGGGGGCAGTGGTTTTCCACCGCGTTCGGCATAGGCTTGGTCGTCATCGAGATTGAAGCCGAGGTTCTCCTCGGCTTCAATCTCGACACGATACTCACCTTCCATCAGACCCTCCTCGACCGTAGTCATGTAGGAGCCGTTGACCACACCGAGACTTGTTCCAGGAGTCGATGTCCCGGACAGGGGTGAAAACCGAATCCGTCCGGCTTCAAGTGGCTCCCCATTCACGGTCACTGATCCTGTGACCGGAAAGCGTGGAGGACTGGCGGGCTCGCGGCCGCAACCGTTAGTGATTGCAGCTGCGAGAACCAGCGCCACGCTCAGACGAAAGCTGAGCATGACAGTCTCCTGTTTAGAACTCACCGACGACTTCGCCGCCAGCGCGAGTGGCGATGGCGTCGAGCAAGCCGTGGTCGAGGTTTTCGCTCATGAATCGGACTGATCCGTCGGTCAAACACATGTGAACGCCGCCGATATGATCGCTGCGGAAGTTGCTGAGTCGACGTGAATCGCCGCTGCGGGTCTTGGGGTTGAACGGCCCTTGGGTCGTGAACATCGTGGCCAATGGGTAGGGCGAAGACCAATACGTAAAGCCCCACCGCACTTGCCCAGCACATGGTCCGCTGGTGAAGAGATAGTCCGGGAAATTCCAGGCCGACTCTCCAATCATGATCGTGTTCGAGGTGCCGTCGGTGACATTCCGGATGCCAGTCATGGCACTTCCCTGATTCGTGAAGATCCCATTGTTAGCGTTCCCACCCACCGTCGTGCCGTAGGGGTCGAGCGACCCACTGCTGACCGCATAGGTTCCCGGTGCGCGATTATTCGTATCGCAGCCCGTGATCGGAACCGGACGTTGAATCACAGCTGAGGGGCACAGGTAGGTTTCGACAACTTGCGAGACGACCTGCTTATTCAGCGGATCGCTGTTTCCTTTGTTGAAGTCGTACAGAGCGTACATCGGTGCTTCGTCGAGGTACGGCAGGATCGGGACAAAGGCACTCGTCTTGCTGTACGTTCCATCAAGGTCCCCGCGAGGGAACGCGCTGAAAGTATCGTGGTAGTTATGAACCGCCAGGCCCATCTGCTTGAGGTTGTTTTTGCACTGCGAGCGTCGAGCCGCCTCGCGGGCCTGTTGGACAGCGGGCAACAGCAGGGCAATCAATACCGCGATGATCGCGATGACCACCAACAACTCAATCAACGTGAAGCCGCGACGGCTCCGAAAATCAAAAGTCCTCACGAGACTCTCCTAAGAGACCAGACCGAAGGGGAAGCGTCCTTCGCACGCTGCGAAGACCGCGTGTCACCCGTGCGTGGCTGGCATCTGCAAAGAGCAGACTGAGGCTGGCTGCGTTGGCTGACTTGATATTGAGATTCAGTCTCAATACTGTATTCACTGGGGCCTTGATGTCAACCCTCGGAGTCTCTGATTTAGACAGAAATTTGTGTTGAAAGTCGTAATGCTCATGGCGTCAATGAGATGCGAATCGCTACGCCGGGGAAAATTAGCGGGGAGGCCTCAATTGCGATTGGCGTTAGAGCCTGGCAGTCCCAGCCCGCTGAGCCACCAAGGGCCTCAGCTGAGCCACTCTTACTGACGCAGTGGGCTGGCAATTGGTTTGCAGCATGCCAAGGCGACGATGGTCATCCTTAGCAGATCCCGTCTGCAGCTGATGGATTCGTCCACTCAATCCCCGGAGCCTTGTTGCTCTTGATTCCACTCAGCACGCCGCAGTGAATCAAAGTCGGGCGGGGCAGGGCGTCTTCGATCTCGAAACCGGCGGCGGTCATCCAGCTGCGATACTCGCTGGCGCTGTAAGCGCGGCCTTCGGTCAGCGTGAACAGAGCGGCGGAGTAGAGCGCGATGGGCAGCGGGCCATCGTGGTCGTCGTTGAGAAACACATCGTGGATCAACAGCTGGCCTCCGGGTTTGAGGGCGGCGTAGCAGCGGTCGATCATTTGCAGGCACTCGGGGATGTCCCAGTCGTGCAAGACGTTCGAGAGCAGGATCGCGTCTGCGCCAGTTGGCAGGGGGTCGTGAAACATGTCCCCCTCGCGGAGTTCCAGCCGATCAGCCACGCTATAGCGCTGCCGGAATTCGTCGGCGACACGCAGCACCTCGGGACGATCGACCACGATCGCGCGCAGCTGAGAGTACCGCTTGAGCAGGGCGATGCTGTAGATGCCCGATCCGCCGCCGACATCGACGAGCAGTTCGGCATCGCCGAGATCGACTTGCTCGGCGAGAGCTGGGGCCACGTTCTTCGCTCGCCCAGCCAGTGAGAGCGTGAAGTGCCGGGCCAGGTCGGACTGCTCCATCGCTGAAGGAACACCCGCCCGGTAGATGAACGCTGCCCCGTCCTCGTTCAGGTCGAGCCCGCGCGGGCGGTTTGTTCGCAGCCGTTCGACCATCTCGATCACACCGGGGCTGGTGGCGGCCAATCCGATGTAGCCGCCGACATCGAACGCACTGCGTTGCGGCAGGTGATGGCGAGAGAGAGCGGTCAGCTGGAGTCGCCCCTCCTCATCGATCCGAAGCAATCGCATGGATCGCAGTGCAGTGAGCAGCACCTGCATCGGACGCGGTTCGAGTTGCAGTTCGTCTTGCAGGGACTCCACGCTGCGTGGCCCGTCCTTCAACTTCGTAAACAAATCGAAATGTGCCACTGCAGCTGTGAGGAGTTCGGTGCCGTAGGAGCCGCGAAACAGTTCGAAGATCGGCGTGGGGTCGATCGAGGGCGGGTGGAGATCAATGACATCGGCGCGATTGAGTTCGATGGCCTCGGCCAAGGCGACATGCGAGACGATCATGTCTTCGGCGTCGGGGATCGGATCGAAGTCGGCGACGTTCGACAGGTGTGGTCCAATCCGCGAAGGAGAGACCGCATGGCCGGGAATGGCAGACCAACCCGGCCGACAACGGACGCGGTCGCCTTCCACCGTCACGCGAATCCATCCGGTGTACTCGTCCGCGAACTCGAACGGGAGAAATACCGACTGCCCCGGTCCCACCTCGCGTACAGCGACCAGCCACTGATCCAGCAGCTGTTCTAGACTGGCCCGAACTCGCCGTCCCTCGGGCTGTTCACGAACCGCCGGGTCGAGGGCGAAGAAGTATGAGTCGACATGCCGGACGTAGTCGCCGCACTCCAGCAGCAGATCGCCGTGCTGGGTTCCCTGATCATCGAAGGTGAGTCGCAGCATGGTGGTGGGCTTTTGTTTCGGGAGCTTCATTGAGCCGAGGTTGCATCCTAGCTCTCGGGCGGGGCGAGGGGGAGTGAGGGAGAGGGATCGATGGGGCTGCCCGCGCCCCCTGCCTGCCGTGTCTCGAAAAATACTTGCCCCTGGGGAGTCCTGAGGCGTTCCCATTCCCCATCAGGCAGGATCTGAATCGCGAAGCGGTGGCGACGGGGATCGGCATGGATTCGCGACAGTCATTACTGACGCACAGACTCTCAATCACTCGATAGACCCCTCAGTTGTCCACCCGACCTCGAGTCGTTAAAACCGCTTTTCCCTGACTGGCGAGGGATTTGTGGCACCCTTCGCCCATAAAACGCTCCTTCACTTTGGCCACTCCGTGGAGTCCTTTCGCATGACCGCTCCGATTCGTGTCGCCGTCACTGGTGCCGCTGGTAACATTGGCTACGCCCTCATCTTTCGCATCGCCAGCGGTGAGGTCTTTGGACCGAACCAACCAGTGATCCTGAATCTCGTCGAAGTCCCGCCCGTGCTGAAAAGCCTCGATGGCGTAGAGATGGAGTTGGAAGACTGTGCGTTCCCCACCCTGGTCGGTGTCAAGAAGTGCAGCAGCGACGACCTGCAGAACGGGTTTGGCGACTGCAACTGGGTCATCTGCGTGGGCAGTATCCCGCGTAAGGCCGGTATGGAGCGGGCTGACCTGATCCGCATCAACGGGCCGATCTTCACCAACACAGGCAAGGCCATTGAAGCCGCAGCTGCGAAAGATGTGCAGGTGCTGGTCGTCGGGAATCCATGCAACACGAACTGCCTGATCGCGATGCACAACGCTCCCAAGGTGCCGCGTGATCGCTGGTACGCGATGACGATGCTTGACCAGAATCGAGCCAAGAGTCAGCTGGCGATCAAGGCAGGTCAGCCTCTTTCCACGGTCAAGAATGTGGCGATCTGGGGCAATCACTCGGCGACGCAGTATCCGGATTTCTTCCACGCTACGATCAATGGGAAGTCGGCCCCGGAAGTCATCCGCGACGACGCCTGGCTCCAAACCACATTCATCTCAGGCGTCCAGAAGCGTGGAGCAACTGTGATCGAAGCTCGTGGAGCCTCCAGCGCGGCTTCTGCTGCCAATGCCGCTCTTGATACCGTCAAGGGATTCGTGCGACCTACCGCAACGGGTGATTGCTTCAGTGCTGCTGTGTGCAGTGATGGCAGTTACGGGGTCGACGAAGGGCTGATCTTCGGCTTCCCGCTGACGAGCGATGGCCAGTCTCACAGGATCGTCCAAGGTATTGAGCACAACGCCTTTGCCCAGCAAAAGATTGCCCTGACCCTCGATGAACTTCGGACGGAACGTGATACGGTTCGCGATCTGTTGAAGTAACTCGATGAAGTACAAACCGGCACAACGAGATGGCCGATATCTCGTTGAGTCCAAATGACAAAGCCCCGGGAAATTCCCGGGGCTTTGTTGTTTTCCACTCCCTGCCCCTCGTCATAAGACATTGGGGTAACGGAAAATCGACAGCCACTGTCAGGTGGCTAACGAATGAGGTGTCACGATCGACTATTGGATCAGGGAGTCCAAGTCGCCAACAGTGTCACCGAAGAGCTGGTCGGTTCCAAGTCCGCCAATCAACGAGTCGACTGATCCATCGGTGTTGTTTCCAACAGAGTTGGCATACAGCTTGTCATTGCCTCCACCTCCGTTGATAGAATCTGCCCCCAATCCTCCGAGGATGTTATCATTTCCCGCACCACCGCTGAGGGTGTCGTTGCCAGCCATCCCCAGAATCGTGATGGCAGCGGTGAGTGTCTCAGCAGACGCATTAATGGTGTCGTCGAAGTTGGTACCAGTAATCTCTTCGATTCCGGCCTGATCGGCGAGCACGATAGTCAAGCCAAGACTGCCCGCTTCTGGCTGAAGCCTGTCGGCTCCGAGTCCACCGACGAAGGAGGCATCAGATCCGTCAACGAAGAGCCTGTCAGCACCACTTCCGCCGTTGAACGAATCAATACCGGCCCCGCCGATAAGCTGGTCGTTACCCGCTCCACCCTTCAAGGTGTCGTTTCCACCCAACCCGCTGATGAACAGGTTTGCGGTGAGAGTGACCGCCGACGCATCGATCACATCGTCGAGGCTGGATCCGTTGATCTCCTCAATTTCGTTTGCATCGGTCAGGATTAAGTTCAGGCCAGTCAGGGTGGCGGCGTCGGCCAGGATTCGATCCGCTCCGGCTCCTCCCAGGAAGCTGAGGTCGGCCCCATCCACGGTCAGCGTGTCATTTCCATCACCAGCATTGAAGGAGTCAGCACCGGCTCCCCCTTGCAGGGAATCGATTCCAATCCCACCTTCGAGTACGTCATCTCCGCCTTCGCCAAAGAGACTGTCTACTCCGGCATTGCCCTTGATGATGTTCGCAACAGAAGATCCTCGAAGTGAGTCGTTGAACCCGGACCCTACGATGTCCTCGATATTCGTCAAAACATCGTTATTCGCAGTCCCGTAGCGATTCACATTTGTGATCATGTTGACTTCAACGCCAACAAGAGACGTGGCGTACGTGATCACATCGTGAGCTCCCGATTCTCCATTCACCTGATCCGCACCCAACCGGCCGTCGAGAGTGTCATCTCCCGCTCCACCCAAAATGGTGTCGTTGCCAGATCCACCGATCAGGATGTCATCTCCATTCAACCCGCTGATCAGCATTGGGTTGACCTCAGCCGAAGCGTTGATGTTGTCAGCAAAGTTTGAGCCGCGGATGTAATCAATGCTGGCTCCGGCGGCAATCGTGATGTTGATGGCACTGCTGCCGGTCACTGCGATAATTCGATCGTAGCCTGTTCCTCCGACAAAGACTTGATCAGATCCGTCGATCTGGAAACTGTTTGCTCCGTTCCCCCCCGAGAAGCTATCGATCCCAGCCTCGCCGAGCAGGATGTCATTGCCCTCTCCCCCGGTGAGCGAATCGTCGCCATCTCCCCCGGCGAGAGAGTCATTTCCTGCGCCGCCTGTCAGAACATCAGCTCCTCCGTATCCGAAGATCGCCACATTGGACCCCACCTGGGCACCGGCGTTGATCGTGTCAGGATTCGGTGTTCCATAAATTTCTTCGATGCCAGCTGTCGCGAGCAGAGTGATGTTTAAAGCAGCACTGCCAGCATCTGCGGTCAATCGATCGGATCCCGCTCCCCCAATCCAGCCTGTATCATTCGAATCAGTAAAGAGGCGGTCGTTGCCGCCTCCCCCGTTCAGTGTATCGTTCCCAGCCCCTCCGATCAGGACATCGTTACCCGCTCCACCCTTCAACGTGTCGTCACCGCCAAACCCTTGCATAGTGATTGCATTGGTGACAGTGACAGCGGAAGCATCGATGGTGTCTGCGAGTCCGGTTCCTTCAATATCTTCAATTTCGCTCAAATCGGTCAGCACGACGTTCAGGCCAAGGCTGCCTGCTTCAGGACGCAATCGATCTTGTCCAGCGCCAGCCAGAAATGCCAAGTCGGATCCGTCAACAAAGAGGGTATCATTCCCGCTTCCAGCGTCGAATGAATCCGCCCCTGCCCCACCGAGGAGAGTGTCGTTCCCCGCTGATCCATCCAGATCGTCGGCATCGGCACCACCACTCAAGTAGCCGACCGTTCCGACTGGCAATGCGGAGATGTCCAGTATGTCGTTTCCGGCAAGCCCATGCAGAGCAACGTTCGGACGTCCGGCAGAGGCAAAACCCGTATCGACTGCCCCTGTCCCCGAATCCAGCCAGTAGTTGCCACCAGAAATCGTCAATGTCAACGAGTCGTCGCCTGCTGATCCAGTGACAGTCAGTTGTGTCGCAGAGGCCGTGACGGTGGCAGCGAGAAGTCTTCGGTTCTCAAGCTGTTGAACCATCCCCCCGACAAAGCTGCTCCGTGTGTGTGCCGACCGAATCTTGGATTGACGACGAAAGAATGCAAACATGCTGTTTTTTCCTGAGAGAAGGCAAACGAAGGTCGGACCACTCCTTAAGAAGGCCCACTGTCACATCACGCCATCGTAATGAGAGGTCTGGACCGAAGTGAAGCGATAAAAACGAAAAAACGACAAAAATGGGAGGTTTTGGGGGTTTCGCGAGATTTGAGGCATCGCGAGCTTTGATTCAGCGAGAACGTGAATTTCGTACAGGGATTTAGTTTGCATCTCTGGAATTACTTGTTTTTTCATGAGACCTAAGTGTCAACGAACAGCACCACCGTTCGCGTTGACGACCTGCCCCGTAATATACGAGGCGTCCTCACTCACCAGAAAACGAGCCAGACGAGCGATATCTTCCGGCAGTCCCCAGCGATGCAAAGGGGTTTCGCGGAGGACGCGGGCCTGCCACGCTTCGCTCGCTTGCTCTCCCCAGGCCGTTTGAATCCAGCCCGGTGATATGCAGTTGACTCGCACCTCGGGAGCCAGTGAGACCGCCAGAGAACGGGTAAATCCCATCACCGCGTTTTTCGCTGTCGAGAACAGCTCCGCACTGTCACCCTCCATCCCGCGATCGGCCTGATCCCAGCCGATCGTTAGCATGGCTCCCTGTCCGGCCCGCTTCATGCGTTGGCCGACCTCGCGGCTCAGCTGAATTGTCGCAGTGACATCCACTGCCAGCAGCTGCGCCAGCTTGCTCTCGTATGACAGTGTGGGCCCAACCCCGGTCAGCAGATCGACCCCTGCGTTATTGATCCAGATCTGGCACGGACCGAATTGGTCCCAGACCATCTCCACCAAGGACTGGTGGGTTTGTGGGTCAGCTAGGTCGGCCCGGAAGCAAGCGGCTCGACGACCGAATGAGCGAATCTCGTCTGCGACTTGTTCCGCTCGATCAACAGATTGTCGGCAATGAATGGCGACATTCGCGCCCGCTCGGGCCAATTCGATCGCAATCGCGCGCCCGATCCCGCTCGACGCTCCGGTGACAAATGCGTTTTTTCCAGAAAGCGAGGCGAACGGAGTGGGCTGGGTTGGTGTCATGAATACAACTCGTCAGACAAAAGGCTCGAAGTCGGCTCAGGATTTGCAGCTGGGGGAGGGAGAGCAATCACCTAGAATTCTGGACCCGAATGCACAAGTTGGCAGCGAGGAATGCCGTGACTTTACGCAGATTGGGAGTTTACAGAAGATTCATAAGAAATGAATCGGCTCCCTGTTGACTCCGGGCAATCGCATGGAGATAATCTGATGCAAGTCACTGTCGTCATCACTCTAGGTCCAAAATGATTCGCCGCCGCTCGCAATACTCACATCCATTCTCTACGGCAGCGGCGTATCAAGCAGATTGACTCGCAGTTCCATGCGGTCAGATGCACCTAGTCAACCCGTCTCGATGACTTGATTCCACCCCCACTGAACTCGAATTCGACTGGAACATCCGCACCGGAAGCGGTTCACGGTTCGTCCGTGTTTTGCTTCTGTGCTACCTGATCGAGGTCCGTGTGACCCCGAACAACCGAAGGTCCAGACGTTGATTGATTCCCAACCGCAGAATGCGGATCACCCAGATGGAGCCAGAGGTCCGGATGACCTGACAAGCTCCCCACACCCACTTCCGAAAGAAGATGAGATGACCACTGAACTGCTGGAAGCCCCACAGGTCAAGACCCGCCCCGTAGCCGCCCCGACTGATCTGCCCGAGAAGCTCGAAAAGGACCTGGTTCAGGTCTTCAAGCTGCTCGCTGACGAAACCCGCCTCAAGATCCTCATGTACCTGATGCGAGAAGGCGAGCTGCACGTCTCGGCCCTGTGCGAGCGTCTCGGACAAAGCCAGCCTGCCGTCAGCCATCACTTGGCCCTATTGCGAGTGGCCGGCATGATTGAGCCTCGCCGCGATGGCAAGCACAACTTCTACTCAATCCAGAAGGATCACTTCCATCACATCATGGGTGAGCTGTTCACCAGCATGATCAACGATGGCAAGTCGGTCGGCTTCGGTGACTTCCTAGTCACCCAGCAGAAGTAACAGCGAGCGGGGTGGCGACTGCCCGTGGCAGAATTCGTCAGAAATCTGCTGAAAGCCCGTGGCCTGACGCAGACAATTTGATCCAAGGCGACCGCTCCCCGTGAGCGGTCGCTTTTTTTGCGCGCGTCGGTCTGGTAAAAAGGTGCTGGAGAAATCCTTCACAAGAACTGCGCTGGAGTTCTGCGCGGGGAGCGGGATGGTTGCATTCGCTGGACACTTGGTTTCCGCGACTGAACGCCCGCCACAAATCCCCCTCTTGGAATTCCGCCTCCTCACAGGTGAGACAAGCAACCCCATGGCCAAGCCTGCAAAACTCGCCCTGATTGATGGCACTGTTTACACCGGCACAGCCTTTGGTGCCGATGGAGAGGCATTCGGCGAAGTCTGTTTCAACACCAGCATGACCGGCTATCAGGAAATTCTGACCGACCCGTCCTACAACGGCCAGATCGTGGCCATGACCTATCCGCAAATCGGGAATTACGGGGTCAACGCCGAGGATGTCGAGAGCGGCAAGCTGGCGATCAAGGGCTTCATCGTCCGCGAGCTGTGCCACGAGCCGAGCAACTTCCGCTCGACCGAATCACTGGGTGATTACCTCAAACGCAACGGTGTCGTGGGGATCGAGGGGATCGACACCCGCGCTCTCGTGCGGAAGCTGCGGGTCAAGGGGGCCATGACCGGCGTCATCTCGTCGGTCGACCTCGACGATGCATCGCTGATTGCGAAGGCCCAGAAGTCACCCGACCTGATCGGGCGCGATCTCGTCAAAGAGGTCATGCCCGAAATGGCAGCTGACTGGTCGACGAAGCTGCATCCACTCGCCACAGAACTGACCCCGCTGCCGGAGAAGGTCAAGGCTGGGCACGTACCGCACGTGGTCGCCATCGACTACGGCATGAAGTGGAACATCCCCCGGCATCTCAAAGAAATGGGCTGCCGCGTGACCGTCGTCCCCGGCACCATCACCTCGGACGAAGTCCTCGCCTTGAACCCCGACGGCGTGTTCCTCTCGAACGGCCCCGGCGATCCCCGCCCGCTGACCTACGCCATCGACACCATCAAAGGGCTTCTCGGCAAGAAGCCAATCTTCGGCATCTGCCTGGGGCATCAGCTGCTCGGCCTGGCCCTCGGCGGCGAGATCTACAAGCTGAAGTTCGGCCATCGCGGCGCGAATCAACCGGTCCTCGACAAGACCAGCGGCCGTGTGGAAATCACCAGCCAAAACCACGGCTTCGCCCTGCAACCGGAAACTCTTCCGGCCAACGTGGAGGTCACCCACATCAACCTCAACGACCAAACCGTCGAAGGCATCTCCAGTAAAACCCACCCCGCCTTCAGCGTCCAATACCACCCCGAATCCAGCGCCGGTCCGCACGATAGCCACTATTTGTTTGGCCGCTTCCGAGGATTGATGGGGGCGTAATCCCGATACCGTCCGACCCCGCGACGCGTGCCAGTTTAGCCGCGACGCGAAGTCCCCGAAGCGGAGCGTCTGCGTGATCCCGCGACCGAGTCGGTTGGCACGCGGCGATGCAGAGCTTCGAGAATATTCCGTCCCCAGCAGAGCTTGAACGGGGGGGGGAAATCTCCCCGGAGAGCGGCACGGCGTCAGCCTGCCGAGTCCCCCGCTGTGGCAAGTTGACGGACTGATGTTGGGGACGCGGAGACCGATTCGGGATTCGCCGGGGATCACGCGGAGAGACGGATCGCGCCTCGGCAGGCTGACGCCGTGCCGCTCCGGGGCGAATGGCCAGCGTGCTGGCGATATAACTCCCCAGAGAGCGGTACGATGGACATCCTTGTCCGTCGCGAGCGGGACGGACGAGGACGTCCGTCCTAGAGGCCTACTCCAGCGGCGGGCGGCATTGTCACGTTGAACTGGGTGCCATAGGCGGAGTGCGTGGGGCTCGTGGTACGGGTGCCAT
>JAYWHX010000064.1:0-15329 GCA_043777375.1 Planctomycetota bacterium | reverse complement strand
CTGACCACCGCCCTCGAAGCCCAAAACCAACACACACCAAGCCCCTCACTGCTGCCCGCCAAGTGACCCGTCACACGGTCGGGGTGTGAATGGTTACTGCTGGCTTTGCTCCTGGTGGTTGCCCAAGAACATCCAAGAGATCACTGACTTGTACAGGCAATTCGGACTTCCAAGCTCCTGGGTCACTGGTAGTTGAAGTGTCGAAAAGGATGTCTTGTTCTTCTTTCGTGATCTGAAACTCAGTCAAGAACGCTTGCGCCACGTCAGTCCTACTCGCTGCCTTTGGCCATTTCCGATCGCGATACAACCACACTGCTACGTCAAACGCGGGAACCTTAGAGCCGCTGAGGTGCTTAGAGAGAGAGACGATGTAGTCCCGGCGCCATCCCCACTCTGAGGTGCCTTTCTCGTGTATAAATGCATCGGCAAAAGTGTCAGCCATGATGCGTTGAAGCGACGTACTGCCATATCGTGGTTTCAGCCATCTATTTGAAGAATCTGATGTTAGGAAAGGTGAGTAGAAGCCTTCGTAGCTATCTGCCACGCGATAATGATCCAAAAGGATCTCTTGAACCACCTTTGTCATCACAACGTGTTTAGTGCTTCCAACCGGAAGGTTGGATCGTTTTAGGGCGGGAAACGCGATTCCAAAGAATGGATTCAATGCTGAAAGACGCGACACCGAAGCCTTGATTTGATCCAGTGTGATGAACATGGATGCGTCTCCTACAGCAGGTCAAGTTGCTCAGCCATGTACTTGCAAAAATCACCGCTTAGGTCGATCCCCGTGACTGGATGTCCTGATTGCACAGCCACACGCGGAACCGTACCGCTCCCAGCAAATGGATCAAGAACCGCTCCTGTAGGAGGGCAACCGATCCGCAGGCATCGCTCAACAAGTTCATCTGGAAATGCAGCGGAGTGTCGACCGTTGTTGAATTTCGGTCGTGTGGAAATGCTCCAAATGTCCTCTTCTTTCCCCAAGCCTTCACGATTAAAGAAGTACCGAGGTGACTTGCTAAACATGAACACCATCTCGTAGGTACGGTGTGGCCGATCTTTCGCTGTAGGTTCAGGAAGTGCTCCCTCGCGACGCCATACAATAGGTGACCTCAATACCCAGCCTCGATCAATCATTCGGAGTGCCACTCGCCATGGGATTCCAATGCTTGTCTTCCGAGGAACACCAAGTCCACTCGCGTCAACAGCACGAAGGCCGAATCGTCTCGCTCGACTTTTCGGGTCATCCCCCTTTGGTTGTCCCTTCGCTGAGTAGTAGGTATCACCCAGATTGAGGAAGAGAACTCCGTCTGGACGAAGCACCCTACGCACTTCGTCCATCGTGTCAGCGATCACATTCACATAGTCTTCGATCTTCGACTCCAATCCGATTTGACCAGCTACTTGATAGTCTCGTTGCCAGTAATATGGTGGGGATGTGATGACGCATGCAAACTGGGATTCTTGCATCGTCTTCAGAACTTGAAGAGCATCGCCGCGGTGAATCTCCCATGGTGTTCCGGATTTGGAGTGTCCTTTGAATTCATGCAATCCGCAAAATGGCAACGCGCCGAGACTGGTTCCGTTACTCTTGGTGGAGATGCGGACTTTCTTCGGCAGAATCGCTGCACTCTTCTTCGCCCTTTGATCGTTCCGCATGTCACTTGGTTCCGAACTGAAGCCCGAGATCGGGCTCCTGATCGCTTGTCCCGAATCGGAAGTGTACCAATCTTTGTGGTGATGTTGAACGATTTTGGGCGCCGTTCACTCAGGATTGCATCCGTCCACTGAATGTCCCCATCGAGAAAGGCCCGCTGGGCATGCCTTCGATGAGGAGTCGCGTGTACGCCGTGTACTTCGGCAGTCCGGTGAGGTTCTCGGGCGTGAGTTGGTTGGGGTGTTTGCTCATTTGTGGGGCGAGGCGTTCTGCGTCGTTGGTGCCGACTTGGAAGGCGATGATCGAGCCGACGTTGCCGAAGACGGCGTTCGCGGTTTGTTCGTCGAGTTGCGACAGGTATTGGTGGGCGACGATCAGGGAGAGGCGGTATTTGCGGGCCTCGCTGAGGACGCTGGCGAAGCTGCCGGTGGTGAAGTTTTGGAACTCGTCGACATAGAGGCTGAAGTCGCTGCGGTCGGCCTCGGGGGTGTCGGCACGTCAATAAAGCCCCGAGGCATGCTGCCTCCCGAACGACGGTAGCGTCAAACGCAGTTGGTCCCCAGCCGTGAAACCTGCGGGGTGTGCCAGACCTTTTGTGCGGAGTACATTCAAGTGGATTGCTTAAACGTTTCCCGCACAGGATGCCCTGAGAAAATGTGGGTACACTTTTGAAAACTGTACCCATATTTCAGTCAAATGACCGACATCGCGGATGAGCACTTAGATTGAAACGCAGTGTTTTTACTGGATCTGCGAGGTATCCGAGACCTATCCACAACCCAACAGAGCATTTCTAATCCGTCGGTCGGTGGTTCGAGTCCACCCGGGCGCATTTCACTCACTTGTTCTCGATTGTCATCAACATTCTTCAAGTCCTGTATTTTAAGCGACTTCGGCGTTGTCTGACTTGCGATCGTCACACCTGACGAATCATCAAGCGTCGTGAACTCGCTGCAATTGAAGTCATCCGTTGGGTAACACGGAACCGGAGGTTGAGTCCCTGCAAAGTGAGTGACCGCACCAGACTGAGGAGCAGTCAACAGGAGGGCAGTGTTCACAGCTGGAGTGGTTCAGGCATTGAGTCTGATCTCACCCCTTGGAGCGAACTGCGTACTCATGGGTGTCCAGGCGTTCTTTCACTCCGGGACTGGCCGACATCAGTGATGCTAACCAGTCTCTCATGAAGTAACAAAAGGATACCGAAAGACAAAACAGCGCCGACAGGAACCGCTTCCAACCCTCCGATTCCGGCCATGACGCCCAGAGTTCCGGGCACGACAGCGGCTCCGATCATGGCCGCTCCGACCTGGAACCCGATCGCATGACCGGAGATCTCGCTTCCCAGCCGCTGCGGAGTCCGGGACATCAGGCAGGGGAAGACGGGTGCGAGACCAAGTCCAGTCAGTGACAGCCCCAGGAATGTCGCTTCTACGGAGAGCCGAGCTGCGAACAGAACCGCCCCGCCTCCCGCCCCCAGCAGGCAATACTGAAGCAGGCGATCAATCCCAACGCGGTCTGCAAAGAGTCCCGAAATCACGCGTCCCAGGCCGATGGAGCCCCAGTAGACTCCGACAGCTAGCCCAGCTGTGCCGGGACTCATCTGTCGAGACTCCGTTAAGACGGTGTATGTCCACTGACTGAAAGTGACTTCGAGGCCGGTGTATAAAAAGAAGACTGCCATTTGTAGCCAGACGACTGGCTCTCGCAGGGCTCTGCCGGTCCCGATCGGCAACCGTTTCTGCTCGACGATCGGCAATGTCTCTCCCCAGGACCGACACGAGAGCAAGAACAGACATGACATCGCCAGCATCGTTCCGCCCACCACCGAGTAGCCCGCGCTATAGTGGCGGCCACTGGCCAGCACATTCGACATCAAGACGGGACCGATGAATGCCCCAAAGCAGTAGCAGGCATGCAACCAGATCAGCTGTCGAGCGGACATGTGATGAGCTGCGTAGCCATTCAGACCAGAGTCGATTGCCCCGGACCCGAGCCCATGAAGCAGCGCACAGAAAAGGAATGCGGTCCACAGTGTCGAGAACCCGAACCCAAACATGGCGGTGGCCACGAGTCCCGTACTGGCGGCCAGGACGAGTCCGATGCCGAGGGCCTGCATCAATCGGCCCGCAAAGAAACTACTGAGCAGATACCCGATACCAGAGGTCACCAGCACATAGGCGATGGCCCCTTGACGGAGTTGAAACGTGTCCCGCACAGACGGCCAAGCCACTCCCAGGACAGCATCCGGAAGCCCCAGGCTGACAAAACTGAGAAAGGCGAGTCCGAGCAGGAAGCGACCAGGTCGAGTGGGAACGTGGCGATCCATGACGGCGAGATCTTTCATACCATCGCTGAACCAGCTGGGCGTTCCAAGATTGGAAGTGTGCTCATCGACATAGACAGCCTTTGGCGTCCAGTCAGGCACTCGTGGTGATCGTCATCCGGAGCCGAAGTGTGAAGGAACTTTATCCGGAACGGCTCACAATCGTCTTGTTGATCAGGGCATTGGTCGGATTGTGGCAGGATAGGCACAATCCCTACGACCCGCGTTGATGCTATGCACCCGTTGTGTCCTGCTCACGGAAAATCGATCTGATGTCGATACAAGAGTTTGAATGGAGTCCGGGGCGATTTCGGAATCTGAAACTCATTCGAAACCCAGAGGCGAAAGTCGTCGGCATTTCATGCGATGACTCCCCATCCAATATGACAGAGCACCCTCAGCCCCTGGATGTTTCGCGATCATTCTGCGTCATGCTGCATGACGTGGCACCGCTGTATGCTTCGCATGTGGCGACGTTCACGAAGTCACTGGCTCCGCTGATCGGAAATGCGATGGCCGCCGCTGTCGTCCCCTGTTGGGGCGGTGTTCCACTGTGTGAGAAAGACAAGCCATTCCTCGACCGAGTCCGCGCCGAATACGCAAACATCCAGCTACACGGCTTCGAACATTTTCGGCCCGGTCGGCAGGGGCTGGTCTCCCTGATCGCGGATGGCAAGGACGAAATGAATGGCCTCGACCCGGCAGAGACCGACCGTCGTCTGGCAGCTGGGCAGGAGATTCTGGAACGCTGGATGGGGCAGCGAGCCAGTGGGTTCATCGCGCCGACATATAACATCGGGTACGCCACTCCGGATCGTCTGGCGAAATTCGGGATTCACTATACAGTGGGTTACGGCCATGTGGCGACATCCACAGGGCAGCAGCTCAAGTTATCCAGTTGGATATGGGACGTTTCACCGATCCGGCTCCTGTGCCGTGCAGGATTTCGATGGGGAGAAATTCAATACCGATTCCGACGAAACGCTCTCCCTTGTGTCGTCCTTCATCCCCTCGATTTGGAGCGCGGATTTCTCCCCCAGATTGAGCGGACAGTGAGAAAGCTACTCGACGCGGGGCGGCAACCGGTGTTGCTTGAGTCCTTGGGATATGGGACTACGCCTTCACCCGTCCTGGCTTGATCATTTGCCCGGAGATGAATGTCGCGCCCCGCCAATGAGTATGGACGAGTCCAGCATGGGACAACAACGCTCGCATCACAGCACCAAAGACGAACAACCGTCCCAAGGCCGCGAACGGAACAGCCAGTGTCGTGGATCCCACCAGCCGAAACAAAGCAATATCAAGTGTACACCGGAGACCAAACGCGACCGCAAACCCGAGCCCGGCACCATGTGTCAGCCAGTCGAAGTTCCCGCTCTGAATCGCTTGCGACACACCAAACAGCACCGCAACCAGAGGAATGATGAACATGAACAGCATCCGCAGCAGTGTGATCATGAGCTGAGAGGGTGTGAGTGCCCCATTGAAGATGCGGCTCCAACCATTCCAGGATTCAGTCATCGTGCGATAGGAACCCGTTTTGTAGAAGCCTTCTCCTTGCGCCACACTCAATTGTAAACCCGCACGTTTTGCAACTCTCGCTAATTCCAAGTCTTCACTGATCTTCGAACGAACGGAACCCCAGCCTCCGATGGACTCGAAGGGGGTTCTGCGGACCATGATAAACGCCCCATTGGCAAATGCATCGGGCCACTGCGGGTCACTCACCCGTTCCGGTCGAAGCCAGATCAGCAGAGCCTCGGCACAACACGGAACGACCAGGCTCTCCCGGATCGAATTCATCGTGTAGTTCGCTGCAATCGACAGGAAATCAAGTTTCCCACGAAGCATCTCCACGACGCTGGTTCGCAGGGCAGCAGGAGCAAGAAACTCACAATCGGCGTCAGTGAAGCAAACCATGCTGCCACTGGCACTCTTCATTCCCAGATCGAGAGCGTGCGTTTTTCCGAACCAGCCGGTCGGTAATGAGTTGACATGATTGACTCGCAATCGACCAGCGAACTCCTCGGCCAGACGGTCCAGGATCGCCCCTGTGTCATCGGTGCTGCGGTCGTTCACCGCCACTACTTCAAGTTCAGGGTAGTCCTGCTGGAACAACGATCGAATACAGGTTTCAATACACTCCGACTCATTCCGCGCCGCGACAATGACGCTGAGTTTCGGGAGTTCCGAAAGGTTCGGGGATTCGATCAGCAGCTGTAATGTTTTTCGTTTTCGACAAGCGTTCGCAAACATGACGACGACGACGATCCAAAGACTAGCAATTGCCCAGGCAAGCAGTGTCAGCCCGCTGGTGTTGGAAATGTCCATGAATCGGGTCCCTATTCAGTGAAACTTCGAGCGACGAATCGAGAATGCGGTTTCACCGCTTGGCGTGTTCGATCGGAATAGACTCGGTTCGGATAAGATCCGAAAACAATGTTCGAGAAATCGGAAACGCTTGAACTTCACCCTGGTGCGTTGTAGATCGACGAGTCAGGACCTCCGAAGTCCTCGAATTGATCACGAAATAGATCAAAAGTGCAGTTCGATCCTCGCATGACGTTTAAAACGTAGTTCGCGGCATGCCAAACGCAAATAATCACAGCCATGAGTAGGCAAATCATCGAAGTCAGTGTGACGGTTCGGAGGTCTCGGGATTCAGGTGTCCCTGTCAGATCGTGGGAGACTCTTCGCGTCATTGAATGAACGACAAATCCGACTTTGGCGGTCATTCGGAATGTCAGGCTGAACGATTCGCCGAACGTTCTTAGTGTTTGCATTCATACACGCTCCCCGCCACACTTTGCCGTTGTCTTCTTCCATGTATCGCCACAGCGAGGTTCTCCCGTTGAACTCTTCCGAGAAACTGAGTGACGTGGTCATTCGAACGACGAGTCTCGCGAAGACCTTTGTCCATGAAGGGGTCGAGGTTCAGGCATTTCATGACGTCTCGCTCCACATTCCGCGAGGGCAGATGGTGGCCATCATGGGGCCCAGCGGGTCTGGCAAGAGTACTCTGCTGCACATTCTGGGCGGGATCGAAGCCCCGACCTCCGGAGAGATCTGGATCGATGGACAGAACCTGGCGGGATTGCGGGATCTCGACCTCACGCTTCTGCGGCGTCGGCGGATTGGGTTTATCTTTCAGTCATTCAACCTGGTCCCGACCCTGAGCGTCGTCGACAACGTGACGCTACCGCTCGTCCTGGATGGCATCTCTTCGCGCGAGGCCGAACCGCGAGCGCGCGAATGTCTGGAACGGGTCGCGATGTCGCACCGGCTTAGGCATCTGCCGTCACAGCTCTCTGGCGGGGAGCAGCAGCGGGTGGCGATTGCGCGGGCGTTGGTGATCAATCCCTCACTGATTCTGGCTGACGAACCGACCGGGAACCTCGATTCGGCACGTGGTCGAGATATCACCCAACTGCTGGCGGATGTCGCTCACCAAGGTCAGCAGACCGTCGTTGTCGTCACTCACGATATCCGTGTGGCCTCCAAGTCGGATCGTCTGATCATCCTGCTGGATGGCCAGATTCGCTTCGATGGCGATCCGAGTCAGGTCTCGCAGTGGATGGCGGCGTTGGAATTGGAGATCGGCGGATGATCCCCTGGAGCTTCTGCTGGAACAACATTCGCCTGCGTCCGTTGCGAATCCTCCTGACAATCCTGAGCATTGCAGGCGGAGTCGCGGCGGTGGTGGCTGTGCTGCAATCGACGGCGGCGACGCGCGGCCAGCTGGCCGCCCTGCATCAGACTCTGGCATCCCGCGTGGCGATGGAAATTGTCGCTCAGGACGCTTCAGCGTTTTCACTTCAGGATCTGCCACCGCTGGAAAATGTGCCGGGGATTCAGGCAGCTGTGCCGATTCATCGCGTCTTCGCGCTGATTTACTCGGGCCGCCAGCATGTGCGTGGAATCGCAACGGGAGTCGACCTGGAGCAGTCTCGCAGCCTTCGCGATTTCGAGATCGTCGCGGGGCGTCTGTGCAGCGGTCCGGACGAAGCCTGCATGGAAGCGAGTGCCGCCGAGCGTCTGGGCGTGCAAGTGGGTGGTGTGGTGCAGATGCGCGTCCGCACAAAGCGGTGGTTGACTCCCAAAACGATCACCGGGATTATCCGCCCGACGGGGTTGGGGGCTCTGGAGGAAACGGCATCTCTGTTCATGCCGCTGGCCGCAGCAGGGCAACTGGAGGATGCTGAGGGGGCGGCCACGTCAGTCCAGATTGCTCTGAAGCCGGATGTGAGCGTGGAGTCGGTCGCGGACCAGGTTCGATCACAGCTGCCCAGTTCGCTTAAGCTGGTGGACGTCTCTTCTTCCACGAGCCTGAGCGGCCCGACCGAGGAGATCGTGAATGACGCCCTCAATATGGCCGCTTGGCTGTCGGTTGTGGCTGCGATCTTTATTGTGCTCAACACCTTTCAGATTTCCGTCGCGGAGCGGCAACGGCAGATGGCGCTGCTCCGAGTCGTGGGTGCGACCAAGCGGCAAGTGCGGACCACTCTTTATCAGGAAGCGTTCCTGCTGGGGATTGCGGGCACGATATTGGGAATCGTTCTCGGGTTCGTAGGGAGCCGTCTACTCTCGCAGGGAGTGCAGAGTGTTTTTGGCCTGAGCGATACGCCGGATTTCACGATCCAACGTCATGCCCTGCTCGCTGGGCTGATCTTCGGAACGGTCGTGACCTTTGTCTCGGTCTGGTTCCCAGCTCGTACGGCCTGCGATGCGCCTCCGCTGCAGGTACTTAAGTCGGCCACCGCTCCAAATCGCATCCATTCTCGACGTGCCGCGACGTGGTGGGGAATCGTCATGCTGCTGGCGATGGGCGTGATGTTCGCCTGTGCGTCATGCGAGATTTATCCAGGGGCCACTTTGGTTGCTGGAATTCACTTCTTACTCATTTCCTGCACGATTTTTCTACCGGGTTTGATTCGCCCGGGGACTGTTCTGCTGACTCGCTGGCTCAGTCGTCTCCTCCCCGTGGAGTCCCAGCTTAGCCAGAGTCAGCTGTTGGACAACTTCGGACGGACATCGCTGACGACCATGGTGATGTTTGTCGTGTCGGCCACCAGTATCAGTATTGGAATTACGACACTGTCAGTCACAGCGGACGTTGAAGCGTGGCTGGACCGAACGCTCACGGCGGATTATCTGCTGCGAGCCAGTCGGCCGCGGGTCGATATGCCGGAAGCGGACTCTCTGCCGGATGACGTGTATCACCAGATCAGTTCGATCCCAGGCATTGAATCGATCGACCGGATGTCGTTTTCGCTGGCCTCGATCCAGGGAGAATCAGCGACCCTGTTGACCCGCCAGATTGCAGGATATGAATCGTTGCCAATCGATCTTCTGGACGGTGAGCCAGCCCGTCTGAGAGAACGCCTGCTCGCCGGAGAGGCGGTCATCGGTTCGGTCTTGGCAGGGCGAATCGGGTGTCACACGGGAGACGAGGTGAGCCTCGAGGTCATGGGGATCGGGCATCCAGTTCGAGTCGCCGGGATTGCCCGTGAGTATACCTCGGGCGGCTTGATGATCATCATGGACCTGACAGCTGCGCAGGCTCTGTTTCCGATCCGCGACTCGCAGGTCTACGGCATTCGGACTTCGCGCTCTTCGACGGAGTCCGTGGGCGTGGCACTACGCGCGGTCTCCAAAGAGCGAGGGCTAATTTTTCAATCCCTGTCAGATCTGCGAGAACTCGTTCGCAAGATGATTTCGGGGCTGACCAGTCGCCTGTGGATGATTCTGCTTCTGGCGATGATCATCGCGGGCTTTGCAATCGTGAACACACTCACCATGAGTGTGATTCAGCAGACTCGGCAATTGGGATTATTGCGAGTGGTGGGGATGACTCGTCGGCAAGTCGTGAGCATGTTTCTGATTCAAGCTCTCGTGCTGGGCCTGCTCGCCCTGGTGCCGGGCACGGTGTTGGGAGTCCTGATGGGATACCTGATCACGATCGGTTTTCAGGGAGTCGCAGCTCACGGAGTCGCGTTCGCCCTCAATCCCACCTATCTCGTGTTTTATCTCGTGGTAGGAATCCTGCTCTCACTTCTCGCTGCCGTCCTCCCCGCGATCCGAGCTGTGCGCTTGAATCCACTGGAGGCCATTCACGAAGAGTAGAATCGCACCAGCCAGAGCAATCTCGAACGATCTACTTGGGGCTCGGTATAACCTTGCTGGAGCCGACTCGGGGGACCGGACTGAAGAGTCTCGGGGTCGCCCCAATCCGAGAGGAGTCCTCGGGGGAACGCGGCACAGTGGCAGCCGAGTTCGCGGGCTGAACCGCCGGTGGAGGTGTTGAAAGATCGTCGCCAGATGGAATTGGAATGACCAATTTCATGCCAGGTCTCAGTGCGAGCTCGTTTCCACCAAGGATGGGATTGGCATCCAGTATCTCACGATAACGTTTCGTGCTTCCGAGTTCTTCTCCGGCAATCCAACTCAGGGTGTCGCCGTTCTGCACGAGATAGGTGCGCGAATGAACCACCGGTTGTTCTGGTTCAGCGATGACTTCGGGTGGCAGAGAACTGGGCTCGATCGGAGTGGGTTCCGGGTCATTCGGAACAAGAATCGGGTCGGGGACACCTGCCAGCGGCAAGACCTCTTGAAGCGGTTCCGATTCGGACTGTGCGACATCCACAGCAGACTTGTCCGCTGGCCGAGACTCTCGCCGATCTGCATCGGTATACGTCTTGGCAGACATCAGCCGGATCGCAGCATCCAGATCCGCAGCAGTCTGTAAACTCAAATCACTCTGGCCCTCCCCCGACTGTCGCGGAAAACAGAGCGCAGCTGCAAACCCCATCACGAGGATGGCGAGAGCGAGTCCGAGCTTGGTGTCGCGATGCATAAGCTTGACGGCAAATCGGGTTGTAGGGATGGAGCGAGCGGATGTCCGAAACGCGAACATCCACACCTCATATATGACACCCCAAACCGAGGGATTCCATTGTTGTTTCGAACCGCGAACATGTTTCGAATTCACCACATGCTGCGAGATTCCGTCCGTAACGAATATGCTTGATGCACCGGGTCCAGAATCAGATTAATGGCGATTAGACAGAAGTCTTTAACTGAGCCAGTGGCCGTTTTACTGTTGAACTTTGACTCTCGCCAATCGGTACAAAGCCAACCGGAGGTCAGACTTCTTAAATTCCCTTGCGACATAAGCGAATGACCTCAAGTTCTGCACGCTAGGGTTGAGTGAAAATACGCATTGGTGCGTTTGCACATCGAGAAGTCCCGCAGGATTTTGCTCATGGCTCGTTGGAAATCGATTGGATTTGCACGCTTTCGCTCGCTGATCTTGGCGATCGGCCGCCCTTCATCAGCACGACGGGCACGGACTTCCTCCCGGGCTTCGATGGGAGTGTTGGGCAATTTTGAATCTCGCGTCTTGCTCTCGGCGACTCTGGAAGCGTCGGGTAACAGCGGCAGCGTGTTAGCCAGCCCGTTAAGTTCCGTAGAGAATCAGTCTCAGCCGTCAGCAGGTGCCCCAGAACCGCAATCCGCACCGCTTTACGCGTTGGCCAATACATTCACTTTGAGCAGCCGTCCTTCAGCGACAAAGACGATCTATCTGGACTTCAACGGTCACCTATTCTCGGGGACGACTTGGAATGCCCAGAACAATAACCAAGACTTCACCCTCGCCGCTTACTCATTCGAAGGCGATGCGACATTTACGAACAGCGAGCTGGAACGCATCCAGAACATTTGGGCCCGTGTGGCGGAGGATTTCTCGCCGTTTGATGTCAATGTCACCACCGCGCCGCCACCGGCTGCGGACCTTGTGAACGCTGGGAGTGGCGACCAGCGATGGGGGATTCGAGCTGTCATCGGGGGGACATTTTCAGCCTACTCGAGTAGTGGGGCGACAGCGATTTCCGGATCTTTCAATCAGACCCAAGACAATCCCGCGATGGTATTTGAGGACAACCTCGGAAATGGGGACGAGAAGTATGTGGCCGAAGCGACCACGCTGATGGTGGGGCGATCGATGACATTGGGATTTGATGGTCGGACAAGCCCTGTCGAGGGATTCTATGCAGGGCACGGATCCGGCGCGACCGGCTGGGCACCCATCATGGGAAATGGGTATTACTCGAATCTAACCCAGTGGAGTCAGGGGGAATTCACGGCGGCCAACAACACTCAGGACGACCTGTCGATCATCACAACTCAGACGGGATTCGGATACCGCCCGGACGATGCCGGAAATAGTATTAATTTTGCGGCACACATCGTCTCGTCCGGCTCTGGAGTGCGGGTCAATGTGGATCAGCCTGGTGTCATTGAAACTCGAACTGATGCCGATTTCTTCCGCCTGGATGTGGCAAGTGGTCTGGTGAACCTGACCGTCAACGGCGGGCCAGTCGGCAGTAACCTGGATATCCTGGCTGAGGTGTAAGACAGCGCTGGCAATCTTGTGGCCTCATCGAATTCAGCCAATCTCCTGACGGCCACAATCTCGTTTACAGCCACAGCTGGGTCGTACTATCTCAAGATCGACGGCGTCGGCCTGGGCAATCCGGCGACTACCGGTTATAGCGACTACGGCAGCTTGGGCCAGTACCGAATCACGGGCGACTTTGCGAAACCGGTGGCAGCTCCGACGACTCTCTTCCCGCTCGGAAATACGTTTCTGTTGCACAGCCGCCCCACGGCCTCGAAACGCATCTATCTCGATTTTAACGGCCACTTCTTTACGGGGACCACGTGGAATACCAATGACAACGGCGGTGCGGATTTCTCGCTTGCCGCATACTCGTTTGAGGGGGACACCTCATTCTCCAATCCTGAGTTGGAACGAATTCAGCGAATCTGGGCGCGTGTTGTGGAAGACTATGCACCGTTTGATGTGGACGTCACAACCGAGGAGCCACTTCTTTCAGATATCGTGAATTCCGGGGGTGCGGACCAGCGTTGGGGAATCCGCGCGGTGATTGGCGGCACCCTCGCTTCGCATGGTTCGGGTGGCGGCGTGGCCTACATCGGATCGTTCAACTGGGGAACGGATACTCCCGCCTTGGTTTTTGAAAACAATCTGGGAGATGGCGACGAGAAGTTTGTGGCTGAGGCGACATCTCATGAAGTTGGTCACTCACTCTTTCTGAATCATGATGGTCGAAACAGTCCGGCAGAGGGCTACTATGCTGGCCACGGATCGGGAGCCACCGGGTGGGCTCCCATCCTCGGGAACTCCTACTCACAGAAACTCACTCAGTGGAGTCAGGGAGAGTACCTATCCGCGAGTAACACACAGGACGATCTGGCTGTCATTACGACGCAGAATGGATTTGGCTACCGAGCAGATGATGCCGGGAACAGCATCGCTCTCGCCACAAACATCACCCCGATATTGAACGGGACACGCTTCGACGTGAACCAGCTGGGAGTTATTGAAACTCGGACTGACAATGACTTTTTCCGGCTGAATGTGGGGAGCGGAATGGTCAATTTGACGATTCAGGGTGGCCCGGTCGACAGCAACCTCGACATTCTGGTCGAAGTCTACGACAGCGCGGGCAATCTCGTGGCCTCTTCGAATCCTTTGAACCTGCTGACCGCATCCATCAGCTTTACCGCGACACAAGGAGCGTACTTCGTCAAGATCGATGGGGTCGGGCTCGGTGATCCTCTGGGAACGGGCTACTCCGATTACGGCAGTTTGGGGCAGTACCGGATCACTGGTGATTATGCCAATATCGCGAACACTGCTCCGGTTTTGAGTGACCAAACTCTGCCGAATCTCTCCGAAGGCGGCCCACTGGGTACTGTCGTCGGGACCGTGTTCGCTCAAGATCCGGATGCGGGGCAGCAACTGATCTACTCAATCACTGCAGGGAACACGAATGGAGCATTTGCGATCAATTCTTTGACTGGTCAGATCACGATCGCCACCCCGGGGGCCTTGAATTATGAGGTCGTCACGACATTCAATCTCACCATTCAAGTCGTGGACAATGGAACTCCGCAGGGGAGCGACACTGGGATTGTGACCATCAATCTCCTCAATGTGGCCGAAGCCCCAGTCATCACCGGCCCAGTGAGCTTCACCTTTGAGGAATTCTCTGCACGCTGGACTCTCATCGGGCAGCTCGGTGCGACCGATCCCGAGGGGAATGCGATGACATTCTCGATCACTAGCGGAAACCCGGATGACACGTTGTACTTGGGACCAGATGGGAAGCTCTGGGTCAATAAGCAAGACTTGACAGGGCTGCGACATCGAGGCACATTCAATCTGCGGGTCCGAGCCACTGACAACAGCCCGGAAGCGGCCTTCAGCGAAACGGATGTGAAGGTTTATATCACTCCGGCTCCCAACGGGACCATCCGCGTGAACCCCTCACTCGACGGGGCAGTGGTCGATGTCGACGGTAACGGATTCACGGACAGCGACTCAATCAATACGACGGGGGCTGGCTTGTTGGTTCAAGGGGGAACGAACTCCAGCCGAGCGATCATCGGATTCAATCTCACTTCGTTACCAGCCGGAAAAGTCCTGAAAAGTGCGTGGCTGTTCTTCGGGACGAGTCAGCTCGTCGGCGGGGCGACAGCCAACGTTCCGCTCGACGTTTATGGCTACTCCTGGAATGGAGTACTCGATCCAGGCGATGCCGCGTTCGGGACGAAACTGGGTTCGCGAACCATTACGAACGCAGGCGGCACCAATCAACTCAAAGTCCACTCAGTCCAGCTCGACGTGGCGTTTATCCGCACGTTGATTGGTACTGGGCAAATGGGCCTGGTTCTCCGAAATAATGGAACCACAGACGGCGTAGTCATCGATTCCATCGATAGCGGAGTGGTGACGACTCAACAGCCCTACCTCGTACTGCAGTTCGCAGATGCCCAAGCCGACATCATCATTCGCGATATCGGTCCGACTGGGGTCGGCAATCAGTTCGTGGCACTGAAGTCCAACAACTCCAGCTTCACTGTGAACACCGCGAGTGTCTTCGCGGCCAGCAGCTGGGAGCGGTTCTTAACTGGGGATTTCAACGGAGATGGACAGACTGATATCGCGGGTCGTCACAGCACGACCGGGGCGTGGTGGGTGTCGCTGGCGAATGCGTCGGGCGTGCATCAAACCGCAACGCAGTGGGGCACGTGGGCCATCACGACATGGAATGATGTGCTAGTGGCAGACTACGATTTCGATGGCCGCGCGGACATCGCGGGTCGTGACGCCAATGGCGATTGGTGGGTCAATCGTTCAACCGGCACACTGCTGGAAAACAAGCTGTGGGGGAACTGGGCTCCGGCGAATACATGGTCGAATGCGACCGTCGGCGATTTTAATCGCGATGGCCGGATGGACATTGCGGGACGTAATAATCT
>JAYWHX010000063.1:0-55049 GCA_043777375.1 Planctomycetota bacterium | reverse complement strand
CATACTGCTCGACGTGTGCAGAGGCGGCACAGCACTCAGCTGCAGCAACCGGCGCAGCTGAAGTACAGCCATCACAGCTGGCGCTGGGAGCCGACTCATGAACAACGGAGTCACTATAAACAGGCGAACTGCCCATGTCATGGTTGTCCATCACGGGAGCATACGACTGCTCAATCGGAGCTGGGACAATCGAGGACGAGTCGTATGATGCCGGTGCGGGAACGTCGATCATCGGGCTCGACTCGATCGACATCGTCGGGCCAGTGCTGACCGGAGTGGGTTCGGAAGTGGACGGCAACACGGGACCTTGTGCAAACAAAGAACCCAGGCCACACAGGCCCACAGTTGCCAACAGGGCGGGGGTTTTCCACGATCGCATCGATTGTGCTCCAATGACTCACAGGGAAGCAGGACGGACCTGCGTAGACGTTGCGGGTACGGTAATTGGCACCGCGACCCCCGTGGACTCCGGGAATCGGAAAGTCCGTCATTTCCCGCGTCTTAGGAGTCGATTTTCCGTTTTTACCGGTTAGCAGGCTCGAAATCCGTGCAACCAATGATTCGATGCTTCCGAATCAACCACTCGACGGGGCAGGTTGTCATTCAGCAACATGAGGTTGCGGACTTCAACGCCGACGATTTTCGCCGGCCCGCACTGCAATTCGCCCCCCGATGAGGAGACTGGGATGACCAAAGCAATGTGGGCGGCGCTCATGACAGCTGCAATGGCCGGCACCGGCTTGGCCCAGGATTTCGTGGGGCCAGCATCCGTGGGAAGCAGTGAGCAACTGTATCCCTATGATGATCAGGAAAAGTGGAAGCACGGCTACCTGAAAGAGATGCCGTACTACCACGGCTACCACTCTTTCCGCCCGTACAACTATCACCATGTCTACTCGCAGTCCCAGACCGCAGCAGGCTGGGGCATGAATCCGAATGCGCCGCAATCGCAGCAGTTCTGGCACAAGTACGAGCAAATGGCCAGCCCCGGCTCGCCGATGATCTCCAAGGCGGAGCAGCAGTGGCGAGATGAGCAAATGGTCCAGCGCCAGCTGCAGAACCAGGCTCAACAGCAGGTTCAGATGCAGAACCAATACAACGGGGGCAGCTTTATCAACGGGTTCGGCGGTCAGCAGCAAGCTTTCGGAGGCCCTGCGGGACAAGCCATCGTGACTCAGGAAGTGGCTCCAGTCGCGTATCAAGGCACAGTCCCGTACGCACCTCAAGGCCCGCTGTTCTCGAGTCCGAACTTTCCCCCTCAAGATCCGAACAGTGCCTACAGTGAAGTTCGGCAACAAGAGATGCGGAACTATCTGAGCACACCGGCCCCACGCCGCTAGTTCACGCCGCGATCCCACGCGGATCGATCGTCAAGCCACCGTCGAGGGAGTCCGAAACGACTCCCTGGCCGGTGGCTTTTGCGTTTGATATCTGTCGGAAAAGGCGTTTCAAGAATCGGATTCGCCTCAACTCAGTACCAAGAATCTGCCGATGCCGATAAGAGGTTTAGAGCGGGCTGAAGCTGCGCCGACTGCGCAGCATCACTTGCAACCTTTGGTCCATGGATGGACATCATGCACGGGAAGAATCATCAGACGATGCTCGGGACGACCGTCTTTGTGGCGGGCGGGCGTTCACGTCTGAATCTCCCACTGCTGACTCTCTTGGGACTGTCGCTACTCGTATTGCTGGATGGTGCCGTCACCGTCGCAGCGGAAACCGTGTACACGGGTCGGCACGCTCTCAAAATCCCATTTGATTTCAAAGATGAACAAATACGACAGCTGAAGGCCACGGAAGTCCAGCTGCTGGTCTCGACCGACCGCGGCAAATCTTGGAAGACCGCCTCTAAAGCGAAACCACAGGATCGCCAGTTTCGATACAACGTCGCCGACAATGGCAACTACTGGTTTGCCGTGCGGATGATGAACGCGCAGAATCAACCGGTGCAGCCCGGAGTTCCTCAAGTGGGACTGAAAGTCACCGTCGACGATGTTCCTCCGCTGCTGGAATTGAAAGTTCGCGAGCTGTCTCCCGGGCGAGTCGAATTGACCTGGCAGGCGGAAGATGACGCGCTTAATTTGGACACATTGGAAATTCAATATCGCGAAGGGACAGACGGAGAATGGAAGCCCGTCGATGCCGAGTTGCAGGCCGTAGGTCGCATGGATTTGACTGTCGGTTCCGCTGGGACTGTCTTCGTGGCGGCTCGAATCGCTGATCAGGCCAAAAACGAAGTGACCGCCGAAGATCAGACGACGGCGTCCTCCAGTACAAAGACGCCAGACCGAGAGACCGAACCAGACTTCTCCAAGCCGGTCGCCACTGTGCCAGACCAGCCAGCGGACTCCGACATGCCACGGATCATTACAGAATCAACCATTGCCGCACGACCAGTTCCACAAAAAATTGGCATGCAAGTTCCTCCATCAGTCATCGTGCAGCCCTCTCAGTCTCCCCGGCATTCGTTCTACCCCGCTGGCGCCAAAGTGGTGAAGTCGAACATCTTCAACATTGGCTATTCACTCGATCAGATTGGCCCTTCCGGTGTCGGAGCTGTTGACCTGTACATCACCGAAGACAATGGTCGCAGCTGGTTCACATACGGCAGCGATCCTGATCGCAAGAGTCCCTTCTCGGTCCGCGTCGACAAGAGTGGGCAGTTTGGATTTACCATCAGGGCTCGCAGTGGAATCGGGCTCTCGGCCGATCCGCCTCAGCCCGGAAATCTTCCCGAGATGGTCGTGGTGGTGGATCAGATTGCTCCTCGCCCAAAACTTGGACCACTGCAACAGGGACAAGGCGTCACTCATAACCAAGTGCAGTTCAGCTGGGTCTTGATCGACGCTGATCTGCCCGAGCAACCTGTCATGTTGTCTAGGGCGTATGCCCCAACTGGTCCCTGGGAGCCGATCAGCGGCTGGATCGAGAACACAGGCCGGTTCAACTGGGCGGTGGACCAATCCCTCGACCGGCCGATTTACGTCCGACTGGAAGCTCGAGACTTGGCTGGGAATATTGGCAAGGTCGACGGAGATCAGCCCTTGCAAATTGATATGACGACTCCGACAGCTCGCATCATTGATATCGAGACCGTCACGCAGTAGTGCGGGGCGAGCGACTGCCGTTTTCACGCCACCCTGCTTGTCGGGGTGGTTCCCGCGCTTGTGCTCCACGGTAGAGCACAAGCGCGGGAACCACTGGGACGAGCCCCAGTGGCGGAAGTTCATGCCCCGCTTGTCTCATGCAAAGCGATTGCATTCACACGAAAAAACAATAGCCCACTCACAGTAACATGAGTGGGCTTTGTTATTTTCGCAGTCCCGAAACTCGCCGTGACTACTTCACATCAATCAGTTCGACTAAGAAGTGCAGCTGAGCCTTCGCAGGAATGACCGGTGGTGACCCGCGATCGCCATAGCCAAGCTTCGAGGGGATTTCGAGTTCAATCATCCCGCCCTTACCGACCTGTTGCATGCCTTCTGTCCATCCCGCAATGACCTGATTCAGGCCGAATGAGATCGACTCGCCACGGTCATAGGAACTGTCGAATACCTTTTCGTTATCCAGCCAGCCGTGGTAGTGAACTTCGACCTTCTGCCGAGCGGTCGGCTTGGCACCGGTTCCCTCTCGGAGAATGCGGTACTTCAGACCTGATTCAGTGGTCGTGAAGGTCTTTGCGGCCTTTTCGTCAATCTTGCCAGCCCCTTTGGGGAGCTTAGGGAATGCGACTTCTTTCGCCTCGTCAGCCATCGAAAATCCTGCCACTACGAGCATCAATCCGACCAAGGCCACGCCAGCCAATCTCTTCAGAAGCATTGAGCACCTGATCCAATGAACGCGAGATACAGCATCTGACCTGTCAGCACCCGGCGGGTGTGATCCTCAGACACAGTTGAATAGTACCCAGCTGTCGACCGGAATTCACTCCAAAATGCTGAAACTGCTTGGAGTGCGCTCCTCGTTTTCGAGAATCCGGGGGCTGACGAGCCCCCACACGCCCGGTATGATTCGATGTAAAGATCACGTAAACGTTGCCTTGTCAGGAGTCACCCGCATGCCTCAAGCTGTTGCCAATCCAGACGACCTGCGGGCCTTTGCAGCCAAGCTCAAGCAGTTCAATAACACTCTGACGGATCAAGCGGCGATGCTACTGTCGAAGCTGGATGTGATGAGCGCCACCTGGCGAGATCAAGAGAATTTGAAGTTCTCTGAAGAGTTCAAGGAGCACATGCGGCTGCTCGGGCAATTCGTCGAAGCCAACAACCGCCACATTCCGTACTTGCTGCGTAAGGCTGATCGGCTAGACGAATACCTGCAACAGCGATGAGCAGTGAGGCTGATGGCTCACGGTTCCTGCTGACCACTGAAAACATAAATCTATGTCCGGCAACGTCAAAGTCACATCGATCGAGGTCGTCAAGGAGTTCGCTCCCGCGCTCGCCTGCATGCAGGAGGAACTCAAAAGAGTTCTTTCCGCGATCCAGATCGAGATGCAGCGGGCATTGGGCTGGATTGAGCAAGATCGCCCCCGCTACTGGCAAACTCAGCTCAAGCGGGCCTTCGATCAGGTGGCGGAAACTCGCACCTCGCTCACCAGCTGCCAAATGCGAACTGTCGCCGGGCGGCATCCCAGCTGTATTGAGGAAAAGGTCGCTCACGCTGCGGCCAAGCGGCGATTAGAGTTCTGCCAGGATCAGATCGAAGTCGTGAAACGTTGGAGCGTCAAACTCCAGCACGAAACGGACGAGTTGCGAGGTCGCATGGCAGGCGTTCAGCGCCTCGCCGAGACGGACCTTACGAAATCGATGGCGTTGCTCGCGAATGTGGTCGAGAGCCTCGAACGGTATGCAGGGATTTACTCGGGCCCCCTGAGCGAGGGGGAAGTTGCTCCCCCGGAGACTGGGGCCGAAGAGTCCGAGCAAGAGTCCCAGTCGGAATGAAACCCGTGGGGCACGTTTTTTACGTGCCCGTCATTCCAAAAAAAAGAAGGGCACGTAGAAAACGTGCCCCACGCTAGGCGATCTCGCTCAGCAAACCTGTGCTGTCCCCGAACCGGTCCAGCGGGGCTCCCATGCGGTCGAGCATCGAGAGATACAGATTCGCCATCGGGACTTCCTTGTTGAGGTTCAAATGTCGACCGCTGGTCATCGTGCTGCCGCCTCGCCCGGCCAGTAGCACCGGAAGTTCATCATGCTGATGCCGGTTGCCGTCGCTGATGGAACAACCGTAAACGATCATGCTTTGATCGAGCAGTGTCGTGTCCCCCTCTTTGGTCGACTGCAGCTTTTGCAGGAACTTCGAGAACTGCTCGACGAGATACTGATCGATCTTCTGCAACTGGATCATCTTGTCAGCATCATTCCGATGATGTGAGATCTCGTGGTGCCCTTCCTTCACGCCCACTTCGCGGTAGGCCCGGTTGCTCCCTTCGTTCGCCAGCATCAGCGTCGCGATCCGCGTTGTGTCAGTCTGGAATGCCACCAACATCAGGTCGTACATCAGCTGGACGTGTTCGTGCAATTCCTCGGGAATCCCGGTGGGAGCGGCAATCGACGGGGTCCGTCTTTTGTTGTCATCCGCAGCACGAGTGATGCGTTGCTCGATCTCGCGAACGCTGTTGAAATACTCGTCGAGCTTCCGCTTGTCATTGAGTCCGACATCCTTCTGCAACTGCTCCGCATCACCGGCCACGAAATCGAGGATGCTCTTGCGGTAGAAGTCTCGCTCCGCCGCCTTCGTCGTGTCAGCCCCGCCGAACAGCCGCTCAAACGCCAGCTTTGGATTGACCTCCTTCCCCATCGGGGTCGAGCCGGTCTTCCACGAAATACTGTTCGAGTACGCACAGCTATACCCCGAATCACAGCTGCCGGCTTGTCGTCCGGATTCGATGCCCAGTTCAATCGAGGGCAGCCGCGTCTGCGTGCCGATCTTCTCTGCCGCAACTTGGTCGACCGAAGTCCCGACAAAAATATCCGCTCCGTCGGTCTTCCGTGGATGAGCACAGGTGAGAAACGCCGAAGCCGAGCGGGCGTGATCCCCAGCTCCGTCCGCCTTCGCACGGGCATTGTCCTGAGCCAGCCCGCTGATGACCATCACTTGATCGCGCACTGGCTCCAGCGAGGCGAGCGTCTGCGGCAGCGGGAAGTTGGTCCCCTCCGCAGTCGGCTTCCAGTGAGGCATAATCGCCCCATTCGGAAAGAACACAAACGCCATCCGCCGAGGCAACTCGACAGCCGCCGGAGCGGCGAACAACCGGCGAGGCCCCATCGCTTCGAGCAGTGGGAGGCCGAGAATCGCTCCAGCACCGTGGAGGAATGTGCGACGTGGGATGGGCATGAAAACAACCTTCCGCAAGGTGATCGAACAAACACATTCAGTCTACGTTCAAGTCCGGTCAGGCTCAACATGAGTTGCCCGAAAACGTTGGACGGGCAAACGTGTCGCTCCCGACAATGATTGTAGTAGCGTGGGCTTTAGCCCACGTATCCCTGAAGATGATTCTCACGCGTGGGCTAAAGCACACACTCCAGGGACTTTTGACGGACGTGCAAATGCGCCCGTCCCACAGACACCACATCCTTGCTCTCGCACGGTAAATCCCCTCCAATACCAACGAATCCAATTTCACCGATTCGTTCCGCCCTGTGCGAGGAGACCACCCGTGACATTCCGACCTCTCAGCCGTCGTTCGTTCCTTCAAACAGCTGCAGCCGCAGCCGCAGCGACCTATGCCGCTCCGGCAGTCATTGCTGCCGAAACCATGAAGGCCGAGTTGCATGTCGCGACGGTGGGTGCCAACGGGATGGCGTGGGCTGACCTGTCGAGCGTGGGCTCGCATCCTAAAGTCAAGTTCGTTGGGTTCTGCGATGTCGATTCGGCCCGGTTCGACCAAGTCGACAAGAACTTTCCCGGTGTGGCCCACTTCGCCGACTATCGCGAAATGATTGACAAGCTGGGAGATAAGATCGATGCCGTGATCGTCTCGACACCAGACCATATGCACGCCCCAGCTGCCATGTATGCGATGAATCGCGGTAAGCATGTGTACTGCCAGAAGCCGCTGACGCACACGGTCTGGGAAGCCCGGCAGATGCGCCTGCTCGCCGACAAGAAGCAGCTGATTACTCAGATGGGAAATCAGATCCACTCGAATCTGGAGTATCGGCTGGGAACTCGCATCTTGAAGGAAGGGGCGATCGGCAAGATCAAGGAAGTGCATTCCTGGGGGGTGCCGAAGGGGCAGAACTATTACTCCGGGACCAAGCGCCCGGCAGATGCTCCAGTGCCAGCGACGCTGAACTGGGATCTGTGGCTGGGATGCGCTCCCGAGCGGCCCTTCGTCTCTGAGTTCTACCACCCGTTTAAGTGGCGAGACTGGCAGGATTTTGGATCTGGGGCTCTCGGCGATTTCGCCTGCCACATCTTTGACCCCGTCTTCACCGCCTTGGAATTGACTGCTCCGTTGACGGTGATGGCTGAGCACGAGGGATTCAATCCCGAGATGTGGCCTGGTCCTGAGACGGTCAAGTACGTCTTCCCAGCGACAAAGTACACGACAGCTGGGACCATCAACCTGACGTGGTATGACGGCGGACGGAAGCCACCCCGCGAGCTGGCTCAGATGCCGGATGGGACCGAATTACCGTCAGCGGGGTCGCTGTTCATCGGCGAGGGCGGGACTCTCATTCAACCGCATGTGGGCATGCCGCTGCTCTATCCGCAGGCCAAGTTCAAAGACTTCAAGACCCCGGACGAAAAGGGACTGAGCCATTGGCATGTCTGGGTCGACGCAGTGCTGAGCAACACGAGGACCAGCGACGGTTTCCATTACGCGGGGCCACTGACCGAAACGGTCCAACTCGGCAACATCGCCGCTCTGCATCCTGGCAAGTCGTTGGAATGGGATGTCGACGCCCTGAAGATCAAGAACCTCCCCGAGTCCAACGCCCTGTTGACCAAGAAGTACCGCAAAGGTTTCGAGGTCGAAGCGGTGAGCTAAATTAAACTCGATGATCATGACGACGAAAGCCCACGGGTTGCCACCCGTGGGCTTTTTGCTGCTCGCTCGCAACTGTTCAAAAAGCGAAGTCGCCGTGTATTTGGGAACAGCTTCAACGAATGGACAATTGAAAAAGAATTGGTACTCGGTCGGCTCTGAATTGGGAGGGCGAGGCTCCTGCCGTGCCGCTACTGCGAGTCGACATGTCCCCTGGCTCGCGGCTCAACAGGAGCTTTGCCCCAGTGCTGTGAACATGATGGTGGTGAATCCGTCCGGCGTGGGGCACGTTTTCTACGTGCCCGTCACCTCGACGAAGGACGGTCGAGACGCCTGCACTCTGGCGTGAAGTCAGAACGAAAGGACTAGCCACAAGAAACTCCAAAAACGCTCAAGGGAGGACGTTTTTTGCGTTGTTTGAGTTTCTTGCGGCCTCCACTCTTTGGACCAAGCTGACAGCAACAGCTCCATCAAGCAGTCCTTCGCTCTTTCGGCTGTCGCTCTGCTGAGGACGGGCACGTAGAAAACGTGCCCCACAAAGAACGCATGATGTTCACAGCACTGGCCTTGCCCTCCCACGAGTTATAACCTCGCTCCAAAACTGTGGTGTGGATCAAGCAACTGCCCCCTACTTCTTCCCCGCGACCTTCTCCAACTCCACGCCACTCCCCTGGATCGTGAACTCTGCGGGGATGAAGCCGGGATCAATATAGTTCAGCGAGATTTCCAGCTCACCCTTTTTGAATTCGATGAGGCCGAGCATCGCATCCGCTGTGGTGACCGTTTCCTTCCATTCATCAGCAAGCAATGCCTTTCGAATCGCAGCGGCGGCGGCTTTGGCTTGGCCGGAAGGGAGCGTGAACTCGAGCGTCTTCGCCGTAGCTTCTGTGACATCGGCGACGGCGGGGACTGTGATCATCACTTTGGTCAGCTTCGGTTCCGGAGTGTCCTTTGTCGCGGCCATCTTCTCTGCCAGTGCCTTCTCGATGGCAGCGATCTCTGCGGCAGTCTGGTGTTTGACGATCACGCGCAGCACCTTCTCGTCCTTGACCTCGTACATCTCCAACTCCAGCATCTCCTTCGCCTTGTTCCGAAAGATCAGGCCATGCTTCCAGTCGATCTGGAACGGCTTCTCGGTCGTCGCTTCCCAGCCTGACTCCGCTAGTATTTTTCGATAGTACGCTTCAATGGCGTCTTCGCTGTCATGGGTGTCGAACAGCACTTCCTTCGTCGAGTCTGAGTATTGCAATTGAACATTCTCAGCGGGAGCGGGGACATCGGCGGAGAGTTGTTCCGCACTGAAGCTGACGGAAGTCTTCCCCATTTGAGCAGGGGCGGCCGAGATGTAAGCAGTGAGGCGGACTGCGTTCTGCTTATAGAATCGTGTGTCCCCCGCGACTCCGTACGGCAGCCAGCCCTCAGCCAGCAGCAGTTTGCGGCAGGCTTCAGTCGTCTTCTCGACGGAGACTTCGGTCGAGTACATCGCCACTTGTGGGCCAACATACACGGGCTTGAGGTCCGCCGGTTTGGGGAGCTTTTGAAGATCGACATTGCCGTGCAGCATCAGCGAGACATTCACTGTTCCCGGGTCGCCGAGCGGGGTGGCTGACAGCGATGCGACGAACCCCTCGCGCGTGAACGAACCGCTGGCATACTGGTCCGTCACGGAGCTACCCGGCAGCTCGGTCCATTTCTGCTTGAGCAGCCCTTGGCGATGAAACTCGAACGCGGCTTTGCAGTCACTCGGGGCGTTGTAAGAGATTCGCCCGACTGATCGGTTCACTGGCTCAATTGTTCCCTTGACCGTCGGCAATGTGAGTAGATCCAGCTCTCGCATGGCATCGGCCACCGTCGCAGGCTTCGCAACTGCTGGGGCTTTATCTGCAGCGGATGAAGCGTTCGGAGTGAGGCATGCGACACTGAGTGCGACTGCGAGAATCACCGCTCGGTAGACGGTTCGCAACAAGTTCGGTTTCATGAATACGCTCACGCTTCTTCTCTCCTCAACTCAAAACATCGCCTCCCCGCCACCCCGCTCGACGGGGTGGTTCCCGCGATTGTGCCCTACATCAGAGCACAATCGCGGGAAAATACGGAGACCAGCCTCAGTGGCGGAATTGTAATCAAGGCTCCCAAACACTCGCCATGATTCGGGAAAATCATCGCCGAGCGTCTGCAACTCTGGCGTTGTACCAAGCAACGGTCACGACAATCACCAACCCCACAATCAGACCAGCTGCAAAACCTTGCGTGATCCCCAGTCCGAGTCCCACTTGTACCGGATCGATCGGGATCTCCGGAGGGATACGAAACAACGTGCGATAGTAGTCGGGGAGGATCACTGCGAGGAGATACCCCAGCAGCGCGCCCAGACCACCAAACGCAATACTACTGGTGAGCGTGAGAAGGAATCCACGGAGAATTGTCATGGGATCTGACTCGGTCAATTGAAGAATCGAAAGATGCGATTTAGTGTCGCCAACACACCGACGGTCGCAATCACGATTCCCGAGATTCTGATCAGCCGCAGCTCACGGAGCAACTGCTTTGCTTGTTCTTCGTTCATGGGATCGCATCTTTTGTGGGAGTTCGAAGTGGTGAAGTGAGGGGACACTGTTGGCACAGATCAGGAAGAGGTGCCTGAAAGAAAAAAGACTTCCCTGCTGATCTGATATCAGGAAGGTGACCAGCGTCGAAGCCGGGGGCATTCATCAGGGATCGACAACATGCTGTCGATCGCCCAGAAGGTGTCATGCAGAGACGCAGGGGGCGCAGAGAGAAGGAAATGATTCGTGTGATTTCCCTGCGTCCTCTGCGCCACTGCGTGACACATGAACTTCGAATGGTTGAAGTCGAAAATCAACGCAAAGCGGGGATCTTTGAGTTGCAAGATTCAAGGCTATCGAGACTGCGAGCAGGCATCTCGCTTTCGAATGGCAAGCGGAGTCACTTACATTCCGACATCTGCATTTGTCCTCTGCCGTCGGCCTGCAAATGTACGTTTCATCGCCCCTCATGAAAATGACGACAGATGTTTCCAATGACTACGAAGCCTGTCAGCGATATCAGGGTGACGACGATGGACGTCCAGATCATCGCTGAGCTTCCATTGAACTGAACCACGACAATCATTGTGCTGAAGCTGATGAGACCGACCACTCCCAGCGTGATTCCGATCTTCTGCCAACGCGCCCACTCCGGTGTCTTTGCAGGCCAGATGACACCGATAAACGCGCCGAGCAATCCGAAGACGAGCTCCAAAAAAAGATCAGCCATCGTTGGGTTCCGGTTGAAGAGAGCGGCACTCATCAGTCAGACTTACCAACCCGACGCCTCAGCGAAGGCGAACGTCTCTTGATGCTCTCCGAAGTCGTGGGCATCACAATTGCCACGCCCATTGGCAACCTTCCTTGCTCAGACCGACCCTCGCTTACACAGCGGGTTAGTGATCTTGTGCGTCCCCCCACTACTTCTTCCCAAACGTCGCCAGTGCAGTCTCCTTGATCCCCTTCAGATCAAGTTTCCCGGTCCCTAGGATTGGGATCTGCTCGACCTGAAAGAAACTATCGGCGGACGGGAGCCACAGGTTCGGCAGGCCCTTCCCCTGGAGTTCTTTCAGGATCTCGTTCGGAGTCTTATTCAGGGCGGTATGCAGCACGATCAGGCGTTCGCCGCGGCCAGCATCGGGCACCGAGGTCACAGCCAGTTTGATGTCGGCGTCCTCGGATTCCGGCTGTTCGATAATCCGGGTCAGGTGTTCTTCGATCAGGATGTGCGGGACCATTTCGCCCGCGATCTTCGAGAACCGGCTCTGACGGCCAGTGATCTCGATGAAGCCTTCGTCGTCGATACGTCCATAATCCCCCGTGTTGTACCAGCCGTCCTTGATCAGCGCAGCTGTCTTCTCGGGATGGTTCAGGTAGCCGAGCATCACGTTCGGTCCCTTGATCAGCAGCAGCCCCTCTCTGCCGATCCCCATGTCGGCCCACGTCTCAGGATGGACAACTTTCGCAGCCACGCCGGGAAGCGGACGCCCGACGGTGCCGAGTTTGGTGCCGATCTGGTGCGAATCGACTGTGCGATGATCGGGAATGTTGACAGCTGCCACTGGGGAAAGCTCCGTCGTGCCATAACCCTCGGAGGGGCGCACGCCGAACTTATTGAAGAACTCGTCCGACAGATCGATGGGCATCTTCTCGGCCCCGACCACCACCAGATCGAGGTGGGCAAACTGCTCCTTGTCGATCCGCTTGATATACGTTTTCAGGAACGTCGGGGTCGCCATCAGGATTGTCGTCTTGTGCTTCTCCGACAGCTTGCCAATGATCTTCGCATCCAGTGGATTGAAGTGGTAGACCGCCTTCGGAGCACAGCACGCAGGCAGCCACATCGTGGCGGTGTAGCCGAACGAATGGAAGAACGGCAGCACGCCCATCATCACATCGGTCGACTCCAAATTGAGCAACTGATCAACGGCATCGACGTTACAGCCGATGTTGTGTTGCGAGAGCATGACCCCCTTGGGCTCGCCCGTCGAACCGCTGGTAAAGATGATTGACAGCAAGTCGTCCGGCTTGATTTTGGTCAGACCGAGAATGCGATCGAGGATCGCAGCGGGTGTGTAAGACTGCGCCGCCGCGACGGCTTTATCGAGTCCGGTGATCTTGGTCTTGAACTCGTCGACAAAGACCCACTCCGCTCCTTCGAGCTTCATCGGCTTCTTTTCGAGAAAGCTCTTCGTAGTCAGGACATGCGTGAGCCCGGCATCCTTCACGCAGTGGTTCAGCACCTCATCCGAAAGTGTGTAGTTCAGATTGACCGTGGTCCGTCCCGCGAGAGCAACCGCCATGTTGGCCAGAAAGCCACCGACCGACGGCGGGATCAGCAGGCCAATCATCTTCTCTTGAGGTTTTAAGATCTCGCGGACCAGGTAACGTCGCATGGCCAGGGCGGCCATCAGTGTGCGGCCTCCCGTCAAATCCATACCGAGTGAATCGGCAAATTTTGATCGCGAGCGGTCGGCTTTGCACCTGCGAATAAACTGACGAACCGGGATCAGCTCACGTGTCTTGTCTCTCTCCACAGCTTCAACCCCTAGTAATTGGACAGCTTGCCGCACAGCGTGGGCATCTTGGGGATTCTCGATCGGTTGACCGAACTGAATCGAGACCGGATAGTTCAATCGCTTCGGCAGATTGCCAAAGACCTTGCCGCCGCGAAAACTGAAGAAGCTGCCCCACAACCCATGCAGGTAGGCGGGGATCACCGGGCAACCGGTTCCATCGACGATCTTCATCATGCCGCGCTGGAACTGTTGCAGCTGTCCGGTGCGGGTGATTTGCCCCTCGGCGAAAATGCAGACGAGGTCACCGTTCACCATGGCGGCTTTGGCTTCTTGCAGAGAGCGAATCAGCGCCTTAGGGCCTTCAGCGGCCTTGATGGGGATGACCCGCATGATCTCGCCGAGCGGCTTCAGAATTGGCATGCGCGTGAAGTCGGCATAAATGATGAAGCGAGCGATGCGGGAGAAGGCTCCCATCATCAATACGCCATCAATGAACGACACATGATTGACCACAATCAATGCCCCGCCACGTTCCGGAACATTGTCTCGCCCGTGGACATGCAATCGATAGAGCGTGTGCGACACCAAATACATGAAGAAGCGGAACGTCAGGTCTGGGATTAGCCTCAAGACATAGACGAGGACGGGAATCGTCCCGAGTCCAGCCACCGCATAGACGGCAGTGGGCGAGAGATGCAAGACTTCTCGCAGTACGAAAAAGACCCCCAGCGACAGCAGGATGAACAAGAATGTAATGAAGTTACACCCCGCAAGAATCATACCACGCTGGGCTGGATCGCTACGATACTGCAGGTACGTTTCCAGGGGGATGTTGAACATGCCCGCTCCCGCTCCCAGCAGGAACAGTGACGAACAGCACAGGTAAAACCAGACCTGCGAGGAGGCTGCCAGTTGTGGATCAACCATCGATCCTGTGATGTATACGAGAAACGAACTGATCGTGATTCCCAGTGCCCCGAACGGCACCAGTCCCAGTTCGACCTTACCCTCCGACAGCAGCCCCGCTAGAACGCTGCCGATACCCAGTCCGGCCACGAGGACGGCCATCAAGATACCGATGTTCTCCTTGGCCAGTCCCAAGACTGTTCCGCCAAGTGGCTCGACATTCGCTTGAGCGAGTGACGCGAGGAACCAGAAGAAGGCGATTCCGAAAGTCGTCCGAACCAGACGCACATCCTGCCACAGAACTCGCAGTGCCGGCACCGTCTCTGTCAGTGGATTGATCTTTAAGGAGCAGTCTCGGTTCGCTGGTGTCAGACGCGGAACGAGCAGACTTGTCAGCGTGCCGACCACCGCGATTCCCAACAGGCTCAACGCAGCTGGTAGGAAGGCGTTCCATTCCACACCGGAGGCGGTGATTCCGACTTTGACCACACCGTACAACTTGAATCCCGCAGCTGTCCCGAGGGCACAAGCCACCACGGTAGCCAGCCCGATAAATCCATTCCCAGCGGACAGGTGTTTATGTGGAAGGATCTCCGGCATCGATCCGAATCGCGAGGGACCAAACAGAGCGCTCTGTGCCCCCATCAACCCGACCGCGATGAACATCAACCAGACATGGCCCTGCGTGATTACTGCGACCGCGAAACACATGATGATGATCTCCGCGACCTTCATCGCGACCATCACGCTCCGCTTACTAAAGCGGTCGGCCATCGACCCCGCCAGCGGCATCAGAAACAAATAGGGCAGCGTGAACGACACGCCGCCTAGCACCAGCATCAACGTCTTCCACGAGTCGGCCTCTTTGCCCTGTAGTCCACCCAGAAGCCCGAACTGCTCGGCCACACAGACCGATAGCCAGCGCAGAAGATTGTCATTAAACGACCCCAAAAACTGGGTCAGCAGAGCCCCCACAAAACCCGCGCTCCACAGAGGACGTTGGTCCTCGGTCGATTCAATTGGGGGAGTTTCGGTCATGCTCTGGAGGTCCATTCCGGATGCGACGGGTGGCAGGCTGCGGAACCGCAACCTGAAATGAGCCGGGAGTATAAGGCCATTCGGTATTGCTTGACGAGAGATCGGCCATCTCGTGGTGAACGGTGCTGCAATCCGTCGTCGAGTACCTCCTTATTTGGCAATCGTAGGCACCCGATTCGGACGACCGGAACTGGCACCGCGCTCAGCGATCACTTCTGCCCATATTTCGGAGTACCGATTTGCGATCGCTCCGATTTCGAATTCTTTGACCATGCGATCACGCGCGCTGCGAGATAGAGATTCCCGCTCTGCTGGGGCCAGATTCAAAATCTCCAAACAGGCATTTGCCATCGCGCTCGCGTCCTGAGAGGGAACGACTCGTCCCGCTGTCCCGACCAATTGGGCGGAATCTCCAACATCCGTGACCACGCACGGCACTCCACAGCACAGGGCCTCACCGAGCGAATTCGAGAAGGCCTCGCTGGTGGAAGCGGAGATCTCGATATCCAGCCCCGCATGGACCTGTTCCGCATCCTTTCGCTCGCCCAGCAGATGGAATTTCTCGGGACAGCGGGAGGCTTGAATCCACTCCATCAACTTGGGAGTCTCCGCGTTGACATCTCGACCACACAGCACGAACTCGCATTGTGGGCGAGCTGCCGCCACCAGCTCCATCGCCCGAATGAAAAGATCATGCCCTTTCAGAGACGAGAACCGCGCCACCATCCCAATGATCTCTGCATCCGCCGACAAGCCCAGCTTCCGACGCATGTCTGCCCGTGCGGCCTCGGAGGGGCGGTAGCGTTCGAGATCGAAGCCGTTCGGAACTACGACCAGTTTCGACTTCTCATACCCATAATCAGCATGGACCTTTTGACCACTCTGTGAATTCACCAAGATGCGCGCAGGGCTGCGCCGTGAGAGCCACGCGCACAGCTTGGCCGTCCACAGTGTCGAGCGGCTGTCGTGGGTAGGATCGAGGGTCGCGTGACGGATGTTCCAGACCACCGGAGGGCGACCCACCCACGGAGATGCCAGTGTCGACATCAGATCGGGATGGTACAGCCAGCTTTGAATGAGATCCGGCTGAAAGGCTTTCAGCGTGCGGACCAGCTTCCACATCGCCCGCGGGTCAGGAATCCCGGGATGCATGTTCAAGCACACGACCGGTATCCCCAGATCCCGGATCCTCTGGCCCATCGCCTCGTCATCCAGCAGACCGATCACAGACGTTTCAATATCTTTGCGGGGTTTCAGCGCCGTGAGTACCGCCCCTAGCATCGCAGCTGTGCCCCCGCCGCGCAGTCCGGTAATCACGTGAGCAATGCGCATCAGTTGTCCTGGCAGGTTCGAACCCGAAGTCTTGGGAATTCAGCGGATTATGTGGGCCGTCTCATACGAGTCAAGGCGAGTTGCTGATCGGGGGATGCCTACCAACGTTCGATGCGGTCTCTTCTGTCTAGCCCGCAGCGCCAGCAAGGGCCGCGTTCCAGAAACCTCGGTTTACGCAGCGAGCTTGGCTTCCTGTTCTCCTAATATGAAAGTCATTTCACAAATGGGATCGCGAGCAGACCAGCAGGGCGACTCACAGCCCAAGCGATGAATGTTCGGTACGCAGCCCTTGCTGGCGCTGCGGGCTGGACCTGGGGAGTGCCATAGATACCGACCTCACACCGACAGATTCGAGTTCCTCTGCGGTTTTGACAGACTCCCTGCAACAAGCCATGATGCATCAGCCTCGACTTGTGGGTTGCTACTGCAAAGGCCAACACGGATGACTGCTCCTCGACTGAGTTCAACTTCTCCCTTCCAATTCGGATGGATGAGAATTGCGGTTGTCACTTGGGTGGTGTGCTGCGGGTTGGCTGGTCAAATGCACGCAGCTGATCCTCCCCCCGATTTAGAGGAGGTCGGTCGCCTGCCACCGGTTGAAGTCGCAGATGTGCAGCAGACGTTTGTGGTACAGCAGGGGTTCCAGCTCGATCTGGTCGCCCACGAGCCGATCGTCAATGACCCCGTGGATGGGTGCTTCGATGAGTTCGGCAATCTGTATATCGCTGAGATGCGGGGCTACCCGTACTCCGCTGAGGTCCGCTTGCCACAGCAACCCCTGCCGCTGGGGCGCAAAGACGCCTGCAAGGTGCGGCGGCTGGTCGATGCGAACCGTGACGGGGTCTTCGAATCGAGTACCCTCTTCGCCGAGGGCCTCAGCTGGGTGGTCAGCGTGTGCTGCTACGACGGCGGAGTCTTCGCGCTGGCCCCCTCGCACCTGTATTACTTGAAGGACACGACCGGCGATGGAGTGGCCGATGTCCGTCAAATCGTGGCCAGCGGGTTCGGTCGCGGCAATGTGCAGGCGATGGCCAATAACTTGAAGTGGGGACCAGACGGGCAAATTTATTTTGCAGCGGGGATGGTCGGCGGAGACATCACGGTTTTCTCGCCAGAAGGCAGCGAGCTGCAAAATCTGACTCTGCGCGGACGCGATTTGCGCTTTGATCCGCACACAAGACAATTCGAACTCATCACTGGCGGTCAACAGTTCGGCCACAGCTTTGACGATTGGGGCCAGCGATATGTCTGCAATAACAGCAACCATATCCAGCAGGTGATCTGGCCAGCGGACGCTCTTGATCGGCTGGGCGGAGTCTCCGCTCCCAACGCGATTGAGTCGATCGCTGTGGAAGGGGCAGCTGCTCCGGTGTACCGCAAAAGCCCCGCCGAGCCGTGGCGAATCGTGCGCACACGCCGGCGGGCCAATGATCCCGAGATGAATAAGAGGTTGCCCAGTACAGAACTGGTGGCGACGGGGTTCTTCACCTCCGCGACGGGCGTCACGATCTATCGAGGAGATGCCTATCCACCCGAGTTTCGCGGCAATGCCTTCGTCGGAGATGTCGGCAGTAATCTGATTCATCGCAAATCGATCGAGCAGACCGGCATCGTGGCGAGTGCCAAGCGGGCCGATGAGAACGTCGAGTTCGCGACCTCGACAGATACCTGGTTCCGCCCGGCCAACTTCATCAACGGACCCGATGGATGCCTGTATGTGACGGACATGTATCGCGAGACTATCGAGCATCCGTTCTCGGTGCCGGAAGACATCAAGGCCAAGCTCGATCTGGAAAGCGGGACTGATCGCGGGCGGATCTATCGGCTCACTCCGCCGGGTGGAGCCCAGACCGACTGGGTCCGCCCCGGCGAGGCCAGCACCGAGCAACTCGTCGAACTACTGAAGTCAACCAACGGCTGGCACCGCGAGACCGCCCAGCGGCTGTTGCTTCAAAAACGTGATCCGGCAGCTGCGCCGTTCCTGCGAGAACTGGCTCGCGACCCCGCGAATCCGCTGGCACAAACGCTGGCGGTGCGGACTCTGCTGCTGCTTGGTGACGAAAGCTCTTGCGGAATTCATTCGCTCCTCAATAGTGCCGACCCCCAAGCTCGACGGACCGCCGTTCAGTTGGGGACCGAGATGCTGATCAATCATCCGAACTACGCCGCGCTGCGAAATGCTCTCTTCCGCCTCTCCGAAGATCCGTCACCACTGGTGCGATTCGAGTTGGCTCTGTCGTTGTCCAGACTTGAGGGCAGAGGGGTCGAGAATTGCTGGCTGAGTCTGGCAACTGTTCCCGACTTGGATATCCACATGCGAGCAGCGCTGTTGTCTGCTGCGAGGGACCGATCAAAGCTGATCTCGACAAGGCTCAGTCAACTCGGGCTGGATGATCTGGCCACTCCCATGCTGTTAGAACTCCTCCGCATCAGCGGAGCCAGTGGAGACGATGCGGAAGTCCAATTCGTGCTGGGCCGCTGTATGTCATTGGATCTCCAGGCCTCTCCCACGTCGCGTTGGCAAATGATGGTCTCGCTGGGACAGGGACTTCGTACTCGTGGGAGATCACTGATTGAGGCGACGAACACTCCAGATCTGAAGTCTCTCTTCAATCTCTCCTGCGATGCCGCAGCTGCTCAACTCGTTCTGGCTGACGATCATCATGCCGCTGCGGTGGCGCTTCTGTCATTCGCGCCAACAGAGAAGGCGATTCCGGTCTTGCGAGAACAGCTCAAGCCGCAAGTGTCTGTCGAGCTTCAGCGAGCGGCGATTGTGGCACTCGGTGATCTCCCCGGCAGCGAGGGTGCCTTGGCAGCTCTTGCCCAGTGGAAGGAGCTCAGCCCCGAACCCCGGCGAGATACCGTAGAGATCCTGCTCCGAGATCGCACCCGCGTTGACGCGCTGCTCCAGGCAATCACTGACCACCATGTGAAGACCTCGGAGCTTTCGACGGAGCAGTGGCAGTCCCTGCTCGGGCATCCCGATCTGCCGGTCCGCGAGCGGGCCGCCAGTCTGCGCGGCAAAGTCTCTGCGGATCGCGAGGCGGTCATCGCAGCTGTGCGCGAGACCGTCGAAGCGGGCGGTGATTTCGAGCGGGGCAGGGTGGTCTTCAAGAAGACCTGCTCCGTCTGTCACAAGCTCGGTGACGATGGGCACGCGGTCGGTCCGGATCTGGTTTCCGTGGCTAACAAATCCCCAGCTGACCTACTCGTCGCTATCCTCGACCCAAACCGCGAAGCCCAGCCGAAGTATGTGGGCTACACGCTGGAGACGACTCAGGGACAGGTCTTCACTGGCATTCTCGCCAGCGAGTCCACCACCTCGGTGACTCTTCGTCGGTCGGAAGCCAAGGAGGACATCATCGCCCGTGAACTGATCGAATCGCTCGCCTCCTCTGGCATCTCCCTGATGCCAGTCGGTGTCGAGAAAGACCTCACCCCGCAGAATCTGGCCGATGTCGTCGCCTACATTCGTGGGCAGGGGGTACTGGTGAAATGAGAGGTGAGTTGCCACGCCATCCAGGCTCGTCCCGGTGGTTCCCGCGCTTGTGCGCTACGCCTCGGTTGTAGCGCACAAGCGAGGGAACCACACCGACAAGCGGGGTAGCGGGGCGTTCATTTCTCACCGCACTCACCCAGTCGCTTCACAAACTCTCACTCTCCAATCCAGGTCCACTTACTCCCCGAAACAAATCGTCAGGAAACCCCATGACTCGAATTCTACTCCTGCTCGTTCTCATCTGGCCAAGCTCCCTGTGGGCAGCTGATCCAGCGGTCCCCGTCTTTCGAGCCGGAGCTGCAACGAGCAACATTTCCCCTGAAATCGGGTTGGATATCATCGGCGGATTCTCGCCGATTCCATCGACGCATATTCATGATGAACTGCATGCTCGCTGCTTGGTTCTCGATGATGGTCAGACCAAGATCGCGCTCGTCGTCTGTGATCTCCTGGGGATCAATCGCAGCTTAAGTCTGGAGGCTCGCAGGCAGATCCAGGCAGCGACCGGTATCGCTCCCGAGAACGTCATGATCTCCGGGACACATACACATTCCGCAGTCAGCGCCCTCGGCGAACGCTGGTTCAACTCAGATCAAGAACTCAACGACTACCAACAGTTCATTGCTCACCGAATCAGCGATGGAGTTCGCCGGGCTGTGAATCAGCTGCGCCCGGCGCAGGTCGGGTTTGGTTCGGTCGATGTCCCCGAACATGTGTTCAACCGCCGGTGGTTCATGAAGGAGGGCAGCACCGCTCTCGTCTCCCCGTTTGGCAAAGTCGACAAGGTCCGCATGAATCCGCCCGGAGGCAGTCCCGAACTGATCGAGCCGGCGGGGCCGACCGACCCCACGGTGTCCTTTATCGCCGTGCGCGAGCCTGGCGGAAGGTTGATCTCGGTGTTCTCGGCCTACTCGCTGCACTACGTCGGCGGCGTTTCCGGAGCGGATATCTCCGCTGACTACTTTGCTGTGTTTTGCGAGACGCTGAGGAAGCTGCAACCCGTCTCGGAGACTGACCCGCCGTTCGTGGCCTTGCTGGCTAATGGAACCAGCGGGGACTGCAATAACATCAACTTCCGCACGCCGCGACCGGGTAAGCCGCCTTATGAGCAGATGCGTTACGTCGCAGAAGACGTGGCCAACAAGGTCAATGATGCCATGGCAAAAGTTGTTTGGCAGGAGCAGACCACGCTCGCGGCCAAGTACCGCGAACTCGATGTGAAGTGGCGGACCATCGAGCCCGCTCTGATGGACTGGGCACTTGAAACACAGACAAAGCCCGAGAACATCGGCAAGCCCCACGACATCGCTGTGATCTATGCGGACCGCATTCAGCGACTGGCTCAGGCCAGTCCCGAGACAAAACTCCCGGTCCAGGTCTTGCGAATTGGCGACATCTGCATCGGCACATCCCCGTGCGAGACCTTCGCTGAGACCGGTCTGGAGTTCAAGAAACGCAGCCCGATCGCCCACTCATTCATGGTCGAACTGGCCCACGGGTATTACGGCTATCTGCCCACGCCCAGACATTACGAACTCGGTGGGTATGAGACCTGGCCGGGGACGAATTACCTGGAGCCGACCGCGTCTGAGAAGATCATGGCCGCGCTGCTGGAGATGGCAGCGGAAGTGAAAGGCAAGTAGTGAGGCCAGGACACACGACCGAAAGTGAGCCCAGCTGTTCGCTGATCGTGGCCACCCTATCGATGATGACATCCCCAAAACGAGTGAGATCATTATTACACTTTGTCCCGTCAGGGACTCCCGACAATAGCCCGCCGATTCATCGGTGGGGTCAATGAATCCTTCCGACAATAGCCCCGACAGGGGCGACAGAAACTCGCACTGACGCTGACGCAATCTGCGACATCATCTCTTTCTTCCGTCCCTCGCGGGACTCGGAGGTGAGTTGGGATGCTCTCCCACCGTTAAAACGGTGGGCTATTGTCGGGAGTCCCTGCCAGGACAAAACCCGGAGTTCCGCAGACAAAATTCTCGATGGGGGAATGCCCCATGCCCTTGCGATAGTGATGCCGCAGAGCTCTTACCGCCGCTCGCGGAAATACCGGCTCGCCTCGTTGAGTTCATTCCGTTCCGACTCCGTCAGGCTCGCCTGCCCTTGCTCGGTGATCTTCGCCAGTAACTCATCCAGTCGCGATTGCAACTGGGCTTCATTCCGGCGGGGGCGAAGTTCGGGGTGTGATGGTTCGTCATGGTCACGCACCACTCGCAGCTTCGGACGACGTTTCAGTGGGTTGGAAAACGTTACCCGGTCCAGGAGGGGTTCCAGCTGCCAATGATTCCGGGCATACAGGAATCCAAACAGCATACCGCCGAGGTGGGCAGAGTGAGCGACGTTGGAGTGGCCCCCGCCTCCACCGAGTCCCATGAGAAGCGGGTAAGCATCCATCGCTGCGAGAATTCCGACCATCCAAATGGCTTTGATCGGGATCACATAGAAGAAGTACCAGCGATCTTCCGGCCAGCGCATGGCATAGCAGACCATCACAGCCGATACAGCCCCCGAGGCTCCAATCGCGGGTCGAAAATCGCGCATGATGGCGCTCCACAGCAGGAACGCTATGCCTGACAGGACACCCGCGACTAGGTAAAAAATCAAGAACTCGCGCTCACTGTACACATCAATTAGTCTCCGACCCGTCAGAAACAACAAGTACATATTGAACACGAGATGCCAGATATTCTCCCGCGCATGGAGGAAGTCATAAGTGGTCAGTCGCCAGATTTGCCCGTGCAAGATCGCTTTGGGATCAAGCGAGAACCACTCATCCAAGATCGACACCCGCTGCTCAAAGTGCCGGAACATCTCGTCAGGTACGTTCGCGGCCTGCCCCTCATTCGGCAGCGTCCTCGTCCAGACGCTCTGCACCACGAACACCGCGATGTTCACGGTGATAATCCAACCAACGATCGACATCCGACTCCGGGGCGAGGAGTAGGAGTAGTCATCCGTGCGGGCGTAGTCGCGGTTTTCGAAACCCATGGGGGAGGATCGTTGAGGGGGAAGGGTTGGGGTTGAGGGTCGAGGGTTGAGCGACAGAGTGGGGGAGGGGAGGAGGTAGCCGCAGATCACAGTTGACTCTGACCCTCAACCCTTATCGCTGAACGATCCCCCTACGGCAGTGCGACCTGCTCCGTCGATTGCACGTATTTGACCAAGTCGGCAACCTGTTCATCGCTGAGCAGATCGAGTTGGCCTTCCGGCATGATCGACAGGTTCGAGACGCGAGTCTCTTCGATCTGGCTGTTCTCGACCACCATCGGGCCGGTCGGGGTGTTGAAGGTCGTGGTGCTCTCGGTCTTGGCACCGACAATGCCGTTGATGACGCGGCCATCAACGAGGACGGCGATCGTCATCTTGTAGTTCTCGCCGAGCGTGGCACTCGGGTCGAGCGTGTTCTCCAGCACATAGTGCAGGTTCGACCGCTGCGCCCCGGTCAGGTCGGGGCCGATCCCCATCGGGCTACCGAACAGTCGGTGACACTTGGCACACGACGCCTCGAACAACACGCGGCCCCGGCTGGCATTGGCTTTCGCGAGGGTGTCCGGCGTCAGCTTCTCTTTCCAGGCAGCGACTTTCTTCTGCTTGTCAGCGGCGAGTTGCTTCAGTTCGGGCCAGAGTTCGTTGACCTTCACCGACAAAGCCTCGTTACCGAGGGTCTGCATCTGCCGCAGCAGGAACGGCGAGATGAACTTGCGGTCGACCTTGCCATCCGCGACCCCTTGCAGCATCAACGTGGCAAACTCGACCCGCGAGGCCAGGGTGTTCGCCACCTCGAACTTCGTCGGTGGGGCGAACGTGTTGAACTGGTCGACCAAAATCTTCCCCGTCTCCGGATGATGCACAGCTGCGAGGCCGCGGACAGCGGCGATACCGAGTTCCCGGTGGGTCAGCAGGTTCTGGAGCAGCGGAGCCACCGACTCCTCGCGGGCCTCGACGAGCGTGTGAATCGCCTGCTGCCGGGCTTCGACGGAGGCTCCGTCGTTGGCAGCGAGGGCCTTGATCTCTTCCATCGCGTGCCCATCGCCGAAGACGACGGAGAGTTCTTGGGCGATGCGTTTCACATCGGCGCTGGGGTCAGCGGCAAGAGCCTTCGCTGCCTCGTCCCACCCCTTCGGAGCGGGCACCTTACGAACCCCTTCAAAGCCCTTGGCAATGCCGTTGAGCAGGTCGAGCCGCGCGGCACTATCACCCGTCGAGAGCAGCTTCGCCAACTGGTCCAGACTGGCTCCACGCACGGCAGGCGAGCTGACCAGCCGCCGCGCAATGAACTGCCGCAGCTTGGGGAACTTCGTCTGTTCGGCGAGAGCCAGTGATGCTGCGGGATCGTCAGTAATGACCGGCTCAATTCCAAACCAGACCAACAACGGCAACACCGGATCATCCGCAAAATCGGAATGTGTGCTGATCCCGATCGCCAAGCCTTGGCGACCTTCGGCAGCAGTGATCCTCTGAGTGGAAGCTGCCAGATACGTCAGAACCAAACCGCTTGACTCTTGCTGGGAGTGCTTCTTGAACGCTTCGACAGCCAATGGGCTGACCTGTGAACCGTCGCTCAGGAGTCTCACGACCCAGGCTCGGACATGTTCATCCGGATCTTGCAGCCGACCGATCAACCAGCTTTCGTCGATCGGGCCGATGGCATTCAAGGCCCACAAGGATCGCAAACGCGCTCGTAAGCTGGGAGCAGATTCGGCATCCCGCTTCAATGGGCCTTGGATCGCCGACAGGTTCTGCCCAGAAGCTGCCCTCTCCTGCAAGGCCAAGCGACACAACCGAGAGTAGGTCTCATTGGCCCCGACCAGACCTTGAGCGAGTTCTCCGCCGCCCCACGCCGAGACATTGGCGTTTTTTCGCATATCAGCTTGCCCCGCCGAGACGCGGTAAATCCGCCCCGAGGTCCGATGCACCCCATCGTTCTCGTGGCACTCGCCGACATCGGTCCAGTCGGCGATGTAGACGCTGCCATCGGGGTGTTGGAGCAGTTCGGTCCCTCGGAACCACGGGTCGGCGATCTTCATGAAATCGGGGGCGTGGTGGGCGACATAGGTCGCTCCCTTACGCTCGATCGTGTCGCGGTTGAGCCGGTGCCCGTGCAGGTTCACGGTGAAGACGCTGTTGCGGTACTCTTCCGGCCAGCTGGTCCCCTGGTAGATCATCATCCCGCAGTGGGCGTGTCCGCCGCCTGCGGCATCAGTCGTCGGCGACACACCGATCTTGCGGATGTCGCTCCACGCTTCACTGGTGTCCCAGTGGAAATGATCAGCGGTCTGCGGGACCAGTTCGTACAGGTTCTGCCGCAGGTCTTCGCCGAACATCCGCTGCCAGTGAATCCCCGGCACGGCATGCCACAGATGGCCGATCACCGTGTTGATCACGAACATCTCGCCATGCTCGTCCCAGTCCATGCCCCACGGGTTGGTGGTGCCGTGGGCGTAGGCTTCGACAACCTTGCGCGTCGGGTGATACCGCCAGATCCCGACGTTCATCGAGACCCGTTCCGCCGGAGCAGCACTCGGATGGCCGAGCCGCGAGGTCGCCAGAATCCCATGCCGCCCATAGAGCCAACCATCCGGCCCCCAACGAAGTCCGTTGGCAAAGTTGTGCCGTAGCGAGTCGTACTCGAAGCCATCCAGGACCACTTCCGGCGGACCGTCCGGCACATCGTCGCGGTTGCGATCGGGAATAAAGATCAACCGCGGCAGGTCGAGTACCCACACGCCACCGAACCCGGTCTCGACGCTGGTGATGCACTTCCCCTGGTCCCAGAAGATTTTTCGTTTGTCGCTCTTACCGTCCTTGTCAGTATCTTCGAGGATCACGATCCGGTCATTCAGCGACCGGTCCGCGTTGATCGACGCCTCGGCATAGGTGTAGTTCTCCGCCACCCACAACCGCCCCCGCGTGTCGAACGAGATCCCGATCGGTTGCTGCACATCCGGCTCAGCTGCAAACACGCTGACCGAAAAGCCCGGCGGAAGCGTCATCCCCTTGACGGCGTCCTCGGGCGAGGTGAATGGCAGCGTCGATGGTTCCGAGTTGTAAGGCACCTTGGCAGCTGGGGGCTCATCCCCTTGGACGAGGGCGAACCCCATCAGACCCAGAGCGAACAGGCTTCCACAGACCAGCAGTCGATTCTTCACGGTATTCATCTCGCAGGGCGTCTCCGGAGAACGGGTGTGCAAGTATCGTAGGCGTTTCATCAACGAACGTGAATCTATCGGGGTGCGACTCAGGAAGAATCATGGGCTGAGGGGCGAGCAGAACGAGGACCGCCAAGCTGTGGTGAGAAGGGGAGGGAGGGCGAAGCTCCTGCTGAGCCGCGAACGAGGTGAGACCTTTTCTTACAGATGCGGCTCGGCAGGAGCCTCGTCCTCCCGACAAAGAAAAGCGACCCTGCCCACGGTACTCCGCTAGAGCCAACCCTCGCTCAGTTGCTACACTCAATCCATCAGCAACCTCTAATGGATCACGTCATGCTCGACTTTGGACAACTCAATCGGCGTTCACTCTTGCAGCGGTCCGGCATGGGGCTGGGGGCACTCGGGCTGGCGGGGCTGCTGGCGGATGATTCGCTGCGGACAGTTTCTGCGGGGCCAACGGACACCGGACTGGGGCAGAAGCTTCCACAGTTTCCAGCGAAGGTGAAGCGGGTCATCCACTTCTTCTGCAATGGAGGGCCATCGCATGTCGATACGTTCGACCCGAAGCCGATGCTCCAGACGTATGCTGGAAAACCTGCTCCGATCAATCTCACCACCGAGCGCAAAACTGGTGCGGCGTTTCCGTCTCCGTTCAAGTTTCAGAAGTACGGCCAGAGCGGCCTCGAAATCAGCGAGATCTTCGCGAAGACAGCTGAGCACGCCGACGACATCGCAGTCATCCGCTCGATGTATGCCCAGGTGCCGAACCACGAGCCGTCGCTGATGCTGATGAACTGCGGCGACTCGGTGCAGTCGCGGCCCAGCGTCGGGGCCTGGGTCATGTACGGGCTGGGGGCCGAGAATAAAAACCTGCCGGGGTTCATTGCGATGTGCCCCGGCGGGATGCCGATCAAAGACTCCGAGAACTGGCAATCGGGGTTCCTGCCTGGCATTTACCAAGGCACGTTCATCGACCCGCAGCACCGCGAGCTGGAAAAGCTGATCGAGAATATCCGCAGTCCGCATGCCTCACTGGCGGTGCAGCGGAAGCAGCTCGACCTGCTCAAGACCCTCAACACCGAGCATCGCGACGAGCGGCTCGATCCCCGGCTCGACTCGCGGATTCAGTCCTTCGAACTCGCTTTCCGCATGCAGACCGAGGCGGCTGAAGCGTTTGATATCACCAAAGAGCCGGGTCACGTGCAGGCCGCTTACGGCGATGGTGTTCACGGGCGACAGACGCTCATCGCGCGTCGGCTGCTCGAACGCGGAGTGCGCTATGTCCAGCTGTGGCATGGGGCCGGGCAGCCGTGGGACAACCATGCTCAGATCGAATCCAACCACCGCAAGCTGGCCGGGGAGATCGATGGCCCCATCTCGGCGCTGATGCACGATCTCAAACAGCGCGGGATGTTTGACGAGACGCTGATCCTGTGGGGCGGCGAATTCGGTCGCACCCCGACCGTGGAACTCGGCGGCGACGGCAAAGAGCAGCTGGGCCGCGACCACAACCATTATGGTTTCAGCGTGTGGATGGCCGGCGGCGGAATCAAGGGCGGGATGGCCTACGGTGCAACTGATGACTTTGGCTTCAAGGCCGTCGAAAAGCCGACCAGTGTCCACGACCTGCACGCCACCATCCTCCATCTGCTCGGCTTCGATCACGAGCAGCTGACCTACCGGTATGCCGGGCGAGATTTCCGCCTGACCGATGTGCATGGGAAGGTCCTGCGCGAGATCCTGTCGTAACGCGCTAATCCCTTCCCACCGCCACCCGGGCTCGCCCCGGTGGCGTCTCCTTTGCGAGTCGCATTCGGCCCGATTACCATGGCGACTTCACTACTCCTGACTCACCTCCTTGGAGCCGCTGCTCATGGCCGATCAACCTCAACTTCAACCGGGAACACTCTGTCTGCACGGAGGACAGGTGCCCGACCCGACCACCAATTCGCGGGCGGTGCCGCTCTATCAGACGACTTCCTACGTCTTCAACGACACTGACCATGCAGCGGATCTGTTCGGGCTGCGGGCGTTTGGGAACATTTACACCCGGCTGATGAACCCCACGACCGACGTTTTAGAGAAGAGGTTGGCGCTGCTCGAAGGCGGGTCGGGGGCACTCGCGGTTGCTTCGGGGCAGGCCGCAGAGTCGCTGGCGATCCTCAATATCTGCCAAGCGGGTCAGCACATCGTCTCGTCGTCGAGCCTCTATGGCGGCACGTACAACCTGTTCCACTACACGTTTCCCAAGATGGGGATCGACTGCACGTTCGTCGATCAGAGCAATCCCGAGAACTTCAAGAAGGCCATCAAGCCCAACACCCGTTGCCTCTATATCGAGACGATCGGCAACCCGCGCTGCGACATTGCCGACCTCGCCGCGATCGCTCAGATCGCTCACGAAGCGGGCATTCCCCTCATCGTCGACAATACGATGGCGAGCCCGTTCCTCTGCCGCCCCTTCGACCACGGGGCCGATATCGTCGTTCACAGCTGCACCAAGTTCATCGGGGGGCACGGCACTTCGATCGGCGGAGCGATCATCGAGAAGGGGGGCTTCCCCTGGAACAACGGTAAGTTCCCCGAGCTGACCGAGCCCGACCCCAGCTACCATGGGATGAGCTTCTTCAACGCGTTCGGCGGAATGAACATCGCCTACATCCTCAAGGCCCGCACCCAAGTGCTGCGTGACCTCGGACCAGCGATCAGCCCGTTCAACGCGTGGATGCTGTTGCAGGGATTGGAGACGCTGCACCTGCGGATGGAGCGGCACTGCGACAACGCCCTGACCGTCGCCAAGTTCTTGCAGAGCCACAAGAAGGTCAGCTGGGTCGGGTATGCGGGTCTGGAGTCGCACGCCAGCTACGCCCTCGGCAAGAAGTATATGCCGCGCGGCACCGGAGCTGTGTTCGGCTTCGGCATCGCCGGAGCCACCCCCGCCCAGCAGACCGCGAACGGCATCAAGCTGATCAACAGCGTGAAGCTCTTCTCTCACCTGGCCAACATCGGCGACAGCAAGTCGCTGATCATCCACCCCAACAGCACCACGCACCAGCAGCTGACGGCAGAAGAGCAGAAGAGCACCGGGGTGACCCCGGACTTTGTGCGTCTGTCGATCGGAACCGAAGATGTGAGAGACATCATCGCGGATCTGAAGCAGGCCCTGGACGCGGTGTAGGGCAGACGGAAAGCGTGGCTGAAAACGGGTGCCACTGGCGGTCGCTTTGGACCGCCAGTGTTTCGTGGATGCACAACGTCGAATTACACTGGTGAGTCAAAGCCCTCGCCAATGGCACCCGGGCGTCTGATCTACCCCTCCACCGTCATTTCATGGCCTTTCCCCTTTCTACAACACTAACTCCATGGTCATCAACTCGAACAACCTTCAACACTTAGTCGTCAGGTCATTGTACTCGTGTATGAACTGCTTTGTACCTCTTGAGCCGATCTGGGCTCTTGCGACGCTATTCCTTGCTGCAATGCTTGTTCTAATGCTATGCGGCACCTGGATGAATCGCAGTTTCGAGTTCACGATCGATAGATCTACGGGCAAGATTGCAGCTGTAGTTGCAGCCCGAATCGTAGCCATTTCCATTACATGGATTCTGATCCATGCCATTGGACTCGCTACTTTTGGAGTGTCGAAAGAAGTTCGTTCATTCACCACAGGAATCTCCACAGTTGTCTCATTCTCGCTCTGTATATATGTCACATCGAAGATGCTGTCTCTGCCGATAAAGTCTGCGATCATTCTTTTCACCGCCGAATCGGCGATCGGAGTCGGATTGACCAGCATCTTCGTTGTGTTTGTATTAGGACTCGTCCCAGGAATGCTTGGGAACTTCGAGGGTATCGGATCGATATCTTGGCGACTGTGTTTCTATTTGCCACTTTTCACTGTTTTCCCACTCCTTCTGGAAACAGTATTGCTAAGAGTTTCTTCTTTTGTGATGAATGCTCGGGAAGCACCTGTGAGGCAGCACTCTGCCTGGAAAATTTTGGTGTTCGTGGTGTTGCGTTGGGTGCTTCACTTGGCAATCGGAACCGGACTAATGATGCTCGTCTCAAGTGGTTTAGGCTACCGGCTTTCACCATCAATGACTCTGATTCTCGGGATAGTCGCAGTCGTTATCAGCATCTTTGAGGCTGCTTCATTTTTTGGCCAAGTGTTCGCGATTCGATTCCGGAATGCCTTTTTGCTGACAACGGGAGTCGAGGCAATAGTGGTTATGAGCATGATTCCATTCCTCCAGTTCCTCCACGCGTACGTGAAAAATCGTCCATGGCACCACATGTAGCACACTTGCCGGATTGCCAGGACTGTCAGAGCGAAGCAGGGTAGCCCCGGTTGCCGCTTTGAGCGACCGGGGCGGCGGAGCCGGAAGAGGTGCTTGCTCTGTGAGGATTATCACGACGAATCGCGGGGTGGCCCTATGAAGAACAGTGGAGGTCGAGCCGGGAACTTTGCGTGACTTTGGTCACGTGGTCAAGCACGATGGATGTTTGACACATGTCTCGCACCTGCCACCTGTGTCTTCTTTTTGGGATCACTCATGGCTGCCATTTCTGACCGCGCATGTCGGTCGGGTGGCACGGTCTGAGGCTTGGCGAAGGCCGTGGTCTTTCGCTCGCGATGCCAGCCACTCTACTCCCCAACAGCAGGAGCGGCACGGCGTGAGCCTGCCGAGTGCTAGACCGTCTTTGCGGCTCAGTCCAGCGGTTCTGCTTTCGTTGAGAAGACTCGGCAGGCTGACGCCGTGCCGCTCTTGAGGATTCGGCGGAAATGGGGTGACTTCCCCCTGGACGTTTCACACAGCCCTACCGGGGCGGCGCAGCCGGAAGAGGTTCTCCCACGAGAGATTCCTCCCCGTGAACCTCCTGTGCGAAGGCACACAGGTAGGCTCCAAAGCGAGCCAACCTTTGCCACCCAGCCACTATGGAAATGGAGACTTCAAGCTGCGCGGTCGGGTGACACGCCCGAATGAGGCCCCTCAGCCTGAAGGGGAGTGATTTTGGGTGGCACGCCCCTGAAGGCTTTGCGATAGGGCTTGGGTGTCGCTCGCTGGCTGCCATTTAACGAGAATGCCTGCTCGACACGCCTTTCGAAGACTCAGGGGGGGGCAGGTTTCACCTGATCGATCAGGCACAGCCTCACCCAGCTTGTGGCCTGTTGATCATCTCAACGTCAGGCAATCGGGGTTGTTTGCGTGGGCTTAAGCCCACGCTACGGGGACGGGGTGTCGGTGAGCGTGGCTTGCTGAAATCGAAACGGAATCTTCTGGGTCGAGATCGCTGTCGGGACACGGGCATGGAGTCTGGCTCCAGTCGATTGAGGAGCTTCGAAACGAGACTCGATCACGATCCCGGTTGGGTCTTCCTGGATCTGCGTCACGTTGCTCGGGGAGAGTCGCGTTCCGGTGGCTGATTCCAAAACTAGAGCCGGGGCGAGTAGCGCCGCGCGGTAGGATTCGAACAGGCCGCTCGTCTCGGGGAACGCGGAGGCCACGCGCACGGTACAGCTGGAGTCGCTCGACTTGACCGACAGCAGCGACAGGCTGGCTTGGCCCCGACGGCGGGTGAGTTCAGGTAGTTCAGGTAGGACAGGCTTTGCCTGAGCGACTTTCTGACGCGAGTCGAAGTGGCTGGTGGTTCTCGGCAGGCTGACGCCGTGCCGCTCTTGGGGAGATTTGGAACGAGCAAGTGTGCCCGTCCCACCCATGAGATCACACGAGGATCGGCAGACCCGGGAACGACCCGTGCTGGACTTCCTGCGTCATGATCTCTCCGAGCAGGGTGGTCTGGGTGCAGTCGATGACATCGATCTTGGCGAACGTTCCGGCGAGGCGGGGGTTGCCTTCGAAGACGACGATGCGGTCGCAGGTCGTGCGGCCCACGAGTTGGATCGGGCCAGTAGAGGGGCTGGGGATGCCGACGGCAGGAGGAGGAACGTCGTGGATCGGTTTGACAGCATCGAGGGTTGAGAGATCGAGCTGGACAACGGAGTCCGTGCTGCACGAACCGCAGTCGTCGTGATCATGGTCGTGCGTGCCTCTTTCGCTCAACTCTGAACCCTCAACGCTCAACGATTCCGTCGGCACCACTCCCGGCATTGGGTACGCCAGATTCGCGTCCTCGGCAGCCCGACCATCGTTGCGGGTCATCCCCTTGTTGGTCCACTTACTGGGACCTTCGACCAGCACTTCGACCCGGCGACCGATGAACTCGGCATTAGACTCTTCACAGATCTGCGTCTGGATATCCAACAGTTCGTTATTGCGGCGGCGTTTGACATCCTCGGGGATGTCGTCTTTCCACATTTCGTCCGCTTTGGTGCCGGGCCGGGCGCTGTACTTGAAGATGAAGCTGTTCTTAAAGCGGAACTCGCGGACGGCATCGCAGCATGTCTGGAACTGCTCTTCAGTCTCACCGCAGAAGCCCACAATGAAGTCGCTCGACACGGCGCAATCGGGCAAAGTTTCCCAGATGCGGTGCATCATCTCGCGGTAGTCCTCGACCGTATACCCGCGTTTCATTCGCTTGAGGACTTCGTTGTCCCCATGCTGCAGTGGAACATGCAGATAACGCGAAACCTTGGGCAGGTCGCGCATGGCCTGCAACAGATCGTCGCCCATGTCCTTCGGGAAGTTGGTCACGAACTTGATCCGCTGAATCCCCGGCGTGTCATGAATCGCCGCCAGCAAATCGGACATCCGCGACAGCTTTCCATCGGCAGTGTGCTTGTAGCTGTTGACGGTCTGGCCGAGGAGTGTGACCTCGCGGACTCCTTGATTGGCCAGTGACTGGACCTCGCGAACAATATCGGCGACCGGGCGCGACTGCTCGGGTCCGCGCGTCATCGGCACGACGCAGTAGGTGCAGAACTTGTCACAGCCGAACATGATTCGCGTGTAGGCTTGCCAGGGACTCGGCCGCATCTCGGGATCGCGCAGCGGGTCGTAACTCTCAAACGACTGAGCCACCTCGGAACGCGAACCCTCTTTGCGATCCAGGCTGACTGCCACCGTCCGCTTGCGAGTCGCTCGGGCCTCGTCGACCAGACGCGGAATCTCTCCCAGCTGGCCAGTGCCCACGATGATGTCAACATGCGGGGCCCGCTGGAAAATCTTGTCCTGGTCTTTCTGCGCCATACAGCCGATGACGCCGATCACCTGGTCCGGACGAGTCCGCTTGGAGTATTTGATCCGTCCGAGTGACGAGTAGATCTTCTGCTCGGCATGTTCGCGCACGGAGCAGGTATTGAAGAGGATCGTATCTGCATCGCTGATCTGATCGGTCAGGGTATACCCCTGATTCCGCAGCGCCGCGACGACCAGCTCGCTATCGAGCACGTTCATCTGGCAACCGACCGTTTCGATGAACAGTTTTCCGTTGTGAGGCATGGGCAGGCAAGGGGATAAAGTGCGTGGTGAGTGAATGCCAGCTGTGCGCCGTGGAGATTGCTCCGCTCAGGACGACGACTGACTCGGTGATTGTAGCGGACCACGCTGCAGGGTGAGAGGGGAACGCCAATCGCCCCGCCTCACCCCGGGAATACCCTCTTCGTGCGGGCCTTTTCACCCAATCAGTTCGTCGACCACGCGCCCATGCACATCGGTCAGGCGGAAATCTCGGCCCGCATACCGATACGTCAACTTCTCGTGATCGAAACCCAACAGCTTCAGCAGCGTCGCATGCAGGTCATGGACATGCACCCGGTTTTCGACAGCAGCGAAGCCGAATTCGTCGGTGGCCCCGTGGACGGTCCCACCACGACAGCCGCCACCCGCGAGGAACATGGAAAAGCCCCAGTGATTGTGATCGCGGCCATTAATCTTGCCCGCATTCGCTCCGGGCGTCGGCAACTCAACGACGGGAGTCCGCCCAAACTCTCCGCCCCAGATGATCAGCGTCTCGTCCAGCATCCCGCGCTGTTTGAGATCGGTGAGAAGCGCCCCCAGCGGCTTGTCCAGTTCCCCTGCCAAACGACGGTGATTGACCTCAATGTCATCATGATTGTCCCACGGCTGCCCCTCGCCGTGCCACAGCTGGACGAATCGCACGCCGCGTTCGACCAGCCGGCGGGCCATCAACAGCTGCCGCCCGTGGACCGAGTCACCGTACATCTCTCGAATGTGCTTCGGCTCATTCGAGAGATCGAACACGTCGGCTGCTTCGATCTGCATGCGGTAAGCCAGCTCGAATGACTGGATGCGTCCTTCCAGCCCGGCATCCTCGCCACTAGCTTCCAGGTGCTTGCGGTTCAAGCTCTGCAAGAGATCCAGTTGATCGCGCTGTTGCTCCAACGACAGCGAGCGGTTGCGGACATGCTCGATGAGTTGATCCACATCCCGGTGCTGCGTGTTGATATAGGTGCCCTGGTACGTTCCCGGCAGAAACGCCGACCGCCAGTTGGCCGACTCGGTGATCGGCATGCCCCCCGGGCACATGGCGATGAAGCCTGGGAGGTTCTGATTTTCCGTTCCCAATCCATACGTCGTCCAGCTGCCAAAGCTGGGGCGGGGGAGGCGCGCCTCGCCGCAATTCATCAGCATGAGCGACGGCTCGTGATTGGGCACATCGGCATACATAGAGCGGATGACGCACATGTCGTCGACATGCTGGGCGGTGTGTGCGAACAGCTCGCTCACTTCGGTCCCGCACTCACCGTACTTCTGAAACTTGAACGGCGATGGCAGAGCCGCCCCCGTCTTCCGCTCCGTCCGCAAATTCTCAGTCGGCAGTGTCTTGCCGACATACTCCAGCAGTTTTGGCTTGGGGTCAAAGGTGTCGACATGCGACGGGCCGCCATTGCAGAAGATGTGGATCACATGCTTGGCTTTCGCTGCGAACTGCGGCATGCGCGGGGCCATCGGCGAGCTGGCTGCCTGAGCAACTCCCGATCCCGCCTGCTGTGCCAGCATCCCGGCCAGCGACAGACCGGCAAACCCCATGCCCGAGCGATTCAAGAATTCACGGCGACTGAACATGTTGGCTCTCACTTTCGTGGGGCACGTTTTTTACGTGCCGATCATCACTGTCAGCAGCGAACGGGCACTTAGGAAACGTGCCCCACAAGGTCACTCGGTAAACTGAAACTCGTTCGACAGTAGCAACGCCTGGGCCACTTGCCACAACCCATCGGGGTGCCGCTGCAAGTAGTTCACCGACCAACTCGCCTCTTCGGCAGCCGGAGTCCGCGACAGGACGACACGGAACAACGAGTCGACTTGCTCTGTCGGATTCGCCCCGCTGACTCGCATCGCAGCTGACTTGGCGAGCTCCTCAATGAACGGTGAATTCAATCCGAAGAGAGCTTGCTGAGGCACCACGGTTTGCAGCCGTTGGGGGTTGCTGGTGTCGGGGCTGGGATAGTCGAAGGTCCGCAACAGGCCCGAAAAGTTGTTGCGATCAATGTACGCATAGACCGACCGCCGATGGGAGAAGGGACGCGATTCAATATCGACCGCTCGCCCCGTCATCCGGTCGTCGAGCATACCAGCAGCTGCGAGCAGCGAGTCTCGCATCTGCTCAAACTGGAATCGACGACGGTTCTGCCGCCAGAGCAGACGGTTTTCCGGATCGAGTTCCTTCGCCCGCGAGTCATCCACGATGGCTTGTCGATATGTCGCCGACAGTACCACCTCGCGGATCAGCGTCTTCGTCGACCAGCCCGAGTCGATGAATCGTCCCGCGAGCCAGTCAAGCAGCTCCGGATGAGATGGAGGATCGGTCCGCACACCGAAGTCGCTGGGCGTGTTGACCAGACCATTCCCGAACAGCTGGAGCCAGACGCGATTCGCGTACACACGAGCAGTCAACGGGTTGTCCGGACTGGCGATCGACCGGGCGAGTTCGAGGCGTCCGCTGCCTTGGGCAAAGGCGGGGCTCTCGTTCCCCGCGATGATACGCGGCATCCGGCGCGGCACTTGGGCACCTCGCCGCCCCGCGTTCCCGCGTTCAAAGACGACTGGCTCAGTGGGACTTTCGTTATCGACCAAGACCATGCCATGCGGTGGTGATCCCGGTGAGGTGACCATCAACTCGGCCACCTTCTTTTTCAGATCCCTCGTTCGCTCACGGTGGTCTCGTCCGAAGAACCGCTCAATCTGATCACGAGGAATCGCGCCCGGCGAACCCTCGCCGTACAGCACCTGTCGCAGCTGTTCCGCATCGGCCTCGGGGAATGCGGTCCACTCCGGATGCGCTGCTTTCTCTCGCTCCCAGCGTTCGCGAACTTCGTTCAAGACTCGTCCATAGATGCGGACGACATCGATGTAATTCTGTGGCGGCTGATCTTTCAATGCCTGCCAGATCGCGGGATGACACTGTTCGGGATTCCAGCCATTGATTCGTTCCAGGGCCGCAGCTGGGAAGCCGTCAGCTGGGACTTCGCTCAGATTGACGACCGGGAACCAGACCCGGTTCTCCGGCTTGGCTCGCTGTTGCAGGTACTTCTCCCACTGCTCGATCTGCTTATCACGCAGCGGTGGATCGATCTTCACTTCAACCCCGGCGGGCACTTGCCCAGCACGTTGAGCGATCGTTAACAGAAAATCGCCAATCCGATTGCGGGCCTGGGTGGTCAACTCGGCATGCACGCCGTCGAGGTAATCAGTGACCTCCTTGTTCCGCTTGGCGAGTTCGTCCGCAAACTGGTGATACTCTGGTGTCGAGGGATCCGCCTCGCCCACTTGTGGCAGCTCGTCGGGTTCATGGCTGCTGGCGAAGACTCCATAGAGCGAGTAGTAATCCTGCGTTGGGAGCGGGTCGTACTTGTGATCGTGACAGCGGGCACACCCCAGAGTCATCCCCATCACCCCGCGCGTGACCACATCAATGCGGTCATCAATGATCGCATGCGTGTCATTCAGGAAGCGCGGCCCGACTGTTAAAAATCCCATCGCTGCGAGCGCCGGATCACCCGGTGGCAACTCCAGCTTGTCAGCGGCCATCTGCTCAATCAGAAAGCGGTCGTAAGGCTTGTCGTTGTTGAACGCGTTGACGACATAGTCGCGGTAGGTGTACGAAAAAGGGAAGCGACGCTCCTCTGTGAAGACGTACCCTTTGGTATCGGCATACCGCGCGATGTCGAGCCACAACCGGCCCCACTTCTCGCCGAACTCTGGGGAGGCCAGTAGCCGGTCGACGAGGTCTGCATCCGCCGTGGGAGACGTGTCGGCGACGTACGCCTCGACCTCCTCAAACGTCGGACGAACTCCAATCAAATCCGCCGACAGACGGCGAATCAAGGTCGCGCGGTCCGCCTCGGGCGCGTGGTTCAAACCGTCGGACTTCAGGCGAGCCAGCACGAATCGGTCGATCGGCGTCTCCCGTCGATCACCACTGTCAATCTGAGGGGGCACCGGCCGCGCGATTGCCCGGTAAGCCCAATGCGTTTGTGCCGTCGCGTGGAAATCGATGTCCCCATTCTCGCGTCGCGGAAACCCAGCTGCGGGTTTGGCACCGGATGGAGCATCCGCAGGCCACGGGGCCCCTTGCTTGATCCACTCGGTCAGCAGATCAATCTGCTCCTGCGGCAACTTTCCCTGAGGCGGCATCTGCGTATCGTTGGGGTCATATCGCAAGACCTGTAACAACCGGCTTTGATCGGGTTGCTCGACATTCACCAGATGGGGCAAGACGGACTCGCGCAGGTCCAGCCGCACGTCACCGTTCTGTTTCAGCGAGGCATGGCACTCGTGACACCGCTCGGAGAGCACGGGCCGAATCTTCTCCTCAAAGAACCTGACTTGCTCGGCAGTCGGCTCAGCGGCGTGAAGGAAACCCGGAGACGCGACGACCATGACAGCCGCCAGCGCGAGAGTTCCAAAAACTCGTAAAAGTGATGACATGGCAAGCAGCAAGGAGGGAGGGGCTGCGGTAGGGTGAGAGTCGGCCATTCGTGAGAATACCAGACATATCGATTCTAGCTTGTGCTACCACCCGAAACGAGAGGAACACGTCCGCGAAGCTGCCCCATTGCCTTTTTCGTCGCCTGGGCTTTGACCACGGGAATTGTCATCTGGTTAGCTCGCTGCCCCTGCCAGAGCTGCGTGCCACAAACCCCGGCAGCATAGCGGCCTTTGCGTGACACCTCGACTTCGCGCGGGCAGGAATGATGCTCTGGTGAGCGGACTGGCGCTAGCCACCGGCATGGCTGTCTGCTCGCTCTATGGAGCTGGCGGCTAGCGCCAGTCCGCTCACATCTCGATCACCTCACTTCTAACCGCTCGAAGTATAATTTCTCTGATTTCAGAGGTTGGGTGTTGAGGCGAGGACGTTGTACTCAATGGCAAACGGTCAGACTTGTCGAATCAGTGGGACACCTTGAGTCTTTGAAGTGAGCGTCAATCGCTGTGAGACCACGCCCTTCCTCAAAGCCGTCATGGCCGTGCCACCCTTCCCGAGCCTCGGCAGTGTAAAGTCAAATCCAGTAGTCGTTTACACCGAACTCAATCGCTTTTCGCAAGCTGGCGGACTGCGCAATCCACCCACCGCTTCTCCGGAAATCGGGAATTCCTGAAAGATCGTGTAAGACGTTTTCGCTTGTATTGGTGGACCGAAGTGCGGAGTCACTGGGTCACGGCGGAATTTCCACCACCCCGGGAGTCGGGCTTTCCCGGAGTGTTGCCACGTCCGCCGTCGCATTACCATTCACTGATCGAACACAACCCCCTCAACAATTGCGAGCCACGCATGATGACCACAGCCAGCGGTACAATGAGCGGATGGATGAACCGGATTTGGGACCAGTGCCGCATTTCGATGCAGCGGGGGCGCAGACGTAATTCCAAGTCCCAGCCGGTTCCGGTCGCCGCTCTCGAGCAGCGGACGCTGCTGGCGGCGATTGTGGTGAATAGCAATCTCGACAACACCACGGTCGATGCCTTCACGACGCTGCGGGAAGCGATCATCCAGGCGAATGCCTCGCCGGAAGCGGACACCATTACGTTTGGCAACGGGCAAACCAATTTCACCGATGCGACCGCCGATACGATCACGCTCGGGGGGACCCGCATCGAGATCACCGATTCAGTGACCATCACCGGATTGGCGGCGAACAAGCTGTCGATTAGCGCCAATAACCTGTCGCAGGTCTTCTATGTGAACGGCTCAGCGGCCCCCGGAACCAAGGTCGTGACCATTCAGGGGGTCACACTGACCGGCGGCAACGCCCTCGGCGGTGGGTCGACAACAGACGGCTTCAACTCCGGCAACTTCGGGGGGGCCTTGATGAACAATCGGGCCACACTGAACTTGCGCGGTGTCGCCGTCTCGGGCAATCAGGCAGCAGCTGCCAGTGGTGGCAACGGTGGCGGCGGGCTCTACAACTGGCTCGATGCGACATCGGTCATGAACATCACTGACAGCACGATTTCCGGGAACAGCTCGGGCAGCGGCGATGGCGGCGGCGGGATCATGAACTGGACTGGAATCCTGAATATCCAGAACTCCACAGTCTCGGGAAACACCACCACCGGAACGGGTGGTGGGATCAAGAATTTCTACGCCGGGGCGTCTCTGACCGCGACGAACGTCACCATCACTGGAAACACGGCCGTTTCCGGCGGAGGGATCAGTGATAATTCCAGTAGCAGTGATACGCTGCGGAATTCTATCGTCGCCGGAAACATCAGCAGCGTGGGGTCGACCGCCAACGACATCACCGGGACGATCAATACCGCCAGCAATAACTTGATTGGCGATGCCGCCACGTCCGGCGGGATCACCAATGGGACCAACGGCAACCTCGTCGGTAACGCCGGTGTGGGGACGCGGGCGATTGCCACGATTCTCAACACCACGCTGGCCGACAACGGCGGACCGACCCGCACGCATCAGCTGGCTGCCAACAGTGTCGCGATCAACGCGGGGAGCAATGCCAGCGTGATCGGGCCCACGGCGACGCTGGCCAATCTGCTGCAACCCGGGAACTTCATCGCGGCGGGATCGACACAGTTTGAAACTTTCACACCCTATAATGCACTCGACAACAACCCCAGCACCTTTTCGCATACCGACGTCACCGACACGAACTCGTCCTGGACGATCAAGCTGAGCCGCGATCAGGAGATCCGGCAGGTCGTCCTGACGAACCGCATTGACGGGGTTCCAGGGCGGTTCCGCGACATCACCGTCGAGGTGCTCGACGAGAACGGTCTGGTCGTCTTCACGTCGCCGGTTCTCAACCCACGCGCGACAGCGGGCAACAGTGTGTTGGTCGGCCCACCCACGCTGACGGCGACCCTGCCCAACGGAATCACCGGACGCACGATCCGCGTCTCGCGTCTGGCCCAACCCGGTTTCGGCGGTAGTGCTGCGGACCAGAACGTGCTGTCGTTGGCCGAGGTCGGGGTCTTGGGAATCCCGCTCAACACCGATCAACGCGGCGGCTTCTTTGGCCGGATCATCGGCACCAACGTCGACATCGGGGCGGTCGAGAGCCAGGACTTCGCCGGAGCCGACGCAGCGGACCCGGATGACCAGATCAGCGAAGCCCAGCTGATTCCCGTGAACACCACCCGCGTCCGGCCCCTCAGCCGTTCCCGCGATGTCGACATGTATGCGTTCGATGTCGTCGCGGGCCAGACAGTGACGTTCGACGTCGACACGCAGCAGCTGACAGGCTGGATGAGAGATTCCTTCCTGCGAATTTTCGACTCCACAGGAGCTCAGCTCGCGATCAACGATGATGGGGTCGGCCCCGGTCTGGAGCCGAACGCCTCGCCGAATCGCGAGTCGTTTATCAGCCACACCTTCGCGACGGGGGGACGGTACTACGTGGGGGTCTCTCCCTTCCCCAACGACACCTACAACGCGACCACGGGGACGGACACGGAGGACGCGAACACGACTCTGGGCCTGTACCAGCTGGCGATCACCAGCACCCTCCCGGCGATCCGTCTGGCCAATACGACGACCTCGATCGCCGAGAACACCAGTACCGCCACGCGGACGAAGATGGCCGACATCATCCTCAACGATGATGGATCGGGGCTCAACGTGCTGAGTCTGACCGGAGCGGATGCCGCCTCGTTCGAGATCCTCGGCAACGTGCTCTATCTGAAGGCGGGGGTGACGCTGAACTTCGAGGTGAAGGCCACCTACAACGTCACCGTGAATGTCGATGATGCGGCGATCGGAGCGGGGATCGACAACAGCGCCAGCCACACACTGACCGTGACCAATGTGCAGGAAGCCCCGACCTTCACCGGTCCCACCAGCTTCACCTTTGAGGAGTTCTCCGCCCGCTGGACGAACATCGGGAAGCTGAACGCGACCGATCCGGAAGGGAACGCCCTGACCTACTCGATTGTTGGCGGCAACCCGGACAACACGCTGTACGTTTATGATGGCAGTGTCGTCGCCACGGGGGGGCAGATCGCCGTGTTCAATCAGGATCTGACCGGGCTGCGGCATCGCGGGATGTTCAACCTGCGGGTGCGGGTGACCGACAACGGACCGGGAGCCTTGTTCAGCGAAACCGATGTGAAGATTTTCATCACTCCGTCCCCGAACGGCACGACCCGGATCGATCCGTCGGCCAATGGAGATGTCACGGACGGCACCAACAATGGATTTGATGCCGGTGACACGGTCGTCCAAGATGGAAACATGATTGTGAGCGGCCAGGGCGTGACTGGTTTTACAGGTGGTCCCTCGCGCGGCATCATGGAATTCAATCTGGCGTCCCAGCCGACGAACCGGGTGCTGAAGAGTGCCTGGCTCTTCTTCACCGCGCAGAATATCTACGACGGGGACAACAGCGGGACCGCCAACGTGCCGATCGATGTTTACGGCTATACCGGTAACGGGGTGGTCAATGCCACGGACGCCACGGCGGGGAACCTGATCGGCTCCCGCACCATCAACAACTCGGGAGGTTCCAACCAGCTCAAGGTTCACGCCGCCCAGCTCGACACCAACTACGTGCGAACGCTGATCGGTTCCGGGCAGCTGGGCTTGGCCCTGCGAACGAACACTGGTGTCGACGGGATCAGCCTCATTACGACCAACACGTTCGAAGTGGATACTGCCCAGCGGCCGTATCTGGTGCTGCAGTACGGCGATCTGCCGCCCGATATCGTGGTGCGGGACAACGGCCCGACCGGCACCGGGAATGCGTTTGTGACGCTGAAGTCCAACGGCACGACGGCCTTTACCGTCAACACGGCGAATGTCTTCGCAGCGGGCAGCTGGGAACGGTTCTTGACCGGGGACTTCAACGCTGACGGTCGGACCGACATCGCCGGACGGCTGAGCAACAACGGCCAGTGGTGGGTCTCGCTGGCGAATGCCTCGGGCGTGCATCAAGCCGCGACGCAGTGGGGCTCGTGGAGCACTGCCGTGACGTGGAACGATGCACTGGTCGCCGACTTCGACGGCGATGGCCGAGCCGACATCGCCGGCCGCCTGAGCAATGCCGGACCCGACAACGGGAACTGGTGGGTCAGCAGCTCGACCGGAGCAGCATTCACCGACCGGCTGTGGGGCAACTGGTCTTCCGCGAATACGTGGTCGAACGCCACGGTCGGCGATTTCAACCGCGATGGACGGATGGACATCGCCGGGCGGAATAATCTGGGCCAGTGGCACGTGTCGGTGACGACCGGCGCGACGCCCGCGACCGCGGTCTTCACGACGTCGCAGTGGGGCCTGTGGAGTACCGCAACCGTGTGGTCCGATGTCCAGATTGGCGACTTCAACGGCGATGGCCGGACCGACATCGCCGGTCGCAGCTCAATCGGCCAGTGGTGGGTCAACCGCTCGACGGGAACCTCGTTCGCAGCTGCGTTGTTCTACGGGAACTGGTCGACCGGGACGACCTGGAGTGATGTCCGCGTGGCCGACTTCAACGGAGATGGTCGCGACGACATCCTGGGTCGTACCAGCATTGGCCAATGGTGGGTCGCCGAAACCGCCGTCAACCCGAGCTTCACGATGAAGCTGATGGGCACGCGGGCTCCCGTGCAGAGTCAGTGGGGCGAAATGGTGGTCGGCGATTTCAACCGCGACGGACGCGCTGATATCGCCACCCGCAACAACCTGGACAACAGCGTCTGGGTCAGCCTGTGGACGATCACCGGCAACACCCCCTCGTTCGCGACCAGCAGCTGGGGAAACCTGCCGACCGTCGGCACCCCGCAATGGCGTCTGCTGAGGTCCGGTCGGTTGAACGGGTAATGTCAGCGGGTTGGAATTTCTTCCCCGCCACTGGGGCGAGCCCCCGTGGTTCCCTCGCTTGTGCGCTACTGTCACCCAGACGAGTAGGTCAGGTTTGACCTGATCGCTCAGGCACAGCCTTGATCGACCTTGTTGTCTGTTGCTCGCCTCAACATCAGGCATTCGCGGTTGTTCGCGTGGGCGAAAGCCCACGCTACGGGGACCGTGTTTCGGTGAGCGTGACCCGCCCAAATCGAAACGGAATCTTTTGGGTCGAGATCGCTGTCGGAACACGGGCATGCAGCCTGGCCACAGTCGATTGAGCGGCATCGAAGCGGGTCTCGATCACGATCCCGTTCGGGTCTTCTTGGATTTGTGTCACATTGGTCGGGGACAGCCGTATTCCAGGTGCTGATTCGAGTTCCAGAGCCGGGGCAAGGAGTGCCGCGCGGTAGGACTCGAACAGGCCGCTCATCTCCGGGAACGCGGAGGCCACGCGCACGGTACAGTTGGAGTCGCTCGACTTGACCGACAGCAGTGACAAGCTGGCCTGGCCGCGTCGGCGGGTCATCGGGAGCTTGGCGGTCAGGTCGCTGAACGTGACGGATGTCGAGCGAGCGGCGAGGGTGAGTTCCAATTGGCCGCTGATGTTCCAGTCGGAATGGTCTGAGCTCGATGCGGGAAGCACGAAATCGAAGGCCACGTCGATCGTCCCTGAGCGATCACTGGGGATTTCAAGACGCGCATGGGGAGTGAACGGGCTGCAGGTGATCTCCTTGCGGCTGACGCCCCACTCATCGACAGCTGCCATGAGGAAGAGCGGGTGCAAACGAGGCTCGCAGGTCGTGCGGACTTTGATTCGAAGCAGGGACGCGCCACCGGTGGTGGTGCGTAGCGATCGGTCGAGAAGCTGGACCCGAAACGGACCGGTGGAGCTGGAGGGCAGGGTGGGGGAGCGAGTTGTGGGCTGTTTCAGCAAACCGGCTTCGTATCGCAGAGGGGAGTATTCCTCGATCCAGTCGATGGCCTCCCAGAATGTCAAAGGCGCGCTCGGGAATGGCTGGGTCGCGACGATGGGAGAATCGACCGACACGGCCACTGGATTCCCGGTCTCGGTGGCGAGTCGCTCAACCGCTTCGGCCAGCGAACGGACATTGGACCACTGGACTGAGCGCGGGATCAGCGCGGAGGCAGACTCTGCCTGCTCGATGGCCAGGGCGATTCGCTCCACGCTTTCGCGGACTGCCGGATCATTCACAGCTGCTGCGACGGGAAGGTGCTCGATGACCGGCGATCCGCCTCGAATCAGTTCTGCTTCAGCGGACGCACGAACCGCGCGGGAGTCGCTGGATAATCTCGACACGAGTTGGGCGACGGATTCAGGAGTGAAGATTTTCACGACTGGAACTGTGGATGCATCGTCCGCCTGAGCGACCATAACCCCGGTGCAGGCGACCAGTAAAGCCACTCCATAAAATACAACCGCTCCTCGCTGCCCCATGCGAAAAGGCAAAATTGTTGGAGTCGAGGAATAGGCTTCCGCCCCGCCATTTCCCGCGAAGAGACAGGCGGGAAGCCTATCCCGCAGGACGTTTTTTCTGACCGCACTTGGGCTATTCATTGAGTCCCTCGGGCACGCCCTGGGGGAAGACCTCGCGAATCACGTCTTCAATGTAGCCTTTGCGGTTCGCGGGTTTCGGATGGGTGCTGAGAATCTCCGGCTGGTTCCCGCCACCTGATTTTTCAAGGATCTCCATGACACCCAACATGGCCCGGGGATCGTAGCCTGCCAGCACGTTCAGCTTGATGCCCCACATGTCGGCCTCGAGTTCGTCAGAACGTCCGTACTTCATGTTCACCAGATTGCCCACCATCGCCGCAATTTGAGCTGAGTTGCGGTCGCCACCTGCGACACCGGCGGCTCCGGCGAGTCCCTGTGTCAGCTGCATTTTGGCAATCCGCTGAGCACTGTGGCGGCTGATGACGTGGCCAACCTCATGCCCAAGAACGCCCGCGAGCTGCCCCTTGGTCTGGAGCTGAGAATACAAAGCATAGGTAATGAACACCTGCCCGCCGGGCAGGGCGAAGGCGTTGACAGTCTGGTCATCGGCCAGCAGGTGGAACTCATATTGATAGGGGTCGGACTTGCCGGTTCTCGCCAAGTCCTGCTCAAACGCACTGACGAGTTGATTCCCGGTCCGCTGGACATCCGCCCGAGCTTCAGGGTCGTGGTGCAATCCCCCGTGCTGGGCTGCCATTTCGCTGCGAGAGTTGATCCCCAGGGCGATTTCCTGCTCGACCGACATGCCGACTCGCTGCTTCTCCCCGGTGATGGGATTCTTGTCGCCCTTCATCAGGTAGGACACAAACGTAAATAGCGCTAAGGCCACCGCGATCAGCGCGCGAATCTTGAACGCTCGCCACTGGGGTGAGCCGCCATCGGAGTATCGAACCATGGAATCCGCCAGAAAGAACGCGAGTGACAGACATCCATGATGCGGCGTCGCGGAAGGCTTGGCAAGTCTGGCATGCTGTCTGACCTAATCGCAAGTCGCTGCATCCGCATCGAGTGGACCGCCGACATCGCGGCGATCTTGCATCAATCACACTCCAGAAATCGGCTGGGCTCTGGCGGAGAATCGCGTTTTGAGTCAAGCAGTTGTTGACTTCAACCTCGAGGACTGGTAGGTTAAAAGTCCATTCATGATTGTCGTTCTCCTTTCCATTCCGCGATCCTCACTGAGGTTCCCAGCAGTCCGGAGTAAACGCCTTTCGGCTTCATCCCCCGGGATTGTTGAACTGCGTCGGAATACGACGTAATCTAAACAGACATGTGCGCTCCAATTGATTCGGTCGTGGCTCGTTGGAATACGAGAAGGCCCAGTCAACGGTTGGCTCTCGATGAGGATCGGTGATTCGATGATTCAGGCAGAACTCCGGATCGCAGCTGGGAATAAGCAGGGGAACTCGATTCCGCTGCCACAAGGAAAATTCCTGGTGGGTCGAGAAGAGGATTGTCACCTCCGTCCGAATAGCGATCTGGTGAGCCGCCACCACTGCGTCTTTACCGTCGATGACTTTTCGATTCGACTGCGGGATCTCGGAAGCACGAATGGAACATTCGTGAATGGCGAGCGGCTCAAGGGAGCAGTGAACCTCAAGGCTGGTGACCGCGTCCTGATTGGGAAGCTCGACCTGGAAGTCATGATTCAGGAGGCATCCGATGTGGTGCCTTCGGCATCGAGCGTTGAAACGGTGATGATTGCTGGATCTCCCGAAGCGTCTTCCGCCTCTACACAATTCGCCATGCCAGTTCTCGATCTGACGACAATGATCCAGGCACCAGCCCTGGCTCCCACCCTCTCCCCGGAGGCTCCGGCGTATGCAGCTGCACCGTCCATGGTTCCTGCTTCCGCAGAGACCCAGATGATGCCGCAGCAGGCGGGAATGATGCCCCCGGGATACGGCATGCCAGTGGGGTATCCACAGCAGCAGCCGTATATGCAACAAAACCCTTATGGCTACCCCGGGTATCCGCCTCAAATGCAGATGCCACAGATGCCCATGGGGGGCTACTACGGACAGCCGATGGGTTATCCACAAATGCAAATGCCGATGGGGCAAATGATGCCGCAGGGCTACGGCATGCCACAACAGGGCATGATGCCGCAGCAGATGCCCGTCGAAGAGGCACCGGCGGCTCCCTCTCCCACCAGTAGCGGGCTGGACGTCAAGCTCCCAGACCCGACCACCAGCGGTGCCAAAGAACCCGCTCCGCCCGCACCTGCTGCTGCAGCAGTCCCTGGTGCAGCGCCCGCCATTCATATTCCGACAGCGGCTGCGGACATCATCAAGCAATACCAGAACCGCCGTTAGGTCGAATCCAACTCCATCGATTTGAAACGAGCTGCCGTCTGCAAAGACGGCAGCTTTTTTTCGCATGAAGCAAGCGGGGCGAAATCACCGACCTGCCACGGGAACCACTCCGACGAGCGGGGTGGCGGGGAGGCTGTGATCGACCGGCTGACTTACCGCCCAATCGTCCCGCCAGCGTTCATCGCCATATTCCCACCGTCCATCGGGATCAATGCTCCGGTGATCCAGGACGAGGCATCGGACGCCAGGAGTACGGCCAGCCCTTGGATATCGGTGGGTTGCCCCAGCCTGCCCCTCGGAATTCCACTTAGCCAGCGCTGCTCGATGGACGGGTCAGCTGCGATGCGTTTTTCGAGGCTGGGGTTCATCACCTGAGCGGGGAGGATGGCGTTGACGCGGACACCTCGGCTGGCCCATTCAGTGCTGAGTTCGCGGGTCATCTGCACGACAGCTCCCATCGCCATGCTGTAGGCGATATGCCCGCGCCCCAGAGCGGTCATACTGGCGAGTGAGCCAATGTTGACGATGCTGCCGCGACCAACTTTGAGCATTCGTCGGCCAGCCTCCTGGCACATCTTGAAGCGACCGAAGACCAGGTTTTGGAAGACCATCTGCACTTGGTCGAGACTGATCTCCTCGGGGGCTGCGAGGAAGCCTTCCCCGGCAATATTGGCGATGAAGTCGACGCGGCCATCGAACTCGCGGTCGAGCACTCCATATAAGGCGTTAATGTGACCGAGATCGGAGACACTGCCGCAGAACGGCACTGCCCGGCGACCGAGTGCCTCGATGTCGCGCGTTGTCTGCTCCAGCCCGTGCTCATTCAAGTCGGCAATCAGCAGGTCAGCCCCGTGCTCCGCCAGAGCCAGCGCTGAGGCCCGCCCCATCCCGCTGGCCGCTCCCGAGATCACAGCCACTCGCCCCGTCAGGTCAAACAATCGGTCTGGCATGCTTGTTGTTCCCCAATTGCTTACGGTCAATGCACATCACGTAGAGTGTCAGAGCGATACCTCCCGAGCCGTTGAGAAGCTGGGATACGGACCTTAGGACACTCAATCTCCCCCTTCGCGTCCTTGGCTTGCTTTGTGTTCGCCATCCTTCGTGTCTGTTGATCGGATGGGACTCAGAATTGAACACAAAGGCAGCTCAGGACGCGAAGAGGGAACGAAGCATCCCGGAGAGATTGTCGCGACTCAGTGGTGAACCTCATCGGACGGCATTTTCAGATCCCCAGAAACTCTTTCAGAATCGGCCACTGCTTGGTCATGAACACCAGGCCCGACATGCCGATGTAGAACACGCCGCACGCGATCACTCCCGCCCGATGATACCAGCGCGGCTGGAGTTCGGCAGGCAGCAGCGTGCAGTTGATCCACAACAGATGAAACGAGGTCACGCCGATGGCGAGATTGTTCAAATTCGCAATCACCAGCGTCATCAGCTTGGGGGTGCCCCACGTGCTGAAGACATACGTAAACGCCAGCGTCCACGCCACGAAGAACGCCAGGATCGAGTAGTAGACGCGTTTCACGGCGTTGCCGTCGGGGTTGTTACGCATCCGCCGACTGCCCGACCACAGGATGTCGGTCCAGCGACGGCTGAAGTCGTCGACGATCGACATCTGACTGGGCAGCATCACCAGCATCCCGACGAGAATCGTGACGAGCCACAGCGTGTTCGCCATGGCCTCACTGAAACGGGGATCGTGCCGGATTCCGTCCGCAGAGATCAGTGACTGCGCCCAATCGAGCTTCGAACCCTTCAGCACCGAATACTGGGAGAACTCCAGTGACAGTAAGGCTGGCAAGGCCATCCCCATGAAGCAGCCCGGTCCCCAGACGAAAATCTGGTCAACCAGAATGTATTTCCACCACGCCTTCCACTTGCGCATGTTGTCAGTGTTGATGGCGAATGCCTTGCCGAGGTGGCTGAGCGTGACCTCCTTGCCCCCGACTGCGCTGGGGATCGCGCCGACCACGCTCCCCATGCCCCAGCCCTTGTCGCGGACGAAGTTTCCATAGCTCGAATTCGACAGCCCGCCGCCTCCGGCATACCCCGCAAAGGCACCGAGCGTAGCGATATTGGTCAGCACAATCAGGGGCCAGCCATCGCCGTTCCACAGGTTCTGAAAGATGTTGACCGTCGCGTCTTGGCCATCGACCGTGGTCGGCACAGTCCCGAACTTTAAGAACCCGCTGAAGACATTCAGCCAGTTCTCGGCGCTCACAAAAAAGAACCCGATCAGCAGGCAGAATCCCAGCACGACGATCACTTTGGCCATCATGACAGTCTGCAACATGTTGTAGACCTTGCCGCCCACCAGGACCGGCAGCGCCACCAAAAAGATAAACACATACGCCAGCCCAATCACCAACCATTTGTCCTCCACTCCGGGAGGTCGGTCCAGGTAAAGCGAGGCAGCCATGGCTGCGCCGTTGGTCGATAGAGCGGGGATCAGGGCACTGAGATTCAGGAATAAAATCGCCCCCATCCAGAACCGCGGCCCTGGCTGCGTTCGCATGAACCCCGTGAAGATCGGCTCGCCGCAATAGAGCGCATACCGACCGCATTCGAGGTTGTAGAACACCTGGCAAATGATCGCGATCGTTGCGATCCACATCAGCCCACCGCCGTACTTGGCGGTGATGTCCGGTCCCAACAGCCACTCCCCGCCGCCGATTTGAATCCCCATCATGACGATGCCCGGACCAATAAACCGCGCCCAGTGTTCCCACTTCAGCGGTTTCGGTTCGGGCAGTTCAGCGATCTCCCATGCCGGGAGACAATTCGGAGTCTGTGATTGTTCCATAGGGGCGAGCAGCCTGGAAGAAGACGCCGACTCAGCCTCCTCCGAGTGTCGGAAGCCAGAGCCCGCAGTGGGTCACACTAACGCATTCACCGCCTATGATGCGAGTATCGCGGAGGAGCTTTGAGACTCTTGAGTCCATTAAGGGTCTCGCGGATCACCAGACCCGCCGAGCGCGAACTGGTTGCCAGGAAGAAAAGTCGCTGAGCACTACGGCCAGGGTCGTCGCACCAGACGCATTCCTCGCCCTTCGTACAGCTGTACTAAGTCACCTACCGGGAGTCTTTCCAGTCCGACAGCAGGATCCCCCATGAGGCAATTCTGATTACCACTCACTCGCAGTAAGACCGCCGAATGTGAGGTCCCGGCGATCCAGCCTTTGGCCTCATACTGCGGGTTCTTATCAGCCACGTCAGCGGTCAGACGCAAGAAGACGATCTTGCTTTCCTGGGGGTCTTTGAGCAGCTCATCGATGTCTCCGGAGATGATCTCCACATCCCAGTCCGTCCCAGCCGTCTTGAGCTTCAGCCCTCGATACAAACCCAACCAAGTGGTCCCGGTCCTGGTGATGCATAGATCGACCATCTCCTGTTCCGTGGCATTGATCTTGTGGTCGCGTAGCATTGTGGCGGCAGCTGCGGCGCTGCAAGTGTCCTGAGTGGTCTGGCGGCAGACACCGTCTTCCCAAGTATCATGACACTCGGGAGCCTTGCCACGAAAAGGAGAGTAGACGGCGTAGGCCGCCACTGCGAAGAGTAACCCCACGGCAAACAGCTTCCTGGTGATCGGTGGGGGGACCCGGTTCCACGCCAGACCTCCGAGAGCTGCAATTCCCAACGGGAGCCAATTCCCCACAATGATCAGGTTTGAGACGGGCAGCCAGCGAGCCAGTTCCACATTATCCCACACATAGCGAATGTAATAGCCGAGCAGAACGAGGACGCCAGCTGCGATGGCATCGTTGACTCGTGGGTGCCAACGAGCCGTCAATCGGGTCACAACCGAGAAGATCGTGACCGTAGCGAGGGTCAGAATCAGAACCCCCACGAGCAAATCAGTCATCGGACGATCCTGTGGATGAGCTACGGGGATGGCAGTGAGGTTTAATCGGTCTGTGAATGATTGTCGCAGCGTTCAACCGTTCAGGCCACTCGAATGCACGCCTCGCGCGACATCGAGGAGCCCGAGCAGGGTTTCCTCGGTGGCGGTGGACTCGACCACTTGGCCGGGGAACTTGCGTTCAATGAGTTCGCGGAGGATGGGGACCGACTGAGTCAAGCCGCCAGAGAGGACCACTCGCTGCCAGTCGCCGCTGGGCCACAGGACGCGGGCGAGGCGTTCGTAGTTGTCGGCCATTGATTCGAACGCCGCTCGAAATAGGTTGCCGACAGTCAGGTTCTCGGTCGTGATCCCGCTGATCTGTCCCTCGCGACCGAGTGGGCCGTCGAAGAAGCTGAGGTCGCACTTGAGGCCGCCAGCTCCGTCAGCGGCCTCGGATGCCAGGCGAGCGATGGTCGGCCAGGGATTGGCGAGCGATCCGCCCTGCGCCGAGGGCAGGGCTGTCAGTAACTCGAATAGCGAGTTCAGCGACCTTCCCGCTGGCAGATGCGTGATCGTGTTCAAGTACGTGCCGTTGAAAAAGAATCGCGACTGATACGGGCCCGGCATGAACTCACGCGTGATGCAGCTAACCTGCGACCCGGTCGAGACGTTGATCGAAAGATCGCCCAACTGGAGATCCGCACCTCTCAGGGCGCATTGCTGGTCACCAAGAGTCGGGTAGAGAGCCAAGGGACGACCTTCGATCACACAGTACGAGACCGGTACTTCAGCGGAGCAAAGTTGATCCCAGTCGAGGTGGCTCAGTTCAAGGCTGTTGAATGCCTCCCGATTCCAATCGTTCCGAGTGACATCCACGAGGCCGATGGCTTGTGTCCGTTCGATTTGGGGGAAGATGCCTGATAATTGGGAGATCACGAAATCGCCCAGCGTTGTGGGTTTGAAGCGCGCTGGCAAACGAGTGTTTTGCTGCAACCAGAACAGCAGACTTGTGGCAGATCCCGGTTTGAGTTCGTTCCCGAGATGTCTCAGTGGGCGCTCAGCAGGACACGGCTGACCAAAGGCCCACAGGGCACCGATTCGGCGCTGGACTTCGTCGAGATAGCTTCCACCCTCTCCCCATGCGGAAAGTGTGCGTTGATCCCGCCACGACAGATAATTTGTTTCCGGCCGATTGTGATGATCGACAACCACGACGCCGCCCATCTGCCCACATATGAAAAGCGAATTTGCGCGTGGAGAGAAAGCGAGTAGCTGGGAAATGACTCGCCGGGCCCGGGTCACGACTTCGCGTGGATCAATCTCAAACCACCCACTGGGAAAGCCGGGAAGCGGGTCCGGGAACGGCTCCTTGACGATGGAGTGGACTTGCCCAGATTCCAGGTCGAGGACCGCTCCCTTGATCGAGGAGGAACCGATATCGAGTCCGAGGCACTGCATGTCTTTGAGTTCGTGATGAGCGGTTTGTCAGGCGAATGAAGCGGGTTGGAGTTCAGCCTTGAGGCTGTTCCGGAGCAGCCTCATGACTGGACTCCAACCCTCAGATCAAACGTTGACCGAGTCACCGCTTACTTCCCGGCAGCGGGGAGTTCGTCCTTCAGGTACCGGGCGAAGAAGTGTTCCATCAGCCAGGTTGATCGCGTGTTGACATCGAGCGCCAGATCCATCGTATGCGGCCAGCCAGGGAGGCGGTCGTAGGCGTACGGGATCTGGAGATCGGTCAGCTTCTGCGCCAACTGATCGGACTGGTCCACAGGGACGATATCATCGATCGTTCCATGCAGAATCAGCGTCGGCGGGTCTTTCGCATCGAGGTAGAAACCGGGCGACGCCTTGTCGAGCAGATCACCTGCATCGGAGACGGGCTTTCCAAACAGCGATTCGACGAGCTTGTTGGCTCCCTCGTTCTCTCGCACGAAATCGTCGTTGAGGTTCGTCGGGCCATAGATGTTGACGACCGCTTTGACGCGGCTGCTGACTCCGGGGTTTCCGCCGTCACCTTCGAGTTCTGGGACATCAGAAGAGTAGCCAATCATCATGGCCAGATGGCCGCCCGCCGATCCGCCCACAACACCGATTCGGTCGGCATCAACGCCCAGCGCGGCTGCATTCGATCGCAGATACCGGATTGCGCACTTCACGTCATTGACGCACGCCGGAAACTTGGCCTCTCCAGTCAGGCGGTAGCCCACGCTGGCCACGACGTACCCCTTGGTCGCGAAGACCTGCGTGTAGAGCTTGTAGTCTTCCTTCTTGCCACCCTTCCAACCGCCGCCGTGAATGAACACCAGCAGCGGGAGTTTTTCCGTTCGCACTTTCGGCGAGTAGAGATCAAGCTTCAGCGAGCGGTCGCCGACTTTCCCATACTCGACATCGGATCTCAACTCAACGCTCTCCGGGAGCGGAGCATCCCGATCGACCAGCTTCACAAACCCCAACTTGATCGCGGCCAACAGAGCTGTTGAATTCGGATAGCCCATCGGAGCGGCAGGTGGATCTCCCCCCAGTTCCTTCACAGCTGGGCCGGTGAGGATGGGCTCCTCGGCGTGCGGAGAGGAGAACATCAACATGACCAACAGGGCGACGTAGGCACAACGTTTCATGGATGAAGTCCCCGAGAGAATGCAGTGAGCCGATGGCCGTCAGGCCCCGGATTGATTTCGCCCCGCCATCCTGTACAGCGGTCAGTTCTCCGGAGCGTCCATCGGAGGCAGCGCCGCCTTCCGAGGATATCCGATCCACACCAGCGGTTTGGCCAGCTTATTCGTCGCGGCGGTTTCGAGGGCTTTCAACACCTCCTGAATCGTGCGATTGGTTCGCAGGTCTCGTTCCAGCTTCTTCACGGTTTCAACGGACACGTTGCCCGCGCCCTGACCGGGAGCTCCTTCCAGGAACTTCCCCTTCTGGTCAAACACAGCCCAGAAGATCGTGCGGGGGTGCCCCTGGGCTCCATCGCGGGCCTTCACGGCATCGCCGCCCTTGACCCGCTGTCCACTGACCGTGAACAGATCGGGCCGTTCGAAGATGACTGCCAGAACGTTCCAGTCTTTGCCACTGAAGAAACCGAACATGCTGCGGGCCTTGCTGAGCGGATGAGGACGATCAAGCTCCCATGTTAGAGAGTTGTCGCTGCACTCGAAACGCTGCAGCTGGATGAGTCCGGTTGAGTGAGCGTCTCGTTCGTTGGTGAAGCTCGACCTCCTCCTCCGTCTTCCTCGTATCACGCGCTTTATCTGACCTGAATCTGACGGAAAGAGAACGTGTTCGACTCCTCTGCGGAAACATCGTGTAAGACGACTTCGCTTTTAACGGAAGAAAGCCAATCAGCACCCCATCAGGGTCGGAGTGTTCAACAGATGCCTCTGCATCGGTTGATCTTCGATTCAATGAAAGCTGAAAGTGGCGACTGTCGTGTCGGCAGTCATAACGTGCATGTTCGACGAATGAGGAGATTGCAATGGGATTGTCAGATTTGACCGGAACGTATTCATCCACGCCTGCGAGTGGATTTGGCACGCTCGTACTGACGGTGGGGGATGATGGCTCCGTGCAGGGTTCGTGGAGTGGATTCACAATTCCAGGCTCGAATCCCTCTCCCGTTTCAGGGAGCTTCGGCCTGAATCAAGGGCAGGCACACTTTTCAAAAGGCGACTTCAGCACCAACAGTTCAGGAGCGAATTACTTGACGGCTTCGACATTCGGAACCGTACCGAGTCCCGCAGGCGGAACTTGGTTTTTCTTGCTGTCGATCTCGGCGTATACCGAGGTGGGGAGTGACGGAACACTGACAAGTGTCGTGACGTTAGCTCGCGACTTGATTGGCAATGGACATGATGTCAATCCCACCCGGGTCGTATGGACCAAATCGTAGTCCACACTTTTCGACGTGGTGAGGGCACGACTGGCGGTCACTCGGGCCGCCAGTCGCATCGCCCTGGATGGGGACGTGACACCGACCAAGGCCGTACAGCATCGGCTGGATGTCTGGGTGACGTAGGAATCAGAGGGATTGAAAGGCGAGCGCCCTCTCCGTAACCTCTAGCTGTTCCACAACCCAGACGCTCAAAGCAGCGTCTGGGCCATCTATGAAGAACGGATTGTCAAGCCGGGTGGATGCAGAAAATCCGGTCCGGCCCGGTGGG
>JAYWHX010000062.1:0-15457 GCA_043777375.1 Planctomycetota bacterium | reverse complement strand
CGACACGAACTGCCCACTGCTGGCTCCCAAGAGGTCCGCACCGCTCCCCTGATCGGCACCGAACCCATGCCTTAAAAACGTGCCGCCGTTTGTGCCGTTTGGAATCGTCCACCCGGCGGAGGTGCCGATCGTGGTGTTTGACGAGCTGGTGCCGTTGGAGGTCACCGTTCGCGTTTCGCTGGCGTAACCGCCTAATTCGTTGCCCGCGTATTCGGCCTGCATCGCGGTCGTATTATTATCCACCAGGCCGTACGGGCCCGACCTCTCGAAGGTGACCGTTTCCTGAAGATGTTTGGTATGCACCCGCGTCGTGGTGGTTACGGTGGGCGTGGCCGACGCAGCCACCGTGGTCACCGAATCGTGGTCACCCCCCAACAGCAGGAACGCCGTCCGGTCCAGCGTATTGCCGTTGGCATCCACATGTTTCCATTCGCCGCCACCGTGATTGCCGATGCTGTTCGTGGTGGTGATGGTCCGCGTGACGGCGTCATCGTCCAAGGTGCGAGTCCACGTTTGGAACACATCCTTCCCATAGCTGAGGATGTGGTTTCCGTTTTGCCCCTGCACAAGGCTCGAAGAGCGGTCGGACTTGCGTGCCGCTTCGTGGGTGACGGTCACGCCGTTCGTGAATTCGATCACGCTCGTGGCCGCGTACTCGGCTTTGCGATATTCATCTCCGACCAGGATCTGGACGAACTCGTTGCCCGCAGGGTGGCACGGGTTGGCTCGCTTTGGGGCCTACTCGTGTGCCTTGGCACGAGAGGTTCTCGGTGATAAATCTCTCGATATCAAAACCTCTTTCTGCTGCGTGGCCCCGGTCGCCCAAAGTGGCAACCGAGGCCACGCCGCGTCAGACTTTCGCCGTTCGGCCAGTCAAAGTGGACTTGGCGAAAGTCTGACGACTTCCGCTACGGGCACTACATCCGGCATTTTCGGAGTTCTCGTCAATGTCGGCAGGGTCGACTGCCGATGAAATCCTTGGAGAGGTCGCGTTCGACTGTCGCTGGAGTGTCTTTGTGAGACTCGACCGGCTGGACGATTCGAGTGCGACCACGTTCCGGGGGGAACTCACGTGCAACGCAATCGTTTCGCTGCAATCGCAGCTGCGGCCTGTTTGTGGACAGCCAATGCTCAGGCCGGATGGCCGTTTTACACCGATGGTCCGCCGCGCGGATCGGACGAGTGGTATGCGATGCATGCGGACGATCCCGTCGGTGAACGCCAAGTTTATAAGTATGGCAAGATGTGGCCGATGCGTCCGCGTCCGACCGGACCTCGACAGCTGGCGATTCACAAATACCATGCGCAGAAATACTGGCCTTTGCCGTATGTGTGCGGGGATCGGGCTGCGGTCCGTGGTGTCTGGCAATCGCAGGTCGATAACGGCTGGCAGATGGCGACCACGATGTATGTGTACCACTTTGATGAAGAAACCAACGCCTTGAACTCGGCGGGCGAGACTCAGTTGCGGTGGATTCTGGAGAGTGCACCACAAGAGCAGCGTCAGCTCTATGTGCAGTCGGTGAATGATTCGGTGGTGAATCAGAGCCGCGTGGCGAGTGTGCAGCAAGCTGTGATCAATTTGGCTGGTGCGGATGCGATGCCGTCCGTGGCATTGCGTGTGACTCACGCGGTGGGGCGTCCGGCGGAAGAAGTCGAATGGATCTACGAGCAGCAGCAGGCATTGCGCACGCCGCCGTCGATTCCATACTCGTCGCCCGCCTCGAAGGCGAAATAATCCGGGGGCGATACCCGATCCAGAAGGACGGCAGACAGAGTCCGTCCTTCTGGATGTATTTTTTTCCCACGGCGTGGCTCATCCTACGGCGTGGGTTTCGTGAGCGACTGGTGGCAGTCGGCGGAGCGGGAGGCGGAATCGACGGATTCCTGATGTCGCCATGTCGAATTTTGAATCATCCTCGATTGGCGCTCCGGTCATACCAACCAGTCTGGCGTCGTGTGGCGTCCCGGCGGTTGTGTTAGAAGACTTGGTCCTGAAGCATCTGCATCCGCGCGGTTCGGCCACTGTGGAACTCCTCGCCCGTGGCACTCGGTTGCCAATTGGTGTGATGCGGGAGATCGTGACTTCGCTGCAATCTCAGCAGTCCGTTTCTTACGCGTCGGGACTGGGGCAGGAGCTTCCCCCCGGTGTGGCGGATGATGAGAAAATCACGCTCACATCAACGGGCCGCGCCCGGGCTTGCGAGGCGTTCGCAGTCTCTCGTTATCTGGGGCCCGCGCCCGTATCGTGGACAGACTACACGGAGCAATGTCGCAAACAACAGCTGGACGGCTCGGGGATTTCCCAAGAGGAGTTGTCGTCAGCGTTGACGGGAGTCACCTTGGACGAGGCGACGCTCTCGGACCTGCAGTTAGCACTCTCAACGGGTGGCTCGCTGCTGCTGAGTGGGCATTCGGGAAACGGAAAAACATTGCTTGCCAGTCGGTTAGGGCTGCTGATCGAGCAGTCCTCGGAAGCTGTTTATGTGCCGTATGCGATCTGGGTCGATGAGGGATTTCTGCGAGTCTTTGAACCGACGATTCATCGTCCGCTCGATGAAATCTTGCCGCTCGACTCGCATGACTGGCGACCAACGACGGACACGCGTTGGCGACGCGTGAGACGCCCCGTGATCACAGCGTCGACGGAACTGACACGTGAGTCGTTTGAGGTCCGCAGCTCGGGCCCGGGCGGAACCCTGGTCGCCCCGATCCAGGTTCTGGCCAACGGCGGGATGTTGATCGTGGATGATCTGGGGCGACAGCCGGGATCGTTTGTCGAGCTCATGAATCGTTGGTTGCAGCCCTTGGAGCAGCAGACCGACACTCTCGTTTTACCTTCGGGTCGTCGGCTCATTCTGCCGGTCGATTCGTGGCTGGTATTCATTGTTGGAGAAGACGCTCCGGCGTTGCCTGCGCCGGTGGCTCGTCGGGTCCGATGTCGCGTGCATCTCTCGGCACCTGATCGAGATCGATTCGCGACTCTGCTGTTTGAGGAAGGGCGCAGGAATCGGATTGAGGTCGATGAGTCGGCGGTCGAGGAGCTGTTCACTAAGTGTTACAGCCCGCAAAATCCCCCCAAATGCTCTGATCCGCAAAATCTCTTACAGGCGGTCGAGTCGATCTGCCGAATTCAAAAGGAGACGGTGCGGGCACGGGCGGATTTGCTGCTGGTCGCAGCGAAACGTCTAGGTTTGGATGGGGAGCGACATGCTGCCTGAACCACTCGATTGAATTCCATGTGACAACGGAGGCAGCCATGTTGTTGAACCGCTGGCCAATTCTGTTGGTCCTGCTGGTGATCGGACTGAATCACTCCGGGTGCTCGATTCTGGCGAAGAAGACCGCGAATCAGCAGAATGGACAGTCATCGGCCTGGAACCCGTTCTCCAAACCGAACGTGACTTACGCTGAGCAGTCTGAATCCATCGAGGAAGAATTCCCCGCGAAAAAAATTACCGACCCGAATCCGCTCAAACTGCGCTATGCGATGTGGATGGAAGAGACGGGGAATTTGTCCGAGGCTCAGCTGCACTATACGGCGGTTTTAGCTGCACAGCCTCAGAACCTTGAAGCGGTTCTCGGCGTGGCGAGAATCAATCTGTCTTCGGGTCAAGTCGAACAAGCGGAGCAGGGGTTCCGTCGCGCTCTGATGATCGATCCAGCATCTGCGAGTGCTCAGGGTGGACTCGGGCAGTGCCTGGTGGCTCGCAAGCAATGGCCGGAAGCGGTCGCCGCCCTGAGTGTTGCCACGCGTGGACTGCCGGAGGATAAGACAGTTCACTACCAACTGGCCGTCGCTCTGGCTTATACGGGGGATCTGGCGCAGGCGCAGACTCAGTTCAGCCATTGTGTGAAAGAGTCGGCGGGACACTACAACATCGCACTGATCCTGAAAGATCAGGGACAACTGAGTGCCGCAGAGGCGCAGCTGGAACTGGCGCTTCGCCAAGATCCGAATTTCAAAGATGCGGAACGTTGGCTGACAGAGATTCGCAAGGTTCTCGCTTCGGCGAGTCAAGTCTCGCTCAGCGGTCCACCGGAGATTCAGCCGGTCATCAAGCAAGTGACCTACAAGGAATACGAACTTACAGGCACAGAGACGATCGAACCGGCTGTTTATATCGCGGAATCGAGCCCGCCAACTGCCCAGCAGGCCAGCGGACACTCGGCGGCGGGAACGAAAACTCGACCTTAGCGAGAGATGCATTACAGCCCGCTGAGGAGGATTTCGGCTCGTGTGAACAGGACTGCCAGTAAGGCACACGGACCCAGGCGGAACCGTTGGTTCAGAACCTGTTTTTGCTCGGGAGTCCAGGGGACCCAGCCCTTCGCTCGGATGAACTGACTGACTCGCTGGATGGTGCCCCTGAAGAGATGCCACGCGCCGACTTGCCAGATCACGGCAGAGGCAGCAGTGATAGCGCCCAAAGTACAGGTCCAGAGCAGGGCGGTGAGTCCATCTTCCAGTCCCAGCCCAGCGCCGATCATGGCCAGCAATTTTACATCGCCGCCACCCACCGGCATGAGTACGAAACACAGTAGCATGATCAGGCCGCAAGCCAGCCATCCGGCCAATGAATCGGTGATGGCGATCGGGCTGCCAGGCAGAGCGTGAATCCCGATACCAATCAGCATGCCGGAATAGGTATTCCAGTTATACAGCTTCCGCGCGCGGAGGTCGGTCCAGGCGGCAATGGCAACCAGGATCAGAACGACGATCGTGCGCCAGAGCATGTCTGTTCCTGATGCGTGTGGCTAGGGCTGTGTCTCCCCAGCATTTGGGGTGGTGACCAGCCAGATTGGGAGGTCGAAGCTCCTGCTGAGCCGCGAGCCAGGGACCACGTTTTCTGGCACGAGCGGCTCGACAGGGGCCTCGCCCTCCCAGGCGGAAACCCTCAAAATCAAGCTGTGACAACTCACAACGGTTTGCTGGCAGCTGCTGACAAAGTGGCAATGAGCACGCCGCAGGCAACCGACACGTTCAACGAGGTGACCTCCCCGCGCGAGGTGATCTGGCAGTGTTCGTCGCAGCGTTCGGAGACCAGCCGGCGCAGCCCCTTCTCTTCGTTGCCAAGTACCAAAAGCCAGTCGCGGTCACGATCGACTTCGGAGACTGACCGGGCTTCGTGTTCCGAGGTGCCCAGAATCCAGAGACCGCTCTCTTTGGCAATTTCGAACACTTGGACCATGTTCGGGACGACGGCAATGGGCAGGGCTTCCACACCACCCGAAGCGACGTCGTACACAATCGCCGTCAATGGAGCCGATTGATCGCGAGTCATCACCACTCCGCGAACGCCGAAGAACGCAGCTGTCCGCAGGATCGCTCCGACGTTGTGCGGGTCTTGGATATGGTCCAGAGCCAGCCACAGACCGGGTTTGTCGGTGCGGTTGAACAGTGTCTTGGGACTGACGGTCGAGATTTCGCGGACCGTGGCTTCGTTCCCGGTCGCGCGGCCTCCGTCGGTCGAGCTGCGGACGACGCGATCGGGATCGACGATTGGCAAATGAACAGGCTTCTGGTGCTCGCGTGCGAGGGCGGTGACCGCCAACCAGGGGTCGCTGGCTCCCTTCAGGTTGACTCGCAGATCAAGAACATCTGCGGGTCGATGTCGCAGGGCGGCGAGGATACTGTGCGGGTTTCGAAGAGAAAGAGTCGCCATGGTGCGGGCGTTTCCTGAGAGTCGATGGCGACGGGCAAAAACCCAGTTTACCAGTTGCGACCTCGGAACGGCACCGCTCGCTCAGGAAAAACGAATCGGCTGCGATGTGAGAATCACACACACAGATGGGAAAGTCGACCCGTTCGCTACTGCGAACTGTCGCCTCCAGAGTTGGTCAATCCATGTGGCTGAAGAGGGAGTCTCCTACAGAGCTAACGCGTCACGGTCTCGATCAGGTCCAGATCGAGGACAACGCGGGTGGTGATGTAGCGATCCGGTGATTTCTTGAACTCGTCCCGGTTCTCCTTTGTCGCAAACAGATACAACTGGTCGTCGTAGAACGCTGCGAAACGGGTGACGCCGCGAATCGCGGGGACTTGTGGAGATTCCCAGATGAGAACGGGGTCACAGCCCATGAACTGAGGGACATAATCGCCGGGCTTGGCACGGAACGATTTGATTTCTTCGGCGCTGGTCAGGAGGAACCACTGTCCCTCGTAGTCCACGGCGAACTCCTCGGTTCCCTTGATCCACTTCTTGTCAGTCAGCAGCGAGACTGGGCTGAACCCATCCAGTAGCAGTTTCTCTCGTGAGAAAGTCGGCTGAGGTAGGGCGACAGAGGTCGGATCAGTGTCGACTCGACCGACAGAATTCTCGGGATTCGGCTTTGTCTGGCGGGTTTTCAGCTGAGCGTTCCAGGCCACGGATTTTTCCAACATCTGGCGGTAATCGGCGACAGAACGAGGACCGACGGAGGTCACAAGTCGGCGAGAGCCGGTTGGGTCGAGCACAAAATCACACGGCCAGCGGTTGACGCTAAAGCGTTTTTGCAGATCACTGTGCTGATCGACATTAATCGAAACAGCCACGAGATTGCCGTGGATGTACTCCTCCACCGGAGCTTTGTGCAGGACGTTCTGCTCCATTTGGACGCAGGGAGCGCAGCTGTCGGAGTAAAAATGGACCAGCAATGGGCGCTGGAGTTTTTGGGCTTCAATGCGTGCGGCATTGAAGTCGGTCTTCCAGGCCGACGGTGCGGCCGTGAGGGTGCCCGCCAAGAGGCACCATCCGAGAAGAATGGAAAAAGCAGTGCGCAGGGGCATAAGAGCATCCCCAGTGCTTAGCGGCTCGGATCGGGCTTGTAGGGCGGAAGAATTGAGAGAGCAGGACGGTCGGCGAATCGCTCGCAAAGCATCAAGGGTCCGCCCGATCCATCGAGACAGTCCTCCAGTGCTATCGGCCTCAACCAGCGTTCAGAATGCGTAGGGGCTGGAAGAGTCTGGGTTTCGGAGCAGAGTTGATCCGCGCATGACGGTTATGTCTGATCCAACCTTGCCGCCCGAAAACAGGGGTTTTGGCGGTTTCCCGCATTGCGGGCACTCTCGGGGGTACAAGAAAAAAGCCCCGTCTGAAGAATCAGACGGGGCCAACCGTGTTTTGGGGTGGGATGGAAACCAGTTTGCAAACCAAGAAAAAACCCCCGGTACCAAACACGGTACAACCGGGAAAGAATCGAGAGGAGGATGTGCATCTTGCGTGCCAAAAAGTCAACAAGGGGTTGTTGGGCTTTGAAATCAGAATGCGATGATGTGTTGGGTCTCGCCACCTCTTCATGTTGATCGCTCAAAAGTGGATGGAGTGGGCGATCGATTCACGATTTGCAGGCAAAAGCTGAGGCGAAAAGGGGAGTGGCGTGTGGAGACTCCCTTGCAGTTAGCATGCGAAATGATTTTTATCTCGTTTAGGATTATTGGTTTACGAGAATGTTCGCGGGATTTTTTCATTTTTCTCGCTTTACTCTGGCCGAACTGGTGGTAAAAATAAACTTATAGCCCGAGCGAGGGTTGGCCCGCACTTGCTCAATGGCTCAGCGATAAGCGTCCTTGGATTGTTTCTGGGGACGCTTTCGTTGTTTCTATATCCGTCTTTTTCTCCGAGTGCGATGCGTTTTGGAGCAGTGTTGCGGTTTGACGCAGGAGCGAATGAGAACTTTGATGCAGGTTGGCACGTCATCTGGTAAAAAATGCTGATACCAAACCCTCAACGCTTTCAGGTCACATCATGCTCTATATCAACGTCCAGCTGCGAGTGAAGGATTCTGCCGACATCGATAAGGTGGGGGAGCTCCTCAGGGCTCATGGTCGCTTGTCGCGGGCGGAGCCGGGTTGTGTTCGCTTTGATGCATATCACTCGAAGAGTGATCCTGCTGTGTATCTGCTGTGCGAGTACTGGGATACTGAGGCATCTTTAGAGCAGCACCGTTTAGCAGCGGGTTACCTGACGATTTACAAGCCGCAGGTGATTCCGTTGGTTGATCGGATTCCACACATGTGTGATCTGCTGGAGTAAGGGAAGTTGTCAGTTCTCAGTCTTCAGTTGTCAGATCAAGAGGGCAGTTCTTTTTCGAGTCAATCTCTGACTGAGAACTGAATACTGACAACTCATCACTCCCTACCGCTTTGTCGAAAACGGGAACTCGAGTGGCCTGCGACTTGCCGGGTTCGTTCCGCCCGCTAATCTGTGGTGCTTCCCCGAGAATGGCTCGTGGAACCCAGTTCAGTCTGTGTTCGCTCAGTGTGACGGAGTCCCGGCATGGTCCCGGCCGATATTCGCAAGGTGATTCTGCAAATCCTCGAACGGATCGCGCCCGACGAGGATCTGTCAAACCTCGACGACAGCAAGCCGTTCCGGGAGCAGATGGAACTGGACAGCATGGACTTCCTCGACATCGTCATGGAACTCCGCAAGCTCTACCGCGTCCAGATCCCCGAGGCCGACTACCCGAACCTGATCTCGATGGACAGCACCGTGACCTACCTCACGCCGATGCTCAAGGACGTGCCCGCGTAGCGAGCGGTGGACGTGAGTCCTCCGTGCTGTGCGACCGTTGAGCTTGGGACGCCACGCGGATTCTTATCACACGTTGTCACAACACGGGGGACTCACGTCCCCCGCTCGCTGACGTTCTGACTGACGACTGAAAACTAACCACTGAAAACTCCCCCCGTGCATTACCACACCCTCATCATCGGGGCCGGCATGTCCGGGCTGGCAGCCGGGATTCGGCTGGCGTATTACCAGAAGCCGGTGTGCATTCTCGAGCGGCACACGACGATTGGTGGGCTGAACTCGTTCTATCGGTTGCGTGCCAGGAACCATGATGTCGGGCTGCATGCGGTCACGAACTTTGCCCCGCCGGGGACGCGGACCGGACCGCTGGCGAAGTTGCTCAAGCAGCTGCGGCTTCGCTGGGATGACTTTGCGCTGAGACCACAGGTTGGTTCGGCGGTCGCCTTCCCGGGGAAGAAGCTGCGGTTTACGAATGATTTTTCGGTGCTGGTCGAGGAAATCGCCGCAGGCTTTCCGCATCAGATCGACGGCTTCCGCAAGCTGGTCACGACGATTGAAACGTTCGACGAACTGAACCTGAATCAGCAAGTCGTCTCGGCAATGCAGGTGGTCAGCGAACATCTCTCTGACCCGCTGCTGGTCGGCATGCTGTTCTGCCCGTTGATGTTCTACGGCTCAGCCACCCCGCGCGACATGGACTTCAACCAGTTCGTGGTGATGTTTAAGAGTATCTTCAAGGAGGGGTTCGGTCGCCCCTTCGAAGGCGTCCGCCAGATCCTCAAGTCGCTGACCCGGCATTACAAGGAGCTCGGCGGCGAACTCAAGCTGCGGCATGGGGTCCAAGCAATCAAGACCGACAACGGGCGGGCCATCGGCGTCGTCCTCGACGATGGCCGTGAAATCACAGCTGACAATATTCTGTCCACGGTCGGATCGGTGGAGACGTTTCGGCTGTGCGGGGAGGCACTGCAAGGTCAAATGGTCCCCGGCGATCACGGGCCTGTTGAAAAGTTTCAGCACGGGGCGATCTCGTTCAACGAGTCGATCTCGATCATCGACCGCCAGCCGCGCGACCTCGGGCACACCGAGACGATCATCTTTTATAACGACTCCGAGCGGTTCACCTACGATGTGCCGACCGACCCCTGCGACCTCCGCAGCGGGATCATCTGCTCTCCAAATAACTTTCAATACGAGGATGACCGCCAGCTCGAAGACGGCATCATCCGCATCACAGCACTGGCCAACCCCGACTACTGGATGGGGCTTTCGCCCAATGAATACGCCGCCGCCAAGTCCGCCTGGGGCACGAAGATCATCGACTCCGCTGTCCGGTTTATGCCCGAATTCCGCAGCCACGTGATCGACGCCGACCTCTTCACGCCGAAGACAATCCACCGCTTCACCGGCCACCTGAGCGGGGCCGTCTACGGAGCCCCCCGCAAGATCCTGACCGGCGATACGCCTGCCAAGAACTTGTTTCTGGCCGGGACCGACCAAGGCTTCCTCGGCATCATCGGCTCGATGCTCAGCGGGATTACGATTGCGAATAATCAGTTGCTGAGGGAGTAAGTGTGGTCATGCAGTACTCAGTCAGGAGGTCCTGCAATTTCAATCTCGTACTCCAAACGGCCCATCAGGATGCATAGAAAGTATTCTACCGCTTTCATCTGGGTTCCGAGATTGACAACATCAAATGAACGCTGGTCGCGAAATGTGCCGGTTGAGTTTTCATTTGACCTTTTGTTCGAAGATGCATTTTGCTTGGGAATGGGTTCTGGATAACGAAACGCATCACCTTTCGGATCCATGGTGCAAAACTCCGTGACACACAGATCGGTCACGTTGATGTACTCTTTGTGCTGGTCAATGAAATCCGAGTCGAAGTCCTTCTTGATCTCTTCCCAGAACTCAACAATCCGATGACCACCTTTGAGTTCCTCTTTACCAGAAATGCCAGTCTGAAGGCGGCGGATTTCCTTAAACATCAGTTCGATGAACTGTCGGTATAGGTACGCAATCGGAGGACCACAGGTGTCACTAAGTGCACAGTTCAGGTAGACGCTTTCCACAAGCAGTTTTGCCGAATAGTAGTAGGCAGCCGCAAACGACTTTTTGGTCATGTTGAATCGGAGGTCACAGGAAAATCTTTGATTCTCTGATGGCGCAAAGAATTGGCCTTCAGACTGTTTGTCGCTCATGTGTGGAATCCGTTTCGGTTCAAGTTGAATTTCATCACGCTCTTCGTTTTCTCACCGTCTATGAATCTTTGAGAAAGTCCAATGCGCCTTCTGCTGGTTGTCTCACGATTACTGTCTCGACTTTTCCGATTATTCCAGTCGCACCCGTTCTGCCAGTTCTGCCGAGCAATCCGAGTGTGCCATAGTTCGGCGTTAGGACCGTTCGATAAGGATTCTCAGGGATGTTCGGCGCATCCCCTACGCCCCGCATCACCCGACTCAAACGACAGCTGTCGGGTGGCCTGCTCAGTGAATCAGTCTCGCCAGAACGGAGTCTCCCATGGATCGGGAAGAGATCGAAGATGTGGTCCATGCGTCGCTGGGACGCCACCTGCGGATCACCTGCGTGCTGGGACTCTTGTTCTTGGTGGTCGGGTTTGTGCTGGGGCATTACGTCGCCGCACAGCATTCTCGCCAGCTGTCGGATCGCTGGGCCGATCGGGCGGGTGAATTGACCAAGCAGGTGGAGTTGATGGAAGAGAGCCTGAAAGCCGAATTGGCTCAGGTTCGCAAACTGGCCCAGGCCAGCCAAACCAGCCAGCAAGCTGATCTCGTGAAAGCGGATCGTCACGAAGAGATGTTGAGCGAAACCCGGCGGTTGGCCCGTGCCTCGGAAGACCTGCGTCGCTCGCTGATCGCCCGCTGCATCGAAGAAAACGAACGCGAAAAGGCCCGTTTGCTGAACGAGCTGCAACCGTATCTTGATCGGAAAATGACGATCCAGGCTGCGGAGGTCTCGGAAGCGGTGAATCGCCTGGTGGATACTCAGGTGAATCAGCTGAAGACGCTGGCTCAGGTGGAGGTGCCCAGTGCGCCGACACTGGCTGTGCAGATCGAGTCGAACATCTCACCGGTTTGCGCTCAGGCCGACCCCGCTCTTTGCCCGGCTCCCGATCATAGTCCGCTCGCTCCGATCGCAGAGATCTCGATGAGTTCGGCAGTTCCGGAGAATGTCGCTTTGATGCCGATGCCTCGGACTCCCATCGTGCGGATGCCAGTCCAAGCCGAGCCAACGACGAGCTCCACCTCTAGGCAAGTGGGGAGTGCTCCCTTCTTCACCGCACCTCGCCAGCCCCGGCTGTTCATTCCCGCCCGCAAGCCGGTTGAGGTGTCCACGGGGACGGAGTCGGTGGTGCGGTAACGGTTGTTCGATTCATTTGAAAACCCACGGGTACCACCCGTGGGTTTTTTCGTGGAGTGAGCGCTTGAGGCAAGCGGTCGAAATGACGTACCCCGCCCCTAGGGCTCGTCCCCGTGGTTCCCGCGCTTGTGCGCTACTCGTAACCTGAATTCGGGATCAGCACTCCAATTTTCACCACGAAACACACGAAATACACGAAAAAGCAGAGAGGCAGTGGTCGATTTATCGAGTCGCCCTCCCCAGAGCGACAGCTAACATCTGTCGAACTCTCATCAGTCAAGCTAGGCGGTCTCCCTCAGTTTTCGTGTGTTTTGTGCCTTTCGTGGTTCCTCTCTGTGGTGATCGGTGCCGGGCCTTGAACCGAACTGAGGTTCGTAGTGCACAAGCGCAGGAACCACCCCGACGAGCGGGGTGGCGGGGAGATTCTATTCCTCCAATTGCTTTGCATCACTCACCCGGCGACTCGCGACGCTCGGCCCATGTTCACGCTGCGGGTGAGTGAGTCGGCGAAGACTCCCAAATGCTTCACTTTACCGAATGTAGATAAACTCTTTCGCATTCAGTAACACATGGCAGAGGTCTCCCCAGTTCTGAGGATTGGCGACCGGAACGCCCCGGTCGCGAGCTGTGGCCTCGATGAACACCAGCGCAGATTCGAGTTCCTCGGGAGTGGATGGCCGAGAGAATGCCAGCTGGTAGAGACGGTCGATCCTCTCGCGGCTTGAGAGTTGCGGCGTTTCGTGGCAGAGCCGGGCTCCCCAGCGCTGGACTTGCTCCAGCACCATGGGCGAGTTGAGCAGAGCGAGGGCTTGTGCCGGGACGTTTGAGACGCTGCGACGGCCCACCGATGTATGCGGATTCGGCATGTCGAAGACAGTCATAAACGACTCCAGAAAGTTACGCCGAACCGACAGGTACAGGCTGCGACGGCCCGCTCCATCGATCGGGCCAGAGGTCGGTTTGCCGCGCCCATCCTGGAAATCATTCAACGCGATCGGCACGCTGGGGCCATACATCCGGTCATCCTCCCGACCCGAGAGTGAGAACAAGGCATCCCGGATGATCTCCCCTTCAAGCCGCTTAATGTTCATGCGGTGCAGCAGGAGATTGTTGGGATCGGGGGGGGACGGTTGAGGGTTGAGGGATGAGGGTTGAACGACCGAGGAAGAGGGTTGAGAACCAGCTGCCTGGCTCTCGTCACTCGTCTCTGGTCTCTCCGCCTCCTCACTCCCCATCCGGTACGCCGCCGACAGCAGGATGACTCGGTGAACCTGCTTCTGTGACCACTCGTCCTGCACCAGTTCCGTGGCCAGCCAATCGAGCAATTCGGGGTGTGTCGGCAGCTGACCCATGTGGCCGAAATCGTCGGTGCTGGCGACGATACCGCGTCCAAAGTAGTGGTGCCAGATGCGGTTCGCGATGACGCGCGGGACGAGTGGGGTTTGGGTGGGATCAGTCATCTGCCGGGCCAGATCGAGACGGCCACTACCCGGTTCGTTGGCGTCAGGACCGTGTCCGTGGAACACCTGAATGAATCGTCTGGGGACCACTGGGCCGGGCTTGCTCGAATTGCCGCGAATCAGCAGGTACTCGTCGGCACTTGATCCTTCGAGCATCGCCGGAGCCACTGCCGAGGTGGGGCGAATTTGAGCAACGAGCTTCTGACGCTCATCCATGAACGGCTTCGCGATTTGAACCAGCTCTTTCTGAAACTCAGGTGAGTCGAGAGCGAACAGCTCGGGGTGTGACTGCATGTAGTGGCGAAGTTGGTACGAAGGAAAAAAGAGGTAGAACTTGAATGCTCCCGCGACTGAGGCTTCTGTCGCTTGAAAGCCAGGGGTTTGACTGCAGCCCATGAAATTGACGAACCCCTCGAATTCATTGAGCAGGTCAGCGCTGGCTCCGAAGACCGTGTCATTGGCTGGTGCGGTGGAACGTTGCAAGACTCGCGATACGGCAAAGTGCGAATTACTTTCGGGCACAAATTCCAAGTGAGCTTGATGGCCGACGTATCGAGACACATCGTGCTCGACCCACCGCCAGCGATCTTCGGCGGGCTGTTTGCGGACGAGGCTTCCGTGCAGTGGACCGAGTACCAGCGAATGGGAATCGACCACGACATAGGTCGCAGCTCCCCCCCGCATCCAAGCAAATAATTTCCCCTTCGTGATTTCAAACGAAGCGGTTCGCAATGTTCGACCGGATCGTTGCAGTGGGGCCAGCGATCCTCCATCAGTCATCGTCCCGTCGGCACTCCGCTGCTCGGCGAAATCGGGATCAACGCGGGATTCGTGCTGGCTGGCGACTGCGGCAATCGGATGCGCAGGGTCATCAGAGAGCCAGTAGCGTTCTTTGGACTGTGTCCAGTATTCCTCGACATAATCAGGATCGCTGAACAGTGATTTCTCAGTGGAGGGTGTGTACTCATCGTTGGGCAGCGAGAAGCTGGTCCCGTCCTGGCTGAGGATGGCGATTACATCAGTCTTGGGTTCCGGCTCGACATCCTTGGGAGGCGTGACCAGGGCCGTATCCGATGCTTCTCTTCTCTTCTCTTCGAGGATGGCTTGCCATTTATTATTGCTCGGGGATCGAAGATACGGTGGGTCAGAATCCAGAAAACCAAACTGGTCGCGGTACTGCTTGGCCCGTTGTCCCATCCGGGCGATTACCTCGTCATACGACAAGGTTGCACCCACCGCATAGCGGGCCCACTCATGGAATGGGTCGAGCGGATCAGTGGCCGCATGGCGAAGATGTTTCACCCAATGCCGCAGAAGCGTCTCGTCGACCTCATGAATGACGGCGAGGTCAGCCATCAATTCCTCATCCGATGGCCTCGTCTTAGTGCGTTCATCTTCGAAGACAAAGTGATCGACTCCGATGTTTCCCCACCTGCCGCGTTCTTCATCAACGATTTCAATCTGTGCCGTGCGTTTATCGAAAGGTTTCAGATCCCATGTGACACTCGCCATCTCATTGGCATTTCGCCCCGTCGCCGACAGGACCACTTGCCCATCGATCAACAGATTGACACAAGTCTTTCCCTCATGATCCCCGCCCCCCACCAGGAAGCTCAGAGCGTCATGCACAACGGCGAATTTAGGGGAAAGCAAGCGACCCACATGGTCGTCACCGCGCCCTCCATCGCGACTCTGGTGTGAGTTGACGAAGTAGGTCCCTTGCGGTTTCACATCGCCCTGATGTGTACCAATCGTCAGTGCTGACTGCGGTCCTTCGCCGAAGGCGTCCCCGGTCGACTGCCACTCACCATACTCTCCCGATTCAAAACCGGCGAAGAGTTCCTTCCGCCCATCAGCTGCTGAGATCACGGCTTTGGCGGTCAGGAGTATTTTGTCCAGGTTGGACAGCGACCCCCAGGTTTGATGGAGCATCGCATCCAGCACCGGCTTCTCCGCTCTCGAAGCCAGGTCTCGCAGCTCCTTCTTGATTCGCCGATTGTGTTCCAAGGTCTCAAACGGGCGTTGCGCATAGCTCGTACTCTTGATGTACCCGGCCAGGGCGTAGTAATCCTTGTGCGAGATGGGGTCGAACTTGTGGTC
>JAYWHX010000061.1:0-15593 GCA_043777375.1 Planctomycetota bacterium | reverse complement strand
CCGGGCGCTGACGCTTCCGGCTCTCATACATACACAATTCATTCTGGTGAACTGATGCCGTTCTTCTCCCGACTCTTGATCGTGTTCCTGCTGATGCTCTCTGTCTTCGCACAGTCGGCCTTTGCCCAGCGCGAGCTCAAAGACATTCCGTCTCCGGACCCGGAACTCGAACGGGCCACGTTTACGGTGCCTGAGGGGTTCGAGGTCAACCTCTACGCGGGTGATCCGCTCATCGCCAAACCGATTCATATGAACTTCGATGCGCAGGGGCGGCTATGGATCGCCAGCAGCGAGGTCTACCCCCAGATCGAACCGGGTCAGCCCGCGACCGACAAAATCCTGATGCTTGAAGACGCCAATGGAGACGGTGTCGCGGATAAGACCACCGTCTTCGCCGATGATCTGCTGATCCCCACCGGAGTCGAGATCGGCGACGGTGGAGTCTACGTCGGAGCCAGCACTGAACTGCTGCATCTGAAAGACACCGACGGCGACGGCAAGGCCGATCAGAAGCGAGTTGTGCTGTCGGGCTTTGGCACCGAAGACACGCACCATATCCTGCATTCGCTCCGCTGGGGACCAGAGGGGCTGCTGTATATGAACCAGTCGATCTACATCCACAGCCACATCGAAACCCCGTGGGGCGTGCGGCGACTGAACGCGGGCGGGCACTGGCAGTTCCGACCCGAGACGCTCCAGCTGGAGATTCTGGATCGCGGTCTCGTGAACTCGTGGGGTCTGGCGTTCGACAATTTTGGTTCAACGTTCGCCACAGACGGAGCCGGCGGTGAAGGGATCAACTACATCGTCCCCGGTGCGTCTTATCTGACCGCGTTTGGGGCTCCTCGCATTCTGAGAGGGCTCAACCCCGGGAGTCCCAAGCACTGCGGCTTGGAGATCGTCGATGGGTCGCATCTGCCCGACGACTGGCAAGGGAGCCTGATTACGAACGACTTTCGCGGCCACCGCGTCGTGCGATTTGACGTGAAGGAACAAGGCTCCGGTTTCGTCTCCATCGAACAGCCGGATGTCATCAGCTCGACCCATGTCGCGTTTCGTCCGATCGATGTGAAGCTCGGCCCCGACGGAGCGATCTACGTCGCCGACTGGTACAACCCGATCATCCAGCACGGCGAAGTCGACTTCTATGACCCACGCCGTGACCGGGTCCATGGGCGCATCTGGCGCGTCTCACACAAGAAGAACCCGAAGACACCACACCCGAAGCTGGTCGATGCCAGCCTCCCGGACCTCGTGAAGCAACTCGAATCGACACAGCGGTACACGCGGCACTTTGCCAAGCGCGTCCTCAAAGAGCGTGCCCTGCATGATGGCCAGAAAACGGAGATCCTCGCGGCACTGGGCACTTGGTGGCACTCACTCGATCAGACAGTAGCTCTCCATGCGCAGCATCAGATGGAAGCCCTGTGGATGTACCAAGCTCTCGATGTCGTGGAGCCTGCCCTGCTAAAACAGTGCCTGACCTCGGCCGACCACAACCTGCGAGCCGCAGCCACGCGTGTACTGGGGCACTGGCTCAGCCGTGAACCTCAGGCGATCGAATACCTCGCGAAGCTGGTCCGCGACGAGCACCCCCGCGTCCGCCTCGAAGCGGTCCGCGTCCTGAGCCTGATTCAGACGCCGCAATCCGCCGAGCTTGCGATGTCCGCTCTCGATCAAGAGGTTGATCAATGGCTCGACTATGCCCTGTGGCAAACCGCGCGTGAACTCCAACCGTATTGGCAACCTGCCCTGACAGCTGGGCAGATCCAGTTTGGTGGGCAAGCCAAGCATGTGGCGTTCGCCCTGAAGTCGGCGGGCTCGCCTGAAGCAGTGCCCGTGCTCGTGCAGATGCTGCGCGAGCAGCAGGTGAAAGAGGCCGACCAGGCATCAGTGCTGGACGTGATCGTCGAGTTTGGTCGTCCCGAAGACCTGCAAGCGGTTCTCGACGTCGCCACTGCCAAGGGAGCTGCACCGGGCGTCCAAGTCGGCTGCCTACAAGCACTGCTCAATGCGCAGCAGCGGCGCAACATCCGCCCCAGCGGATCACTCGACGGCCTCGGCAAGCTGTTGGAGTCCGACCACGACGCGGTCGCGGGACTCGCTGCCCGCGCTATCGGGACATGGCATGTTGAGTCTCAATGGGCAGCCCTGAAAGCCCGGTTGACCGATGGCGGCCCGCTCTCCGATGCGGGCCTCGAAGGTGTCGCCAGCTATGGGGGCGAAGAAGCAGTCATGATCCTGATCGAGCGAGCCAGTGACGCCGGGGCCTTCCGCGCTGCGCTGGCGGGATTGCTGCGTCATCAACCCGCTGTCGCCGCAGCTCGATCGGTTCAGTGGATGCAGGTCGAGAAGATCAACGCCGACAACTACGAACCCCAACTGGCGGGCCTGTTCAATGCCTTTCTCCAGCGTAAGGACGGAGCCGACCTGCTCGCGGCTGCCCTCAAAGACCAGACGATTCGTGTCGATGCAGCTGTCATCGGCCAGCGGGCGATTGCAGCCAGCGGGCAACCGCAAGATGCCCTGGCAGCGGCCCTCGCGGTAGGGGCAAAGATCTCGAATGGTCCCCGCCAGCTGACTCAGGAGGAGATGTCGCAGGTCGTCACCGCTGTGAAAGAACACGGCGAACCCGCACGCGGTGAAGCGATTTTCCGCCGAGCCGAATTGAACTGCTTGAAGTGCCACGCCATTGGCGACGCGGGCGGTCTCGTCGGCCCGAACATCCTGAGTTTGGGGGCCACAGCTCAGATCGACTACATCGTTGATTCGTTGTTGAACCCAGGCAAGAACATCAAAGAGGGATACCAGACCGTGGTCGTGCAGACGACCGAGGGCAAGATCCTTTCGGGAATCAAGCTGCGGCAGTCGGATACCGATCTGATCATTCGCGACGCTGAAGACAAGGAGATTGCGATCCCGTTGAATCAGATCGATGAACAGCGGAACGGGGCCTCGCTGATGCCGACGGGCATGGCGGACCGGCTGACTGAGACCGAGTTTCGCGACCTCGTGGCCTTTCTCTCTGCCTTGGGCCGGCTGCCCGAGCATACGATCAAGCCGGAGCTGGTCGTTCGCCGCTGGCAATACCTGACGCCGACTCAACCCGCCGCGTATGCGATCACGCGCACGTCGATCAAGACAGCTGCCCAGGATCACCCGGACTTCCTGTGGCAATCGATCTATAGCGGCGTGAATGGAAGTTTGCCTTTGACAGACGTTCCGCACATGCATACACGCTACGGACTGAAGCCAACTGACAAGGGCACCAGCTATCTGCGGGCTCAGCTCGATGTCCTTCAACCGGGGATGGCGAAGCTCATCATCTCACCGACGACGGGAGTCAGCATCTGGATTGATCAGACCCCCTATGAACCTGCCGCAGCTCCGATGATCGACTGGACCGTTGGACCGCAGAGGATCACGCTCGCCATTAACCGCGACATCGCCGGGAATAGCGACGCCCCGCTCTCACTGCGTGTGGAGGCTGCCGCCGAAAACGGGGCGCTGATCAAGGTCGTGGGTGGAAAATAGAATTTCGCCAACGCTCATCCATGAAGCCGTAATCAGCTCGCTCGGGAGGGCGAAGCTCCTGCTGAGCCGCGAGCGAAAGACAACGATTTCTCGCACGCACGGCTCGGCAGGAGCCTCGCCCTCCCGGCAGAGACGATCACCGAATCGAGCCTCGATCGGCGAGTCGACTGGAAATCACAGACGACATGAGCTTGACCCCAAGCACGACGAATCGCAAAACGAAAACAGGGCGAATGCACAGCTGTGCGTCCGCCCTGTTTCTCATTTTTATCGACACCTACCCGAGCCGTTTGAGTTTCGAGATTCGTCCGGTCCCCACCCATTCGGCGACGAACAGGCTGCCGTCTTCGGCAAAGCACGCATCGTGCGGGTGGACGAACTTGCCGGGCAACCACTTCGAGCTGTCACCGCGGATCGCTCCGCCGCCTTCCCCGGTGATGCGGCCCACATCGTCACCCAGCCGTGCGACGACTTCGTTCTTCTCGTTGAGCAGTGTGACGCGGGCATGCAGTTCGGAGACCACCAGCAGGTTCTTCCATGTTTCCACATTCGCGGGCAGCCCATACCCGGTCAGTGTCTCGATGTACTTTCCGTCCATCGTGAAGTACTGCAACGTGTGGTGGGCCCGGTCGCATACAACGATCGAAGGTGTCCGTCCCTCGCGCTTGTCGACCCACACACCGTGCGGCGTGCGGAACTTGCCCTCGCCCTCGCCGACTCCTCCGAAGCAGCTTTGCCACTTCCCGTCCTTGTCAAAACGATGGATGTACGACGCCCCGTAACCATCGACCAGCAGAAACCCGCCGTCATCCAGGAACGCAAAGTTCGTCGGCAGGAAGCGGTCACCGCCCCAGACCTTCTTGTCTTTATCGGGGTCCGTCTTGTCTTCGTAACGGATGTTCTCGCCTTCCGCATAGACACCCGATTCCATCGGCGCGTACTGCTGCCAGACCAGCCCGCCCTTCAAATCCATCTTGGCGAAGGTCTTCTCTCGCTGGTACGCACAGACATAGAGGTATTCTTGACTCCCCTCTTGGCGGATTTCGATCCCGTGACCACCGCCCTGAAACTGAGCCCCGAACGAGCGAACATATTTCCCCTCAGAATCAAACACAAAGATCGAGGGATGATCTTTCAGATTGCGTTCGCCCTCATGAATCACATACAGATTGCCCGCCTTGTCGACTGCGACGTTATGCGTCGTCTGCCACTTGAACTTCTCTGGCAGCTGGGGGAAGTTGTGGATCACTTCAAACTTGTAATCCCCTTCGCCCACGATCAGCGTCGTGTCTGTTTTACTGGCAGTCACAATAGCCGGAGCCGCCATGAGAGCGGCTGTCCCAGCCGCAGCTGTAGTGAGAAATGTCCGACGAGAAACGGGACGAGCCATGGGAACTCCTACGCAGAAAAGCACCAGAACAGTGAGTGGAGAGCGTCCCGAAATCCGAGCCGCGACGAAGATTCCATCGTAACAGAATGATGACTGGTTCCCACCGATTGGTGCGCCACGCAGCCCGAGGCTGAGAACGTAGGAAGCCGGCCCGATGATTTATGGCTGGCTAAGATGTGTCTCAATCCAACGACGGAGCAAAACCTCGGGAGATGCGTCCTCGACGGGATCTCGGTCGACGAGAAATAAGTCTTGTGCGTTGACCAGGCGTCGGACTAACTCATCACGCGGTGAAGTCTCCCCAGCGACGACGACGGAAGGGTGCACGACGATGCAGTCCCACTCGGTGTGTCCAAAACTGAGAGACCAGTTCATGACCCATGAATACGACCGTACAAACTGCTCATCAGACTCGGCAGCTGCGGACCGTGGCACTGCCAGTATGACGAGATTCGGCTTCATTGCTCGCACGATTTGATTCGCCGTTGCTTCCAGTTCCGGGAGCGTCTTCCCATCCGTTGGCCACGTTGTGACATCGATCACGGCCTCCGGGTATCGCAGCCGGAGTGCAGGGCCGACCAGTGCACCAAATGGGGGCATGGCCAGAACCTTGATCGGCTGCCCCGAGTTCAGCAAGGCCTGTGTCTTCGCCAACGGGTGGGGCGGCGGCTGTACGTCAGTGAGTGAGATCGATTGCCCGGTGATGGTCCGGCACAACTCCTCGGCCATCAGTTTGTGACCATCCATGTTGGGATGGATTTCATCACTGAGCGTGAGTCGCCACTCCCAGGAGTCTCTCTCGCGCAAGGCCTCCGCGACGGCGAATTGATCACAGACAGGAACCCCCCGCGCTGTGCCCACTTGGCGAATCACATCGCAGTAGTTTCGCAGCGTCTCGATGGGACGCCCCTCAATGGCGATGATCGAGTTGGGAGTGCAGAGCACAACTTGGCATTGAGCCGCCTGGCAACGAGCAATCAGCTTTTCGAGGTTCGTTCGAAACTGATCCTCGGGGACGCGAACCATGTCATTCAGTCCGAAACTAATGGTCACCACATCCGGATGATGACTGAACACATCCGCCTCCAGCCGTGCCAGCCCTTCGCTGGTCGAATGTCCGCTCACGCCAGCGTTAATGACCTTGACCCGTGTCTGCGGGGCAGCCTTGGCGATCGCAATCTCCAGCATCTCGGGATAAGCCCGCTGGCCACCGGTGTGGTAATAGACCCCGGTCACGCTGTCCCCGAGGCACACAATCGTCACGGGCTGTTTGGTGAGATTGATGATCGCTCGATCAGCTCCCCAAGCGATCGCTGGAAACAGACACCACACAATCGATAAGACACTTCCCATCAGGAATTGTCCCCATTGAAACATGCTGCCTCCCCCCTCTGAAATACCTGAGTCCAAAAAAAAGGACTCACGGCGATTCGCCGTAAGTCCTTTCGCCACTTGGAGTGCCCACGACAGGACTTGAACCTGTACGTCATTACTGACACTAGCTCCTGAAAGTATATTCATGTGTGAAACACAGTGTTTATCAACGATACGGAGCCAATTCCAGTTGATATTGGCTCCAGAGGCGGTATCGTGCATTCGCACACTAGCTCTAGGATTGGCTCCAACCCTCTTATGCCACTCAGAGGACTTACGTCAATGGCGACCCCCAAGAACGACATCAAGCTCGGATATGACAAGACGAACATGCGGTTCAAGAAGATGGTCAAGGGGACGATGTGGAGATCGTCCAGAGGACTCCTGCCAACCGACAAGAGCAAAGCGGTCAAGGAGTTCTTGGGGTGGCTCGCACAGCAAGAGGAGCCAGAGTATCCACCAGTGCCAGAGACTTGGCAGGAGTATATCCAAGACCCGTTTCCCGGATCGCCAAACTACGGCGACCCCATCAAAAATCCACCACACTTGATCCCCGGCAATCCAATCAAGCTGGCATACGAAGCTGGCTTGGCTGCGGTTGCCACCAAGGGCAAGACTATCGGCGACGCTGTCTCTGACTTTTTATCGTTCAAAAAATCAAGAGTCGGCAAAGGACAACTGGTTTGCCAGTCGGCTCACCTCAAGATTCTCTGCCATCACTGCGGAAACCTCCCCATCGATGGTGTGACCATCTCACATTGGACAAGCCTCATGGATGATGTGTCCAGTGAAAAAAGATCGGCTGATTACGGACACAATATCACAGTCACAATCAGAGCTTTCTTCAATTGGCTCTTCGAAACGGAGCGATTGGAAGTCATCCCCCGCTTCGTCATGTCAAAACTCTTCATGGTCAAAATCCCACAAAAGCTCCCCGAGTTCTTTTCAACTGCTGAATTGGCTTTGCTCTTTGGGGCAGCATCACCCCTCCAAAAGTTGCATTGGCTTCTGTGCCTCAACTGTGGAATGACTCAGATGGATTTGTCCGACCTCAAATGGTCAATGCTTGATTTGAAGAAAGGCACACTGACGAGACAGCGTGGCAAACATCAATCTCAGACTTCTGATCGAATCCCAACTGTGGTCTATACCCTCTGGCCAGAGGTCAAAGCGGGCTTGTCAAAATTGCCACAGACTGGTGATCGTGTCTTTTTGAATTCAAATGGCAAACCTCTTGTGAGGGACAACCGCAATGATGCGGTTGCAGCCCATTTCAAACTTGTAGCCAAGTCAGTTGGCATCACAAAGACATTCAAGGTATTTCGAAAAACTGGCTGTACTCTGATCGGCACAGCGTATCGTGGCTGGCGAGACTTGTATCTCGCAAACACAAGCAAAGAGGTTGTGGACAAGAACTACGACGGCACAACAACATTGCCAGCGGAAGTCACCGACCATATCAGATCACAGCTGCCAAAGGTGGCTCTGGCGTGAGGTCGGTGTGATCCAGAACCAAGTTATTCACGCTGTTGGGCACTCACCGCTTCCCCGTCTCCCACTTCCCATCGTTCCCCTCGCCGCTCAGATCAATCACCCGCTGTCCCTCGACCTTCGAGCCGTCGAAGATCAGCATGGCACGGTGTGGGGCGTCGGTGGCATCCGGGACGAAGGACGACTCTGGCTCGAAGTCGGCGGAATATCGTTCGCCACGGCTGATTCGCAAACAACGGATCTGGCCTTGGAAGTACATGATTTTGTGGTCTTCTCCCACATTTCCAATGACGAAGTGCGATTGAAGTGGTGGCGGCAGAGTCGCTGCTCCGGCACCGACCTTCTTTCCATCCACGAAGAGTTTTGTTTCATCGGCCCCGTATACCGCAGCCATGTGAATCCATCTGCCCGGCGTGACTGGCATCTCAGCGTTGAAGCCGCCGTGAATCACCTCCACAATCGGACAGTTGTTATTCAGGCCAATTCCGAGTCCGTGGTTGTGCGGCACGTCACTACCGATGATGAACTGCTCTCGCCTGTCGTCCGTTTTCCGAAACCAAGCTTCGAGTGTGCATGGTGCGAACGAAAGAAGGGGCGTGACGATCCGGTTCTTGCCGTCAAAGTTGAACGTGCCTGCCTCTGGCTCCAAGACTATGACGGATTCGCCAGCGGATTCGGTTGTACTCGTTGGTCGGCTTGCCCGTTCCTTCCCAATCCAAATCGTCATTCCGAGCAAGGCAACGATTATGGGAACGACGAGCCACCACACTCGACCCGGCGTCTGTTGTGCCGTCTTGGCCTTTCTCAATGCCGTCGCCAACTCGGCCATCGAGTTGAACCGATGTGATGGGTGCTTTGAGAGACAGCGGTAGCAAATCCGTTGCAGGTCATCGGGGATAGCGACACCAGCGAAAGTCATCGGCTGAGGCTGACGGAACTGGATGTCTTCACGAAGCCCGTGGGTCGTCTCCGAAGCGAATGGAAACTTCCCGGTCAGCAATTCATAGAGCACCACCCCAAGAGCATGGATGTCAGTGCGACTGCCGATCAGATGCGTTTCACCGCCGAGTTGCTCAGGAGCCATGTACGCCAAAGTCCCCGAAGTGTTGTTCTCTCCTTTTGAGATCTGTTCGACAGTGGCGGCGATTCCGAAATCCGTGATGTGCGGTCGGCCACGACCGTCGATCAGGATGTTGGCCGGTTTGATGTCTCGATGCACGAATCCTTGGTCATGAGCGAACTGCATGGCGTCGGCCACATCGGCGATGAGATCGGCTACAGCAAGTGGTGCAGGTCGTTTCCGGTCGATCAACTGTGCAGCGTTCTCTCCCTCGATTAGATCGGCAACGATGAACACCAGCCCGTCGTCACGTCCCACATCGTAAATCGACACGATTCCGGGATGCCGCAGTTTGGCGGCACGTCGAGCTTCATCGAGAAGCTGGTCAGCCTGCTCCGGGAATGAGACCCGGCTCACTTTCGGCACCTTTAGAGCAACGTGTCGTTCAAGCTCTGGATCGAAGGCCCGATAGACTCGGCCAAAACCGCCCTCGGCAATCAACGTCTCAATGCGATACCGACCGCCGAAAGTTCTGCCAAGCAACGGGTCGGGTTCAATGACGGAGGCCCCTGCATCGCTTTCCGGTTTCGTCATCCATGCCATCTGCTTGAGTGCGGCGATCCGATCACGGGCTTGTTCAACCAATTCTGGGCATTCGAGACAGAGAGTCTCCGCAGAGATGTCTTGGCCTTGTTCCCATGCCTCTTCCCACCGCATCAATATCGTGGTGAGAGCTTCATCTGATTGACTGGAATCACTCAAAGTCCAAATCCTTCAGTTGATCGAACAAGGTCAGCCGTGCCGCTTGCCACCGTCGTTTCAAGGTTGCCAGTGAGATGCCGAGTACCTCGGCTGCATCTGGTTGGGTCATGTCTTCATACCACAGCACGCTGACAACATCTCTTTGATCTTCCGGCAGTGCTTCGACGGCTTCATGGAATCCTGTCCAACTCTCAAGGTTCTCTGGTTCCACACCTTCATTCGGTTTCGAAGTGACGATTTCGCCGTCGTCGGTGTGATGATTCGCTCCGATTCCCTCTGGCCCTTGGAAATGACGAGCAAGGTCGATCAGTTCTCTTCGGATCTGAGTCGCTGCCAACCCGTAAAACTGTCGGGGCGATTCTGGTCGGACATCCGAAAGTGACCGGTGCAACCGCAACATGGCGTTCTGGAGCACATCGTCGGTTTCTGACCAGCGTTTCACGGTCGGATAACCTCGAAGCATTCTCCGTGTCAGCCGCCGCAGCCGTTCGCAGGCATGGTTCACAACCTGACTTCGAGCATCGGCATCGCCTCGGCGGGCGAGATCGAGCCATTGCTGAAGTTTGGTCGTGTGTCCGATGGTCATGGCAGTCTGCAAGCGGGTGTCTGGGGGAGTCCAGAGTCACCAGCTTATCAGGCTGCGATTTGACCTTCACGGCAGCTTCGCCAATTGGATAAGCGAGACCGACTCGGAAATCAGCTCAAGATTGAGCCTACCCTTGAATCAAGACTTCTTCCGCTTCGGCATTCTGTCCGCTTCTACTTGGGAGAGCAGGCTGGAAGCCGTCACGCCCAACGCATCGCACATGCGAAGAAGCAGATCGACTGTCGGTGATTTTTTGTTGTGTTCGAGCAAGCTGATGTACGAACGGTCGATCTCCGCCGCAAAGGAAAGTTGTTCCTGCGTCAATTTGGCTGCTTCACGAGCTTTCCGAAGTTCGTCGCCGATCATGAAACGAGGCTACTGAAGACTCGGCGACGAGTCTGTTGACTATAGTCCACACGCAAAGAACAATTCGGTCACAGTCATGCCTTGCGAGTTCGAGAAGATGACCGAGAGATGTTCCAGACTGCTGTCCACTTGGGGCACAGGCTGTCACATCGCTGGGCTGTGATTGGAGACATTCACACTGAGCTGTTTTCTCCACCACTCTCGCTCAGAGAGATGACACCGGTCAGTCGAGTTCGCTCACTCAGGAGACTCCTCATGTCGCAGCAGTGGTTTGTCCGAAGCGGAAATCAGGAAAAAGGACCATTCACAATTCGCCAATTGATCAGGATGTGCCGGGTTGGGACGGTCGGACCAACGGATCTTATTCGCACGCCTCGTAGTCGGAGTCGCAACAACTGGCGTCATGCGATTGAAATCAAGGGGATATTTGGAGATCCAGAGTTGATGCAAGAGGCACAGCAGTTGGCAGGCGACGAACCCTTCCACCCCGATAACCAAGCAGATCAAAGGGAAAATGTACGCCGAATCTGTGAGGACTTGTTGGCCGAAACGATAGAATCAGACATCGAAACCGACCTCTACGAAGAGTCGTTCCCCGACAGAGAAGAGAGAGACGCTCTGCTGGGGAGGCGTAACTCATTGGTGGCAACAAGGAAGAATTCACGGTCGAATGTTCAGACCGACAATGATTCGTCGAAGGAATCAGCGACGAGTCTTGGGAAAAGCGAGACCACTCAGGTTGGTGATGAACTTGATAACCTTCCTCCACCCCATAAGCCAGTCGAGGGAATCTCGACTGGCTCCAGTACCGGAAATGCCGCTTGGGTTCCTGATGCCGAGGATCGCATGTTGTGGGAAGCATTCCATGGTCTTCCTTATGGGGCTGATTCCGTACCCCTTATTGACTCGGAAACACCCCCTCTGGCACACCGGACTATCAATGATCAGTCTGAATTCAAGATTGCTCACCGGTTCATCACCGGCAGCGTTGTAGAGGATCACGCCAAGGGGATGGAAATACTTCTTGCCTTGGCAGAGAAGGGACACACAGACTCGCAACGTCTCTTGGGATTGATCTTATGGTTCGGGACAATAGTACCAAAGAATTGCGAATCGGCGTCGAAATGGTTCCGCAAGGCGGCGGACGCTGGTGATGGGTGGTCAATGCAACGTCTTGGCGTCATGTTGCTGAACGGCGATGGCATTGAACGAAACGAGACTGAGGCATTTCGCTGGTTCCAACTGGCGGCGAACCTTGGGATCGACGAAGCGATGAATTGCCTTGCCATGTGTTTCCTCCGTGGGCGTGGGACCGCAAAGGACGGAGATAAGGCAATTCACTGGCTGAAGGTTGCCTCGGAACTGGAATGCGAGGTCGCACAATACAACTTGGGACGACGCTACTTTCTCGGGGAATTCGTTGAGCGTGATTATGAAAAGGCATTGTCGCTTTTCAAATTGGCGAGTCGCTGGGATGACAAGGAAGCAACCCCGTCAGAATGGTACATTTACTGCTGTTACAAGGAAGGGTGCGGAACTGTGCCCGATCTGAAGACCGCTGTCGAATGGCTCCAAAAAGGGGCGAATCGGGAATGCTCCATGTCGATGGCCGAGTTGGGCCGAATGCACATGCGGGGCGAATGCGTTGACCGTGATTTCTCGAAGGGGACGCAACTCCTGAGAAAAGCCGCAATTGCCGGTGACGCCCATGCTCAATTCCACTTGGGGATTGCTTACCAAAATGGCGATGGAGTTCCTCGTGACGAGGGCGAGTCCATTCGATGGTTCTATCTGGCTTCAAAGAATCGCTCGAAGGATACGGATGGCTTCGTGCTCGGAAACGAACTCGCCGTATCGCACCTATGGGACATGATCTCTCCACTGATCTCCGACCGCCTTCGGTTCATTTTGGGATGAATGCGATTTGAGACGGGATCGGATTGGGGAGTCGGTGACTCGCAATCGGGCATGAGACACCCGCTTGATTGATGTCAGTTTCACAGCAAGGAAAAGAGAGCATGAGCAGACTTGAAGATCCATACGGCGGCGACAGCTATCGTGAATTGGCAAGCATCAGGGCGAATACGCAGGCCAGTGTTGCATTTCAGGCTCTGCAAACGGGCCTGCTGGCCGACATGTCCAACTCGATGAGTGCTGTCCATGCCCAAATGGATGCAGTGCGACAACAACAAAGTGAAGCTCTTGCAATTCAGCAAGAACTCCTGAATCGAGAACAGCTTCAAAGCCACCTCGAAGAGTTCGTCTACCAAGCCGAAAAGCTCGTTGTCGAGTGTTCTAAGACCACGACCGACATTCCTGCTTCATCCCGTTACTTCTTGCTGATGGGTGTGTTGGGCAAGATCAAAGAAGATGGCATCGGCACATCAGTCATCAAGGGGCGAGACAACAAGGCTGCATTCGAGAAAATCGTCAATGATACGAAGGGGCTGACTCAGCGGCTGTTGACAGACCCGGAGGTTCAAGAAGCTCTGGAATGGGCTGAAGCCGAGCGTTTGCGGAAACTGGCAGAACAGAAGCGAATGATCACCAAGCGAAAGCAAGACCAGCAGAAGCGAGAGGAAACGATTGCAAAGCTGGATAAGCAATTGGTTCCGCTTCAAGCTCGTTTGCAGAAAGTGGCAACGACAACTGTGTTGGAGGAGTGGGGGGAGTTGGTGAAAAGCAAACTGCCAGAAGCCTTCAAGACACCGTTGTATATTGCGATTTGTGTGTTGTGCTGTGTGACCATTTATCCCGCACTTGGGATTGTGTTGTGTGCATGGATAACGACTTTTTCTCGTGAAACGGTGCTCAATAAACAGATCAACGATGAGATCGCCAGCATCAACACTCAAATTGCTGATCTGAAAGGCCAACCCTGAATTCATGGCCGTCAGCCATCGTTCTGATCCTTCTCGGTCTGAATAAAAGAATTCAATCATTCTTATGGAGCAACACTTGGAAACGCACCGCCCGTCCTACGTCGCAGGCAACCTCTCCGAATACCTCGGCATTGCTGCCGGAAAAGTCAGCGGCATCTCGGTCGGCATCTTGACCTTTCGACCCCAGATCACTGCTCCCCTGCCGCTCAACTTGATGATCTCCCGTGCCGCCCTTGTACGGCTCCGGGAAGACATCGACTTCCTGCTGGCACACTCCGCATTCCTCAGAGACGGAGATTCGCCGGAAGTCTCTCTCGCCGAGATTGAGCCGATTCACAACCGCCTTGCCTGAAACTTGGACACCCGCTTGTCGGTCCAGATCCAGTTTCATTTTGCAGGGAGACAAGTACATGTCGAAGAAGCGAGAGTTACCGATCCTCTGTGTCGTGCAGATCGGCAGCGACCAGTTCGAGCGGTACGTGATCGAGGATCAAGAGGAGCGGGTCTGGACCGGCAAACAGTTCGACGCTCAAGGTGCGGCGTTGTTCGCACGACACAATGAAGCCGCTATTGAAACACAGAACATCCTCAAGAAAAACTTCGAGGGGGTGGAGCCGCAGCGGTTCGTCGTGCCGCTCTATGTCGAAGTGCTGAACCACGAAGGGCCTGTGCCTTCGACCGAAGTTGCCAAATATCTGTCGGAGGCTTCCCGGCTCAACCTCAATACCAACGATCACGGCAACGGGCCGAGCGACTCGTTGGTTTTACCTTGGATCGATTGGAGTCGAATCGTGCCGATCAAGGAGTTCCCCCATGAATGACCGACCATCTGCATTCGTTCTGATGTTTCGAATGTTCTGTACGGTTTTTGTCATCACATTCTTGATCTCGATCTTTTGGAACGTATTGAGTTGGAGCAATATGTTTCCGTTTTCTGTCGTGATCGGAGTGTCAGTGGTTCTGACTCTCTTGTTCACTTGTGTCGGTTGGCTGGTTAGTACCGTTGGTGCAGGAGTGTTGTTGCAGAACAACAATGAGTACCAACAGTGGAAGAGGAAAGGTGGCCGTCCATATTGGGACTCACTCGGATGGCCAATCAACACGGCCACGCCCATCGAGCGAGAGACGGGACTGGCTGAGCCGGAATACACGGACTTCGTGCCCCCAGCGGATTGGAAATACCAGTGCCCCGTTTGTGGGTCGAGGGTCGAAAAGAAGATCGACGTGTGCTGGCGATGTGGCTATGGCCGTGACGGCGACAGCACAGCCTATGATCAGCGATGGGGCAATGGCTGACGCTGGATGTGACACACGTTGAACCAGTTTGTCTTTTGGAGAACAGTCATGATCAGCATCCGAGACGAGCTTTGCCGATTCATCCGGCTCAACGAAGAAGGGAAATGGGAGCAATCCCTCAATGCTCTTGAGCAGCTTGAGTGTTTCGGCGACGACCTGATTCCCGGCTTGATTGAGTGCCTTGAGGACGGACATCCCGATGTGCGACATCAGGCTGTGCGTTTGCTGGGTGAGGCACGGCCTCGATCTGACGCCGCCGTCCCCGCTCTGATCGAATGCATGGCTGACGAGGATTGGCTTATCGTGACATCAGTAATCCTCGTCCTTGGAGACTTTGGACCACAGGCCGCTGCGGCGATTCCGCAGATTGAGCCGTGGTTGGAATCTCCCAACGAGTATCTGCGGTTACTGGCAGCGACCACCATCTTGAAGCTCGACCCAAGCCGGTCGGAGTTCCTGTCGATGATTCGGGAGGCAACGATGAGTGACCATCCCGTGGTCCAATCGTTTGCAAGAGAGTTCTTCGGTGACGGCGAAGATGAATACATGAATGGCTGAACCTTTCTCCCGAACAAGGTGTCATCCTTGGACTTTCTTACTCAAAGCCCGGAGGTGTGCGATGCAGTCCAACGAGTTCCACGAACAGGATTCCTTTCGAGACGACGAGCAAGCGGCGGCGGGGTTATCCGTCTGAAACGCAGGTCAAGCGGGGCGTAAGAATCGTCCACGGCGACAAGCTGCTTGAAGAGAAATTGGGCCGGAATGATCTGTGCCCGTGTGGGTCGGGCCAGCGATTCAAGAAGTGTTGTCTCTCCCGAGGCTGCTTTTGATGGTGTGAACCGGCACGACTTT
>JAYWHX010000060.1:0-15792 GCA_043777375.1 Planctomycetota bacterium | reverse complement strand
TGACCACCGCCCTCGAAGCCCAAAACCAACACACACCAAGCCCCTCACTGCTGCCCGCCAAGTGACCCGTCACACGGTCGGGGTGTGAATGGTTACCTTCTAGAAGTGACTGCCGCATACGTCGGCAGTCCCAGCGGTCCATTGGAACCTTCCTGCCAGGAGTTGTAATTGCAGTGACCGAGAATACTCGGGCCATTGCTGCAAGTGGGAGAAGAATTCGGACCAAGTACGGTGGTGAACCCCGAGTGGTGGACAATCCCATCAAACCATTCCGTATGGCCGTTGTCCCGGAAAGCAGTGCCTTGAGACATCAAGGCTTCCACCTCGTTAATACTCGATGGGATCGTCAGCGGAGCCGGCCCACCAGTGCGACGTGTCGGACTCCAGGATCGGACCTCAGCTGCCATCATCGTGCTCGAAGTGCCGTCTATGATCGCACCGAAACTGAACTTAGCATTCGGCAGGAAGGGGCCATCTCCCAGGCGACCTGTTGCCGGGTCAAAGATGAACCAAGTCCCCATGCAGAATCCGTAAGAAGTGGGATAATGCTTCGGGCGATTCCCCGAGGGAACTCGCACCTCGTCACTGCGTACGTCACTGGGACACGTCAGCATCGGCAATCGGAGCCCATCAAGGATGATCTGCGTCGACCAGTCAGACCCCAGATCGATCTTGTTGTAAACGGTTGCCTGGTCAATATAGGGCAGCAAGCGGGCCTGCACAGACCAGGAATCGGTCGTCCCGGCCCCGGCGGATAAGTGGATCGCTGCACTGGGCGGGAGAACCGAATTGGCGTCTGTGTAATTATGGAGAGCCAACCCCCACTGTTTCAAATGATTCTTGCACTGCATTCGACGCGCAGCTTCACGAGCCTGTTGCACCGCGGGGAGCAGCAAAGCGATCAGTACTGCGATGATGGCAATCACCACCAGCAGCTCGATCAAAGTGAATCCACGGGACCTTCGGGCAGTCGTTTGATTCATCGAGAGAGTCTCTGGAATGGCTTGGACTGCAATTGAGTCCACTTCTCACTCGTCCTAGAATTCCGAGCCTTCGAGGAACTCGTGTTTGACTTTCGGCCCATCGGATGGGGCGAATCCCAAGTCCTACGAAAGAGGCAATTTCACGATTGCTAAAGACTAGATCACTCAGGAACCCATCGCAAAACAATTCTTTTCTCGCTGTGCGGTACGGAATCTGAAGAGTTTTCAGATTTTACTGTCACCTTGATTCGACTTGACCGATTTTCTCCGATTCAGGATCACATTGATGAATATCTCGCGGAAGATTTTGATTGCTGGCGCGGGACTGCTCGTCGCCGGGGGACTCTTCGTCGTTTGGCAACCGTCTCAATCCATCCGAGGGTCCATGGCAGGCGAGCCGTTCTGTGGCGGCTACCCGAGTGGATACTGGGGATCTCAGCTGCTCCAGGAGCCGGGTGCTCGCTCCATGGCAATTACCCAGCTGCAAAAGTCCGAAGCTGACAGCGTGAGTGTGCTACGAGAGCTTTTGCGAGACCATGCTAATCCTGAAGTTCGTCTGACAGCTGCAGAGCTGCTGGGCAAGTTGGGCCCGGTCGCTCAGGCGGCGGGCGAGGACTTAATCCAGGCGACTCTTGATGGCGACTCGCATGTCCGCAATCTGGCCGTGATAACGATTCCGAAGGTCGAAACTCCCGCAGCGAAGGCATTGCCAGCGCTGATCCCTTTGCTCAAGACTGATCATGCGCCCGATGCCGCCCGCGCGATTAGCGTTTACAAAGGCCAAGCCAAGCCGGCACTCCCCGAGTTGGTCAAGTTGCTGGAAGATGAATCCCGCGACGCATTGACACGTTGGAATGCAGCCCGTGCCTTGGGGAAACTGGGACCGGAAGGGATCGATGCACTGCCAGTCTTGATTCGTTTCACCACGTCGCCGGTCGAGACGATTCGCGAACACTCGGCCGAAGCAATTGGCGATATTGGTCCGACAGCTGTCGAGGGGATTCCGGCCCTGCTGGACTGCCTGGATGATCCAGCAATACGAGTTCGGCGTGATGCCGTCAGATCACTCGGCTACATCGGAATCGGAGCAAAATCAGCGGTTCCCCAACTCAAGTTGCTCCTGAACGACCCGGAGGAGATGGTTCGCAAGGTCACCAGAGATGCCCTCAAAATTATCGCTCCGGAGGAACTCCCGGCCGAAACTCCGAAGTCTGTTACCCCTGCCAGTGGAGAAGATCAGAAAGCCGACGAAAAGGGCGCAGTTCCAGCTGCGGAAGAGAAAACGAAAACCTGATTCGATTCGAACAACAGCACTGACGGCGGCCCTTCACTCCCAGATGACGCTTTGAAAGGCACGGTGCATTGACTGCCGCGCCTTGTCATCGGTCGTCCAGAATGTCCCGACAAACGAATAGACTCGGTCTCCTTTGCGGAAGCAGAGGACTTCCTTTCCCATTTCTCGCCCCTTGATCTTCCCTGTCAGGTAGAGCCACGTTCCCTCTTGGCCACTAATGGTTTCTTTCTGCGGGCCTTCCTTGAGCGTCCATTGCTGAATCCCGAAGGCGGGCAACTGCTGGTGCTTCACCAAGTCAGCCGAGCCGGACCGATCCTGATAACACAGAACCTGTACCTGTGCATTTGTTTCGGGAGAACGCACATTGTATCGAACTAGAAAGAGCTCCGTTTCCAAGTCACCGCTAGGCAGGTTCGCGCTGGCGGATTGCGTCCAGGTGTCGGGGACGAGAAAACGAATCCCCTCCTGTGAATTGCGATAGACCGGCGAGTCACGCAGCTCCGGTGCGACCGGACCTCGGCTGCAACCCGCGAGGGCCAGGATCGCGACGAGACCAGAAGACAATCGTAAAGTTCGAAACAAGTGCAACTCCTCGTGGAGCAAGGAAAAATGGACCGGTCGCCACGAATCACTCAGCAGTGACATCTGCTCCGTTGATCGTCGACAGCGCTCTGAGGATTTTCATATCGGTGTCCTTCGAGAGACCTCGGACTGAACCGTCGGCGAACAGAAACATCACGACTCCCGAATGGGGCGAGAAGAAATCATATGGCTCGCTATAGGGGCTGTTCAGACCGATCTTATTAACCCGCGACAGGCACATGGTTGGAGCCAGTTGCAAAATGGAGACATAGACCTGCGCCCCAGGGGTCGTCCGAACCGTCCCATTCTTCATCACGCCAGCCCACGGTGCTTTGGCAAACATCGCCGGGCGCTCTCCCACGATGAATGTGTTGCTGGTCCCATCTCGAAAGTCTGCCATCAGTGTGGAGCTGTTTCGGTAGAATGCCCCGTTCGAAATCCCTGGCTCCGTGTTCAGGAGACCCTGCGAACCGAAGCTGGCAACATAACTGGTTGTGGCCGCTGGACGCATGGGGTTGTTGTTCCAATCCTGCGGGACAAACTCTCCGGCACCATGATCGCTGGGACAATTGACCACCTTGATTGTCGTTGCACGAATCGTGTCACTGCGTGGGTCCTCAACCGGAATTCCGAACGAAATCTGGCTGTGCAGATTGGCCTGATCCAGCTGGGGCAGAATCAGGGAGATCCAGCTCCAGCCTGGTCCGTTGGGGGGTTGCAGGCCATCGTCCGGAGGAGGGGGAGGACCGTCAAACAAAGCGAGCTCTGAAACGTCTTCGAACGCTGGTGACTTAACCTCAATACGAAAGTCGAACCGACCTTGGCTCGACGCTGCTGGAACCTCGTCGAATTCACTCCAATCCAACTCCTGAGTCGAGAAGCTCACAGGAATTATCCCAGATCGCCAGTTTATTCCTGGCTGATCAGAAGAGAGACCAGTCGCCCCGGGCAGAAATGACGCCGTAGCAGTCGGTGGCTTCACAGCGCCCGCATACATGTAACCAGACGGCAACGAACGGTGCGTGTCATGATAGTTATGGATCGCCAGTCCGACTTGCTTCAGATTGTTCCGGCACTGAGATCGGCGAGCCGATTCTCTGGCCATCTGGACCGCCGGTAACAGCATTGCAATCAGCAAGGCAATGATCGCGATGCTGACGAGCAGTTCGATGATTGTGAATCCGGAACGCCGTTTCATAGATGGCCCCTCACCGACGACATCCGGGAACCTCGGGCGACATACCCTTGAGTCCGGAGAACAGCTCAGTTTCGCTGAATGGGGCACCTGCGGCAATCCCTTTACCCAGACTGGCCCTCGCCGGAGTGCGAGACGCACTCTGCGCATGAGCTGTGATAGAAAGTTCAGCCAAAGCACTCGGCTGTGACCACTCGTAGATCGAAACGCAGAAGGGGGGAGGGAACTTGGCCTCTCTGCGTCCTCCGCGCCCTCTGCGCTTCCAATCTCCGGATCGTTTCGTCAGTCGGGCTGACAACGACGATCTTAAGCCGCAGCGAGACTGCTCATCAGGACTTGGTCCACAATCACATCCCGATTTCCACAGAGGAGCTGAACACGAAGCTCGTGAAGAGGGCTCAGTTCGAAGCTTCTTGGCTTGCTTCGCAACCCTCGTGTTCAAAATCAATTCGGGAAGTTGTTTCGGACCAGTTCCCAAGTATGTCTCGCACTCGTCGCCGGTCATTCGAGTTCAAAGATCACGAAGGAATCCTCCGCCGAAATGACATAGGATGTGAGGCTGACATCGCCATTCGCACACAACAGGGGGAAACATGATCGCAATCGTGCCGATTCTGCCAGTCCTCTTCCCCCTCATGACGCTGCTGGCGGGGAGCGTGGTTTCGGTGGCCACGGTGCTGGGGCTCGCGGGCACCAGCGAACGCCGTCGGATGCTGCTGCGTTTCCTTTGGAAGCAGAAATATAGCTTACTGGTCATCATCGCTGTGCCCGCTCTCAGCTGGTATGGACTGACTCAACTGGTCGCGAACTGGTCACGCGCTCCCGGAGTCCAGATCGCGATCCAGACGGGTGTGGATTGGCCGATGTTCCGAGGCGGGCTCCATCGAACAGGAGTTGTAGCAGACGAGAACGACGCACTGACGGAAACAGTGCTGTGGTCAGGCGGCTTCAGCGAGAGCTTCTATGCGTCACCAGCTGTGGTCGGTAATCGAGTCTATTGCATCGGATCAAACAGTGACGCCGGGCGTGTCTTCTGCTGGCACAGTCAGACCGGCGAATTGCAGTGGGTCAATCAACCCGAAGAGATGCGGGCCACGTTCTCCTCGCCGGTGGTCGTCGGGAATCTCTTGCTCTGTGGCGAGGGACTTCACAGGACCGCGAACTCGCGAGTCTTTTGTCTCGATCTCAGCGAAGCCAGTCGACCGAAACTCCAGTGGAGTTTTACAACCCAGAGCCATGTCGAGTGTACCCCCGTGGTCGTCGGAGACAACGTCTACATCGCAGCTGGGGATGACGGAGTCTATGCTCTGAGCTTGCATGCGGAGCAGGAGCAGCGCCCCACAGTTTTGTGGCATGTGCCGGGCGATCGCTTACCAGACGTGGAGACAGCGCTCTTGGCCGATACCACATCGGTGTATGTCGGCACCGGGGAAGGCGGCCACAACCTGGTCATCTTGGATGCAGCGACCGGAAAAGAAACGGGGCGAATCCCTTTTGATTACCCGCTCCATGCTCCCCCCGCACTCGTCGGTCAGCGTCTGTATGTGGGAATGGGCGAGGGAAATTTCGTGAGCACCTCGAACAGTGGGGGAGGGGCGGTGGCCTGCATCGACATTGCGACATCACATGTCGTCTGGACCTTTCCGACCCCCGCCACGGTGCTCAGCGCCATTTCGGTTAGCGAGGGCGAGATCCTCTTCGGATGCGCGGATGGACTCGTTCGCAGCCTCTCCCCCAAGGGCCAACTCATTCACAGCTGGGATAGCGGATCCTCGATCGTCGCTTCGCTGGCGGTGATGCCGAGGTCACTCTGCGGAGTCAATACCCGAGGCCGCCTGTTCGTCCTCGACCGCCAGACATGGACGCTGACGTGGGACCGCTCCCTCGGTCAAGAAGGGTACTTCATTAGCTCGCCCACGATCGCCGATGGCCGCATCTACGTCGGGACCGAAAAATACGGCCTGCAATGTCTCGGTCGGGGGATGTAAGCGAATGACCGATCGCTGGATCTACCCGTTGCGGCCCCTGGGTGAAGTCCCTAGCTGCGACACTTCCCCCGACATTATCGGCGGTAAGGCCGCTTCACTCATGACGATGGCTCGGGCAGGGATCCCGGTCCCGCTGACCTGGGTCATCTCGATCCGTCTGTGCGAGAGCTACTACGCCACGGGTCGTGTGCTCCCCGCTGGCTTCCTGGATGAACTCAAATCAACCACCACGGGCCACAACTTCCGCTGGGCCGTCCGCAGCGGCGCAGCTGTGTCGATGCCGGGGACGATGGAGTCGGTCCTCAATTGCAAGACATCACAAGAGATCGAGAGAGCCATCCGCACCGTGCTGGACTCTTGGACGAGTCCGGCCGCGATGGCCTATCGGCAAGCCAAATCGTTACAGCATCTCACAGGCACAGCCGTCATCCTCCAGCAGATGATTGAAACGGAGATCGCAGGCGTACTCTTCACGCAAGACCCCCTTAATAGTTCGTCCGACACGCTGATCATCGAAGCGGTCCCGGGCCTGGGAGATCAACTCGTGTCGGGAGACGTGGCTGGCCAGCGATGGGAGGTGTCTCGCGAGTCTCGTCAAATCGTTTCACATTCCCCGGAGGAAGCGGTCCAGAGCCTGCTTTCTCTCGATCAGCTTCAAGCCCTGACGCAGTACGGAATCCAGTTGGAGAAAAGGTTCGGCAGTCCGGTAGACTTGGAATGGGGGCGGGCCGGAGGCGTCTGGGTGTTCTTTCAGGCCCGCCCGATCACTTTCACCCAGCCCCCCATCTCGACCACGATTCCGGACCAAGAGTCCGCGCGATTGATGGAACGAGAGAACTCCCGGCTCGCTGAGTTTCGCCAACGCGGAGACACGCTCTGGGTCCGGCATAACCTGTGCGAGACACTGCCATTTCCCACCCCACTCACATGGTCCATCCTCCGCTCATTCATGAGCGGTTCGGGAGGTTACGGAAACCTCTATCGCCAGCTCGGGTTCTCGCCCGGTCGCCGAGTTCGTAACGAGGGCTTCGTCGAACTGATCGCCGGGCAGATGTATGTCTCCGCGCAGCGAATGCCTGATCTCTATTGCTCCGATTTTCCATTCTCTTTTGATGAACAGGAACTCTGGCGAGACCCGTCGGCCATCGATCGAGCCCCGTCACGTCTTGATCTGGATCGCGTTGGACCCTGGTTCCTACTGCGCTGCCCCTGGATCGCAGCAGTGATGTGGCGGTCGAGTCGACGGGTTCAGCAACTCACTCAGACAGCCCTCCCGGCGTTTCAACGATTGCTTCCGGGCTATCATGCCTGGATCGCTCAGGAGCAGGAGCAATCTCTCGCGGGGCGAACTCGTCAAGAATTGATTGTCGTTCTCGACCGCCGCATCCAGCGTGTGCTGCATGAGTTCGCTCCACAGCTCCTCATGCCGGGAGTGATCGGAGCGACGCTGTTCGAGAAGCTACGCCAGGAATTAACTGCGCTGAGCTCTCCCGTCGCAGCACAGGCGTTCTTTTTGCGATTGCTACAGCGACTGGAGTCTCCCGCATTGCAGGAGCTGAATCAGGCGATTGCGTCGCGAGCCAGCGGGGCACTTCCCGAGAGCGAGTTTCTGAACCGCTTCGGACATCGCTGTCCCGAAGAGATGGAACTCGCTCAACCTCGCTGGATCGAAGATCCCAGTCGAGTTCCTCTCCTCAGCGAGGCCGAACTCCCCACCTGCCCCAGCCTCACACTGGGCGAAGCCGAAGCTGACCTGCGGGAGTTTCTCAACGAGCAGAGTGGAAGCCAGGGCTGGGATAAATGCCGCACCCTGTTAAAGAATGCCTTCACCCTCCTGCCGCTGCGTGAGACCGGAAAGAATGAACTGATGCGGGGCTACGCTCTGCTCCGTGAAGCGTGCGAGGCACTGGCATCCGTGACCGGTCTCGGTGCAGACCTCTACTTCCTGACCCTCGACGAGGTGCGAAGTCTGGGCAGCGACCCGCCGTCCGTTGAGATTTCACGTCGACAGCTGGAATGGCGAACCCGACAGCAATTCCCTCACCCCGCAGTGATTGACGAACGAGGTCTGTTCTTCCCCCAGCAGGATCTCCCACACGACTCGACCGAGCGACAAGGAACCGTCATCTCTCCCGGATGTGCTACTGGCTTCGCTTGGTTCCCCGATCAGCATCCTGGCGAGCTGCCACCTTCCGGATCGATCCTGATTAGTTCCACTCTGCCTCCACATTTCGTCTCGCATTTCGCCACAGCTGTCGGGATCGTTGTCGATCAATCGGCACTGCTGTCTCACGGAGCCATTCTCGCCCGGCAATTCCGGATTCCCGTCATCAGTCACCGAGAAGCCACTCAACTGATCCGGGAGGGAGACGAAGTCCGTGTCGATGCCCTCGCTGGCTCGATACGCATTTCCCGACACGAGACAGATCGCTCCGCACCCGATTGAGCCGGGATTCTATCAGTGACTCAGGAATACCCTCTACACACAGTTCGGTCCTCGGTCGGGTCACGACATGCCTCTCCACCAGTCCAAAAGTGATCTTTAGTGAAAATGGAGACGGGGTCTTACGATACGTGTTCGCCCTGTGGGAACCTCGAATGCTGAGGACTCCGGCCAACACCGCTCGCCGAGCGTGCGACACCAGTTACCTTGCGGACTGGAAGACATCCAGTCAAGAATTTTTCCGAAGTTCCATTGACAAGCAACGTACGCCAACATATATCTACCATCCAGTTGGTGGTATATCTATTCCTTCCAGATTGGTTGTGCCGATGAAACTGTCACGGAAGTCTGACTACGCTCTGCGTGCCTTAATGACCCTCGTGGGTCAGTATGGGCGGGGTGTAGTGTCGGTCCGTGAGTTGGCAGAGAGGAACGACATTCCTCGTAAGTTCCTGGAAACAATCATGTTGGAGATGAAGGCGAAGGGGTGGGTGGAGAGTGTGGCGGGGCGGGACGGCGGGTTCAAACTGGCCGTCTCTCCGGAGCAGTTGACGATGGGGCAAGTGGTCCGTCATTTCGATGGGATTCTGGCTCCAATCAGCTGTGTTTCAACGTCGCACTATGAAGCCTGCTCTCAAGAGGGGGTCTGCCGGTTTCGGCGTGTTCTCCTCGACGTCCGCAACTACATCGCTCGCGTGATGGATAGTGCCAGCTTGGCCACTGTGTTTGCAGGATCTGTTGTCCGGAGAGAGGAAGTGTTCAGTCAGGAAATGCTGTATTGCGATGGCATCTGAGCTCTTCTCTTTTTTTGGGACAATATACCACCCACTAGATGACACTTATCATTAATTCGGTTCTCAAAGGTCACCCATGAAGACTCTCGCGCGACTCCTGTTCGCTCTCACGGTGGCAGCCTTGGCGGGCTGCAACAGAGATGCTCCGACACCGACTCAATCGTCCGGAAACAATGCGGCCCCCACCGGCTCAACGGTCATAGCGGAGCTGCTCAACGTTTCGTACGACCCGACCCGCGAGCTGTGGAAGGATCTCAACAGGGCCTTCAAGACGGAGTTCGAGAAGGCGGGCAACACCGTCACGATCAAGCAGTCGCATGGGGCCTCGGGCAGTCAGGCTCGGGCGGTCATCGATGGTCTCGAAGCCGATGTGGTCTCTCTGGCTCTGTGGCCGGACACCGATCAGCTCCGCAAGAAGGATCTGATTAAGACTGACTGGGAGGAAAAACTCCCGAACCGCAGCCTGCCATACACCTCGACGATTGTGTTCGTCGTCCGCAAAGGGAACCCCAAGGGGGTCAAGGACTGGGCCGACCTCGTCAAGCCGGGCATCGAGATCATCACCCCCAGCCCGAAGACCTCGGGGAATGGCAAGCTGGCGTTCCTGGCGGCGTGGGGCAGCGTGACTCTGAACGGGGGCGACGAAGAGCAGGCCAAGGCGTTCGTGACCCAGCTCTACAAGCAGGTTCCGGTACTCGACACCGGGGCTCGTGGTGCGACGACGACTTTCGCCCAGAAGGGCCTGGGCGATGTGCATCTGACCTGGGAGAGCGAAGCTCATCTGGAGATCGAAGAGTCGAAGGGCGAACTCGAACTGGTCTATCCGACGCAGAGCTTTCTGGCGGAGCCGCATGTGGCTCTGGTCGACTCGAACGTCGATCGTAAGGGAACCCGCGCTGCCGCAGAGGCCTACCTGAACTTCGTCTATACGACTGAAGGCCAGGAGATCATCGCCAAGCACTACTACCGCCCGACCAACGCCGAAGTGCTAGCCAAGCATCGCGACCAGTTCCCTGAGATCAAGTTGTTCAAGATCACCGACATCGCCCAGGACTGGGATGACGCCCAGGCCAAGTTCTTCGCCGAAGGGGCGTTGTTCGATTCGATCTACCAGACCAAGTAACAGGAATTCCCACGCTCGGCTTGGAATGTCTTGGCGGAATCGTGGCCCAGATGAAACGTGTGTTCGAGGAGTCCTTCCCATGTTGAGTTGTTGACCTCATCCCGCCCCGGTTGTTCGCAGCTCGTCTGCGTGTCCCCGCTCCCTCCTCGAACCTCATCACATCACCTGTTCTCGAAAGAAAGAGACACTGTCATGCAAGTCCTTCGAACCGTATCCGCCACTTCGTACCGTCGTCGCGGATTCACTCTGATCGAACTTCTCGTCGTGATCGCGATCATCGCGGTTTTGATCGCCCTGCTGCTGCCTGCGGTCCAACAAGCCCGCGAGTCGGCCCGCCGGTCACAATGCAAAAACAACCTGAAGCAGCTCGGCTTGGCGTTCCACACGTTCCACGACACCTACAACCATCTGGCGACGAGTAATCGTCCGCCGGGAACCGGGACCAAGCGGATCGCCGGTCTGACAAGACTGCTACCGTATCTGGATCAGGCACCGCTCTACAACATCTACGATCAGACGTTGCAGTGGAGTGACCCGAACGCCAACCAGCGACTGGCTGTCAGTACACAGCTGCCCACGCTGAACTGCCCGTCTTCGGCGTCGTCAATCAAGCTGGATGGTGACCCCGATGTCGCGACCACTCCGTCCGGCTATGCCGCGACTATGGTCGCAATCACGGACTACTCTCCGAACAAGGGTGTGGCCCGTTCGGTGGTTCCGTTTGCGACGGCTGCGGGTGTCACTCTGAATGGACTGTTCACCGACCCTTCGGATGCAACGAACCAGTATTACGCTGGCTTGCTGCCTCAGAACGTGGATGCCAAGTTGCGTGATGTCACCGACGGTTTAACGAACACGATCGCTTACGTGGAGTCGGCGGGACGTCCGTCGGTCGTTCGCAAGGGGCTGAAGACGATTGGGGGGTTGCCCACCGATCGCGTCAACTCCGGTGGATGGTGCCGTCCTGCCAGCGATGTGCTGGCGGAAGCAGCTCGTCCTGATGGGACTGATCTCTCGGGTCCTGGCGCGTTCACGAACGGTGCGGTTGTGCCGTTCAATGCCACCAACGGCTACAACATGAACGGTCGGTCTTATCCCGACACGGCATACTACAAAACGCAAGGCAGCGGACAGGCGTTCTCCTACCACACAGGTGGAGCTCACTTCCTGCTCGGCGATGGGTCAGTCCGGTTTGTCAGCGAGAACCTCAGCTTCGTCGTGTGGGTCTCATTGTTGACACATGGCAACGGTGAAGTCGTCGGTGAGTTCTAAACGACGGCTCATGTCCGAACTCTCGAATAGGTTGTTAGCTCACCCGATTCGAGATTCGGTCCGTGAGTCGCAGGCCCTCTCCGGGGTGCAATCCATTCTGTATCGAGATAAGCCATGTCACGCATTCCACAATCCCCTGCGATCACGACCTCGCCCTTCGTCGCCGAGACAAAGCGGTTATCAGGCAGTTCTTTGGAACTGGAGATGCGCGAATTCTGGCACGCCCTAGAAGATGCTCCAGAGGTGGCCAGCCCTCGACCCCGACGAGATGAGCCGATCACTCCCGTAGTTCCGCAGTTTCCCACAGCGCCCGTAGTAGCGAAGTCTTCTCCGGTCTTGGCCGCGCCCTCTGCGTGGAATCCTCCCGCTTCGCGTCCGACACAGACGCCTCTTCCCCCCACCCGTCGGCATGCTACTGTTGAGACTCTTACCGCTCTGGTGCCCTTCGCCAAATGGGGGGTGCTGGCTGCATTGGTCGTGATCGGGGGATTGGGCCTGAGTAAGATCAGCGCTGGGCATGCCTCGCGCGTGATTCCTGAGACTCATCTGATTCAGATTCAGCCCATCTTGAGCGGAAAACCCCTGCCGGGGGCCCACCTCACATTGACTCCCATCCTGCCCCCCGAGCAAAGCGGAAAACTGGGCGATCTCTCCGCTGTTCACCAGTTGGTGGGACGTGCTCAACTCGGTGAAAACGGGATCGCCGAGCCATCGATTGGGTCTGGTCGTTCTGGCCTCCCCGCAGGCGAGTACATCGCGTCTCTGACTTGGTGCAAAGTCGAAGTCAAAGAGGGTGAGACAGTCACCGGTCCCGACCGAGTTCCCCAGATCTTTCGCAGTCCTGCCACATCGAACCTGCGTGTGACAGTGAAGCCAGGCAACAACTCGCTGGCCACTCTCCAGCTGGTCAATCCCAAGGTGAAAGCCAAACGTGTGAACTACGACCACGAATGAACGCACCCCTCGTGCCGTCTTCCCTGGGGCAGACGACGTTCCCACTCCGCTGACCCGTCGACGGGAGGCTTTGCCTGATGCCTTCAAATTCCCAACGTGTATTGCCGGGCTTTCGGATCAGCTTGGGGTACACCATCACCATTCTGACTGTGATGCTCCTGTTACCGCTCTTGGCGTGTCTGCTCAAAGCCGCCACGCTGACACCGAACGAGTTCCTCGCGGCCGTCTGGACGGAACGGGCACGCTCGACTTACCTCCTCAGTTTTGGAGCCTCGCTGGTCGCAGCCTTGGTGAACGTCGGGATCGGGCTGCTGCTCGCTTGGGTGCTGGTGCGATATGACTTCTGGGGGCGGCGGTTCATCGACGCCCTGATTGATTTGCCGTTTGCACTCCCCACCGCAGTGTCGGGTCTCGTCTTCTCGGCCCTGCTGGTGAAGAACGGCTGGTACGGGCAGTTCCTGATGCCGCTGGGGATTCAGGGAGCGTACTCGCGGCTGGGAATTGTGATTGTCCTCGTGTTCGTCGGGTTGCCGTTCGTGGTCCGTACCGTACAGCCCGTGCTGGAGAGTATCGAAGGTGATACCGAAGAAGCCGCAGCGATGCTGGGGGCCAATCGCTGGCAGACGATGTGGCGCGTGCTACTCCCCGCCTTGCAGCCGAGCTTGATGACCGGCTTTGCGTTGTCGTTCGCTCGCGGCCTCGGTGAGTACGGATCAGTGGTCTTCATCTCGGGCAATATGCCGTTCAAGACAGAGATTGCTCCCGTGTTGATCGTGGCCCGGTTGGAGCAGTTCGCCTATGCCGAGGCAACCGCCATCGCGGTCGTCCTCACCGGGATGTCGCTGGTCTCACTGGCCTTGGTGAACTGGCTCGAACGAAGGAGTCGCCGTTATGCATCCTAGTTCCATGAGAACGAAGAAGGCGGTCGGGGCGATGGTCGCCAATGAGCCGCTCTGGTTACGAGCACTGTTGATCTCGACCGCCTTTGGGATCATCGGCGTCCTGATCCTGATCCCGCTCGTGTACGTGTTCGTGCAGGCGTTCGCGGACGGCTGGTCAGGGTATGTCGAGAACCTTTGGAAGGACGCCGACACCCGCCACTCGATCTGGATGACGGTTTCGGTGGCCCCGGTTGCGGTGCTGTTCAATACCGTCTTCGGCGTGGCAGCAGCATGGTTACTGACCAAGTTTCAGTTCCCCGGTCGGACACTCATTATCACGTTGCTCGATGTCCCGTTTGCGATCTCACCGGTCGTGGTGGGGTTGAGTCTGATGCTGCTGTTCGGCATGCAGGGCTACCTGGGACCAACCTTCCGTGAGTGGGGCATCAAGATCGTTTTCGCGTGGCCGGGAATTGTGCTGGCCACGACTTTCGTCACGCTGCCGTTCGTGGCCCGCGAGCTGATCCCCCTGATGGAATCGCTGGGAAGCGAAGAAGAGATCGCCGCTGTCAGCCTCGGCGCGAACCCCTGGCAGCTGTTCTGGCGGATCACGCTGCCCAACATTAAGTGGGGTTTGGTCTACGGCATCATCCAGTGCAACGCCCGCGCGATCGGCGAGTTCGGTGCGGTGTCCGTGGTCTCGGGACACATCGCGGGTGAGACCGATACGATGCCCCTGCGAGTCGAGAAGCTGTTCCAGGAGTACAACAACCCCGGCTCGTTCGCAGTGGCCTCGCTGCTGACCTTGATGGCTTTGCTGACGCTGTTCGGCAAGTACCTGCTCGAACGCTACATCGCCAATCAGATCGCTGCGTCGCAGGGTGGGGAAGAGTCGTAACCCTTACGACGGATGTCCTCGTCCGTCGTCTATCACTCTCCCTCGCCGACGGACTCGGAAGTCCGTCGTACAGACAGCACACCCCTCACACACAAGGCCTATCATGAGCATCTCCATCCGCAACGTTTCGAAATCCTTCGGCACCTTCCAGGCCTTGCAGGATGTCACCCTCGAAGTCCCCTCCGGTTCGCTGCTCGCCCTCCTCGGTCCGTCGGGGTCGGGCAAGACAACCTTGTTGCGCATCATCGCCGGACTCGAACAAGCTGACACCGGCGGCATCCTCGTGCAGGAATCCGATGTCACCCAGCTGGCCGCTCGCGATCGCGAGGTCGGGTTCGTGTTCCAGCATTACGCCCTGTTCAAGCACATGAGCGTGTTCGAGAACATCGCATTCGGAATGCGAGTCCGCTATGTCCCAGACCCTGAGGTGAAAGCCCGCGTCAACGAGCTGCTGCATCTGGTCCGACTCGAAGGACTGGGCACGCGTTACCCATCGGAGCTGTCGGGAGGCCAGAGGCAACGTGTGGCATTGGCCAGGGCGCTCGCTGTGAAGCCAAGGCTTCTGCTGCTCGATGAACCATTCGGAGCCCTCGACGCCAAGGTGCGACAGGAATTGAGGACATGGCTCCGCAAGCTGCATGAGGAGATGCATGTCACGACGGTCTTCGTGACACATGACCAGGAAGAAGCCTTCGAAGTGGCTGATCAGGTTGTCGTCATGCGGCAAGGACACATCGAGCAGTCGGGATCTCCGCAGGACGTGTTCGATCACCCCGCCACGCCGTTCGTGATGGACTTCCTCGGCCACGTGAACGTGTTCCATGGCCGCCTCGAAGCGGGCCAGATGCACATGGGCGGTTTCGCCGTCGACTACCCCGAGTACCAGCAAGCCGAATCTCGCGATGCGACTGCGTATGTCCGCCCGCATGAAGTCGACCTCAGCCGGACCCGACAATTGGAGACCAGTTTGCCGGTCCGAGTCGTCCACGTGAATCCCGCCGGACCTGTGACACGCGTGCGTCTGGTGTCGAGCGAGTTTGGTGTGGCCCTCAACGTCGATCTCTCTCCGGATCGTTACGGTGAACTCAAACTGCGATCGGGCGATGAACTGTTCGCGACCCCCAAGCGAGTGCGAGTCTTTATGCCCGATGACTATGTGATTTAGAGAGGCGTCGTCTCGATACACACAAATCGGTCACTCATTCGTCCGAGGAAACCCATGCCCATCTTCAATGACAACCTGCAAACTGGACTTCCCCAGGAATCGTGGGCGCGGGGGGATGAGTCAGGCGGTACGCATCAAACGGTGAGTCTTTTCAGGACATCAAGGATGTAGTTAGGGTCGAGGGCGGCTTTGAAGCGTTTGTTTTTGGCACCGATTTTGG
>JAYWHX010000059.1:0-56444 GCA_043777375.1 Planctomycetota bacterium | reverse complement strand
GATCGAGTGGGTGAAACAGACGTGCGGCTGGCTGCTGACGATCGTCAAACGCAGCGACGATGCCACGGGTTTCGAGGTGCTGCCCAAACGCTGGATCGTGGAGCGAACGTTCGGCTGGTTCAACTGGTACCGCCGCCTGAGCAAGGACTACGAGGAGCTCGTGCCGAACAGCGAAGCGATGATCCGCGTGTGCATGATCCACCGCATGCTCCGCCACCTAAAGCCCGACGAACTGGCCCAGGACTGGGGGAAGTAGCTTTTCAAACACGCTCTAAGACAAACACCGATGAGAGTGCTACTCTCTTTGACTCGCAAGATGCCGGAGGTGAACGATGAAACCACTCGAAGTGCGACGAGAACTCGCAGACGCCATGAAGCTTGACCTGGTCGGCCCAAGTGAACGCCTTGGCACGCCCAACGAAGTTCTGCCCCAGGCTCCCTCACGCTGGTATCTGACAGGTTTTCTAGTGCCCATTGATGCCGAACAGAGCCAAAAGGTTGATGAGGACAGCACGGATGTGGTTGATGCCGTAAGCAATGCTGGCGGAGCCGATGATGGGGCAACTCCGGAACCAGCTTCCGCTCGGCAAAGCTATATGCCTTCATCAACGGGCCTCAGCATTCTGATTGGCAGCAAGACCACGAAGCTGGGGATCAAAGTCCGCTGGGGAGATTACAAACTCCGTAAACCCGCTGACGGACACGGTGTACACGAAGAATGGGAACGAGAGCAGCGAGATCAAGAGCTAACAATCGACATCCCGGGGAAAACCAAGCATCCACGAGAGACCGAGATTCAGGGCAGTGGTGGCCTGAAGGTTGTGTTGTCTGTCCGCCAAGTGGAAAGCGACGGGGCCGACGGCAGCTTGCCCAAGAACACTCGGTGCGCCTCCGTGTTTCTTGTCAATCGGCGAACTCCGAAGCCTGACGAAGTCCGGGACGAAGCCTTTGCGTTTCAGACGCAGCTTGAAATCAATTGCAACGAAGGCTTCATCGCCAGGCCAAATCTCCGCAGTCTCGTAAGCGATGACTGGGATGAGCGAATCGCCGACCTGCAATACCGCGATGCGTGTGAGTATGCCGTCGGACACAGTATCGCAACCGATGCCGTGCTGACGGATGGGCATTGCCACACCGTCCGCAGTTGCTGGATTCCCGAAGCGCAGGTCGAGCGAGTTGCCCCGGCGGACCTCAAGGACATCGAATTGTCGATGGATGCACTCGCAGTGCTTGGAGATGGCAACGCTGCGAAGGCTGCTCTCGGCAATTTTGTGACGCAGTACACGGCGTGGATCGTGGAACAGCGGAAGACTGCACCGAAGTCTCCGAAACGCCGAGTTGAGACCGCAACAGAACTCCTGCACCGTGCTCAGGTCGCTGCAAATCGCATCGAGCAAGGCATCAACTTGTTGAGCGACCCGCAATGCCTCGAAGCCTTTCGTATCGCGAATAAGGCGATGGCGACGGCTGCGCGACGCCGCATGGGGGTGATGCAGGGGAAGGCACCAGAGTCCATCCAACCGAAGTGGCGTCCCTTCCAGTTGGCATTCATCTTGATGAATCTCAAGGGGATCGCTGAACCCTCCCACGCAGACCGTGAAGTCGTCGATCTGCTCTTCTTCCCGACAGGTGGCGGCAAGACCGAAGCCTACCTTGGACTGGCAGCGTTCACCCTTGTCTTGCGTCGCTTACGCCATCCTGGCATTGCTTCGGCGGGTTTAAGTGTTCTGATGCGATACACGCTCCGACTGCTCACACTCGACCAGCTTGGCCGTGCCTCAACACTGATCTGCGCCCTGGAATTGGAACGCCAGCAGGACACAGACAAACTGGGTGAATGGCCTTTTGAAATCGGCTTGTGGGTCGGCCGCGCCGCGACGCCCAACCGAATGGGACAAAAAGGAGACCCTGATCGCGAGACCGCCCGAGCGAAGACAATCGCTTTCCTGAATGATGATCGAAAGCCGTCTCCGATCCCGTTGGAAGAATGCCCTTGGTGCGGAACGAAGTTCAACCGGCACTCATTTAAGCTCCTACCGAATCAGGACACTCCGACAGACTTGCGCGTTACATGCATCAATCGCGATTGTTCCTTCAGCCGTGGCAACTCGTTGCCGATTCTCGCGGTCGATGAACCGATCTATCGCCGTCTCCCATGCTTCATGATCGCCACGGTGGACAAATTCGCGGCAATGCCCTGGACTGGCGAGGTTGGTTCATTCTTCGGGCGAGTTCAGCGGCACGATCAACATGGCTTCTACGGTCCCTGTGAGCCGCTCGCAGGACATCCATTGCCGGTTGATCGACTACCTCCGCCGGACTTGGTCATCCAGGACGAATTGCACCTGATTTCCGGTCCACTGGGCACGATGGTCGGGCTCTACGAGACAGCGCTCGACGTGCTTTCCACCGTGGAAGTGAATGGCAAAAAGGTCCGCCCGAAAATCATCGCCTCGACGGCCACAGTGAGGAGAGCGGAGAGTCAGATTCGGGCGTTATTCAATCGCCGGATGATCGACATTTTCCCGCCGCCCGGCCCCGACAATCGCAATTCCTTCTTCGCGCAGACACTTGCTCCAGAGCAAAGCAATGCAAGGCTCTACGTGGGAATTGCGGCTCAAGGCCGCAGCCCGAAGGTCGTGATGCTGCGGGTTTATCTGGTACTGCTCGCGACTGCCCAGAAGTGGTACGTGAAGCTCGGCAAGAAGCCCGACCCGACAAACCCTGCCGACCCATTCATGACATTGCTCGGCTATTTCAACAGCCTGCGAGAACTTGGCGGCGCTCGTCGCCTGATCGAAGACGAAGTCCGCAATCGTCTGGCTGGTTATGCGTCTCGTAAGAGGATCGGCGAAACGGAGGGGCTGTTCGAGAATCGCCAGATTGATTACGAACCGGTGGAATTGACCAGCCGAGTGAGCACTTCGCAGGTATCCGAAGCCAAACGGCGTTTGTCCCTGCCGTTCAGCGAAAAGGAATCAACCGACGTTGCGATTGCCACAAATATGATTTCAGTCGGTCTCGACATCACACGTCTTGGCCTGATGGTCGTATTTGGGCAGCCGAAGACCAGTGCCGAGTACATTCAAGCCACCAGCCGTGTTGGTCGTGAGCATGAGCGCCCCGGCTTAGTCGTCACGATCCTGAATATCCACAAGCCACGCGACCGTTCGCACTACGAGCGATTCGCGGCTTACCACGAATCGTTCTACCGCAGCGTCGAAGCGACCAGCGTTACCCCTTTCTCGCCCCGTGCTCTCGACCGGGGGCTTGCGGGAACGCTCGTTTCGCTGGCCCGCCAAGGGCACTTGCCGATGACACCGCCGCGAGGTGCGTCTGAGATACTGAGGGAACGAACCAAGCTCGACTTCGTGGTTGACGCACTTGCCGACCGCGCCCGCGAATGCTGCGGCCTTGATCCTGCGTCCGCCGAGGCACAACAAATTCGTCAGCGGGTCCGTGACCGAACAAACGATTTGCTCGATGACTGGAGCAAGATCGCAAACGACCTCAGTCAGTCCGGCGTCCCACTTCAATACCAGACCGAGGTCGGCAGTGCTCAGCGATTGCTTTACGACTTCCTGAATCCTGAGTTGAAGAACCTACCACCTCAAAACCCAAAGATGAAGTTCAGGGCCAACCGCTCGATGCGCGATGTTGAGCCAGGTGTCAGTCTCTGGATGAAGAAGCTGGATGGTACAGAAGTCGAGGAGGAAGACGCATGAGCCGGAAACCAGGAGCCAAGCCGCACGGTGAGATTCGACAAAGCCAGGTCGTCATGACTTTTGGTCCAGGCGCGATGCTCGATCTTCCGGACCATTCTGTTCTGATCGCCGGTCTCGACTTCTGGTCGAAGGGCGGCGAGGAGATCATCGAGCCAAGACTGACCGGCAAATTGGCCAAGCTTCTTGACGTACCAACATTGCGTTTATTCACGCCGCCGACCGAACAGGAAGACCCAACCGCACCGTCAACAGGAATCGACTGCTTTCAGTTCCCGGAGTGGTTCATTACGCAGGACGTTGATTCCAGTGACCCGGAATCGAGCAGTCGCTCCCGAATGCTCGTGCATCGGAAGGCACTCACTCGCGGAAGGTTCATCGACCGCAACCGCAAGAAGCGAGCGGTTGTGCCGATTCGATTTGTAAGGGCCTGCCGCTGCGGCCATATCGGGGACATTGACTGGTACAGCTTCGTTCATAGCGGCCAGAACGACTGCTCGTCGAAGCACCGCCAATTGTGGATCGACGAACGTGGGACCAGCGGCGACCTGACCGAAGTTTGGATTCGTTGCGAATGTGGCAAGGCTGAACGCAACATGGCACAAGCGGCAAAACTTCAGGACCGAGCGCTCGGGCATTGTGACGGATACCGCCCTTGGCTTGGGCCGTTCACCAAAGAAAAGTGTGGAGAGCCGAATCGACTGCTGATTCGCACCGCGAGCAACGCATACTTCCCGCAGAAGCTCACGGTCATTTCACTCCCGGATCGAGACCAGACAGTCAATCAAGCGATTGATGCGGCGTGGGAGTATTTGGAAGCAGTCGAGACCATTGAAGACCTTCGATACGAGCGAAAGAAAGCAAAAGTGAAGGCCGCTCTCGACGGGATCAGCGACGAAGAGGCATTCGCAGAGATTGAAATCCGTCGCGGAGGAGGCAGCAAGGACGATAAGAAGGTCAAAGTCGCCGAACTGGAGACTCTTATCGCGTCCAAGGAAGAGCTAGGGGACGACCGTCCGAATGGCAACTTCTTCGCACGCGCTCTGCCTCGCGCCGCCTGGAATAGTTCGTGGATGAAGGACATTGCCCGCGTTGTTCTCGTCCATCGGCTTCGCGAAGTCGTCGCTCAAGTAGGCTTCACCCGTTTTGAAGCAGCCGCCCCTGACATCGAAGGTGAACTCGAAATGGGGGTGCGACGTGCTTCTCTCGCCCGCGAGGTATCTTGGCTTCCGGCTGTCGAGAACAAGGGAGAAGGCGTTTTCATCCAGTTCAAAACTGAAGCGATTGAAAACTGGATGACACGGGCCGATGTCCAATCCCGTGGACGACAACTCGATGCTGGTTTCAGTCGTTGGAAAGACGAGCATCAGGGAAGCCATCGAGAATTTCCGGGAATGCCGTACATCATGCTGCATTCCTTCTCGCATATGCTCATTACAGCCGTGGCACTGGAGTGCGGTTATCCTGCCAGTTCAATTCGAGAACGCATCTACGCCTTGCCTGGAATTGGATACGGCGTCCTTCTTTACACTGGCACGTCCGACTCGGAGGGAACGCTTGGTGGACTGATTCAAGTCGGCCGACGCATCCACGGGCATATTCAAAGTGCCCTAGAACTGGGTGAGCTTTGCTCAAACGATCCAGTGTGCGCTCAGCACGAACCCGAAAACACACACGAGCACCGGTTCCTACATGGTGCTGCATGTCATGGCTGCGTGCTGATCGCGGAAACGTCATGCGAACAGCAGAACGACTTCCTCGACCGTGCTCTTGTTGTGACTACCGTCGATAATCTTGGAGTCGAGTTCTTCGGAGCAGGCTCGCCATGATAAAGCTTCTAGTTGGACTGTCCGAACGCGACCTTCTCGAAGCAGCGAACGCTCTCCATTCCGGAAGGCTTTTGCCGCCGTACACCACGGTAGCCCTTCAGCGGGTGGTATCACGAGAGGCAGCGGAGCAAACCGCAATTGCTTTGGACAAGCTGTCCGAACAAGGTTTCACACCAGCTCAAATCGCTATGACATTTGAAGTGCTTCGAGCTGATCGAGCGAATCGGCCTGCCTTTGATGAGCTATTGGAATTGGTTACGACTGCACCAGAAATTGACGGGGTAGCAAATCGCGACACCAGCGTTGTTGTGCGAGACCTATTTGCAAATGCCACGCAATCGGTACTGGTCGCCGGATACGCGGTCTATCAAGGACAGAAAGTGTTTCAGGCTCTGGCTGATCGCATGATGACTGTACCGAGTCTACAGGTGAGGCTATTCCTCGACATCCAACGTCCGCAAGGCGACACATCCGCCGCTTCAGAAATCATCCGCCGCTTCGCAGGGCAGTTTCGGAAAGCCCAATGGCCGAGTGATAGGCCGCTACCGCAAGTGTTTTTTGATCCCCGCTCGCTCGATGCATCCTCCCAAAAGCGAGCTTGCCTTCATGCTAAAGCCGTCGTTGTGGACTCACGTTCCGTGTTCATTTCATCGGCAAATTTTACTGAGGCCGCACAACAACGAAACATTGAGGTCGGTATCTTGGCACAGTCCGCGTCCCTAGCCCATCGCCTGACGGAGTTCTTTGATAAGGGACTCTCAAAGGGCATTTTTCATCCGGCGTTTGATTCTGCGACTCCTCGTGTTGAAGGTTCCTGAGCATGACAATCGCAGCCGCACTAATTAAACGCCGAGTGCAACTCATAAAGAAGTTGTCCTGGAGAAACAGATGAGGCTCACCCGACTTGCAATCCAGAATTTCCGAGGGATCACTGACCTTTCGTTGAAACTTGACCGGACAACGGTCTTGATCGGTGAAAATAACACAGGAAAGACGAGCGTCTTGGAAGCTCTTCATACTTGCATGAGTCGCGGTCTGACCCGTCGCGCGACTCCGTTCTCTGAATACGACTTTCATCTTGCAAGCAACGCGGCCGACCCGTCAAACGCCCCCCCATTGGCCATCACGTTGACCTTTGAAGAATCGCAGGAGGATGAGTGGGTTCCCGAAATCGATCAAGCATTTGATAAGGCCGTCCAGATACTTGATGACAATCGGAAGCAGTTGACCTTTCGAGTCACCTCTAGGTTCGACGCAGCAACCCGCGATTTCGCTGTCGAATGGGTGTTTCTCGACAAGGACGGTTCGCCATTGCCGACTGCGAAGCAGCCGAAGCTCGTCATCGACCTGCAATCGCTTGCCCCTGTATTTCTCCTGGGCGCGGTTCGCGACGCATCTCAGCATTTTCATGCAAAGTCGCCATTTTGGTCGCCGTTCACAAAGAATCCGCAAATCGACGACGATACTCGGAAGGAGATCGAGTCGCAGATCGAGACGCTCAATCAAGCCATCTTGGATGAACACAAGCCTTTCGATGCCGTGAAGGCCGGGATAGCAAAAACAGGGACTTTGCTTCCGCTTGCTCCCCAGGACTTGGTAAGTGTCGAGGCAGTGCCCGCACGCATATTCGATATGCTGGCGAGGACACAGGTGAAACTTGCCTGCCGAACCGGCGCAAGGCTTCCAATCACCCAGCATGGTGCGGGCACTCAGAGTCTTTCCGTGCTCTTTCTTTTCGAGGCTTTTCTCCAGTCCCGGCTTGCGGAGGCTTACGACAAGCACTCGGAGCCGATCCTGGCACTCGAAGAGCCGGAATCTCACCTTCACCCATCGGCAATCCGGGCACTCTGGTCCACCCTCGATGGACTGGCAGGCCAGAAGATCATCGCCACACACTCCGGGGATCTGTTGGCCGCTGTGCCTCTCAAAGCCATTCGGAGGCTTGCTCGCAAGAACGGCCAGGTTCAAGTCTTCAACGTCAAAGACACCACGCTCGATGCGCGTGATTTGCAAAAGGTCAGTTACCATGTCAGGGCAAAGCGTGGGGCACTTCTTTTCGCACGCTGCTGGCTTCTCGTTGAAGGCGAAACGGACTTCACGGTACTTCCCGAAGTTGCACGGTTGCTTGGTTACGACTTCGATCTTTCCGGTATCTGCTGCGTTGAATTCTCGCAGTGCGGACTCAAGCCTCTGATCCAGGTGGCAAAAGATCTCGGCATTGAGTGGCACCTCTTGGCCGATGGAGACAAAGCGGGGGGCGACTACCAAAAGACGGCGAGCAAATACTTGGATGCAGACCCGGCAGCGGACCGTATCACGAAGATTGTGCAACTCGACATCGAACACTGCTTCTGGCACGCTGGATACCACGCTGTTTACGAGAATGCCGTTGATGCGAATCACAAGAAAATGGTTACGTCGGGTCCTGGAACGCCACAGTATCCGACTGAAACAATCACTGCGGCAATCAAGTCGACATCCAAGCCGCATTTGGCTTATGAGGTGATTGCCGCCGCTGGCGCTGCTGGTTCCCCCGGCGTACCAGCGGACCTCAAGACTGCAATCGACATGGCAATTGCGCTTGCCGGGAGGTCCGTATGAGTTTCGATCTTGACCGATTTGGCCTGAACCCGAGCCAAATCGACGCCGTAAAATGGCAGGACGGGCCATTGCTGGTTCTAGCTGGCCCCGGTTCTGGCAAGACCCGCGTTCTCACTTGTCGCATCGCCCGCTTGATCGCGGAGTCAAAGGATGCACGATTTCGAGTGCTGGGCGTTACATTCACGAATAAGGCTGCCGCCGAGATGCGTCAGCGGATTGATACCTTGCTTACTGACGGGCGTGACCGTGTTACCCTTACGACATTTCACTCGTTCGCAGCGGAGATTCTCCGCCAACACGGAAGCCATGTCGGCCTGAAGCCGGACTTCGGAATCTTATCCGACCAGGCAGATCGCGAAGCGGCCCTGACCGACGCAATCAAAGCCGTCGTCTCTGACGACGAGGACTTCACTCCAAACGCAACTCAATTGCTGCCCACCGTGAGTCGAATGTTGGACGAATGCGTTCTTCCGTCCGAAGCCGCACAGAGTCTTCGTGCGAACCCGCACGCCAACACCATTGCCGCGATCTATGCGGCCTATCGTGAACGCTTGATTTTATCAAATCAGCTTGACTTCGGTTCGTTGCTCGCGCTCGCTGTCGATCTTTTGGAAAGAAAGTCAGCAATTGCAAAGCAGATTCGAAGGGTCTACTCGCACGTATGCGTGGACGAGTGCCAGGACACGAATTCTGCTCAATTCCGACTGCTTGTCCAACTCGTCCCGGAAGTGAATCCAAACCTTTTCATCGTCGCGGATGACGATCAGTTGATCTACCAATGGAATGGTGCGAGCCCAGCACGCCTCAAGGAACTTCACGACCGTTTTGGAATGCAGGTACTTCAACTCCCCGAGAATTATCGTTGTCCACCGGCCGTCATTGAACTGGCCAATAATCTTATCCGCCACAACACTGATCGTTCTGCGGACAAGAAGCCGCTTACCGCGCACAAGACGGGTGATGGAACGACCGGACTGACCGCGAAGCGGTTCCGAGACTTTTCGGATGAGTTGCTCTGGATCGCACGCAAGATCGCAGAAATGCCCGCGAACGACCGATCCAACTGCGTGATTCTAGCCAGACGCAAAAAGCTGCTCGAAGAGGCGGTTTCCACTCTGACCAAGGAGTCGGTTCCTGCATACATCGCAATCCGGAAGAACGAGTTTGAATCTGCCCCATATCGCTTCTTGCACGCTACGCTTCGCCTTGCGAATGCACCCCAAGATCGTGAACAGTTGCGCCGGATGACCAAGGCATTCTTTGACTTGGAAGGTGTCAAGATCGACGTTCAGGATGTCATCCCGCAAGCGTCAGTCGATCAGGAAGGTTTTCTTCGCGCCTGGCTTCAATTCGCCGAGGCTCGTAGCGAAGTCGATCCCAACACCGAAGGGCTACTGGCAAATATCAGACAGTCATTAGCCGATAGGCTGGACTACTGGGCTTTTATCGAAGCCTCTCACGCTTGGTTCGACAATCTTCGTAAACGCCCGGAGGGGATACTAGCCGAATCAGCATTCGCTGATTTCGACGATGAGAAAGAGATCTGGAACTCTCTGCGTTCCGAGATCGCTCGACATTACACGCTCTCAGACCTGAGCCTGCACAACTTCTTACAGGAGCTTGATCTACGAGCAAAGGAGAAGCCAGCCCCACCTGGAGCAGTCCGCTGCTTAACCATCGCCGCCTCCAAAGGCATGGAGTTCAAGCATGTCTTCCTCATCGGCCTCGTCGAAGACGAACTCCCCGGCTACCATGCCAAAAAGAAAGGGGATGCCAGCGACGAAATTCGAGAAGAACGCCGTAATTGCTTCGTCGCGATTACGCGGGCTGAAGAGTCCCTCACGCTGACATTCGCCGCGACTTACTACGGCTATTCCAAAGCACCGTCCCGGTTTCTACAGGAGATGGGATTTACCCTCTGATTGCCACAGATGAAAACTGTGCAGACGAAATGAACGAGTTGGTCAGAGTCGCTCGAATATTCTCAACTGGCAAGCAGTGAGCCTTCCAGTGCCTCGTCTACGGGTTCGACCCCTGCCTCGGCCAGTGACTTGTGTTGATTCTCATGTGCTTGCTTTTCGGCGTGACATGTCGGCAACCTGGCGAGCCACGTATCTATGCCACACAAATGAACGTACTCCCGAATTAACTGGTGATCCGATCTGCGAAACTCGCAAATGGTAATCTGAATCGGTGTTTTTGCTCCCACTCGGCCTTGATTGCATCGGCGTCGAATATTGTGAGCAGATTGGCTTTGATCAACTCCACAACAAGGGATTCTGTCGTGAGGATAGGGATCGCTGGGTAACGAGCCGCAACTCGTTTCCGGGCAGTCTTGTCATCAATTGCAAGTGCATGGCCCCGATTTTGCGCGACCGCAATCGCGGAGCATTCACCAATACCGAGGCCAGTCTGCGTCAATGTCGCAAAAACACCAACTTCAACGGGATCAACAATACTGATTTCGGTGATTTGCTGATTACTCAGGCTCAACTCAAGCCGCTGCAATTGGTCGGAATAGTGCGCGGTCACTTCACTTTTTACATGGTCCGTGATGACGAAATGCCTGTTGGGAAGTGATACGAGCATATCCACCTTGTCAATGACAAGGAAGTTAATCAACACGCTTGTATCTGTGATGACCGTAATTTGCCCCACCATGACCTACCTATCCGTGCGTCTCAATTCTTAGGCGGCTTCGGCCAGTTCCAAAAGCGCCTCCGCCGGGATTGCAAGCAGGGAACTTAGGTCTCTCAGCTTTCCTTGCGAGATTTCCTCTCTGCGATAGGCTTCAAGTGCCAAGTGCAGAACCTGGCTGACAATCTCACGATCTGGTTGCCGCTGTTCCGGACCAGGAACATCTTCAAACGTTTCGAGGAGATCAAGATAACTCTTGCCGAAATGCTCCTTGTCTCGCAACTCTGAAAACTCAGTCGCATTTACAATTGAGAGGCTCTTCAGCCGGAAGAGCATCGCGACGTAGCTCACGCCAAAGTGATGCGCCAATGCCGCAACGTCCTCGTAGGTCAATTTCTGCGAATGAGGCGAAGCTCGCTTCTGTGCTCGCACTTCAGCTCCGTTCACTTCTGAGGTCGGATCATAAACCGTCTGTTCAACGACACTCGGACCGGCCTTGAAACGGGCGTTGAGAAACGCCCATACGCCAGTTCGCGGAATAAGAAACGCCGCTGCAAACGCATTTGCACGAACTTCTGAAAAGTCCGAGCGGTTCTGCTCAAGCGAAACCGTTGCCGTCTTTTCCCGGTCGAGCAGTGCATGTGCGTATTCGTGAGCGTAAGAGAAACGCTTGCGAGCACGACCGTGATCGTAATTCACCAGAATGCACAGGCCGATGGAGGAATGCCGGAGAAACAAGCCGGACATCTGGTCCGGGAGTTGTGCTCCCGAAGCCCAGATATTCTGGCCGTTAATCAAGTCCGACATGTCCGGAATCGGATTGTGCCCAAGCCCAAGCCTGCGTCGCTCCTGCTCCGCGACGAGCGCACCCTGTTCGACGGCCTCCATAGTCCTTTGAGGATGCGCCATTTGATACGTCGGTGGGCCGACATGGGCGGGCCGCTCAAGGCAATGCTCAAGCTGAACCCCTTCGCGACAAATCGAAAGGTAACGGGAGATCGCCGTTTGCCACTCGGGATGATCAGTCACGCTCTCCGCCGCACGGAATAAAGCTACAAGAACATCCTCTTCCTGCGAAATCGGCGATTCGTCGAAAAAGCTTGCGATCGGTCGGCTGTAAATGGCAGCGAGTTTCGCCAACTCAAGCGTGCTCACCGCTCGATTGCCTGCTTCCAGTTGCACGACCGCCGTTCTCGGAACACCGAGCGCGGTCGCCGCTTGCTCCTGAGTAAGCCCAGACGCTGCCCTGGCCGCTTTCAGCCTCGCAGCGAGAATTCCTTCGTTCGTATTCATGGTTTTCTCCCTTTCATCACCCTGCAACCAGTGCAATATCACCAGTCGGGAGCCGCCGAAACGGATTCGCCGTCCCGACCCCCTCAAACAATAGTTGCATAATCGACCTGAAAAATCAAGTCTCTTGACTTTCAAGTGCGAATAACGAACAATTTGGTGTAGATTTTACGGGCCGCACTGTCCGTGATCAGAACAATTGACTTAACCATCTGAAATGCAACGACTTAAGGAAGGCGTTTCAGCTCCCAGGAACAGGACGCAGGCATGGACACTACCTCAGAACAGCGGTTTCAAATCCTTGCCTTGGACGGCGGAGGAATTAAGGGACTTTACTCCGCAGCCATCCTCGCCCGCCTGGAAAACGATCTCGGGATTGATGACATTACCTCCTGTTTTGACCTGATCGTTGGCACTTCGACCGGCGGAATCATCGCCCTGGCCCTTGGCTACGGTCTTCGCCCACGGGAAATCGTCCAGTTCTACTCCCAGCACGGTCCCAAAATTTTTGCAGACGGATGGCTTGCGAGGAAGCAGCACTATGTTCGCCGGAAATACTCCCAGAACCCGCTTCGAGCGGCGCTTCAGAAGTGCTTAGGTGACCGCCGCCTTGCGGACAGCCACAAACGCCTCGTGATCCCTTCGTACAACCTCGACAAGGGTGAGGTTTATCTGTTCAAGACGCCGCATCACGAGCGGCTTCGCCGCGACTGGAAAGAACCCATGTGGAAAGTGGCGCTCGCAACGAGTGCGGCTCCCACCTATTTCCCGGCATTCCAGGGCATTGACCATATTCGCCTGATCGATGGCGGTCTCTGGGCAAACAACCCGACGATGATCGGCATCGTCGAAGCAATGGCAGTGCTCAATCAGCCTTTGTCAGCCATCTCGGTGCTTAGCCTTGGGACTACGGACCCGATTGAAGAAAAGCCAGCAGGGCTAACCGAAGGCGGCATGTTTGCCTGGCGTAGTGCGGCAGTCGACGCCTGCTTCCGTGGCCAGAGCCACGGGGTGCAAGGGCAGGCAAAACTCCTTCTTGGTGAAGACCGCGCGGTCCGCCTTGACCCTGCCGTTCCTGCTGGCGTCTTCGCACTTGATCGCGTCGCTGAGGAACGGTTGCTTGCAGAGGCGGCTCACGTCAGCCGCGATTTTGCGCCCCGTTTTGAACGACAGTTTGTGAGTCATGTCGCACCCGCTTTTACCGCCATCTACTCATGATTCATCAGGCACAACTTCGAGCGACAAGTACAGTATTCCCGGAGAAAGCAGGAATGATAGATAACCGAATTCTGATTGTTGACGCGATTCTTCGAGAGATCGCCGAAGAACTGGATATTCCGCCGACAAAGTACAAAGACGCCGTAGACCGGTACACCGCCGTCGGCCGCTGGCTTGAAGCGGGCACTTATCCAGGAATACAGGGGACTCCAGCCGTGTATCCGCAGGGATCATTCCGGCTGGGTACTGTCATTCGGCCGATTCGCCACGGTATTGAATGCGAATATGACATCGACCTTGTTTGCCAATTGAATGCCAATTTAGCAAACGTAACGCCCGCAGCGATCAAGCAGATGGTGGGTAATCGACTCAAGGACCACGATACCTATCGAAAGATGTTGGATGACGAAGGACGACGCTGCTGGACGTTGATTTACGCGGAGCAGGACGGCATCGGATTTCATCTCGATAGTCTGCCGTGCGTTCCCAATCCAGTTATCGCTGCCGATGTTCAACCGAAATATGCGGTGAAGGCGATTGATCTGACCAATCGGAATGATCCTGGAAAGCCCTATTCCTGGGGAAAAAGCAACCCTGCTGGATTCGTCGACTGGTTTACAGATCGTCAACGTGAAACATTCACCCGACTTTCAGCCCTTCGAAAAAGGGACATTCAAGCTCGCTACTCCAGAGTGTTTGCCCGCGTCGATGATGTACCGGACCAGTTGGTACGAACGCCGTTGCAACGTGTGATCCAGATTCTCAAACGTCATCGGGACATTCGATTTGCGGGACACCGTGACGAAGCTGATAAACCGATTTCGATGATTATTACAACGCTTGCAGCCGTTTCCTATCAGCAGGAAACGGATGTATACAGCACGCTGGCAAATTTTCTGGACAACATCCAGAGATACCAGGACACCGGAATCATCCAGTGCGTAAACGACAAATGGCTTATCCCCAATCCGGTGAATCCCGCTGAGAATTTTGCGGATCGCTGGAATGACAAGGACAGCCGCAAGGCGGATGCGTTTTTTCAGTGGGCCAACTGGGTTCGCGAAGACATCGACGAAATTCTCAATGCTTCAACTTCTGGTGAACTTGAAACTCGTCTTCGTCGGGCTTTTGGTGATTCACCAGGACGAAGAGTTGCGGCAGCGTACAAGGGGGCAATGCCAGGGGCGCAGCAACCGCCGCAATCGCTGTTCCAGAGAGTCGCTGGGAAACTCCTGCGATTTGACGTTGCACACCGTCAATTGCCGCAATGGCACCTGGCCGCAACGCGACAAAAAGCCTCGATTTCTGCAAGGTACACACGCCGAGGGTTCCGCCCCACAGCGTTCGCCAGCAATTCGTCGCCCCTACCAAAGCGTGTGGATCTCGTGTTTGAAGCAGAGACCGACGTTCCAAAGCCATACTCCGTTCATTGGCAAGTTGTAAACACGGGCGATGAGGCGTATCGCGCGGGATCGCTTCGCGGCGACTTTTACGAGAGCAACAAGACTGGACGAACGCGGACTGAAAGCACATTGTATACGGGGATGCACTGGGTTGAATGCTTCATCGTCAAGAATGGCGTTTGCGTGGCGAGAAGCGGTGAATTCGTCGTCAATATCGCATAATGCGTGGCTTCGCGCTACATGTGCGTGCCCCTATAGGTCGGGCTATCCGCTGCGATAGCTCATGCGAAAAACACTCACCATCGAATGTCGCGGGGTTGACACTCTTCGTCCGTCGCGGCCAGGGAACCCATCTGCGAGCCCTAACCGCAACGGACGAAGACGGCAGATCGGAACTGGCAGACAGCGACTTTCGACCATCCCAACAAGTGACTGCTCCGCAGCCGGTTTGTTTTGCGAAGAAGCCCTTCCGCTCCGGGCCGAATCCGGCAGGGGTTGTGCGAAAGCCGCTTTCACCCGTCGGCGCTCGCAGACTCGGATGTCGGACCGCTGGCCCCTGCCTGGTTTTCTCAGTGGCAAAACGCCCGGTTCGCTCGTAACCATCAATCCTGCTTATGATTTCCGTTATCCATCCGCCGCTTCAAACTGGCATCCCAGCCGACCAATCCCTGCGTAAAAAGTTCAATAGCCGTCTTGTCGCCCCGACTCGGTGTAACAAGAAGCCGTTTGACGAGTTCGTCAAACGGCTTTCTCTTTTCTACGACTAGACTTACGTCGCCCAACATGCGGTTCAAAGATACCGCGTTGAGAATTTCGCGTTTTGGGTCCATCTTTGAACCGCGCCAAATCTGGGCAACGTTCTGGGCGAACTCGAAAATGCCGAGTGCCGTCCGGTAGTTATTCGGGGCAATGGCTTATCCCGTGGCCATGGTGGCGGACGGTACCTGTTCGTCGATGGTTCCCGCGAAGTAAGCGTTTAAGAGGCGTTCCAGCATTGTTGCGATTTCTGCGGACCGTTCACTGAGGAGAAGCGAGGCTTTGATGAGGCGCTCGCTCTGAGGAGAAGCGTTCCGTAAGATGGCATAAATCTCGCCCCTTCTTGCACGCACACGCATTCCAGATGACTGAACCTCAGAAGACACTTTCCCGAGTGATTCGCATTGCTTCGCGAGCCAGCCAGCTGGCCATGTGGCAGGCGAGGCATGTCTCTGATCTTATTCGCCAGGCTGAACAGAGCGTCTCTGTCGAAATCGTCGAGATCAGCACCACCGGCGATCGCGACCGCTTTTCGGCCCTGAGCCAGATGGGCGGGCAGGGGGTTTTCACGCGTGAGGTCCAGGCAGCCGTGCTGGACGGACGCGCGGATCTGGCGGTGCATAGCTTGAAGGATTTGCCGACGGTGCTGACTCCGGGGCTGCATCTGGCGGGAGTCCCTGAGCGAGCGCCTCGCTTTGACGCACTGGTTTTCCCGCACTCGAAAATCGGAACGCTCGATGACTTGCCCCAAGGGGCGAAAGTCGGAACAGGTAGCCTTCGTCGCCGAGCCCAGCTCCTCCACGCGCGGCCCGATTTGCGGCTGGAAGAAGTTCGTGGCAACGTCGAGACGCGACTGCGTAAAGTCGACGATGGCGAGTACGATGCAATCCTGCTGGCCGAAGCTGGCCTGCGGCGTTTGGGTCTGGCCGCGAGAATTAGTGCGGTTTTGGCACCGCCGCTCGTTTACCCCGCTGTGGGGCAGGCGGCGCTGGGCTTGGAATGCCGTTCCAATGATGACTTCACGACCGAAATTCTGGGGCGGCTGACGGATCGAGCCGCTCATACAGAAGTGCTGGCCGAGCGGGCATGCCTCCGTGAATTAAATGCTGGATGTCATGCGCCGGTCGGAGTGCTGACCCACTTCGATGGAGATCGCCTGACCCTCGAAGGTGTCGTTCTCAGCCGCGATGGGCAAGAACGCATCTCCGCGCAGGCCACCGCCTCGGCAGAACAGGCCGAGGCGATTGGGCGTTGTGTGGCTCAGCTGTTGATGGCCCAGGGGGCCGAGCGTCTGATGGGCGACACCGTGTTGCCGAGCTAAGGCAGATCTCAGACTCTGACTGTCACCACCACAGACAGGAATGTCTGTGCCACTCAATTACTGAGCTGGTATTAACAGGGGAGCAGTCGCCTGTGATTGTGCTGGAACCCACAGTACTGGTTGCACGGCAGTCTGCGTCTGCTGAGGTGGCGTCTGAGCCGGTGGGTTGTAGGGCACCGAGCTGGCCGGCGGAGACTGATGCGGCTGCCATTCCTGATACTGAACAGGCTGAGTGGGAGCGGACAGCAACCGGAGCGGTGCCGCCTGAGGCTGTGGCATTTGGATTGGCTGCATTTGGTGCATCTGCATGGGCTGCATCAACCGAGCTTGGGTCGGCTCTGGAGCATTCTGCATCGGATTCGCCGGGGTAGACGGCGGTGTCGGCGGAGGTGGAGCCACGGACTGCGTCGGCATGATTGTGGGTGTCGACATCATCTGGTTTTGATGACACGTCGGGCAGGTTGAACTCTGTGGCATCGATGAGTACGTCGAGCCTTCATACGCTGTTTGTCCCTGAGCACAGCTGGCGCATTCACTCGTTGACATTCCGTCGAATGACTGTCCCCCGGCACAGCTCGAACAGCCAGCGAAATCGCCCCCGGAGACTGATCCGCAACCACTTTCACAGTCGCCACAGCTTGAGCCACATGGACTACCGCATGGAGAGCAACTGGAGCAACGGGAACGCGAAGACTTCTTGAAGAGACAACTCTTGTGTGTCGTGGGGCAACTCCCGTCACATTGCGGGACGCATGAACCGTAACCGTCAGTCCAGGCCCGGTGGGTCGAACAACAGCCGGAGAAGGTTGCTCCAATCAAGGCCAGGAGGCACAGGGCACGCATAATTCAGCTCCAAGTCATGCGCCTACCTCCCTCCGAAATGAAGGGTGAGCGCATCTATCATCCTGCATCGAATGTCCGAGGTGTTCGACTTTACCGATTCTTCCGATTTGGAAGGTTCCTCCGATCAGTTGGAGATCAATCAATGGGTGAACCTGGGAACCTGGGAAGCCTTCACTGGATGGAGAAAACCCTTGCTTCACCTCTTCCTGTCCGTAGAATTGGATCAGGTCGTCGTATCTGGTCTTGCAATCGCAATCCAGCGACTACCCGCTACAACCGCTAATGTGCGTAGAACAATCACTTTGCAGCGATCACTCGGGGACCGTCTCCGAAGTGGTCGATTGACGACAAAGCGGTTTTCCCGCGCTGGCAATTCGAGCCTCACGATCCGATCTTCAGGGACCATCGTTCCATGTCGCCTAAGAAATACTTGAGTCTCGACGAGGCTGCTCAGCAACTGGGTTTGCGTAATGACGAACTCAACCGCCTTCGCGAAAAAGGTGAAGTCAGGGGCTTTGCCGATCGTGGGACTTGGAAGTTCAAGGTCGAAGACATCGAGGAACTGGCTCGTAGCCGACAGGCCGACTCGAGTCCCGAAGTTCCGATGTACCGCGATCCCGAACCTAAAGCGAATGATCCATTCGCGGGATTGGGTAACCCGGACAGTGCGTTTGCCATCGGCGGCGATTCCGCGATGGTGCTCGACGAAGAAGGCGAAGCGGAAGATCCAACGGTCATCCGCAAGTCGCGTGACCCTTTGAGCAGTTCGGACAGCGACGTACGTCTGGTCTTCGACGAGCCGATGGTGATCGGCCCCTCGGAATCCGGTCCGATGAAGATGATGGAGTCGGACAGCGATGTACGGCTGGTCGGCAACTTGCTTCCAGAGTCCGACATTGACAGCGATGTCAAACTCGTCAGTGATCTGGACAGCGACAGCGACGTGAAACTGGTTGGAGAAGAAACGATCAGCGATATTTCTCTGTCACGGAATGTCTCCGCGCAGAAGGGGTCGGATAGCGATATCCGGCTGGTTCCTCCCGATAGTGACAGCGATGTCAAGATTGTTGGAAACGGTCTGGATAGCGACAGCGACGTGAAGTTGGTCTCGCCAGAAAACAACAGCGACAGCGATGTGAAAGTCATCAAATCGTCCGACACCAGTGACAGCGATATCCAGCTGCTCGGGGCGTCCGACTCGGCCATCGCGCTTGACTTTTCCGTGGATGACAGCGAATCGGCTTCGGTCCTGTCTGAAGAGAGCGGAATCGCTTTGGGTGGTGATAGCGCCATGATGCTCGCCACCGAGAGCGGGTTTACGCTCGAAGGCCCCAGTGACAGCGGGATCGCAATGTCAGCTGAGTCTGACGAAGGGATCACGCTCGATACCGGGTCAAACGACAGCGGGATCTCGCTGGGTGGTCACGACAGTGGGATTTCGCTGAGCCTGGGTGACAGCGGAATCTCGCTGGAATCGGTGGGCGATAGTGGGATCTCTCTCGAAGACAGTCAGGACTTCGGCGGCACCATCCCGATGATGGATGTCGCCAAGGATCTGGACAGCGTGCCCGAGACGAAGTTCGAAATTCCCGCCATGCGGGATGACAGCGCTTTCGAATTGAGGATTGACGACGAAGGCCACAGCGGCGAATCAACCCAGGTCTTGAACCTGCAAGACTCCGGAGAGGCCACTCTCGATGATGCGGTGTTCGATGTGGATGACGGCGACGCCGACTCGAACATGAGTGGTGACGACGATGATCTGGAAGTCTCTGACGACGCCTTCGCAGACGACGATGAAGATGTCGAGGATATGGAGGTCTTCGGGGCAGACGACGATGCTTTTGCTGGAGACGACGGCGGAGCGGCTCGACCGATGGGAGTGCGAGCTGGCGTCGCCTACGAACACGATTGGTCGATGGGCACTGTCGTTCTGCTGTGCGTCTCGACAGTGCTGCTCAGCCTGTGCATGTTCCTGATGTTCGACCTCGTCAAGACAATGTGGGTCAGCCAACCGGGAACACCGGTGGCGAGCGCATTGCTGGATACCCTGGGCGGCATGTTCAAGGAATAGCGAACTTCCAGCTGCAACTGAGAATCTAACGAAGCCGGAACACTGAGTGGTGTTCCGGCTTTTTTGCTTTGCTCTGTCGCTGCGATCATCGTGGACTCAGGCCAAGGCTTCAGAGAGTTCGGATCGAGTCGAGAACTCGTGGCTGTGATTGTCACAAAAGTCAATTGCCCTCGCATGGCAATGAATGAGACTTCAGTGTGCGGCCCGGAGCTCCCTCAATGAGACTGACCTGACCAACCCGACGCGTTAGCGAGGGAGAGCGAAAGCGACTTTCCTCATCAAACATCGCCGTCTCGCTTCGCCACACTGACCGACTCACATCCTCAGAAACCACCGCTTCCACTCCAGAAATCGGCATGCTCCGTAGACCAGCAGAAAGAACGCGGCAAAGGCCAGCAGCGTCACGGGGGCCGATGACTCGCGCGTGACCCACGGTTCCACAATCCAGCCAGCAATATCATGCAGGATGTACGCCGCCAGCGCGTTGGTCCCCAGGGTGCGAAACACGCCAACCTGCCAGCCACAGCGATCGCTGAACCAGACAAAGAAGGCGAGGATTATCAGCGAGATCCCCGCACAGTACATGGTGTACGACCATGTTCCCGCGCGCTGGCTCATCATCCAATAATTCCATTGCCGAACCTGGCTGTCCGGGGGAGCTACGAACGGAGGTTCCGGCAGGGTCCACTCCAGGCTAGCCAGTCGCCCGCGCGATGGGACCACGGGGTCGATGGCCAGCTTATTTTCGGCCGGGCCGTACCAAGCCGGTTTAGCGGCACTCGGTGGATCACTGACTGGCACGTTGTAGAGCGTCGTTGCGGCGGACATGGTATAGGCCAAGCCAGCCAACAGAAGTCCCCAGCCGACTAGCTGCCGAATGACTCCACTGCCCCCAGCTCGAACCCAGTCACACGCGACAGAGCCAGCGATCGCTGTTGTGGTCCATGTCAGAAACGCCAGCGGTCCCCCGTCGATCCCACTCTGCCCCCCATTCGCACCGTTCACCCAATCAAAATTGAATAGCCACGAAAAATAAACGTGAAGTAACCCCGATCCAATCGCCCAGCCGATTCGCACTCCCGCTGATCGCCCCATCACGGGGACAATCCACAAGCTCGTCACCGCGATATGCAGCAGCGTTTGAAACCAAGTCCGCTTGGTGACCACAGCCAGCGTCTCTAGGAACCCTTCCTCCTTCAGACGCGGTAGAATTCCATCCCAATCGCAGAACGAATACCACAGGATCGCGACGAGCGAGAGGCCGATAAACCGCCGGGCAATCCGCTTCCAGCGTGTCGCTCGATCTGCCAGTGCCAGACGCGCTGCTCCCAATCGCAGCGCGTAGCCCGCCGCGAACAAGAACTGCGGCATAATCGTATCGGCGTAGCTGCAGTAGTCGTGCGTATGCCGCAGAAGTCGCGGGCAGATTGCGAACCCGCCGAGGAAATTGACGAGCAACATTCCAACGACCGTATAGCCGCGAAACTGATCGAGCGAGGCCAACCGCTGGGAAGGAGGAGTCGGTGCCGGGGGTTGTGAGCTGATGATGGAATGACCACAAGTGACAGAGACTGAGATCGCCGAAACCCGAACTGATGCGAGTGCGTTTGAGGCTGTGAGACGTTTCGCTTACTTCTCAAACATCGCTTCGGTCGCAGCTGCAAACTTCGCGGGGAGTGGCAGTGTCGCGAACGACTCGTCATCACTCATGCGGAATTGCCAGCGGCCTACGAGCGAGATCTTCTCCTCCCCAAAATAGAGGGCCGGATTCAAGAAGGCCAATCCGCCCGGCCCCTCGCTGTTCTCCACACGAACGCACAACAGATGTACCTCTCCGGGCGTTACGAGATCGGCGGGGATCTCGACCAGAATGCCCCCGTCCTCCAGCGGATTCTGAGCCAGCGACACCTGGGTGACATCGAGTTGCTCGCCCTGAAAGAAGACTTCCAGCAAGTTCCCTTCGGTGGACCCCAATCGCAGGTTGAGATCCCGCTCAGTCCAGGTCGCTGGCACGCGGATCATGCAGCGATACCACGCGACACCGTCGTACTCGGCAAGCTGCGGACCGCCGACGTCTTCCCAGCTGCCGGGGACGAGGATCGGGCTCCAATAGGCTGACAAGTCCCTGCCCGCAGATTCCACCACACCTTCGGGAACCGTGCCTGTGGCAGCCCAATAGAGGGCGTTCACCAGCAGGCGGTTGAAGGTCGGGTTCTCGAAATCTCCGACGTGTCCGAGAGAGGTATAAAACGACCGCCCCCCATCAGCACGGGTAAAGGTCCACGCAGCGGGCTCGATCGGTTTCCCTTCGATCTCTCCTTCGATCAGAACTTCACCTCCGTCGGCGAGAGGAGCCGTTTGATAAAGCGAACCGCCCGCGACGAACGACTCCGGCGAGATCCCCGTGAGGATCGGGTGTTTGGCACTGGCCGCGACAGGCTTCATCACGGTCTTCAAGTCGACCGCATAGTGGTTGTTGTAATTTCCGCCGAACACCTGCTTGTCCCACTCCGGCCAAGCCGCCCGTCCCGCTGGTGGCTCCCTGTCCCGCAGGCACCACGCGTGGCTGGCAGTGCGAATACCCAGCACGGGCTTCCCAGCTGCCACGAAATCCCGGACGTGCTGAAGGTCTTCCGGCTTGAGCAATCGCCGCCGCGCACTGATCAAAGCGAGATCAAAAGTCTTCAGCTGTTCAATGCCCGGAATGTCGTTCGGCTCCGCTTCGGAACCCAAGAAGAACTGCACATGAAAACCGTGGCCGAGATGGCGCGCAGCGAATTCGGGGAGTGTCTTCAGCGTTTCGTACTCGACCTCGGAAACGATAATGGCAAGGCGTGGCCGGGTATCGGCCGCGTGCCGGAAGGCCGCTCCTCCGAGGAACTGGTCGCTAGTGATCGTGGGGGCGACGTATTTTTCGACATGCTCAATGATCAGATCGGTCCCCGTGAAGTGGCTGACGAACGGCCACCGCTGCGGGTTGTACATCGTGTCCGTCATGTCTCGGACAAGAGCCACTCGCTTGCCATTGCGAGCCATCTGCCGCAGTCCGAACGGGCGACCGAGAACACACATATTCGTATGCACGCCAGTCAGGATCACATTCTCGATCCCACGCGATTCGAGGATGCTCCAGACTTCATCCCCCTTGTCCGTGATGAAGTCCTGCGACTCATCGATCTGGATGAACGCGGCTTGCTGCTTCCACGGGAGCTTGGGATTTCGCCCCAGTGCGGCCAGTTCCTCGGCCCACTTCGCGTGTTGCTTCGCCTCATCGTCCTCGCCGCCGTCGGACTGGTCAATGGGATAGATCGCGGCCTCTTCGGACGGGATCTTGCTGCACCACGACTGAATGTCATCGGGCAGCGAGGCCGCTTTCGGAGTCTCGATCGCCCGCTTCCGAGCCGGGTGTTCCTCATAGGCGGGCATGCAATCGCTGGGCGAATGAATGATCGTCATCCCTCGCTCGCGTGCGTTCACCACGAGATCATTCAGTCGCGGACCAAACTCCGTCAGTCGCTGCACCGCGTTGTAGCAGTGATGGTAATCCCACACGTCACACACGATGACAGCTGTCTTCGCCGGATCCCATTGTTCAGCACGGATCAGCGTGTGAAAACGTCCAGTCCCTAGAGCAGTCTCCGTCCGGTGCCGCAGCTGGAGCGAGATCGGATCAGCTGCGGACAGCATCCCCGTCGCCAGGCCGAGAATCGCCACCACGACCATCCCCAGAATTCGCGTCGCCGCAGAGATTGCGAGTCGAAGAAAGACCATCGAAGCACTCCTCGTTCGAACCCAGATCCAGCTCGCGTCATTGTGACGAGGTGGAACACTGATCCGCCAGCGAGTCATACACCTTTCGACGGATTGGGTGTGCGTGGTCAAGTTCTTCCGCAACCTACGTTCTTCAATCGCACGTCACGCCAAGATCTCGTGCACCACATTCCCAAAGACATCCGTCAGCCGCATATCGCGGCCCCCGAAGCGGTACGTCAGCTGAGTGTGTTCAATACCCAGCAGATGCAAGATCGTGGCGTGCAGGTCATGCATCTCAAGTTTGTTCTCGATGGCGTGGTAGCCGAACTCGTCGGTTGAGCCAAACGCCATGCCGCCCTTCACGCCGCCGCCGGCCATCCAGACTGTGAAGCCGAACGGATTGTGGTCGCGCCCATTGCTGCCCTGGGCGAACGGCGTGCGACCGAACTCACCCGCCCACAGAACCAGAGTGTCGTCCAGCAGTCCACGCGCTCGCAGATCAGTCAGTAACGCAGTGATCGGCTGGTCAACAGAGCGAGCATTCTTCTCGTGACCGTCTTTCAAATCGTTGTGCTGGTCCCAGCGATCTCCATTGCCCGAGGGCGTTGTCACCTGCACGAACCGGACTCCACGTTCCACCAGTCGCCGAGCCAGCAGACAACTCTGCCCGAACGCCTTCGTCCCCGGCCAGTCTTGATTCAGGCCGTACATTTCCTGTGTCGCCTTCGTCTCTTGGCTCAGGTCCGCCAGCTCGGGCGCAGCTGTCTGCATACGAAACGCGAGTTCGTAGTTGGCGATTGCGGACTCGAGCGCGTCCTGTTTTCCGGTACGAGCGAGTAGCGACCGATCCAGTGTGTCCATCAATTGAAGTTTGCGTTGCTGAGACGCGTTCGTCTTGTCAGCTCGGCCGACATTGGCGACGGGTGTTCCCTCGCGACGGAAGATCGAACCTTGATAGGTCGCTGGAAGGAACCCGTTTGAGAAGCAGTCGAGCCCGCCAGGCGGAATTAGTCCCGCGTTGACGACGACAAACCCCGGCAGATTCTGGTTCTCGCTCCCCAGTCCATACGTCACCCACGCCCCCATACTGGGCCGCCCCTGCAAGCCATGTCCGGTATGCAAAAAGTAGTTCGCGTTGGTGTGCTCTGAAAACTCAGAGGTCATCGACCGGATCACGCACAGCTCATCCGCACACGACCTTAGATTTGAAAACAAATCGCTGATTGGCAATCCGCTTTGCCCGCACTGTTCGAACTTCCAGGGAGACCCCAGCGAATTCCCGACGTTGTCGAACTGCGTTGGCTGGACCTTCATCTTGAAGGGATTGCCGTTTTCTTTGGTGAGTAGCGGCTTCGGATCAAACGTATCAACCTGCGACGGTCCGCCATCCATGTACAGAAAGATGACATTCTTCGCACGCGGTTTGAGCAGTGGAGGCGTGACTCCTGAAGCGGCCAGAGCCTGCCCGGCTTCCGTCATCAGTCCGGCGAGCGCGATCGAGCCGAATCCATTCGCTGTCTGCGCGAGCCAGCCTCGCCGCGATGAGGGCAACGGTTGAAACGAGGAGCAACTGCTGCGGCGGGGCATCGGTGTAGACATGCGGAGTGTCTCTGGCGGGGATGGATCACACTCCCACCTTAAGGGGCCGATGCACTGACCTCAAGTCTCTCGGGAATCCGGCTCACACCCTTCGAATGACCGGCAACGTCGGATAGTCCCCGGTGAGGACTTGACCCGGAGCGACACCCAGCCAGTCTTGCAGCAGCGTCGCGTAGACCGAGCGGAAGTCGGTATGGAATTTCACGTCACCGTCTTCCAGATTCTCCAGTGATGGATGGGCTCCATGCAGCCCGCCCTTGATCCCGGCCCCCGTGAGAAAGACCGGCGCGGCCGTTCCGTGATCGGTGCCTGCGGACCCATTCTCGGCCACACGACGACCGAACTCGGAGAAGACAAATCCCGTCACTCGTTCCGCGTGGCCATGCTCTTTCAAATCAGCATGGAACGATTCCATCGCCGACGCCATCGTGCCCAGCAACTGGCCATGCGACAGGGTCTGAGCTGCATGGGTATCAAACCCGTCATGACTCACGTAGTAGACTCGCTGGGGTAGTTTCGCATCGATCAGCTGAGCGATGAGCTTTAGCCGTTCGGCCAGTGGAGTCTGCGGGTAGGTGACTCCCGACTTGTACTCGTTGGCCACTTCGCGGATGCGGGCGGCAGAGGCGTACGACTGCTTCGCGGAGGACTGCACAAAGCTCAGCAGATCGTCGCTGCCCGCATTCTTTTCGGCCAGCGATTCGACAGCCTCGCGGCGGCGATCACCGGCTGCACCTGCTCCAGTCTTCAGCTGGAAGTCCTGAATCGAACGCATCGATGGGGCATATCCGGTGGCTCCAAAGACAGCGAGTGGCGGTTCACCATCGCCAATGTGGAGGACACCATCTCCCGCTCCGCCGATCTCCGGCGCACAACGCCCTAGCCAACCGAATTTCTCGGCCGCACTGGTCGCCGCCTTGTGCCAGATGTCCATCGACTCGAAGTGCGAGCGGTTCGGCTGGGCATACCCCACCCCTTGAATGACGGCCAGTTGACCGGCTTCCCACAACTTGCTGAATCCGGTCAGTGTGGGGGCGAGACCCAGCCCGTGCTCCAGCTTCAAGACCGAGGACTCCGGAATCTTGAGTGTCGGGCGAGCCTTCTGATATGCCGCATCCGCGTAGGGCACGACGGTATTCAAGCCATCGTTGCCGCCCGTCAGCTGGACGATGACGAGGATGGAATCCTTGGCCCCACGCTCGTTGAGACCCGGCGCCGCTGAGGCCATCCGCTGGAAGACGGTCGGAAGGGTGAGGCTGGCTGCCGTGGCAGCCAGGAAATTTCGGCGAGTCGACATGGATGATTCCAAATTGGAAAGGGTGGATTCTCGGCTCTTCAACTCAGCTGGGATTCCGGCAAGGCAAGGACCAAATGTGCGGCCAGTCGTGCCAGCTTTGCTTGATTCTCACGTCGCGCAAACGGGAGATCACTGGCACTCTCTGACTCCGTTCGCAGCTGGGCGACGATCTGCTCACGAGCAGGTGAATCGGTCTTCTGTACGAACATGTTCAGGAAGAGATCGGCGATCTGCTCGGGAGTTCGGGCGTCATACTTCGTGGCCCAGCGCGCGGGGTCGAGACGAGCCGTGTCATCGCGCCCCTTGGTCATCTCGAACGCGACATTCTGCCGTAACAGCAACGTGGTCGAGCTGATCCATTCGCGCCCGCCGTCCCAGCCCTTCACATTCGGGGGGAAGTACAGACTCTGCCCCAGCTGGCCGCAAACGTCAGCAGCCTGGAGTGGGCTGACCGTGCCTCCGAGTGACCGCACCGTGCCGACGACGTACTCAATCGGCGACTTGATTCGCTGATGAATCGCGGCGTCCGAGAAGAATAGCCAACTCGACAACATCCGCTGTATGAGCCAGCCGGTGTCGTAATCCCGCAGTCGATATTCAGCAGCCAGCGGTTCGATGAGCGAGTCTGGCGGCGTCGCGCTGTCGTTGATGAACTCGCGGAACAGCTTGCGAACGATGAACCGGGCACAGGCGGGTTGGCCTAATGCCAGGCGGACCACATCACCGGCGGAGTAGGCCCCGGTCTGCCCGAAGATCGTCTTCGCGGATGAATCGTATTCCGCAGGATTGAAGAACGGCTGCTCGTCTTTGGTACTCCAACCGGTCAGGGCGCGGGCCGCTTCTTTGATGTCGTGTTCAGTGTAGTTGCCGGGGCTGAGGCTGAAGAGTTCGAACACCTCGCGGGCATAATTCTCGTTCGGGGCCCCTTTACGATTCGTGTTCGAATCGAGCCAGATCAGCATGGCCGGGTCGAACGTCATCTCGCGAAGCAGACCTGCGAAACTGCCCAGCGAGTATCGACGCAGTGTTTCATTCTGCCGGTGCATCAAACTGGCCGACGTGACCTTGGCATGAGAGGTCGCAAAATGATTGTGCCAGAACAGCGTCAGCTTTTCTTGCAGTGGATGCGGCGAATTCAGCAGCCGGTACATCCACAGCCCCTGCAACTCGCGGCGGTCATTACTGGCCAGCGTGCCGGGGGTCAGTCGCTCGACATCGTGGTTGAACCGTGGTAGCCCATCGCGCCCGCGCACCAGGCGCTGAACCACTTCCATCGGCGTCGACGCCACGGCGGCTTCGATGACATCCCACGGAGCGCCGAAAGCAGCGCGGCGGAACAAATGGGCCGCCCTGACCACGTCCCAGCGCTGTCGGCGGGTCGGAGTGAACGGCTCCCAAGCAAGTTCCGGGCGAATCGAGTTCAGGATGTCAGACATGGGTTGTGTTCGTTGAGGAGAAGGAGTGGTCCACAGATTTCACAGAGGACACAGATTGTCAGTAAGAGAGAGCTGGGTCTGAATCCTCAACCTCTCCTGTTCATCCTCTGTGAAATCTGCGTAATCTGTGGACCATTGATTCGCTGACTGTCGCAGTGGCTTTCTGAATTGTCCCGCCTCCCTCGACTACTTGCCTTCGTGTCTCCGTGGTCAATCTCGCCCACATGAGGCCGATTCACTTGCCCACATCGATTTCGATTCCAAACCCGTCGGCATCATCTCCCAAACGTACATGCGCCTCGCCGAGAGATGACAACAGATCCAGGGCCACTTGATACTCATGCTCGGCCTGCTCGACAGTCCAGCCGGTACTCAACACGATCCGCCTCAAGGCACTCGATTGCATGCGTCCCAGCTGCCGGGCGAGACGTGGGAAGCTGAGCTGTTGCCTTTCGGAGAAGGCCCCTGGATCGGCGAATGCTGCTTGCGGTTTGTCGAGTTCGTCGATCAGGGCCCGCACGATCGTGGGTGTCGTGCCGAGGATGAAGTGCCCTCGTGTGATCGAACCAGTCACGCGAAAATTATACTGATCTCGCGCCCGCATCCGGACCTCTTGTTCGGTCTCCTGGTAGACAAAGCTGGTGGTCTGCGCGCCCTTGTACTCTTCACGAACGGTCAGCACTCGCTGCTCGCCGCCTTGAATCAGGCCCAGTAAATTGACAAACGGTTCCGTCATGGTGCGGAACTTCGCTTCATCACGCAGATCGACCAGAAACGCAGCTGCGGGGAGGACGTTTTCGACTTCGACCTTGTCGTACGGAACCTTCTCCTGTTCGGTGAACACCACACGAAAATGGGGACCGAGTTGTGAGATCAGCTCGCTGGGCTTGAAGGTGGTGCCGAAGACGGCGAGCTGCTTACCAGAGTCGTCGTCCCCTTTCTCGACCTTGTCGACGGTCTCGTCCGCAGCCAGCTGACGCCGATTGTTCCACAGTTTCGCGTAGTCGCGATACCAGGAGAACGAATGAATGGTTCCCGGCGGGTTCAGCGGCGGGGCGATCTGCTCGGCTGCATGAGTCCAAAAGGGCACCAAGCCTTCGGGCCGCTGGCTCGTCGAGTCCCGGAAGCCGACCTTCAAGGAGACGGATTCACCCTCCCCGGCGTGCAAGCCAATCGACAGCCGCTCATGTCGTCGCAGCAAATCGGTCCAGCCGCCAAAGAATGTCAGCAAGCCGAAATCACTCGCGGGATTCTCCAGCCCCTTGGCGAAGTCTGGATTCTTGCGGACAGCTGCGAGCGACACCTGCACGTCAGCCATGAGTGTCGGGTCGGCTGGCACGACAGAGTCCGTGGGAGCTGACTTCACATGGACGAGGACGTACTTCATGGCCTCGGCCTTGTTGGCCCACAGCACGCGGTGATCGAGGATTGCGACATGCAGGTCACCCGCTGCGAGGACCGATGTGCCATCGATCTCGGTTGGCTGGTACTTCAAGCCGAGTTCAATCTCGGCCCATTGCTGAAGAACCTCGGTGAATGCTTGAGCAGCGGCGGCGTCCTGGGCCATGAAGACGCCGCCCACGGGCGGATCGTCCCCTTCTCCGATGGCGATCAACGCTCCGCGCTGCCAAATTGCTTTGATCCCGCCCTCGATACCCGCTGCTTTCAACTGGCGATCGATGAACCCGATCGATTCGGTGAATTGAATGAGAGTCGTCGTCTCCGCGTTGGCTCGTTGCCATTCGCGACTCGTCTCTATTAGACGCGTGATGCGCTGCATCAGCGGGTGCCCGGCCAACCGCTCGGGATCGACGACCCGAACCTGCAACACCAGCCCCTCCGGCAGCGGCTTCACGAGCAGCGGATCAATCGTGACCTGCTCTGCTGCTGACAACGCAGCGACGCAGGAGAGTAATCCGAGGCAGAGGAGTGAGTACAAACGTGTCATGCGCGAGATCGCCTCAGAAGGGCCAAGGAACGGGAGGAATACCTGTCTGGGGGGGAGACAGTTTCGGGAATTCGGGCGCGAAACGTCCCCGCCCCGCAGGGACAGCCACAGACCAGCTTGGGTACAGTGAAACGGTGGCAGCGCTCAAGTCGATCAGCCTTTGCGGAGCGAGCGAAAGTACAAATGCTGTGTCAAGCCGAGACGCCTAAACAACGCATGCCTCACGGAGTACCCATGTGACCTAGAGGCGTTACGCGACTCTGGCAACCTATTATCGTCATATTCGCCATATTTCATACAATCCCCTTGACTGACAAAAAAACAGGTAGTTTGGTGATATTGGGTCACATGTGATGTGACTGGAATGGAATCGGCCGGTACGTGCGTTCATGCGTGTCGCATGGTGTGCTGCTGGTCACAAGACAACAGGAGTTGGGCAATGTTGAAAAAGTTTCTGTGTGCAATCGCTTTAGTTGTGGCTGCTCAGGGTCAAGGGGCACAGGCTCAGCAGCAAGTGAGGGTCACATACCCGGACGGTTCGGTTCGCTTCGAAACCGCAGCAGCTCCGGCTGCGGCAGCAGCTCCGGCACCGGCTGGTACAAAGACTGTCTCTGGGGTCAGTTGCTGCCCATGCAACGGGGGGACGGGTAACTGTACTCCGGCATGCAGACTGGGAATCAACGAGCCAGAGATCAACAGTAACTGCCCTGATGGTACAACGGTATGCACCGACATCCCCGTAGAGCTAGGAGAGCCTTTAGTTCCTACAACGGTCGAGGAAATGTTCTACGATTCAGAGACCCCACACAGAGCTACTGTGACCGTTCCTGGGATTGAAATTAGGACCACCGAGAGGTGTGAATTCAAGCGACACACTTACATGGTGGATTGCTGTGAAATCACGGTTTGTGTGCCATGCAGATCTTGCAAAACCACATCGAAGCGGTGTGTCCCCAAGAGGGCGGAGCATGACATCCTCGTCAAGCTACGGAAAGATGGCACATATGATGTATTTGTGCTGAATGTTCCGGGCATGCCGAAGCAATGGCTTCTTGTTATGGCTGGCACCAAGCTGGATGTCAAAACAGCAACCGGAATTGATATCCCTTAATTGGTGAGTCTCATGCTGGCAGATGCAGACATAGTCAATCTGTGGATACATCAGCCTGAATTGGTCGCTTGGTGAAAACAAGCAGCAACTCCTCAGCCCCGTCCTGCCACGCAGGGCGGGGTTTGCTTTTTGATCAGCGCTAGTTTACTCAGTCGATCGATGCCACGTGGAGCACGCAGGCCGCGTACGCTTCGCTGGGGCAAGGGCACGTAGGAAACGTGCCCCACGGGGGAGATTGCTGTCGTATTGACGGCAGGCTGTACTCATTGTGACCTCAGAGCGTCGAATTTCCTCCTGAGGCCGTGCGGCAGGGAGATAAGTGTTTTTCCTAGTCGATTTGCGGAGTCACCGTGTCAAACTCAAATGGGCACACAACCTGCACCCGAGTGACCTGACACCGTGGAACCGCTTCGAATGTCGAACGGTTCGCGGTTGACAGAACTGGTCGAGACGGCGAAACATCGCGTCTCGACTTTTCGGCAGGAGTATTCCCATGACCCCTCGAACTTTTTCACCGTTGACGCCAGCCCTCGCAGTGATGGTGGCGCAGTGGTTGTCTTCCGTGGCCATCGCCCAAGACTTTCCTCCGGCTCCACCACTTTCGGTACGGATCGCTCAGGTGCAAATCCTGGCAACGGAGCCGACGCCGATCGGTCCCGCTCTGCCGGGTTTGGCCGCTCCCGTTCCTGTTCTCGCTCCGGCTCTCGCCCCGCATCCGGACGACTTGCCACCCGCGGATGCCAGCATGGCAGTCCCGGAAGCGGACGTCGAAGCCTTTGCACGTGGACCGGTGCATGAGGCGTTCGCAGACGTGTACGACCTCAACCCCGTCACCGGGGAAATCGTCGCTGTCGCGCCTCCTGCAGCTGTGGATGAACTGCCACCCGAGCAAGCTCCACAGGGGGAGAACGTGCAGTGGATCTCGGGCTATTGGGGCTGGGATTCGGAGGCGAAGGATTACCTGTGGGTGAGCGGTGTGTGGCGCGATGTGCCCCCCGGACGCCGCTGGGTACCGGGGTATTGGGCCGAGGTGGCTGGCGGATTCCAATGGGTCGGCGGTTTCTGGAACAATGCACAATCGCCGGATTTAACCTATGTCCCTGTCCCACCTCAGTCGCTGGAAGTTGGACCGAATGTCCCACCTCCTGGCGATGATCAGCTGTGGGTGCCGGGAAACTGGAACTACGTCTCCAACGACTACCGCTGGTCCCCGGGGTACTACACCCCCTGCCAAGAGGAGTACATGTGGATTCCGAACCAGTACAACTGGACGCCACGCGGTTGCGTGTATGTGCCCGGGTACTGGGATTACCGATTCGCGCGGCGTGGGACGCTTTTCAGCCCAGTGCGATTTCGACGGTCGCTCGCGGATTACGGCTATGGCCGTCCCGCCTGCTATCAGCCCCGGTACTCGGTCAACATGTCGAGTTTCCTGATCCACTTGTTCGTGCGTCCTCGCAACCGCAACTTCTACTACGGAGACTATTACGGCAATCAGTACGCGGGGCTGGGGTTCACACCGTGGTATCGCCGCACGAGTCTGAATCATCGCTGCTATGATCCGGCGTTCAATTTCTACCGCGCCGATTCCCATCGGCATGGTGTCGACTTTGGCCGCTCGGTCGATAACTGGCACCGTCGCTATGAATCGAATGTCGACATCCGACCTCCGCGCTTGATTCACGATCAGGCCGAGTTCCAGGTCCGCCATCGCGGAGATCGAGCTGCCGAGCTGGCGGTCATGACCAACCGCTTTGATGATGTGGTCAAGCACCCAACGACCAGTGCCGCGTTTCACAAGATGGACCGCCAGGAAATCAACCTCCAGCGGGAGAACAACCGAGTCAATCACCAACTGGAAACAGCTCGTCGCCAGACGGAGCGGGATGTCCGTATCGTGCGGGCTGGAGATCTCCAACCCGGCGAGTCGGTTGAGCTGCCAATCAAGGAGACTCGTGATCGTGCCGCCCGCTTGGGAAATCGAGGGGCTGTCCGCGAGGGGGCGGAAGATGTCCAAGCGACGACAGACCGGTTGGTGCTGACCGATCTGCCTGAGAAGCTTCAGGAAAAGACCCGCGATTCTGCTGCGACAGTGGAGCGTATCTCCCAGCGGACCGGACAGCGCGCAGCTGGGCAGCCTGCGATGGAAAACCCTGGAGAAACTGCTCGTGAAAAAGCGATTGATCGAGCGGGTGAACGAGTTCAGATTCGGGAACAAGCAACGACCGATCGCGCAGCCCGGATGCGTACGAATGACAACGAGGGCGTTTCTCCAGCGGATGCGGTGCGGCAGCGAATCGACGAACGCCGAGTGACTCGCGAAGCGGATCAACAGTCGCGACGAGCTGCTCCGACTCCTGATGCAGTCCCAGATCGCCAGCCGCGTGTGTTCGATCGAACTCCGCAGAATGATCTCGGAGCTGTCCAGGAACGAGTGGTGCGTGAGCGTCAGATTCTGAATCGAAACGACAATCCTGATCCGATTTTTCGCCAGAATCAAGCCGAGCAGGCTCCGCCAATTGATCGAGCTTCCCGGAGCATTGAACGCCAAGTGCCCATGGAACGCCAACAACCCGTGGAACGTCATCAACCCGTGGAGCGGGCACCACGCCAGGAACGCCATGCTCCGGCAGAGCAACAGGCTCCTCGTCGCAAGGGAAGAGACTGATCGTCTGCGGGATGTGACATACTGAAATTTGTCGACAGGGAGTTGCTCGAGAGCAGCTCCCTGTCTTCGTTTCCAGGTCACCGGATTCTCCAAATCTGGTGACCTGGGGTCAGCTGTGGCGAGTGAAGTCTTCGGAAAGTGGTCGTTTCTCTCTCGCCCCTCGCCAACGCTGAAATATGGAGTTCACCCTGCTGGGCAGTGGTGAATCCGTCCGCCGTGGGGCACGTTTTCTACGTGCCCCACGGCCTCGGCGAAGCACGAGGCGAGACTCATTCAATCTGACGTGAACTGAGACGGAGGGAATTCGGCCGAGCAGTCGGCAACTGCTCCATCAAGCAGTCCTTCGCCCCTTCGCCGGTCGCTCCGCTGAGGACGGGCACGTAGGAAACGTGCCCCACGAAGAGCGCCTCATGTTCACAGCAGTGGGGCCGCCCGCCCGGCGCGGGCGAAGCTCTACCGGACTCAGAGAGTCCGGCGACTTTGTCGGCTTCCGAGCGGAGTGTTGCGGATTGTGCTCTAATGCTTTGACTCCTCCATCGCTCCTCGCCAGATCTGCTGCATGTCTGACGTTACGACTCCACCGATCCCCGCAGCGCCCGCTTCTGTCGTGCGTCCGGCACTTCCGCATCCTTTGAGGCGGAACTGGATTTGGTTCTCGCTTCAGCAAATCTGTCAGGTTCTGTTCACGGTCTGGTTCCGCTTTCGAGCGTCTGGAATCGAGAACCTTCCGGAAGGCGGGGCGCTGTTACTCATCAATCATCAGAGCTTCCTCGACCCGCTGATGGTCGGGCTGCCGCTGCGACGACCGGTCAGCTACATCGCTCGCCAGAATCTGTTTCGCGTCCCAGTCGTCGGCTGGATCATCAAGAACACCTACGTGATTCCGATCAGCCGCGAATCGGCGGGCACCGAAAGCATGCGTGAATCCGTCCGCCGCATGGAACATGGTTTTCTGGTGGGAATTTTCCCGGAAGGGACACGTTCCGCCGATGGCGGGCTGAGCGTCATGAAGCCAGGGTTCGTGGCACTCGTCCGCCGCGCGAGCGTCCCCGTGGTCCCGGTGGGCGTTGCCGGAGCCTTTGAAGCGTTCCCGCGTGGAGCTTGGTTTCCTCGCCCCAGCCAGATTCGCGTTGTCTTCGGCCAGCCGCTGGACCCGACTCGCCTCGCCGAGCTGTGTCAAAAAGGGCGAGAAGCGGAGTTGATCGAATTCAGTCGTGTCGCGATTCAAGAGTGCCTCGACATGGCCAATGCTCATCGGAAATGATACATCCCCCCATTCACCAAGACTCGATGCTGGCCGCTGGAGTTGTTTCATGTCGATACCCGTCGTCATTGCCCTGGGGGGAAACCTTGGTGATGTGCGATCCACAGGAGAGTCTGCGCTCGGTCAGCTGGATCAAACACCGGGGATTGAAATGGTGCGCATCAGTCGCTGGTACTCGACCGAACCGGTGGGATGCGAAGGACGCTTTCTGAATGCCGCAGCGCTCCTCAATAGCGAACTGACGCCGACCCAATTGCTACTGCGATTGCTTGAGATTGAATCCATGCATGGGCGGGTTCGCACGGGTCACTGGACTCCCCGCCCGCTGGATCTGGACCTCGTGCTGTTTGGCCAATGGAAGATCGATCACCCCCAGCTGAAGCTGCCGCACCCGTCGACCTGGAGTCGACGGTTTGTGCTCGACCCGGCGTGTGAAGTGGCCGGACAGCTCGTCCATGCGAGCTACGGGCAGACGCTGCACGAACTCCGAAATCGCCTGTTGTCAAGGCCGCTGGTCGTCTCTTGGGGAGGGGCACTGCGGGGCGAACAGGTTGCTGGCGATGCGATTCGCGAGAAGTTCGGATCACTGATCCGCTGGGCCGACCCACTCGAATCGCCCGTCTTGCGTTTTGTCTTCGAGAATGAATCATCCAGTGGTCCATTCGAGGTGCGTGTCCCGCACGATCTGGACATCGCCCGCCGGATCATGATCGAGACTTTGACGGCACTTCTCGACGAGCCCGAGGTCGTGGGCTGAACTGATTACGACTGGAGTATCGAACGCTGGCTGCGATGCGGGAGCAGCCTGAAATCATCAAGATTCCGTTGAGAATCAGCGAATCGATAATCCACAGGTTTAGTGAGTCGCGAGAAAGGAGTCTCCCCACCACTGGGGCTCGTCATCTCGACCCACTTCCATGAGGGCAGAAGTTCGAATGCATTCGTGTCTCGGACCCTATTCGGAAATCTGCGTCATCCGTGAAATCTGTGGGTAATTTCCAGTCTTGATCTCATTCCGGCCCCGACCGCTGGCCGGGGCGCTCGCCCCATCAATTTCGCCAGGGCTAAAGCCCACACGACGGTCCAGTGCCCGTGCGAATCGTTGATCAGACGTGTATGCTGATTTCATGTCGAATCCCCTCTCTGAACCAGTTTCTCCACTTCCCGCGTCGGTCCCGTTTCGTGTCGGGCTGGGTCACGATACGCATCGGTTACAGCCGGGGTTGCGGCTCATCATTGGGGGAATTCAAATCCACCACGAGAAGGGGTTCGTCGCACACAGCGACGGCGATGTCCTACTTCATGCGATCACCGACGCGATACTCGGTGCAGCTGCCCTGGGCGACATTGGCGAATGGTTTCCCGACACCGATCCGCGATACCAGGGGGCTGACTCGTCGCTGTTATTGGCGGAAGCCGTGCGGGTCGTTCGCGAACGAGGGTGGGGTGTCGTCAATGTCGACTGTACAGTCTTCGCTCAAAAGCCCAAGCTCAGCCCCTTCAAGCAGCAGATGGCCAGCCACATCGCACGTGTCCTGGAGATTGACTCCAGCTGTGTGAATGTCAAAGCCAAGACCGGAGAACGAGTCGGACCTGTGGGGTTGGAGGAGTCGATCGACGCTTCAGCGGTCGTTCTGCTGGCCAGGAAGTAATAAATTCGGAAGTTCAGCGAGTAAACAGACGTGGCATCTTTGTCACAGCTTGAAGCTCATTCAAGAGCATGCCCGGTTCCATCGCGACCCGGCGGAGGTCACAGGCATCCGAACTCTCGGAAGCGTATCCTGGATAGAAACTAAAACCCCATTGATATCCGGCTTGCCGAACGAGGCTCATCGTCACCCCACTGAATGCCCACGGTTGCCCGATGGGGTAACTGAATGCTGTCACAGGAGCGCCGAGTTCTGCTTCGATCCTCGCTTTGGATCGTTGAATCTCGTCTCGCTGCTGTTCGAGAGTACACATGGAAAGAACCGGGTGAGTCACGGTGTGCCCACCAAATTCGATCCCGCCCCGGTGCATTTCCCGCACCATGTCCCACGTCATCCACGGAGCCGTGTCGGCATTCCGAGGAGCACGACCTGATCCCGCTGCGGCACTCAGATCATCCAGAAACAGGCTCAACTCGTGAGGGGTCAGTGTCTTGGCTAAGCGGAGTAGCCGCCGATTCGTGGCATGCCTCTGGTGAGAAGACAGCTCCAGTGCTTCGAGGTTCCACACTGGCGGCAGAGTGAGTGCAGGTCGAGTAGAATGCTCCACGATCCAAACGATCTCGTCCCACCAGGCAACGCAGCGATCATCCAAAAAACCCGTGGCCAGGAAGATGAGTGCGGAGAGGCCGACTTGTTTCAAAGCGGGAAAAGCCACCTCATAGTTATCGATGTATCCGTCATCAAACGTAATCATCACGCCACGACGAGTCGATCCACGTCGCAGGACATCGGCGACATCTGCCACTCGGATGACATCGCAGTCGGCCTTCAAATATCTCAGCTGGGCTTCGAACTGTTCTGCCGTGGCACTGAAAACGCCGGGGTCGAGCGTGGACTGTTCTGGATTTCCGATCCGGTGATAATTGAGTGTGACAAGTCCGTGCCAACGGTCCAGGCGTCCCCACCAGCGATGTGCCTGCAACAGGTCGCACGCCTGCAAAGCCAATTGCCGTTTGTTTTTGATCAGGGACATTCGAACTTGGACCAATGGAGACGGAGTAATACACAGTTAGCTATACCTGCAAATTCGAGACTGCGCGCGGCGATCCCTCTTTTCGGAAGTCGATTCTTTGGTCTACGATGGGAGTGAGTCTAGGAGCACACGCATGCCGGTTATACGGGTTTTGTCGGGAGTTGCGATTCGTCGTTCTCGTTCGCGCAGCAGGTCGTTTGAGGGCCAGACTGTCCGTTTTTTTGCTGCGCCGGGATGCATTCTGCTGCTTTTCATTCTGACTGCTGTCCACAGTTGGGCCGCTGGGGTAGCGGATCGGCTCACTGTCCTGCACAAGCAGCATCAAGAGTTCCATGCGAAGTTTGTGGCCGATATCGAGACTGTTGCAGTCTCGTGCGATCAAAACTCCCTGAATACGCTGGCAGCTGAACTTCGTCAGCTCGAAATCCCACTCGAAGAACAGCCGGGAAACATCGACAATTTGCAGACAACGACTCAACCGGATGTCTCCGCGAATCTCCCCGCTGCCGAGCGTGCTGCGAGGGTGCGAGTCCGCAAGCTGCGAACGGATTACGCGATCGCCTTGTACAGTCTGTCACGCAAGGCGATCAATGACGAGCATTCCAGCTTCGCGTATCGCCTAGTCCGCGAGGTGCTGTTTCAGGACCCCGACCATGCACTGGCTCGGGCATTGATGGGGTATCGCCGAGTGGGATCTGAATGGACGACTCCCTTCGCTGCCGCACAGAAGAAGAGCGGGTTGATCTGGCACAAGGACTTCGGCTGGCTTCCGTCCGAGCATGTGGCGAGGTACTCCGCTGGGGAAAGGTTCTACAAAGGCAAATGGATGACCGCCGAGCGCGAGGAGTCTCTACGCTCCGACTTTCGTAACGGCTGGGATGTGGAGACGGAACACTTCAAAGTCCAAACAAACCACAGCCAGCAAAAAGGGGCGCATCTGGCGGCTTCGGTGGAAGTGTTCCACCACTACTTTATGCGAGAGTTCGCAGCCTTTTTCCAGACACCAAAACAGCTCGACAAACTGTTCAAGGATGGCACTGGAGCCAGGAGCGGTGATCGATATGACATCGACCATTTTCGATTGCAGTCGGAGTTCATCAATCGACTCGCCAAGCAGTGCCCGAGCGCGGGGCAGATCAACGGGCTCTACTTGCCCCAAGAACGCAAGGCATTCTTCTACCACGACCCCAAGCTTCCGGACGCGGCCTCGCTGGAGACGCTCTATCACGAGGTCACGCACCAATTGCTGAGTGAGTGCAGCACGAAACCGATTCCCGTCGGGCATTCCCGAGACTTCTGGGTGATTGAAGGAATCGCCTGCTATTTCGAGTCGTTTCAAGTGGCCGAAGACGGATCGATCACGGTCGGAGACATCAACCATCCGCGAATTCAGGCGGCTCGCGATCAGGTCATGGTCAATATGGATTACGAGCCACTGGCCCGTTACACCGCAGCTGGCATGCTCGTCTTTCAGAGGGGAGAATTGCCCGTTCTGCAGCGCCGATATGCGCAGGCCACCGGACTGACTCACTTCTTTCTGAACTATCAAGACGGCCTGTACCGCGACGGTTTTATCGAACACCTAGCCCAAATCTATAGCCCGGATGAGCGAGTGCGAGCCAAAGCGAAATCGCTGGAGCAGATCCTGCTCGTCTCGAATTCCACTCTGGATGAGCAATACAAAAACTACATCCGAGGCATGGGGCAACAGGCCGCTGTGCGTCCCTCGACGACACGAGAACAATAACGGGAGCTGCCCGCTCGCGGAGGGTCCTTCATGAATCGCCTCAATACACAGCAGCGAGCGACTGTTCAGGATACGCGTTGGCCGTTGCACTTCGTCCGTGTGCTCATGCTGGTGGCGACGGCTGCCTATCTACTGACATGGTGGTCCAATCGCCTTTCCCCCGAAGAGGCATCCTTCGTCGGGAAATGGGGGGCCATCGAATCGACTTCTTTTCCATCACCCCTTGGAATACCGAATGAAGTCTGTTCGCGTGAACTGGAGTTGATTCCAAATCGGGAAGTTCGACTGAAAGTCTGGATGAGTGGCCAAGTTCCATTTGCCACGCCGTTATTGTTGACGGCTCCCAGTGCGTTGGCTCCGAGACGAGTCATTCCCCCTCAATCATCAACAGCGAATCCTCCTCCCGTGAAGACCCCCGATTCAGCCAAATGCCCGCCGCAGGCAGAAGCAACCGGACGATGGAGGGTTTCGAACGGGCAGATACACATCGACTGGGACTCCAAGAAATCCGTCTTCGAGCGACTTCGCAATCAAATCTCTCGTTACGTCTCAAAAGTCATTGTCGTTTCCCTATCACCATTTGAGCATGCGGGACAAGTGGTGCGGGATGCCGATCAGCTGACAATCAACTGGAAGTCCCGCAGCGCCCACTTCCCCGCCCCACCACCGCAGATCTGGTCGCTTCAATCAGACTGAAGGTGGGCGAGAATAAACGATTCCCGCCACCCCGCTCGACGGGGTGGTTCCCGCGCTAGTGCGGTCCCAGTTGCGCACTAGCGCGGGAACCCGGGGGGCGAGCCCCAGTGACGGGGAAGTGCTTTGCGACTTGCCTCACTGGGCCAGCGTTTCCGCCACATCGGTCCGGTAGGCGGTGATGCTAGGGATTAATCCGCTGAGGGCGGCCAGGGCGAGCGTGATTGGGAGTACGACCAGCTCCCACTTCGAATAGCCCCACGGGTCGATCAGCAGCCCGCTCTTCGCTTCCAGAATCGGAGAGGCCACGAAGATCAGCCCGTGCCCCAGCAGGATCCCGAGTAAGCCGCCGCCCAGGCAGAGCAGCAGTGTCTCGCACAGGATCATCAGCGAGACCGTTCTTCGCTGCGCCCCGAGCGCACGCATGATCGCGATCTCGCGACGGCGTTCATTCATCGAGTTGTAGATACTAACAAAGATCCCGATTCCCGAGACCGCCACAATCAATCCGGTCAGGCACAGAAACGCCAGCTGGAGGTTGCCGACGAAGGACCGCATGATCTTGTCCATCACTTGCACAGGGCTGACGGCCATGGCCGCGCTCTCTTCCTGGAGTTCGGTCTCGATGTCGAGCGCCCGCATCGAGCGCGCGAGCTCATCGCCGGCATCGCCCTTGGTGACAATCAGGATGGCGGAGACTTCTTTGGACAGATCAGGCACGGCATGGGCTGCGTGTTCAGGGTTCAGTGCCAGGGCTGCTGCCTCACGCCGTTCGTTTTCCAATTCCGGCTGGTATTTGATGAGGAGCGACTCCTCAGACTCTTGAAAGTACTGAGACTCGCTCTTGATCGCTTCCTTGAGCGGGTTCTCGTGACCGGCCAGCATGAAGAACCCGTCGATATGGACGAACACGGTGCGGTCGTTGGGAGTGCCGGTCGCCTTAAGGACACCCTTCACGGTGAACTTTTCCTTATGGATGTGAGCGTCCACTCCCTTTTGTCCTCCATGGACGAGTTGGAATTGCGATCCGTCATCGAGCTGGCCATTGCCGTTGAGGTCCTCGCCCGGGTCGAGCTTTCCGTTCCCGTTGGTGTCCCCGTCGGTGGTCCACCCGTTTCGACGAGCCACCTCGGAACCAATCACGGCGTCCCACGACCCTCGTAGAAAATCCCCTTTCACCAGGTACGGCTGGGGCGCGGGAGTGCGGGCATAGGGGAGGCTGAAATACTGCGGTGTCGTGCCGATGACCGGGAATTCGCCACGTTCCGTCGAGTCGCCGAAGCTGAGTGGGACAGCCAACTCGACCCGTGGATCACTGGCCCACTTTTGAAAGTATCTCCAGGGCATGTTCGAGGTCGAATTCTCGATGCGATAGACCGTCGCCAGAACCAGCTGGGTGGCGCTCCCCTCGGGGCCGATGATCAGGCTATACCCGCTGCCGCTTTGTGAGAACTGTTTGCCCAACACCCCATGCAGCACCAGCACCGCGATCATCAACGAGACACCCAGAGCGACACTGATCATCGTCAACCAGGAAGCCAGGCCCCGCTGCCGCATATTTCGAATGGCAATTTGGAACAGGTTCATGCGGACTCTCCCGGCTGATTGAATTGGCTCAGCGTCTCCACACGGTCGAACGCAGCTGCTACCTCGGGAGCATGAGTGACGAGCAGCAGAGAGATTTTATTCTCGCGGCAGGCTTCGCGAATCAAATCGAGAATCTTCGTTTGGTTCGCTTGGTCAACACTGGCGGTCGGTTCATCGGCCAGCATCAGCTTGGGCGAATTCGCCAGCGAGCGAGCCACAGCGACACGCTGCTGTTCGCCCACCGACAGCATCGGCGGACGGTGATTCAGCCGCTGTCCGAGGCCCACGCGATCGAGTAACTCCTTGGCCCGTGACCGATTCACGCGACCGCCGAACGACATGCCCAGCAGGACGTTCTCAAGAGCTGTGAAGGCAGGCAGCAGATGGAATGTCTGAAAAACGATGCCGATACGCTGAGCACGAAACCGGTCGCGGCTCGGCTCGGAGAGCTTCGCGATGTCGACGCCATCGACCACGATCGAGCCCGAGTCCACGGTCGTGATCCCAGCAATCGAGTTCAGCAGCGTCGTCTTGCCGCCCCCGCTGGAGCCGATCAACGCGACCTGCTCCCCCGCGCGCATCTCAAACGAGTGGATGCCAAGAATCGGCAGCCGCGTTCCGTCCGGGAGCTTGTAGCTCTTGCGGATATTCTTGAGCACGAGAGACATGAAGGAATCCTGGGAAGAAGCTGACCCGACCAGATCGCTGCTCAAGACCTGAAGTCTACGCGCCGCTGGACACGGAGCCAAGAGACTGTTGTTCTGAGGCGAGCAAAGAACGAGTTCTCAAGGCACACACTAGACCTCATGCACCATGACCACATTGTGGCGACTCGTCGGCAGTCCGGTGCCTGAGAGCATGATCATCCGGTCGCCATGTTGCAGATCACCGGTGGCCAGACCGCGTTCGACGACGAACTCGATGAGCGTACGGTCCTCGTGGGCGGGTGCATCCGGAACGGGGATGACACCCCAATAGAGGCACATACGGCGGAGTGAGGAGAGGCTGTCGCTAACACCAATCGTCGGGACGAAGCGGCGGTTTTTGGAGAGGCTGAGTGCCGCTCTTCCAGTCGAACTGGCGACGACCACCAGCTTCGCCGACAACTCCTCGGCCAGCCGACCCGCAGCGCGGGCAGCTGCATCGGTGATCGGGCTGACACCCGGTGTGGGGCGACTCTCCTCACTGCGGATGTACAGTCGATCCCGCAACAGGGGCTCGGTAGCGATGGCGATGCGGTGCATCATCTCGACCGCCTCTCGGGGATATTTTCCGATGGCTGTCTCTCCGGAGAGCATGCAGGCATCAGCTCCGTCGAGAATCGCGTTGGCGACATCGGTCGCCTCGGCTCGGGTTGGAATACGCGAGTTGTGCATGCTGTCGAGCATCTGGGTCGCGATGATCACCGGCTTCCGAGCGCGGTGACAGGCTGCAACGATCCGCTTCTGAGCGATAGCAATCTCTGCGATGTCGACTTCGACTCCCAGGTCACCACGAGCAACCATGATCCCATCGGCCTCCTTGACGATCGCCTCCAGATTCTCGAGTGCTTCGGGCTTCTCGATCTTGGCGATGACGTGCGGGGGATTGGCCGAGTGCTGGGCGAGGATCAGATCCTTGAGTTCGCTGATGTCCTGCGCGGTGCGGACAAAACTCAAGCTGACATAATCAGCTCCCGCTTCCACGGCCCACACGGCGTTGGCGCGATCAAGGTCGCTCATCGCAGCGGCCTTGAGTTGGACATATGGGAGATTCACTCCCTGCTTACTCCGCAGTGTGCCCGCCTGAGTCACTTCACAGATCGCGCGCTGCCCATCGTTGGAGATCACCCGCAAAGCGACCGTTCCATCGGCCAGCATCACGCGGTTGCCCGCCGTCAGTTCATCGAGCAATGGTTCGTAGATGCAGGTGAACTCGCGCGGGTCAGTGGTGACATCGCCACGGATGAATGCAACCTGTTCACCGACGACCAACTCGATCATTCCACCGGGGATCTCGCCCAGTCGCATCTTGGGTCCGGCCAGATCGACCAGCACCGCCACCATGCGCCCTGTGCGTTTCTCAGCCAGACGAATGCGATTAAGTCGAACTTGATGTTCTGCCGCCGAACCGTGAGCTGTGTTCAGGCGGAACACATCCACACCGGCCAAGATCAACTCTTCCAGCTTCTCGACAGAATCACACGCGGGGCCAGCTGTGGCCACAATTTTGGTATGACTTTCGCGCTTCCAGGAATCCATGGGCATTGAAGTGGCTCAACAGTGGGGACATAACGAGGGTCGGGCAGCGCGGGAGCGTACGCAACTGGTACTCTAACGAGTCCGACAGGGAGCGGGGAGACACTCGGTCTGAGGTTTCATGAATGAATGACCTCATCAATCGCTGGTGATGTGACCCTGCTGAGCAGTAGGATGACGGGATTCCGAACTCGACTTGCGACACCCATGCACGCCACTCAATACCTGTCCCGAAAATCGAACGATCGCCCGCCCGCTGTGGTGGTGCTGTTTGGGGAAGAAGCCCATCTCAAGCATCAGTGCATTGTCAGGTTGACTGAACTGGTCTTGGGGCCGGGGCCGGATGCCGCAGTCGGGCTGGTGAAGTTCGCCGGGAAAGAGACCGAACTCAAGTCGGTGAAGTCGGAGCTGCAGACAGTAGGCATGTTCGTCTCGTCCCGCTTGGTGGTCGTGGAGGACGCGGATGATTTTGTGACCAAGTATCGCGAAGGACTGGAGGCGTATTGCCTGAAGCCATCGTCGCGCTCGGTCCTCGTGCTGGACTGCAAGTCGTGGAAGTCCAATACCCGGCTGGCCAAGAAGACCGCTGAGACCGGGCTGGAACTCGACTGCGGCGAACTCGGGGCGGGACCTCTGCAAAAATGGATTACCGATTACGCAGCTGCGGAGCATGGCAAGCAGATCAGCCGAGACTCGGCCAGCTTGCTCGTCGAACTGGCAGGCACGGGACTCGGACAACTGTCAATGGAGCTGGCCAAGCTCGCCAGCTTTGTCGGGGAACGTCCGCAAATTAAGCCGGACGATGTGCGGCAACTGGTCGGTGGCTGGCGCGCCGAAGAGACCTGGACGATGACCAACGCGGTTCGCGACGGTGACGTGTCAACAGCAATCAGCTGCCTGTCCAAGCTACTGCATGCCGGGGAAGCAGCCCCCAAGATCTTGGGTGGCCTGATCTATGTGTTCAAGAAGTTTGCGATTGCGACTGAGCGCTCACGTCGCAGCGTCCCGCTGCGCGAGGCATTGAAAGATGCGGGAGTGTTTCCCCGAGACTTCGACTCCTCCGAACGCTACCTCAAGCGGCTGGGACGTCGTCGCGCGGATCAGCTCTTTGCCCGACTGGCCGATGCCGATCGAGACTTGAAAGGCGGCAGTCGACTGCCGGACCGACTCCAACTCGAACAGCTGTTGCTGTGGTTGTCAGGTCAGTTAGGGTGACAGGCTGCTTTTTCGGGAGGGCGAGGCTCCTGCCGAGCCGTGAGTACCAGTCGACTGATCCCCATCGGCTTGCGGCTCAGCAGGAGCTTCGCCCTCCCGAGCGGCCTTTCTTCCACTCTCATTCACTGAACTTTCATTCAGAAAGACTCTCGATGACTGCGTCACCTCGCACCCTGCGGACTGGAATGGTCGGCATGGGGATGATCTTTGACGAGACGTATCGCCCGTTCTTCGAGCGGGTGCATCGTGACGGACTCTACGAGCGGAGTTTCGGAGACATCAACGTCCCGCTCGCGGCGGTCGCCACTCGAACGGGCAGTCGGGCCGAGGCTTATCGCCAGTCGGCGGGTGCGAGTATCGGGGCGTTTCAGTCGTTTGCCGGAAACGATTCCGTAGAGCAGATGCTACGTGCGGGTGTCGATGTTGCGTGTGTCGCAACTCCGGATGATCGTCACTTCGAAGCGGCGAAGGCGATACTCTCCGCCGGGGTTCACGTCCTGATCGAGAAGCCTAGCGTCCTCAATCTCGTCCAGCTGGACGAACTGGTTGCCTTGGCGGCACAGAACGGGTTGCTGGCCAAGGTTGTCTACCACAAGCTGCTCGACCCGGATCACAAGAAGCTGCGGACGTTTGTGCATGACGGGGTGCTGCAGCATGTGAACAACGGATACTGCACGTTGCTGGAGCCGAAGTCGATCTCGGGCGGGCAGTTTGCCGAGTGGATACGCGGCCGGAATCCGGGGACCTATGTCGCGGTGCATTACATCAAGCTGATCGACTTCACATTCGGTGGGAGGCTGAAGACCGTCATGGCGACCGGTCAGCGGGGAATTGTCGGTACTGCGAACGGCCCGACGTGGGACAGTAACCAGCTGCGGTTGATCTATGAGTACGCCGATGGACGCGAGGCGGCGTTTGACATCCATACCTCGTGGGTGAACCCGGACAACTTCCCGGGGTACGTCGAGCAGGAGGTGCAGTTCCGCTTCGATAATGGAGTCTGGAATGGCCACTCGCGCCGCCGAGGGATCGAATGCACGGTCGAGGGGAAAACGCCGCACGAAGTAAAAATCACGATCAACACGCACTACAACGGCACATTCGTGGAGCCGTGGGGCGACCGGTCGCAGCGCGGATACGGGATTGAAGTTCTCGAACGTTTCGTCCGCGAGGTCGCCCGCGTGGAGTGGGGCGGACCGGACTCAGAACGTGCGTCGCGACTATTCGCAGCACAGTCACTGGCCTACAACGACCTCGCTGCCGATCGCCAGGTGGTCGCAGCTGTGCAGTCGCTGGAGGCGATTCTCGATCATGCCAGCCGAGGGATGCCGGACGGCGTGGTGCGGGTGAATGGCAAAGCCGGTGGACTGGCACTGTACGTGCCGGGGCAAAGGGAACCGACAGTTCTGTATGGGCCGGAAGTTTGACGAAGTTGATCAGGTCAGAGGCGTCCCCGCACTTCTGGAGACGATCCCCTCCCACCACCCGTGTGGAACTCGATTCAAAAAGAGAACGGAGGTCAGCGTGCATGACGATGACCCCCGTTTTCGTACCTGGAAAGACCTCGATGCGGTCGACGTAGGCTTCGACCAGCTGTCGGTCGGGGAGTTCGACCGTGGTCTTCTGGGCCAGCTCCTCCAGTCGCTGGAGTTGCTCTTTGGCCCAGGCCCGAAGTTCCCGTTCCGTGGGCAACCCATCGGGTTTCGATTGTCGCGTGGCGAGCTTGGCCGTCAGGGCATCGCGTTTGGCCTTCAGGTCGATCAGCACCTTGCTCAGGTCATCCAGCCCTTCGAACGAAAGATCCGCCAGCATGCCCACGGTCGTCTTGATGCGGCGGTTGAGTTGTTCCAATTCGCGTTCGAGATCGAGCGAGCGTTTCGCTGCGGCGGTGGGGCGAGTACCGCCTTTACGAAGGCATCGATTGCTTTGTTCGTCGTCGCGCGGTCTTGAAATATCACCTTCCGGATGGTCTCCAGGATGAATGCGTCGAATGGAACACCGGGGATGTTGATGAGTCCGCAGACCCCCTTGCCATAGCGATGGTAGCCCGCACAGGTGTACTTGCGATATTGGTCGCCGCAGCGCGGATCCCGGAGATCGCGTCGTCAATGAACCAGCGAGCGATCTCGTATCCATGCTCCTTGGCCCACTTCTCGACATAGGCCTGCTGGTCGGGGATCGAACGCTCTTGCATGCCGGTGCTGCGGCGAGCGTAGCCGACAGCCGAGGTGAGTTTTGTGCTTGGTGCTGCCATGCTGTCCTCGTCCTTCTATGAAGTCTTTCCATCCTCGGCGCGACCCCATCGCCACGCCGCAACACACAGTTACCTCGTCGTGGCCGCAGGTCTCCAGTCGCTCGCCGAACCTCACGCACCAATACCGTTCGATGTGGTACGATCACAGGAGTTCGTGACGATTCAAATGCTGGAGACGAGATTCATGCGCTCGATCAACCGGGTCGCGATCATTGTTCGCCCGAGGCCCGCATTCTTTGAATGGGCTGAGACTCTCGACGGCGAGAAGATCGAAGCCCAGGAGGCTTGGTGTTCGGTGTATCTAGTTGAAGCCTCCGAAGATGATGAGCCGGAGGAGACGTTACAGCGGCATTTCAAGCAGGTCTTCGAAGAACAGTTGGGCAGCTGGCACACCCGTAAGGCCGACTGGCCGTTGCCTCGCACGTTCGCCAAGTTTCAGGAATGGTTCGACGCCGAGATCGGCGATTTAGTCTTCGACCTCTCGGACGACGAGACAATCGAATACGACGAATAGCCCGGAGCGTGCGACGTTGGCCCGTAACTGCATTGGTGGGGCAGTAGAACGAACGGTCCCCACGTGACACGAGACCCCGAGTGGGGGCCTCGTGGGCGATATCGTGGCGATGGGGCATCGTTAGCGGTTGAGGACGAACAGACCGCGACCCGTCCTCCGGAGCGTCGCCTCGTTCCCCTTGTCTCGGATCTGCCTCAGCAGCGAGGCGTACAGCGTGGCCTCGGGCGTCTTCACCCGCTCAGGCTCGACCACAGCTTCTTCGTGGTCATCGCTTCGACCATTGATTTACAGGTTATCGGTTCATTGGCCTCGGCCAGCACGCGCTCCGCAGCCGCGATCTGGCTCAGCTTGCCAGTGGCAGGGGCCTCGGTCGCTACCTTCGGCGTCCCCTTGGCCTACGCCACCAGCTTGGCCACCTTCGGGGCCGCCGCCTTCTTTTTCGCCGTGTTGCTGGCCGTCGTCTTGCTCTTCGTCGCAATCATCATCTCTCCCATCAGGGTTCTTGGCCTCCCAACACCGTTCGTCGGGCGTACGACACCAGCTACCTCGCAGGCAGGAAGATATCCAGGCAACACAGACATCATTCCTGAACGCCCATGACTGTGCCCAGATCGAAAACGACAAGTGCATTTGAATTGGGTATGCATCGCTATTCTAACTCTCAGTCGACACTAGCCTTGAGTTGCGCCGCATATCTCTGAGTAATGCTGTGGCAGATTCGTATCGATCCTCGGGGCGTTTGGCGAGCAGTCGCAAGATCACTCCCTCGACTGCGGCGGGGATGGAGAGGTGGTATCGCGTCGGGGGGACTGGGCGCTCGTTCAGGATTCGTGAGAGCAGTTCGGCAATTGGTCCCGTGAAAGGTGGACGACCGGTCAGGATGGTGTAGAGCGTGGCACCGAGGCTGTAGAGGTCGGCCCGCGCATCGACGGGTTGTCCGGATAACTGTTCCGGGGCGAGGTACTGATAGTCACCCACGATCTCACCGGGGCGAGTCAGTGCCGCCTGGGAATCGTCAAGGGCCTTGGCCAGTGTCAGCTCTCCCAATCGGACGCTGGCGGGAGTCCTGCCGAGCAGAATGTGGTCGGGGTGCAAGTTCCGGTGAATGATCTGCTGGGAGTGGGCGAACTCCAGCCCATGGGCCACACTAATCGCGATCTGCCAGGCGGTTCGCCAGTCGAGCATCCCGGCGATCCCGTTGCGGCGGACCAGATCCGATACGGTCTCTCCCTCGACGTACTCGGTCACGGCGAAACAGGTCTGACGCCAGCGACCAGCGGTGATCAATCGAACGAGATTCGGATGGTTCAGCGTGATCATCGTACGTACAGACCGAATGAAGCGTCGCTGCGAGGTCTCATCGCTCTGGGACAGCTGCGAGTAGATCTTGAGGGCCACAACGCGGTCGTGCCGCGGATCGAATGCTTTGTAGACGGTCCCGGTGGCCGATTGAGAGATCAGATTGCCCACACGGAATCGCATGAACTGTGACCCGGTCAAGCTGGGAACGGTGAAGCTCGCGGGGGCATGGACTGGCGGCGCGTCAGGGCGGACGGATTCAGCGGCAGGACCATTTCGCTCTGGAGCGATGTTCGCGACCGGTTGCCCGCGCGGGGCCATCGTCTCCTCGATGGCGTTGTCGTATTCCAGTTTCATCTCACTGTCACCAATCCCCAGCCGGTCCGCAATCTGCAGCTGGTTTCCCTGCGCAGCAGTTCCGTTGATCAACACGCCCCAGCGGCTGCCGACATCCTCCAGCGTGATCCGACCGTCGGAGAGCAGCAGCCGACAATGCACGCGCGACACGCTGGGGTCGGTCAGCTGGAGCCCGCATTGCTCGCCGCGACCGATGAGGAGCAGCTCCTGTTCGACAAGCGGACAACGCAGCCCACGATCTGGACCGGCGGTGACGGTGACGCGAATTGATGAATTGGGGGTGATCATGGTGCGACTCGCTCCCCAGCGTAAATCTTGACACCATTCTCATTCACGATGCTAGCCTTCGTACAGTCCTCTCCAAAAACGAAGGTGTCGACCGTGCGAGTCCACTGGATGGCGAAACGTCGTTCGTCCATCATCCACAGGAACTGACGATTCGATTTTCCGACAGAGCCGTTGGACCAAATGGACCAGTCGTCCGTTTTCTTACCTCCGCTGACTTCTACCGTCCGCCAAATCGCAACGACCTTCGGGCCGACGGCAATGTCTCGCTCGGTCCTCAGTAAGCTGGCAGCTTCGTCACTCTTCCTTTTCGTCAGGGATTCAATCAGCCGGTCATACACCTTGGCTGTGTCCGTTCGAGCCTCGGTGAACTCGCGCAGGTACTTCAGTGTCTCGGTCCGCATCGCGAGCGAGAACGGGATGTGACCATGCTTTTCGAACAGAGACTTCTCGTCTTCCAGACTCTTGATTCTGACCACACGCTCGTCGGCGGAAAGCTTCGGAGCAGCGCGAACCTTCTCGAATTGCGCATCAAAGTCCTTAAGTAGCTTCTTGCCAGCCGCCTCGTCGTCGGCCTTCAGCTGGGCGAGCCCGCGTTCAATCGTCTCTCGCTCAGCGGCACTGATGGTATTGGGAGTGGGCTTCTCCTCAGTGGGAGCTTTGATCACCGGTCCGCTGGTCACCTGTCGAACGGCGGCCTTATTGGGGAACAGGCACTCGGGGGGAATGCTGACTTCCTTCGTGGTCCCGGGTGGAATCCAATGTAAGTAGTGGGCTCCGTGACCGGTCGTCAGAATCTCAACGCGGATCTCATACTGCTTGTTGGCTTCCAACTCGACAACGGCATTCTGTGCAGTCTGGATCCCCTTGGCCTCCACTGTCGGCTTGTCGTCGATCCAGACTCGAATATGTCCTCGAGCCGAGGTCACCAGCTTGTATTGTCCACTGACCGGAGGCACCAGAACGCCCGTGTACTTGGCAGCTGAGTCCGTTGGGAGTCCCCAGCGGGGCGAATGAGGTCCCCAGATCTCCTCGATACGATAGACGCGGTCGGTTGCCAGCCGGCGGCCAAATGACTTGTCGAAATATTCGGCCACCAGACCGGTTTTCTCGATATTCGTTCGACTCGCCTTCGATCGGGCGTTCTCCAGATCGGGGTAGAACGCCGTGGCCGGGATGTGAGAGGCTGTTGCCGATCCCGCCGGTTGCCAGAGCAGTGAGACCCAGCTGTACAGATCCGCGTTAAAGACTTCGACTTCGATCGGCTGGGGATCTTGAGTCAGTTCCACCGACACCTCGACGACTTCGGGTTTGAGTTTCCAATTGTCGATGACGGCCTGATTGTTGATCTTCAGTCGAGAGCCGTCCTTGCTCGAAAGAATTAGCTTGTAACGCCCCGCTTTCGGGGCGCGCAGCCAGCCAGTAAAACGCACCGAGAAGTTGTTCACCGGCGCTTCACTCGCGGGGGCTCCCAGTTCCCAGAAGCACTCGACATTCGGTTCGATTCGTTCGCAAACCTTCTTCTCAAAGTCTTGTCCTTCGAATATCTCGGCTTTCAGGCCGTGGCGCACTTCCGGCTGTACTCCATTGATATCCTTCTCTGGCACTGCTGCTTTCTGCTTGTCGGTTGCTGCCCGCTGGGCTGCTGCTTTGGAGGGGAACAAGCACTCGGGCGGTATGCTCAGTTCATGGGTTCCCCCGGGTTCAACCCAGTGCAGAAAGTACTCCCCATCCAGATACCCATTGGCATGCTCAATGCGTATCGCATGCGGCTTTCCGGCTTCGAGGTTGATGAGGGCCGTTTGAATCCCCTGTTCAAACTTCGCTTCCAGTGCGGGCTTGTTATCAATCCAGACCCGCATCCAGTCATCGCCCAAACCAACAATTTTGTACTGACCCGTCTTTGGTGGAACGATGTATCCCGAGTACCGCGCGGCCAGAACGGTCGGCAGCCCCCATTGGGGAGTTGCGGTATGCCAAGACGTCTCCGCTCGAATGACACGGTGAGTGGCAAGCTTCCTCGTGAAAGACAGGTCAAAATACTCCGCCAGTAAGCTATGCCTTTGCTTCGAGGGTTTGACGGCCGGGGATCGAGCAGCCTCCTCTGTGAGGAAGAACGCCTCCGAGGGAATCAAACAAGGAGTGGATTGTCCCGTCGGTAACCAAAAAGCCGATAGATAAGCGGGGCCCGCGTGATCGAACGTCTCGACCAAGATCGCTAGCGGTTCCTCAGTCAGTTCCACTGAGGCTTCTCGATAATGGTCCCCCACCTTCCAATCATCGATGACTTTCCGGCCGTCAATCGAGACTCGCAGGCCGTCATCACTCGAGAACCCAATCTTGTATCGTCCTGAACGGGGAGCCTTCAGCCAGCCGCTGAAACGGACAGAAAACCCGTCTACTGGGGCACCGATGGCTGGTGCAGCAAGATTCCAGAAGCAGTCCAGGTCCGGCTCATTCTTCTCAGTGACCTTTCGTTCAAAGTTCTGACCTGCGTAGATTTCTGCCCTCAACCCATTTCGAATCTCTTCGCGTTTCGGCTCTTCATTGTTCTGGTCATCCGGGCCTTCGGGTTCCGCGGGTTCCTTCATTGGATCGATGATCGCCATCGGTCGATTCGGTTCGGCATGGTCTTCGGACACCGGTAATCCTTCCTTCAGCGGTCGTACCCTCAGCTTCTGAAACTCACACCGCTGGGGCGTCGTGCGAGGGTATAGCTGCAGTCCGATGTGACCCTGTTGCTGCTTGCCGGCGGGAATCTCTCCACGAGTCACTGCCTGTCCATTGACCTGAACCCGAATGTCTTGTCCGTGAATCGCAATATTCATTCGGTGCCACATGTTAGGCCGCAGCTCGGTCAAGGGGCGTGCATTCAGGATGTCATAGAGTGCCCCGGTGCGTTGGAACGCTGTCATCGTCCGATGCACCTCGTCGCTTTCATCTAGCAGCTGGATCTCCAGAAAGTCTCGACCGCTGATACGTCCATTGTGCCAAGCTCTCAGAAACATCCCGCTGTTGGTGCCGGGAGCAAGACGATACTCGAAGTCGAGCTCAAAGTTTTGGTATTCGGTGTTGGTCATCAGCCAACCCATCTCCGTATGAGTTTCACCGACCAACACGCCGTTCTCGACTCTCCACCCCTGAACTCCCTTGGCGGTCCAACCGGTCAGATCGCGACCGTTGAAGAGGTCCGTCCAGCCATCGACTGTGTTCGGTTGCAGAGTCGCAGGCGTGGAGAGGGCGGAATTCACCGCTGCATTGACACGACCATGTTGAGGAGCAGAGACGTTTATTTCAGCCTTGGGGGCCGCATTGGGAGGACTCACGGCTGGAGCAGGAACCGCAGCTGTCAACACTCTGGCTTGGTCTTGTGAGGCACTCGTCAGCGGTCGATAAACCGCCCGGCGCAGCTCGATGTAGCCCTCTGCGAGGTTCCCGCACAGGCTGCCTGATGTGATCTGCTTGAAGTTCGGCTTGATCCAAGAGGGCAACACAATGCGGCTGCGTTCACCGCGATAGGTTCCCAGTGTGACGCCATCGAGGGTGGCTTCGATCTCCGCACGGGTGCCCGACTGCCGAACGCGGATCAAGAGTCTCTGCGGGACCATGGACTTCAGTTTCGCAGTTGAGCTGCGCCAGGTCCGCTCGGCATTGGGATGCTCCTTGTCGTCCGCGATATTCAGGTCGCTGAAGTCGCCGGTCAGACTGACCCGCACGGCCGTGTCCTGCAGTGGAAAGTCGATCTGCATCGGCCAGAACGCTCGCTGCTGGAATTCCAGTTCGACTTCGTAATCGCCGCCGATCTCGGTGGGAAAGCGGAACCCTTTCCAGTCTGATTTGCCTGCCGCGCCCGTGCCCGTGCAGACGACCGTCTGCCCCTGACGTTCCCACCTCATCTCACTGTCGCCGAGCTGGGAAACATCCACTGCCGCCAGCAGGTCGATTTTGCCGTTGGTATCAGCCGTGGTTGTGACCGAGTGAGTCACAGTCCCGACAGCGGATGCCGTTCCTGCATTTTCGAGTGGCCACGCCACCAGTTCCGTACCGGCCAAATTCACAGACAACTTTTCATCGGCCTGTTCGACCTCAACCACAGAGGTCGTGCCTCGCTTCAAAGTGAACTTGGGAGTCTGGAACTCGACTCCGGCCAGGCGAATCGTCAGCTCCTGCTCACCGGGATCGACCTCGACCTGCGAGGCGCCGTCCTGAATCGAGAGCTGGTTTCCTCGAAAGGTCACTTCGATCGTCGGGTCGTTGACCGTGACCTTCAGACGAGTCTTGCCCGACCCGAACCAGATCACAATCCCCAGCAGCATCACCGCCAGAATCCCACCAGCCAAGAGTCCGACCCGGCGCTGGTTCCCCGTGTCGTACGGTGTAGCGGCGGTGGAGCCGGACTCCTCCGCCAGAAACTGGAGTGCCCTCTCGGCCCCATGTTTCTTGATTAACTCGCGAACCTGCCGGGGTCGCGGATGATCGGGCTTCAGCTTCACGAGTTCCTGGGCTCGCCTGGCCAGTGTCGCCCCATCGCGAGACTGAAGCGCCGCCTCCATCTCCTGCAGGACAAAGTTGACCTCATCCATCAGCTTGAGTGCCTGAGCCAGCAGCTTCGCCGCTTCCGGGGGGCGCTCCGTTTCGGGGATCTGTTGGAGCATTTCAATCGCCTTCGGATAGTCACGCTGCTTCAAACGCTGGCGGGCCTCTTGAATCAGAGCCTCGTGCAAGCTGGCCTTCGGAGTGCTGGTCTCTGGCTGCGAGCGATCTTCAGCACCCGACTTCGCCGAGGCCACCAACGGACGCTGCTCGGCTGAGCTACCTCGTAGCAACGCTGCAATCTCGTCCGCCACATGTTTCGTCGAGGCGAATCGATCTTTCGGAGACTTCGAAAGCATCTTGAGGCATAACGACTCGACCGCAGAGGAGAGGTCGCTGCGCAGCGACCCGGGGCGAGGAGGGGGCTGGGTCAGGATCTGACCGACCACAGCTGTCACAGGACCTCGGAACGGCGGATGCCCGATCAGCAGCTCAAACAGGATCACGCCCAGGCTGTACTGGTCGGCAGCACCGGTCAGCAGTTCCGGCTGCCCACCGATCTGTTCGGGAGCCATGTAGGCTGGTGAGCCGACAATCATTCCGACCTGGGTCAGTCGTGACTCCTCCGCCGAGTAACCGACACGAGCCAGCCCAAAGTCCATGATGATCGGCTCGCCGCGCAGATCGACCATGATGTTGGCTGGCTTCAGATCGCGATGGACGACTTCGTGTTTGTGGGCTTCCTCTAAAGCCAGTGCGAGCTTCCGAATCAGCACCAGCACTTGCCGCTCGTGCAGGCTGCCATTGGCGTTCACATAGGTCGCCAGCGTCCGGCCCTCGATATAGGCCAGCGAGATGTAATGCCGCCCCTGGATCTCTCCCACATCGTAGACCGGACAGATGTTCGGATGCCGCAGATTTGCTGCCGAGCGGGCCTCGCGATAGAACCGCTCCAGCAGTTCTCCCGAGTGATCGTCGTCGAAACTCGAAGTTTTGAGGGCCACCTGCCGGTGAAGCTGGGTGTCGTCCGCCAGATAGACGACCCCCATCGCGCCCTGCCCGAGCGACTTGATGACGCGGTACCGACCGAACTCTGCGGGCAGCGGGCCCGATGTTGTGACTTCCTGCCCCTGCCGACCGGGTGCGATCGTTTCAATATCGTGGCTGAGCTGCGAATGCGTCGAAACATCGGGCGTGCGGGGCTCGCGGGTGTTCCCGCCGATCTGCTCCAGCGCATCCGCAGTTTCCAGCAGCGGTGCCAGCATCGCAGCCAGATCAGGATGTTCGGCCAAAAACTCGTTGCGGTCGACCGCCTCGCCCTGATCGATTCGCTCCAGATACTCCGCGAGCGCCGCCTGCAACCGAGGATCTGGAGAATCGGTGATTGGTTCTGATGACATGCCCTGACCACCTGTTAGAAATCTGAAGAAGAGTCAGATGTTCCCATCTGCTTGCGCAGCCGCTTGAGCCCACATTGAATCAGCCAGACCGCCGAGTCTTTGGTCATCCCCAGCAGGTCGGCCAACTCCGTCAGTTTCATCCCCTCAAAGTAACGCAGCTGCAGCGCATTCCGCTCCTGCTCCGGGAGCGACTCCAGATGAGCGGTCAGTTCGGTCATATCGAGCAGATGAGCCAACTGCCCGCTGGGAGATGGTTCCTGAGCTGCCACGGGCAGATCGACCAAAGCTTGCTCCCGCCCCGCCGCCCGCTTCTGGCGTTGCAGCTGGTCGCGGGCCGCATTCTTGATGTTGTTCTCGTGCACCAGCTTGAGCCAAGCCATGAACTGAGCTGGCTCGGTCCCCTCGAACCGCACCATCTGGCGATGGATCGACAGACAGGTCTGCTGGACAAGATCGGATTCATCCAGCCTGGCCCGGAGCCGGGGATCGACCTGCTGTCTCGCCATATCCAGAAGCCACGGACGCAGTTGCTGCAGCAGCTTGCCGAGCGCACTGCCATCCCCGGTACACGCCCGCTTGAGGAATTCCGATATACGCTGATCCTGCTCGTCCAAACTCGCAACTCCTCCGAGGCTGAAGAACTAAGCACCACTGATCCGAAAGCGTGGGTTGATATTCTTGAGAATTCGGTAATTTGTCCATCTTCAATCATGGTCTGTTGGAGCGAGCGTCAACAGAGTGAACGCTCGACCATTTTTCCGAGTCATGGAAATCTAGGCCGTGTTGACAATCACGCCAGCAGGATCATTGTCGCGGCCAAATGCAGAAACGCCATGTAGTTGCGGGAGGTTTTCTCGTAACGGGTCGCGAT
>JAYWHX010000058.1:0-56973 GCA_043777375.1 Planctomycetota bacterium | reverse complement strand
CACTCACCACGCAATCCTTCACGCGGACCACCCTCATTTACCTGACAACCCCAATCCCGGACAGTGCAGGCCGCCGTTTTTGATGCGTACCACCTGGGCTCCTATCTCGGTGTCGAGTCAGCATGGTGGTGGCGTGAATGTGGCATTCGTTGATGGATCGGTTCGCTTTGTCAACGATTTAATTGACATTATCATATGGCGATCACTAGGTACACGCGAAGGTAACGAAACGATTTCGGAATTCTGAATCACACTGGGGATGATCATGATTCGATTTCAACGATTGATGATGTCACTGTCTGCGATCACGCTCATCTCATTGGTATATTTTGCTAGGTCTAGTTATGGGCCATTTGGCAATCCGCCGCGAGTTCCCTTATGGGATTCTCGATTCCAAGCCTGGGACTCGCTTCCAGATGTTTTAGCAAATGATACTTTTGTCAAACTGAGCGTAAAACTGGACGGGAAGGAACTGGTCGGGGCTGAAGTTCCAATACAACTCATGTATGGACCGTGGAAACTCAACGTGATTTCGAAAATCTCGGCGTCTCGCATGCGTCCTGAAGAAACGCTCGAACACTTGATTGCAGTATTTGACAATCCCGGTGTTAAGTGGTCATTAAAAGACGCGTCCGGTGGGTGGGCTCATATCTATCAACGACAGCGTACTCTCTCGCCTCCGCTTGAGCTCAAGCCAGGACACGCTTACAAAGTGAGGATTTATGCAAAAATGATTAACCCTGGAGTTATTGATGATGTGACACAAGAGCACCCCTACCGATTTATCTGGGTGGGATCTGGGAGTATTCAGAGTGGGTCAAGTGGCTCGACTGAAGCGTCTCCAGCTCTGGAGAATCACTGAACTCTGGTTGCTCATTCTGATTGAATTGCGGAATATGTGGAAAGGCTGAGTTCTTATCCGCCGCATCTTTCGAGGACTCACGGGCTATCACTTGTGCCCTTGACTAAGCGATAGTTGGTTCAGATCGAGGAGATCCAATACAGCTTCTCGCTCGCGATTACCGTGTCGTTATAGGTGCGGCGATCCCAGCCGTTGACTCTCCCATCGGAGTTCTGAAATTCCACGCGAATCGAGGGAAAGTTTAATGTGATGATCAGCTGGGATAATGGACGGCAGTCAGCAATCTGCGACGAGAACACAGCGAGAAGGGAAACGAAAATGGTTCAATTCTACGGGCGAATCCAGAGATTCGTGGCGGTGCCGCGAACATCCATCTCGAACTCGATTTCCTGAATCGGCGGGCGGGTGGAGTACCACATGGCTCCGTGAATACTGGAGGTGCCTACCCGGTCCAGAATCACCTCGGGCAGAAACGGAGTCAGGGAATGCGCCGTGTAGACATTGATGGCATTCACACCAGACCAGTCGACTTCCAGCCCGCGCAGCCGCGCCTCGATCAAGTCCATCACGAAGCGGGCTTTGGTGACTAGACCCGCAGGAGTCACATCTCCGAGAGCAACGATTCCGTCGCGCGCCAGCACCCCTTCCGGAAGTTCACCCGCACCGGCCACCACGAATGTCAGCTGTTGATTCGCTGCGCAGGGTTTTGAGTATGAGAATCCATAGAGTGATGGTTCTTGCGGCGGGTGAAGTACGGGGGCGACATTAGTCCGTGCGACCGGGTTCACACCGTTCACGAAGACGCCCCAGTCTTTCAGGATCGCGGCATACTCCGCATTGAAGTTGGCAAACCCGGCGAACGTGAATGGCTCAGGCGACCTCAGCTCCACCGCGCACAGAGCCGCAAGCGGGCGGCCTGCCAGTGCGAGGTGGGCAGAGATGACATCGAAGCCCACGCGGTAGCCTACCGGCTGTTGGAGTGTGACATGCACGATCTCGAAACTTGGGTTGGAGACGACACCGCAGGAGTACGGAGCAATGCCGGGCAGAAAGCGATAGTTCCCCGTGGGGTGGTCAGTGAGCGCCATGTGTCATTCCGTGGAGAGCGTCTGTGAGGAGTGCGGTGACTCGGCTCCTAACCCCAGGCAGGTTCCATCGCCCCGCTGGCGCTCACCGAGTATGGCAGCCAGAGCAGGCTGACGGCGTCGATTGTGGTATCCGACTTGCGCGGCTTCACGTCGTACTCGGTGACCTTCACATTGTCGGGCAGCTCTTCGGTGATCCGGTCGATCTCCGCTTGGAGTTCAGCTTCGAGTGCTTCGCAGTCCGCCTGGATCGCTTCGACCGTTTCTTGAGCGCGGGTCACATCGCCCTTTTGCTCAGCTGCGCGAGTCGCCGAGCGGACGCTGCCAGCGGCGCGGGTCACGTTGGTCGATGTCGCCAGTTTGCGACCGAAGAGGGCGCCCAGAACTGAGTTGCCGAACTGCACAGCTGCGCTCAGCGTCGCTCCCGAAGACTGAGCCTTCTCTCGCTCGACAGCTTGCTCGGCTTTGCGTTGCCGTTCCTGGAGCGTCTCGATCTTCGAGCCAAACTTCTTGCGGAGCTTTTCGATTTGCAGGTCGCGCTCCTCGCGGGCGGCGTGCTTCAGTCGGGCTTGGAAGTCGCCGAGCTTCTCGCCCGCTTTCGCATACTCGCCCAGTGCTTCGCAGAAGGGCACCGTGAATGTCCCCTCGCGGTAGAGCGAGTTCTTGAGGCCCGTTTTCCACGAGGTGTACTGCTTCGGCTGGGAGAGCGCGGATGCGGGCGTTTCGAATCTGGCCCCGTCAACTGGTTGGCGAGCGAGAGCCAGGTCATCGGGATTCACATCATCGGCTTCACTCCACGGATCGTCAGGGACGCCATCGCTGGTAACGGACAGCCGTGCCACGTTCTTCCAGGTATCGATCCCCGCCTTCGCATCGACGAAGTGCATGCGTGCTGTGCCGAGCAGCGCGGGGCGATAGACCACGTCGTTCGCGTTCTTCGTGATGTCCGCGAAGATCTGCCGAATGTCTGCCGGCAGAATCGGAGCGATACTTCCAGCTGCGGGTGCGGCGCTGACAGGGGCAGCCGCAGGAGCCGTGGCCGGAGTGGCGAAGACAGAAGGGGACGCTGATGCCGCAGCTGCGGCTGGAATCACAGGAGCAGAGGCGATGCCCTTACGAGAGGCCATCAGCATCGAGATCTGCTCGCGCGTTAGCGGGCCACGCAGGTAGGACATCGCCCAGCGGGTTTGCATGACGATCGGGGAGTCCTCGTGGACGTTGTTCAGCAGGAACACGCGGTTGCCCAACCCGCTGAGAATCCGCTCCACCTTCTGGCGGTCGAACGTTGCTCCGGCTTGCGACGAGGCGCCTTCGAGTCCGTCGAGGACTCGCATCTTGTCGCGCTCGGTCTGCAGCCGACCGAGGAACCATGTCCCGGCGTTGGACAGTGCCTTGTAGTCGAGGTCGACCGGATTCTGTGTCGCGAGGATCAAGCCCAGCCCATACGCGCGGGCTTGTTTCAGGAGGGTCAGCATTGGGATCTTCGATGGAGGGTTCGCAGTCGGCGGCAGGTAGCCAAACACTTCGTCCATGTACAACAATGCTCGCAGGCTCGATGTGCCCGACTGTTGCCGCATCCACGAGATCATTTCGGTCAGTAGCAGAGTCACGAAGAACATTCGCTCGTGATCGTTCATATGCGCGATCGAAATGATCGACATCCGAGGCTTGCCGGAATCGGTATACAGCAGCCTCTGAATGTTGAGCGGCTCCCCCTTCGTCCACGAGGTGAACGCCGGAGAGGCCAGTACGTTGTTGATCGTCATCGCCAGCTTCAGCCGATCTGCAGCTGGGAAGATCTGGTCGACATCCATGATCCCGATTTGACGGAACGGCGGGTTCTGGACCTCGCGGATCAGGTTCGCCAAATCGAGCGAACGCCCCGCTCGCCACGCGCCGTCGAGAATATTCGACAGGTAGATATGCTCGCGGCTTTGCAGTGGATCGGCATCCAGATCGAGCAGCGTGAGCAGCCCACCGACCGCTGCGGAAATGCGTTCCCGCATGGCGTCCGCGCTTTGCAGGATGGCCGCCGGAGGGGCATCGAGCGATTTGAGAATCGTGAGTTGCAATCCGGCGTCGCTGCCCGGCGTGTAGATCGAGACGTCGACCGCATCGCGGAACCGTTGGATGCGGTCCTGCGGCTGATCCCAGTCGGCGAGGCCCTTCTTCCAAAGGGCTGCTCGGTCGGCGGCGAATTCGTCCTCGGTCATCCCCTTGCGGCTGGCCTCGTCCTTCTCGACCCACGGGCGGAACTCCGCCGCGCTGAGTCCCGGGAAGGTGAGCATCATGTTGCCAAGGTCGCCCTTGGGGTCGATCACGATCGACGGGATGCCGTCGATTGCCGCCTCTTCGAGCATGGCGATGCCCAAGCCGGTCTTCCCGCTCCCTGTCATTCCGACGATGACAGCGTGGGTCGTCAGATCTTTGGAGTCATACAACACCGGATCGGGGCCAAGTTTCCCGGCCTCGATGTCGAACGAGCGGCCCATGTAGAAGACGCCCAGCTTTTCGTAGTCGTACATCGTGGAAGTTCTCAATCGTCAGTGGTCAGTTTATGGTGTTCCTAAGCTCTGCTTGGAATACCAATCTTGGAAGCTCTGTTTCGCCGCATGCCAAACAACGCCCGATCGGCAGTTGGGCATTCGAAGTCAGTTCGGCCGAGGGGGAGAATCTATCTGCCCAGAGCGTTCCTCTGGACAGCCACCCGGCCCGTGACCTAAAACACCGCCCTTGAACGAGTTCGCTCCACGGTGGCCTTGGGCCAATGATCCGTCGTCACGGTATCGCTGCCGCTCAAATGCAGCAAGTGGGAGCATGTCGGAATTCCCGGTTGTCGTACAACCATCGATGAGGACGGAGTCTCACCGTGAACGTTTTTGCATTCCTGACCCTTTGCGCACTTCAGCTCTCCCAGCAGGGGGTTGATCCCGATCCAGTATTCGATGATCAACCAAGGATCGCATTTGAAGACCGTGAAGCACGGACATCACCCACGGAGGCGAAACTCGATCGTTTCACGATGGCCTTGGAGAAAATTGCTCAATCACTCGCAAAAGAAGATAAGCTAGCGAAGGATCGCGACCCACCGCCTATTGCCGATAAGTTAAATGCTCAGGAGCAGGTCTCGCAGTGGTATGAGCAGATCAAGATCTTCGTCACGACACGCGGGACGGAGTTTCTGCTGAACATCGCAGCTGCGATCGCCATTTTTTACTTTGGGCGGATGCTGGCCCGCATGGCCACCACAATTGTCTCCGATGTCATGGAGAAGCTGGGGACCGACCCGATCCTCATCAAGTTCGGGGCGAACCTGCTGTACTGCGTTCTGATGGGAGTGATCGGGATTGCTTCCCTGAAAATGGTCGGGGTCGATATGACCTCCGTCACCGCCATGATTGCCGCTGCCGGTTTTGCAATTGGCCTCGCGTTGCAAGGTTCGCTAGGCAATTTTGCGGCGGGGATCATGCTGATCGTCTTCAAGCCATTCAGCGTCGGTGACGAGATTGAAGCGGGCGGCGAAACAGGCAACGTGGAAGAGGTCAACATTTTTAACACTATCATGCGGACCAACGGGAACGTGAAGATCATTGTCCCGAATGGACAGGTCACGACTGGGACGATCAAGAACTTTACTGCACAACGGATTCGCCTGATTGAGCTGAGAGTCGGCTGTGGCTATTGCGATGACTTGAAAGCGGTCAAGGCGTTTCTCGACAAGCTGGTGCGGAGCGATGTTCGCATCGTGGCGACGCCACCGCCCGCAGTTGCGGTGGCGGAGCTGTCCGACTTCAGCGTGGTCTTCAACGTGAAGTGCTGGGTCGCGACCAAGGAGTTCGGTGACGTGCGGTCCGCGCTGCTGGAGCGAATCAAGCTCGGATTCGATGAGCAGGGTTTCACGTTCCCATACCCGAGCCGAGACGTGTATGTCCATCAGACCAACGTCGGGATTGCGAAGGCCGCGTAAGTGAATCCGCCCGTTTCTCCCCGGCGATTTTCGCCTTCGATGGTGATACTCGTCCTGTTCCTGATTTCCCAGGGGAACCTGGCGAGGATCATTGGGCCACTTGATCCCAGCTTCATCGAGATGCAGTTCGCATTCTCCCCGGCGCGGTACACTGAGATTCTCAAAGCGTGGGGCACCGAGGGAGTTGCCCGATATCAGTCACATTTCGTGTTCGACCTGCTGCATCCACTGATCTTCGGAGCCCTCGGCTGGGTGGCGGTCCAGACCTCACCGATCTTTGGTGGGCTGAGCGTAAATCGCGAGCTCTTGTATCGCTGGCTGCTACCCGTGGCCGCTGGATTGGACTATATCGAGAATACCTGTCAACTGAAGTTGCTTTCGGCTCCTCTGGGAACAACCGACTGGCTGATCCCCGCATCGGCGACATGCGCTTCGATCAAGTGGGCACTCGCAGGAGTCTTTTGCGTTGTGGCCATCTGGCATGCAGCTGGATACTTCGACGAGCTGCGAACCAGTCGCCGCATGGATTAGCGACGCGAGGACCGGTCTCGTGATAAATCTGCGACTCTCAAGAAGACCACGAGATGGGCCAATGCCAGGCAACACCCGATGCCCGCTTGGATGACATTCCAGAGTGGCTCTTGCCAGCGGCTGAGATTTCCGAGTAAGAGAAATATCATCACAACCGTCGCAAGTCCTAAGACAATCGTTGCAAGTCCAGAGACAATTGCCCCAGCGAGAAGAGCGAGATCAGCAATGCTGGAGTACTCCCAGCCTTCCGGATTTTCAACTGGCTTTCCCAGAAAATCATGCTGACAGTGAGGGCAAACGATCGTCAGGTCCGGGACTTCCTGACGACATTTCAGACAGAAGGCCATGTTCACCTCCCCGAGAGACGTGGGACTCAAACGGCGATCAGACGAACGGCGTTGGAGTCGAGCCTTTAGGCTGCACTCGCGCAGCCTAAAGGCTGGACTCCAACACTAGTCGCGAGTGGTCCCCGACTGACCTTGCCACCGGAGCCAGTGGTCGGCGATTACGATCGCGACCATGGCTTCGGCCATCGGAACAAACCTTGGCAGCAAGCACGGGTCATGCCGCCCCTTGGTCTTGATCGTGGCTGGTTCGCCATCACTGGTCACCGTCGATTGCTCCATCGGTAGGCTGCTGGTCGGCTTCACGGCAGCGCGGAGCAGGAGGGGCATGCCAGTCGTGATCCCGCCGAGCATTCCGCCGTGGCGATTAGTTTCGGTCACAATGCCGAGTGAGCCCGTGGGCAGCCAACCGCGCGTAAAGACATCGTTATGCTCGCTGCCACGCATCGTCGCGCAGCCAAAGCCAATTCCGTACTCGACACCCAGCACAGCTGGGAGGGAAAACAACGCCTTGGCGAGGTCGGCTTTGATCTTGTCAAACACCGGTTCGCCGAGACCCGCTGGGACGTTGATCGCCACGATCTCCGCCACTCCGCCGATTGAGTCGCCCTGCTTCCGGACCTCTTCAATCAGAGAGATCATACGCTCTCCCGCATCGTAGTCGGGGCAGCGAATGATGTTGAATGATCCATCGGGCCGCGTCTCGATCTGTTCGAGCGTCAAGTCTTCCGGAGAAGCAATCGTCGCCTTCACATCGCCGACCTGTGTGACGTATCCCAGCACACGACCGTCAAACGCCTGCTTGATCAGCTTCTTCGCGACAACACCTGCTGCGACGCGAGCTGTGGTTTCGCGGGCACTCGACCGCCCTCCCCCGCGATAGTCGCGAAAGCCGTACTTGGCATCAAAGCTGAAGTCAGCGTGTCCGGGTCGGTACAGGTCCTTGATCTCGCTGTAGTCCTTGCTTCGCTGGTCGGTATTGCGAATCAAGATGGCGAGACTGGTGCCCGTCGTGCGGCCTTCAAGGACACCGGCCAGGATCTCCGGTTCGTCCAGTTCGTCCCGCTGGGTCGTGATGTGACTCTGCCCAGGACGCCGACGATTCAGGTCCACCAGTAGATCGTCGACCGTCAACGGAATCCCTGGGGGAACTCCATCAATGATGACAACGTTCCCCGGCCCGTGGCTCTCGCCAGCGGTGGTGATGCGGAATGCCTGTCCAAATGAGTTTCCAGCCATGCGTCAATTGTAATCGGGAACACGGGGACCTGTCAGCAGAGAGCGGCCAGTGGATGACTTTCTGTTCCACGAACTGGCCATTTCTGCGATAACTCGGGCCGCTGGCACGCGGTTCATGGAGAACTCGCGAGGAGTGTCCGCTGAGTAGGGTGCCACGGAATGGCGATCGAGCCACCATCACAATCACTAATCCAGCTGTTGCAATCGCTCAATCTGGCGACGGCCCGGGATCTGCGCGCGTGCCAATCGCATTTAAGGCATTTGGTTCGCGATCTACCCGCCTTCGATTCGGTGTGGATTGATGCCCTGGTGCAGGGAGAAAAACTCACCCCCTTTCAGGCCAAGCGCCTGGCTCAAGATCCGGAATCGCTCAAGCTCGGCTCGTATGTTTTGGTCGATCGACTGCCACATGATGGTTGGCCGGTGCGATATCAGGCCCAGCCGCTCGCGGGTGGCCGAGCTGTGGCAATCGCCGTATTGCCAGTCGAGGGTGCTGAGCAGTCTGCTGCCCGCGAGCGATTCCAGCAGCATGTCGTCGGTGTCCAAGGGGTGACGCATCGCAATCTCTGTTTGACGACTGCTGCAGAAGTGGACGGTCAATCACTGTTTGCCATCAGCGCGCTGCCGAATGGAGAGTCGCTCGACGAACTGCTCGTCCGGCGTGGGCGATTCCCAGCGGAGGTCGTCGAGGAGATTGGCCGTCAGGCTCTCGAAGCATTGAGCCGACTCGAACAGGCGGGAACTCTGCACGGCGACTTACGGCTTCGGAATCTACTGCTGGGGCCTGGCGGACGAATTCTGATCATCAACGCCGGGTTGCTGGCAGCCGCCCATCCCCAGATTACGATTCACGGGACACTCCCGATCGCCTGCCACGAGGGGGTCGCGCCGGAACTGATTGGCGGGCGATCGTCACGAACATCGGCCAGCGAGATGTACGCGCTGGGGTGCCTGCTATGGCAACTACTCGCGGGACGTCGTCCGTATCTGACGGCAGAACGAATCGAGCAACTGGCTGCACATCAGTCGGGCACGATTCCGAACATTCGCACCATCGCGCCGGACACCTCGCCATCCTTGGCCCAACTTATTTCTCGACTGGTCGCGAAGACACCTGTTGATCGCTTCGCGAGTCTGGCTGCGGCAGCACGGGAATGTGGGGGCAGCACCGCACGTGGGCGGGCAAGATTGAGCCAGTTTCAGACTTCGTTTCAGTCGATGGTTTCAGTCCGCCTGGGAATTTCGGCGAGGTCTCAGAAGCCCGCGTCAGTGCAATCGATACTGACAGCTGCGGTGATAATTGGGGCAGCGGTGTTGTTTCTGTTTCCGGGTGCGGGCCGTTCGATGCTCGCATCAGCCGGGCGATTACTGCAAGCTCGGCAGGAAGCGGACGCGCCGCCTTCTGCGAATCCGAATTCAGCAACATCAGCCCCTGCTGCCGTTACTCCCCTTGATTCGTCGTCACCGATTCAAGCTGCGAATGAGAATGGATTGCGAGAGCCCGCAAGCTCCACGCCCACTCTGCGGGAAACTCAAAAGCACTCGGGGCAAATTGTCCTCGATCAGTCCGGTCCATACTCTGCTTCAACTCACTCGGCAGTCGGCGAGTTGCGGATCAGTGCCGCCCATGGAGTTCGCCCGGTCATCGAGGTCGGCGATAAGCCGCTGCAACTCTCCGGGCAGCGTATCGTGCTGGAGAACTTGATCATTCGCCGGACAACGAGTGGTTCGCCGGATGTCCCATTGGTGCAGATCGACTCACAAATTCTGATCCTTCGTGGTTGCGAGTTTTACTCGGGCCCGGTGCGGAGTGAGGCCAATCCGCAGACCGAAGTGGAGCCCTCTCAAGTCACAATCCGCTGGCGACATCTCGACGAAAAGGGAGTCCTGCCTGGCGAGATCGAAGCCTCCGATTGCCTGTTCGCGGGAGGGGAGGCTGTGTTCAGTTGCGATTCCGTTCCGCAAGGAATTCAGTTGCTGGACACCGCTTGCCTGGGGACTGGTCCCGTATGCGAGGTCCGGCACATTCCCGGAATTCGTACGCTGCGAATGGGTCTCACCCGCACGACCCTGCGTGGAACAGGTCCGCTGCTCCGCGAGCACCTGATCACAGCTCAGAAGCAAACTCCGCTCATGCTTGACTTGCGTCAGTCGATCCTGGAGCTCGCTTTTGATGTCGCGCTGGTCGAAGCGATTGGTTCACCGCTCAGCCGCTGGCAACCCAACTTGAAGATCGATTCGAATGGCTCGTATCTGGCGGGAGAATCCCACTATGTCGGGACTCGCTCCGCAGTGGCAGATGAGTTGAATCCGCTCGATCCGGGAGTTCTCGACATTGAAGGTCTGTTGCCCGCCAAGGTCCGCTTCATCGGTCCGCTGTCGCTAGGCTGGAACGCCAACGTGATCTCGCGATACACCGCAGATGTCCAGAGTGCGGAGACGCCCGGAATTCGAACCCGAGAGAGTACTGCCCGAACACAAGACACACATCGCGCAGTTCGCACCCCCACCCCGAAACCTGTTCCGTACGTGAATCCATGACCAGGGCCTCTGAGTTTAGTGTGACCAGCCACATCCCCGAGCTGCGACAAGCGGTCGCCACAGCTCGTTTGTCGGGATGTACAATCGGGTGCGTTCCCACGATGGGCGCTCTGCATGCGGGGCATGTCAGTCTGATTGAGGATTGTCGAAAGCGGACTGATTTTGTCGTGGCCACGATCTTCGTGAACCCGTCGCAGTTCGCGCCGCATGAGGATCTGTCCAAGTACCCGCGTCCGCTGGAGCGCGATCTGCAAATGTGCCGTGACGCGGGAGCAAGCTTGGTCTTTGTCCCCGAGGTGCCCGCACTCTATCCCAGTGGGTTTCAGACCTGGGTGACGGTGGAGGAGCTTTCGAAACCACTCGAAGGGACGTTCCGCGCGACGCACTTTCGCGGAGTGACGACGATCGTGCTGAAGCTGTTCAACATCGTTCAGCCGGATGTGGCCTGTTTTGGAGCCAAAGATTATCAGCAGCAATCGATCATCCGCCGGATGGTGCATGATCTGGACCTGCCGGTCGATATCGTCGTCTGCCCGATCATCCGAGAGCCCGACGGTCTCGCGATGAGCAGTCGCAATGTGTACCTCAGCCGCAAAGAGCGTACCGTCGCGCTGTCGTTGTCGCAGGCATTGACCCTCGCTCAAGAGAAGCTGGATGCGGGGGAGCATGATCTGGCGTCGATTACTGAGGCGATGAAGGCCAAGCTGGAGGCCCATGCGGAAATCCAGATTGACTACGTGGTCATTGCTCATCCAGATTCGCTGATCGAACTCTCCGCCCCGCAATCATCCATGGTGGCCTTGATCGCCGCGCGAGTCGGGACGACTCGGCTAATCGACAATCGCGTGTTGACCTTGAATTAACGCCTCGCCCAAAGAAAGCTCACCCGGATGCGCCAAGTTCTGATTTACATCCTGCTCAAGCATCCATTCGCATTTGGCGAGCGCGACCCGGTCTCGGGCGTACCGGGATTTGGTATCACGTGGGTGTTGGTAGCTGCATTTCTGGTGTGGCTGGCAATCCAGTTCATCCGCACGAAGGGGCTTTCCTCCGAGGCGAAGCAGACGCTGCTGTACTGGGGCGGTGCAATCCTGGCATCGGTGTTTGTCCTCCCCGTGATCGGACCGGCGAGCTTGCCGATCTTTGGTTATGGAATGATGGTGCTGATCGGGTTTGTCAGTGGGTTATGGCTCTCTCGGCTTCGCGCGAAGCGGATTGGCCTCGATCCAGAGATTCTGTCTGATATGAGTTTCTGGCTGCTGGTCTCGGGGGTCACCGGAGGGAGACTGGCATATCTCGGGCAGTACTGGAGGCAGATCTTTGCGAGGTGCCAGACGGCTCCGGACTATGTGAAAGCAGCAGTCAACTTGTCCGAAGGCGGACTAGTTCTCATCGGGGCATTGGTCGGGGGAGCGATCGGTTTCTTTCTGCTGTGCCGGATGCGGAAGTTGCCGCCGATGTTGATGGTCGATGTCATCATGCCGGGCGTGTTTGTGGGCGTCGGATTTGGCCGAATCGGGTGCCTGCTGAACGGGTGTTGCTTCGGCGACCCGTGCAACCTGCCATGGGCGATTCAGTTTCCCCAAGGGAGCGTTCCTTGGCTCGATCTTGTCAACCGCCAGCTGCTGGACCCTGCCACGAAATTCACAATGCCTCTTCATCCGACCCAGATATACAGCTCGATCGACGGGTTCCTGCTCGGGGCCATCCTGTGGAACCTATTCCCGCTGCGAGCTCGCAACGGACAGCTGCTGGGGGTGGGGTGCATGATGTATGCCTGCACGCGGTTCCTGATCGAGATCATTCGAAATGACGAGCCAGGTCGCTTCGGAACATGGCTCACAATTTCACAGTGGTACAGCATCGGTCTGTTCGTGATCGGCGCCGGGTTGCTGGTGCGGCTTTTCCGAAACGGGGAACGTGCGACGCAGAGGGTTGAGGGTTGAGGGGGAAAGCCACCCTGCTTGCCAGAGTGGTATTCACGCTTCTAAGCGACTGAACGCTTCGGGAAAGTGGTTGCTTGGGTCGCTATGTTCGCTCAATGCCGACTCGCGGAAATGAAAGCCATTCGTTTCGCACTCAGATTCGCGAGCGACAAGCAGTGAGACCTCAGCCAGTCAACAAATGATGTCACGCAGGGGCCCAGGGGGCGCTGAGATCAAAAAGAGGCCAGCACCTCCTCTCTGCGTCCTCTGCGCCTCTGAGTAACATATTCTAACGATTGAAATCTGAGTACAAATCACTCGGGCATCGACGCCGTTCACCTTCCGTTTTGGAATCGGCTGGGAGGCATTGAGCACGCGGGAACCTGCATCTTGGACGAGTCGAGTGACTTTGCAAACGGCCCGGTCACACACTCAGTGGTTGACGGCGAACTCGTTCGAGTTCAGGTAGGCCCAGAGAATATCGCCATAAGGTTCCGACTCGTTTGCCCCTGCTTCGGGGCGACGGTGCCTCAGACTCTGTTGAAAAGATGCCAGCTCATTACGCTTGGGGTCACGTCCCAGGGCGGCGCGGCACAGGCTCTGAATTCGCTCTTGGTCATCGCCCGCCATCCGCAGAATTTCATGGAGGACAGTGCCCGGGGCATCACTCACCGCATTCTGGACCAGATCGCCATTCATCATCATCAGGGTCTGCGAGAACGTGCCGTCGAATGTGGAGGCATCCCCATTCTCCTCGTTCTCCATTACCGAGTAAAACTGGGCCAGCCACGCCTTGCGATGCTCCTCGGCCTGCTCCCAGTACGCCGCTCCAGCGCGGTCCGCAGCTGTCGCGACTAGCAGGGAGTCAAACATCTGTTCGGCAGACAACGGCTTCAGATACATCCGGGTGAACAGGGGTTGCTCGCCGTCAACGGGATGGTCGGCGCGATTCCCCGGCACTTGAACGCTAGAAAGGTGATAAGCCCGAGTGGAAACGATCCAGCGATTCAGGCGGTCAGTGTCGAAGTTCGTAGCCATCACCGCCGTCGTCAACGTTTCCAGCAGTTCCGGATTCGCACACGGCGAGTGCGGCCCCATGTCATCGATCGGGTTGACCAGCCCTTGCCCGAAGAAGTGCGCCCAGGTCCGGTTGACTAGGGCAGCTGCGAGCTCGCGCTGGCCTTCTTTCTCATTGGTCAACAACTTGGCCAGTTCCAGACGCCGCTTCACCGTGGGATCGGGATCGACTTCCTGCCCAGCGAATTTCGGATAAGCGACACGCATCAGGCCCTTCAAATCATCGTAGTATGTGGGGCCACCGACAGCTTGATCGACGAGCGAACGGCTGACGATCTCGGTCCGACCGGTCGAAGGGTTGTACTTCTGATGCTCGACGATTTGAGCTTGCTGGAAGAAACTGTTGAGCTCCCAGAACTCGGCCATCGAGCCACCGTGCTTGGAGTCGGGGTGCTTGTGGCACTGGGTACATTGGACTTGCTGGCACAAGAAGATGCGAGCTGTGACTGCTGTGGCGGGGACAGCTTCGTTATTCAGGTGGGCCAGCAGGAAGTTGGCCTCGCCGACTTCATTCCCATCCCCCTCGGCAGAGACGAGTCGGGCAACGGTTTCCGTCCATGGACGGTTTTGGCGGAACTGCTCTCTCAGAAACTTGGCCAACAGCTCGCGATTGATAGGTCGATCCGAGGTGCGGCCGACGAGAAGATTCGTCCAGATTGTCGTCAGATTTCGAGCGTAATCGGGCTTCTGGACCAGCTCCTCAACCACGAGTTGACGTTTATTGGAACGAGAATCCCCGAGGAAGCGGTCAACACTGCTCGTGTCCGGAATGTGTCCGGCCAAGTCGAGATAGACCCGTCGCAACCACTCCGCATCATCAGCGATGGGAGACGGCTGCACGCCGGCTTCGTCCCATTTGGATTGCATCAGGTTGTCGAGACGAGCGACTAGATCGGCATCGACGATCGGTGCTGTTGATAAGATCTCTGTCGGAGAACCCTGAGCCGGCGAAACCGCGATCAGCGGTGTTTCAGCGGGTCCACGATGGAGATCGACGTGAGGAATGGGAGCCACATCCGGGCCGTGTTCCAACGAGGGGACTGCTCCATCTCGCACGACAATGGTCGGTGTTGGTCCCGGCTGGGCAGGGTCCACAGTGGCGATGTTGTTCTGTCCAGTGGAGGCTGGAACGACAACCGGGCCCTCCCCACGCGAGACGAAAAACACGACGAGAAGGGCTGCTGATAAGAGCCCAGCCCACGTCCCCATTCGCGTGGTCGTCCAGCGACTCGGGCTCAAACGCGTCCCGCCTGCTCGTTCCGCATACGCCACCAGGGAAGCGGACTCCGTGAGAGAGGCATCCCAGGTCAACGTCCCATGCAGGTGCATGTAATTGACATACAGCTGACGAGCGGATGCATGTTCGATGACCAGTTGCTCCAAGCGGTCTTTTCCCGCAGGCGTCTGGCGAGATTCGCACAGCGCATCGAGAAGAGAGTACAGCTCGGTGATTACTTCAGGGGACATCGCTGGGCTCATCACTCCGTGCTCACATTTCCGTCATTCGCCGCTGGATACATTCCAACAGCACACGTCGAATACGACCGAGAGACTGGTATACCGAGTTCGCCGGTCGTCCCAAATCAGAGGCCAAATCTTTCCCGGAAGACCCCGGTTGATAACGCTCGCGAATCAACTCTCGATCCCGCGCGGGCAACTTCTGAATGCACTGTTCCAGAGCGAGTCTTTCGGGTTCGGGATCTTCCAGCCGCGAGACGGATTCCTTCGCCACCACATCGAGAAACTCTTCACTAAATTTCAGCTTGTCCCGCCGATACCTTTGCCGATGCTGCATCACTTCGAAGCGGGAAATCTGGCACGCCCACGCAAAGAAGTTTGTGCCGAGTTCGAACTGATTCGATTTCGACCAGATCACCAGATTGGTGTTCTGAAGGACTTCTTCCGCATCCTGCACACTGCCTGTTTGTCCCAGAATGAACAGGTACAGCGGACGCTGCGACTTCGTGAATAGCTGGACAAAGCTGGCAGGATCCCGAGGAACGGACATGCCTCCCGACTGCTCAGGTAAGGCAGTGGCGACTCTCTGTTCAAAGGGCGGCGGAACCACCGGAATGACCGGGTTGGAGCTCACTGCGTCTCACTTTGAGGCCTGCGTCCGCCTCGATCCGAGAACACTGCCAGTCAAGAAACAGGGGGGCAACATTGGCCCCCCTGTCGTCACGATATCCAACATCGCGAAATCTCAGTCCTAGGGACTAGGAGATCAGGCCCTTGATGGGAACTCCGCCGCCAGCGATCTTCATCGGGCGACCACGCTTCGAAGTGTGAACCGTGTCGAGTGGAATCCGCAGTGCGTACGCCACCGTCGCCCACAGATCACCGGGCAGGTAGCTTTCGCTGATGATCTTGTCTCCATCGGCATTGGTCTCGCCGATGGCTCGACCGCCCTGAAGCCCACCTCCACCGACCAAGACCGACCAGCTGGAAGCCCAGTGATCGCGGCCAGTGTTCTGGTTGATGCGAGGAGTCCGACCGAACTCGCCCATGCAGATCACAACCGTGTCATCCATCATCCCGCGAGCCTTGAGGTCAGCTGTCAGAGCTGAGATTCCCTTATCCAATTCGGGGAGCTTCTGGGTCTTCAGCGCGTTGAAAACATCGTTGTGAAGATCCCAGCCGCCCAGGGTGTTGACTTCCACAAACGGCACACCCTTTTCGACCAATCGGCGAGCCATCAGCATGCTGTCGCCAAAACCACCGCGACCATAGGCTTCGCGAACTTCTGGCTTTTCTTCGTCGAGTTTGAACGCAGTCATTTGGTCAGACTTCATCAGATTGACAGCCTTGCTGTACACATCTTTGTGGGCCTGGCCAGCGTCACCTCGGTCAGACTTGATGAAGCCGTCCTCGATCGCTCCCAGCATCGAGAGCCGAGCATTCAGCCGAGCCGGGTCAACACTTCCAGCGTCCGCATTTTGGATTCGTCCACCTGCGTCGACGGTAAACGGAGCGTGAGACATCCCGAGGAAACCGGGGCTCATTCCACCGCCACCGATCGACACGAAAGCGGGAATCTCTAATTCCTTCCGCTTGGCACCCACTTCGTAGCTGACGACTGAGCCGAAAGTCGGGTGGACCACGGTTGGATTCGGAACATAACCGGAGTGCATGAAGTAGGCACCACGCATATGGTCCGCTTCACGGGTGCTCATCGAGCGGACGACCGACAGAACATCCATCTGCTTGGCGACGCCTGGCAGATGCTCGCAGATTTGCAGATCGCCTGCGGTGCTGATGGGCTTAAATTCTCCGCCGTTCTTCGATCCTGGTTTGAGGTCCCACATGTCGATGGTGGGGGCACCTCCGCCCAACCAAATCAAGATGCAGGCCTTGCGATTCTTCGAGACTTCCGCAGCGTTCAACTGGAGATGGCCCAGGAACTCGGAAGCTCCCAGAACAGCGGCCCCGCCCATTGCGGCATGGCTCATGAAGTGGCGGCGTGACATGCCTTGATTGAACATGGGAAACTCGCTTCGAGAAAGGGTAGTGGTGACGTGTGGTTGAAAATGAGCCGAGGCTCTGAAGTGTGTGACTGACTGCTTGCAGACTCGGCTTAGTGGTTGACGATGAACTCGTTGGAGTTGAGAAGTGACCAGTAGAGATCTTGGTAGGCCGACAACTTGTCGGGGTACTTGGACATCATTTCCTGCAGTTTCTTCATCTCCGCACCACTGGGTATGCGTCCCAGTGAGGCCAGGTACAAGGCTCGAATCCGCTCGGGTTCCTTCTTGAAGGTCGGACTGTTCACTACGGACACCAGGTAGCTGCCCTGCTCTCCGCTGATCGCCTTCAGAACCAGATCGCCGTTCATCATCAGCAATGCCTGCGGAATAGTACCGCTGTAGGTGGACGGATCTTCTTCATCATTTCCACCGAATATTCGCATGAACTGATCAGCTGACCGTTCACGCTGCATTTGAGCAGCCTCTGTGCCCCCCCCACCGGAAGCATCGGCACTCGTGGCGACAAGCAATGATTCGTAGAGTTGCTCGACCTGCATCGGCTTCACGTACATGTGGCTGAACAGCGGGACTTCCCCATTGGCGGGATTGTCGAGTTCATTCTTGTCGTTGAATCGGCTGGTCAGGTTGTACGCTTCCGTGTTGCAGATCCAGCGGGTCAGTTGCTTCAGGTCGTAGCCACTCTTGATGAATTCGTCGGTCAGGCGGTCCAGCAATTCCGGATGGCTGGCTGGATTGTGCGGGCCCATGTCATCGATCGGACGTGTAAATCCGTTCGCGAAGTAATGGCCCCACATGCGGTTCACGATCGCCTTCGCCAACAGCTTGGTCGAATCATCTTTGGTGACCAGCTTGGCGAATTCGAGGCGGCGATTGACTTCGCTGCCGCGATCGAGTTCATTGGAAAAATACTTCGGGTATGCCACCTGCATCAGGCCGGCGCGGGTCTCGTAATTGACAGCCCCACCGAAATCGCGTTGCACCAACTCGGAATAGTCGTCGTCCATTTGCCCCGTTGTGGCATTGTACTTCTCGTGATCCTTCCGCTCCATCTGGCGAAAGAAGCTGTAGAACTCCCAGAACTGGTTCTGCTTCCAGTCATTGAACGGGTGATTGTGGCACTGCGTGCACTGCACCTGCAGGCCCAGGAAAATACGAGCGGTCTTAGCTGTGGCTTCGACGGGATACTCGTCGCTGTCTGGATTGAGCTGCAATTGGGCCAGCAGATAGTTGACTGCCCCGTTGTCATCGAACCGGCCTTCCGAGGAAAGCAGGTCGTAGGTGATTTCGTGCCAGGGGCGATTTTTGGCGAAACTCTCTCGCAGGAACTTTTCGAGCGCGCCCCGGTTTGTTTTATCGGGAGTCTCTCGCCCGATGAGCGTATTGGTCCAATAAGTCGTGAAATTCCGGACATATCCCGAGTCGGCCAGCAGCGTCTCAATCAGTTTGCTGCGTTTGGTGGGGTCCTTGTCCTTCATAAAGTCTTCGACAGCCTTGCCCGACGGAACATGCCCGACGACATCCAAGTACACGCGACGCACCCACTCCGCGTCGTCCGCCACATCACTGGGCTTCACCTCGTTGTCGGTCCACCCCTTGCGGATTTCTTCATTCACGAAGGTGATCAGCGGGTCCGATGAGCCAGTCGTGAACTTCTCGTCGGCCCCGAATCCCGGGACCGTGAGAACACTGCACAGGCCGCAGCAAACCATTAGAGCAATCACGGCGCGCTTCATTGAGACCACTCTCCTGCGAACTCGTTCACACCGACCCACGCATCGGGTTCTCTGGATCACTCCAGTGAATGAGGTGGAAAAGCATCACATCCCAGCTTTTCACCAGACCGTTGCGTCAAACCTGTCCTCGAAAGTACCGCAAGTTTGCGAACAGTGTTCGCAACATTTCGGAAATTCAAAGACCATCGGGAACAACTGCCCCCGAAAATCGGACGCAAACTCATTCATATCCAAGTGTTACCGATCAATTCGACAATTGCAATGTAATTTCGCACTTTCACGTCAAAATCGCTTTGCAGGATCGATGACAGGCTGGAAACCTATCCCACGGGGGAGCCTGCCTCCAAAGGATGCCACCAAGTCACCGTCCGACTCTCTCGATATGCGATTTTATGATCTCCTTGCATTCCCCTATCGTTCTTCTGCCCGCTCAAGTGTCTGTTGTGAACTTTCCGCAGATTCCACATTCCAGACCAGCGAGAGCCATCCGGAATCGCTCAATAACTCCTGGAGGCGGAGTGTCACCGGTGCCCCCTGATCACGCTCAATTTGGCGCTGAACGGGCCACTGCGTTGGTTGCACTCGTTGTTGAACTTGTTTCTCGATGGTCGAGCGCATCACCTCTGACAGTAACCCCGGAGAGTTGGAGGTTGTCTCCACTCGCACTGTTCCTGGAGTCACCGTCAGACCATTGGGCGTCAGCTGGGACTTGATCGGGATTCGAATCCGGTGATCGTCAGTCTGGGGAGTCGCTGCGATCCGGAACGCTGCGACCACGGTGATCACAGCCTCTCCGGAACCGAATTCCACCGTAATCGGATTCGTCTGCGAAAGGATCATTCGCGTCTGGCTGTCCAGTGGTTCAGCGGGATCGGCGAGGCGAGGAGAATGCTCTGGTTCCGCAATGGTCGGGACTTTGTCCACCTTCATCTGGTCAGCTGTATCGCGGGGGGGAACCAGCATCGGCCCGAGAATTGTGGGCGATCCGAACCCGGGGAGCGACTCCTCCTGTCCAACTGTCCGTGTGCGAATTCGTCCGATTTGGGAAACAATCGGCACTCCGGAACGTCCTGAACTCTCGAGCGTCAGCACCCGCTCCAATTCCTTCTGCCACCGATCCAAATCGCTGAGGGGAATCTCCAACCCCGCGAGCGGCAGGCTCTCCAGCCAGACGTTGACCGCCTCGGAATGCACAGCGAGCCGCAGTTCGGCAGCATCAGAAGCCATCACCGTCGGTCGGTACTCGGGACAGCTCTGCGTTGCCCCCCAAGATAAACTCGCCGTCAGCTGCTGCTCGGACGTCCGCACATGTGTCGTGGGGGTGGCAATCCCAAACAGTGGTAACTGCTGGGGGAGCACGTCACGCAGTTGAGTGTTGAGCAACGCCAGCCGTTTGTCGATCGCCTGATTGAACTGGGGGACTACCTGCTGGGTGATGCGCTGGGCGGTGATCCGCTCGGCAGCCGGTCGACTTTGTTCTGCGACCCCGAGTGCGAATTCCGATACCAGCGGACCCAAGATTGGAATTGCACTCGCCGGGGTCAGTGCCGAGCGGTTCTGCTGGTTAGGAAACAATGTCGCCGAGGGGCTGCGAGTCAGCACCTGTCGCCCGTCGAACTGGACTGATTTGCTGACTTCGAAGCGGTGTGTCCCCTCCGATTGGATCACCGCTTGTCGCGTACGATTCTCGGTCGAGTTCCGTGTTGTGCCGCTCAGCTGGAATTCGAGTTGGGCGACATCGTCACTGGGGATCAGGTTAACGTGTAGCGAGGTTTCAGTCTGCTGCGAGCCCACCACTTGCGCCCCCAGGATGCAATCTCGCACTGGCCCGGCCTCTTGCGATTCCACTCGGATCAGCTCGTCCAGGAACTTCTCACTGACTGCGACGTGAATTCCATGACCGCTCGGGAACATCGCTGCGGAACTCTTTGCCGTGAAGTACGTGCGAGTGGCTGGCGGTGTCACTGCGGGCGAATCGACCGGTGTTGGTTCCGGCGAGACCAGCGGCTGCGGCCTCGACGGACGATCTGGGGATGCGGTGGGCTCCGAGGGGACAGCTGATCGCGTACGCGGTTGCGGTGGCAGTTTCTGTGTTTGAGTATAGGGAGCAGGCCCTAGAGTCCGCGGACGCCATGGAAACGGCGGTCCAGCCTGGACCGAGCTGATCATTCCAGCCACAACAATGCCCAGCAGCCCTCTCAAGAGAGAGAACCGAACCATCGCCGTGTTGGAGTGGAACGAGCTCAAATACCACTGCCTGTCTACCAGAGACCGGGCTCTGTCGACCGCGACACGCGGACAACTGGTCAACGACCAACCTCAATACTATCCCCGTGTCCAATAGTCGCATCGAGAAAACCACACGGTGCGATCACATTCCTGCCTGTGCCAGTGCCACGTCGTTATTTCCCATAGTTCTTCGCCAGACTGAATAAGCTACCCAGAACAGCAGACGGCATCGAAACAGAGATCACCGGCAGTCGGGCGAAAAGAGTCTCCCCGTTCCCTCGCTTGTCAGGGTGGTTCTCCCACTAGTGGTTATATAGCGAACAAGCGCAGGAGCCACGGGGAAGTGTGCGACCAGAATTGATTGCATCGAAGAAAACGCCCCAAGTCCAGCCCGCTGCGCCAGCAAGGGCCGCGCGCCGGACATCCCTCGCTTGGGCCGAGAGTCGACGCACTCGTCCGGGGCGAGATTCGATCAGCGAGACGGCTTTTCTTTTTTGGGGAGAAGGGCCACAAACGAAGCCCGCTTGCTGTGCAAACCGAGGTTTCTGGCACGCGGCCCTTGCTGGCGCAGCGGGCTGGCAGTGGCGAGGAAGCGACCTCGACCCGCCTGCAGTTACAACTTTCCCTGCATCTCGAACAGCCAAGTCAGCGCCGTGTTCATCAGCTTCTCCCCAGCTCCGACTTCGACGGGAGCCACCTGGCTGTCCGCTCCGTAACCGCCTTGAGCGGCACCCTCGATCGTGGGGAAGTACTGGTGGTAGCCGTTATTATATCCAAAGAAGAACAGCTGTTTGACTTGTGCCCGCTCTCGCAGCTGGATGGCATGCTGGCAGAAGAACTCGCCCGAGCCACCCACGAAGGCGATCTCATCGTTGAGCAGTGCGACCGTCAAACGAGGTCGTATGCCATCGGCGTATTCGTCGACAAAATTCGTGACCAGTTCCGGAAAGAAGGCGATCGAGTAAGCGACGCGGGTCACCGGATTGTTGAAGTTGGTCCGCGACTCAAATCGAAACCGATCCTCGCGCACTTCCAGAGAGGGCTTCTCGACGGCAACGGGGACAAGTGACGACGCGAGAGTGACGACCTCTCGCCCCAGAGCTTGCCCGAAGCCGACATGGTCCTTGTTCTCGCCTTTGTTGATCGAGAGATCGCCTGATGCCCCCTGCATAAAGATGGCCGTTCCGCCCATGTCTTTCTCGATCTGTGATCGCATCGCTCCGACGTAGTCCGCCGAGAATTGCAGTACTTCACCCGGCACACTCGTCGGGTGACCGGCAAAGTTCACCAGCACCGCAATCGGTTTCCCCTCGGCATTATCCAATCGCATCACAGCCAGCGTCGCATCCACAGGCTTGGGGAGCAGCTTTGTGTGGCGGTTGCGATTGAAGCCATCGAGAGTCACAAATCCGGTCGCGATTTTTGCGGGCACCAGATTCTGGTCCGCTTCGATGATCGCGCCGACGATGCCGTCTTCGAGTTGCTGGTAATAGCGGATCGCGGCATCAAAGCGGCCCTGCCCTTTGCCCTTCTCATCACTGAGTTCCAGGACTGGACCGTGATGAGTGTGTGATCCGGCAATAAACGAGGCCTCTATCCCGGCGTCGGCTTTGATTCGCTCGCGAATTCTCTGGAGCGACTGCTCGGAAGGTGAGCGTCCCAGATCGAGCCCCACGATGGCGAACTTCTTCTCGCCCGCTTGAATCACCACAACAGAGGCCATCAGCGGATCGAGCGTCCCCTGCGACAGCAAATCATGCCGCGCTCCATACCCCCACATCGGCACCGGCTCTGTGGGAGTGATGTTTCGCCGCGCCGCCCGCGCCTTGAAAACTCCCTCAGCGACCGTCACTTGACAGAGAAGGCAAAGACTCAGCCCGCAGGCGAGCCACGCGATACAAAACGAGCGAGTGTTCATAGAATCTCATTCTGACGCATCGAAGTTCCCTTTGCCAATCCAGGAGTCCTGCCGGGCAGTCACTTCCGGCTAGCCCGCTGCGCCAGCAAGGGCCGCATACCACAAATCTCGGTTTGCACAGCAAGAGAGCTCCGCGTGTCGCAAATATTTCTCAACAAGAAAGCCGCCACAAGAATTGAATCGCGACCTGGTCAGGTCAGTCGGCCTGCTCTCAGCCAAAGCAATGGGTTCCTGGCACGCGGCCCTTGCTCGCGCAGCGGGCTGAACGTGGGGGTTCTCCCTGGTGCCATCAAACTGGCCGCCCACGGCAAATGAGGAGGGCTCAAGTCTGTGGATTCTCAACCGATTTGCGTTTGCTGTTTCCAGCTGGGGTCATCATGATGAATACATTGTTCGCTGGCGAGATCTCGCCGCATGCTGTCAGTGGGATTGTGTGTCGGTCCCGCGTTTCTTCTCCGTCGATCTGAAGCCGATTGATCTATGTCCTCCACAACTCCTCGTCGTCCCTGGGTCACTCTCAAGACTTGGCTCACCCTTCAAATGCTAGGTTGGGTTTTGGGCATGGCTGCGGCCTTTACCGTGATTTTTTTCTCCCTGCCCAAGAAGCCGCTGGATAACACTGGGGCGACATCGAAACTCATCGACGGAAACGGTCCCGCGAACAGTAGCCTGTGCGAGAAGAAGCTGATCAAGTGGATTCAAAGCGTGGACCCCGAGCGAGTGCAGTTCAACCTCGACATGGAGAGTCGGATTTCAGAGTTGAATCGATACTGGACGACATGTGGTTCGAAAGGCGACGAGCCGATCGTCAGCGACCTCGGTCCGATTGAATCCGGTGTCGAGGGGGAATATCGCCAACGCGTGTTGTCTCCGCGATTCAGCCAGCGGGACATCGAGCACATTCGGCAATCCTTGTTGCTGAGCCGGATAGCCACCCGCATTGGTGAGGACAACCAGAGTGACCTTGATCGAACACTGGCCGCCCTGGTCATCGTCTCACAGCAAATTGAGCCACTCCCCGAAGGATCAGCTGCAGATCATCCTCTGACTCCTTTCGAATGCCTGTTGCTGGGCCAGGGAACGGGCTCTGACCGGGCGTGGGTGTTCGCCGAGATTCTGCGGCAGCTGCACTTGGATGCTGTCGTTCTGATGTCGGCTGAGGCTGATATTTCGCCGTTGGTCGCGGCTATCGTCAAAGAGGATGTCTATCTGTTTGACCCCTTGCTCGGATTGCCGGTGCCGTCCGCCGGAGAGAGTCAGCGAAAATCGATCTATCGCGAACCCGCCACGCTGAAGGACGCCCTCGCTGACGACTCAATATTCCGGCAGCTGGACTTGGAGGGGTCTCCCTTTCCGTGGACGTCCGAGCGACTCAAAGCCGCCACCATCCGCTTGGTCGGGACGAGTAGCACCTGGGCACCGCGTATTGCGGAATTGCAATTTCAATGGCCCACAACACAGTCCTGTATTACTTATGATGGTTTGGGCGCGAGTGCCGGTTTGAAGCGCGGGCTGGTGGAGCGAGTCTCTGGGACATTGACCGCATTTGGATTCGAACCCGGACGCATCACCGTTTGGGATTATCCGGAACAGCAGAGCCAAAAATATGACTCATTGGGTGCCGAGAAGGCGACGCACATGGCTCCCCTGCTCGCCCTGATGTCGGGACCGACCACATTCGAAGAGGTCACCGATACCAAAACGGGAGCGTTGACAGTCTCCTTGGTTCCATCCAAACGCCCCTTGCAGCGCGTGCGGGCTCAACAACTTCTCGGTAAGGGGACAGAGGCGATCAATGGCTATCTCCCGATGTTGGGGGCTCACAAGTCTGCACCAAAGAGTGGTATCATTAACGGTCGCACGCAGCATGCAATGGATCAGAATCGACTGGTCTCAGATCGGGCCACCTACTGGATGGCAGCGACCCAGTTCGAGAACGGCGACATCTCCGCCTGTGCCGGAACTTTGAGACGTTATGCACAGGATTTCCCACTCGGCGAGATGCGAGAAGCCGCTGCGTTGCGTTTGGCCGCTTGCCTGGCAAAAGCACAGGAGTACGCCGCCGCCTCCCAGATCTTGGCTGGAATCGGCCCGGGAAATAATCAACGGCGTCGGTTGCTGCTGGCCAAACGGCTGGCGGAGTTGCAGGGAGCGAAGGGGGAAACTCCGGCGCAGTCAGCTGTGCCGAAGTAGTGTTCGTAGCGTGGGCTTTAGCCCACGCATGAGTGATTGATGGAAGGTCAGTGGTCAGGAATCACGTGTGGGCTAAATCCCACACTACGGGTGTTTCTCCCAGATTGTCCTCAAGGGAATGAGAGTGCCTTTGACCGTCCCGAACTCTTCCGGTGACCATTCAAGCGTGTGTGGTCCCACTGTGGTGTCGACTCCAACTGACATTGCGACAGACCCACCAATGAAAATCTCAATCGATCCTCGATCCACCAAGACGAATAAGCTCCCTCGTCCACACGCCATGTCCATGGGAGCAGTGACATTCTGACATGACAGGGTCTTGTTCTTGCCATTGATTGTGATTGGCACGCCGTGAATTTTCAGCGTAGCGATCTTTTCAGGACAGATCGAAGTATCGACCAATAAGACAAACGTGTCCGCAGGTGTGCTCAGATTGGATTTTCCTGACTTGCTGAAATTCAAGTCAACATCAACCCGGTTATCCTTCTGGTAAAGGGTGTATAAGGACTCCATGACCGGACACACTGACAGACGGAACTTGTTTTCCTTTCCTCGCAGCGTCAGTTCCACCGGCACGACCATCTGCTGGTTGAATGGCATGCCGGGGAAGTTGATGTCCCGGCCCCAGCCGATTTGGATGATGCGGCCCTTGGGATCGTTGCTGTAGGTCTGGGCGGCGTAAAAGTTGCCGTACCAGAGTTGTTGCTTGGGGCCATCGGGTATGTAGGTCTTGCCATCGAACTGACCGGTCGTGTACTGACCATCGGCACCGTACAGCACCCAGCGTTTCTCTTCGGTGCCTTCGATCTTCGCTTCGAACAGATCGGGGCATTCGAAATAGCCTTCGATGCGGCTGGCGAACTCCCACTTCCGCATGTCGGGCGAGGTGTGGAACGTGATCCACTGCTTCCCCTCGAACTCGTCGTAGAGGGCCATGACCCACTTCTTCGTCGGAGCATGCCACAATAACTTCGGGTCGCGTCCCTGATGTTTCACGACCGGGTTCTCGGGGAGCTCGGTCCAGGTGAGCCCGTTGTCGCGGCTGGTGAGGATGCACTCCCCGCGCCCGGTGCTGGTGAAAGCGGCGATGATCGTCTCGATGCCGTTGGTCTTCTCCCCGAAGCCTGTCGTGTTCAGCGGGTCAACCACCGCGCTGCCGGAGAAGGCCCAGTCGCCGAATTTCGCCGGGTAGATCGACTCGGGCATCTCTTCCCAGTGCAACAAATCCGTGCTGACCGCATGCCCCCAGTGCATGTTCCCCCAACCCCATCCGTACGGGTTGTGCTGGTAGAACAGGTGGTATTTCCCATTCGCATAGACCAACCCGTTCGGGTCGTTCAGCCAGCCTCGCTGCGAGGTGAAGTGGAACTGCGGGCGCAGCTTCTCTTTGTAGAGTTCAGCAGCTGCGGGCTTCACGTCGGAGGGGGTAATCGCTGCCAGCGCAGCGGGGCCGCCAGGCAGACGGTCGACCTGCACTGTCAGAGACTTGCCACGAAAGTCAGATACATCGGCAAGCGTCACGAAGTCAGAGGCCCCTTCCGCGTACTCGATCTCGAACTCCCGCACAGACTGGCCATCGACTGTGAACGTCATCCGCCGTTTCGGTGCCCCATTCTTGACGGGCAGATGGAGATATTGCATGTCGATCGCGATCGACCGTGCAGCTGGCTCGGCCCCGCGCCGTTTGTCGCTCTGCGTGATCTGGTCGACATTGAGATGTCCCCAACCGCCGGTCGCGGTGTCAATGATCTCGATAGTCCCTTTCTTCCCGGCGTACTTGGCAACATCCCAGCAGTCCCAGTCGAGGGCTTCGCTGCCACCCGGACTGTGATTCGGGCCGGAGGAAGTCCGCACTGCCTCGCCATCGACGAGCAATTTGATAACTAATTGATCCTGGTGCTGGCCCCCACCGATCAGGAAATTGATCCACTGGCGTTCGATCGTGAACTCCGGTGAGGTCAACTTCCCAGTCGTGCGGTCCCCCTGGAAGAAGCTGTTGACGAGCCGCGCCCCCTCGAATCCAGTGACTGGCATCTGGCCATCCAGTGCCCCCTTGGCAGGACCGGGGCCGAATGCTTCCCCCTCGACCTTCCAGGAGCCATAGGTGTCGCCCTCGAAGTCGGCGATGAGGATGTCCTCGGCGGACCACGCGGTGGTACTCACACAGAGGAGAGCGATGAGGGAGCTAAGCAGAGGGCGCATGTGGGGAACCTGTGAGTGAAATCAGAATTTCCTTACTCTTGCTGCCTCAACGTCTCCGTATTCGCTCGCACGATCTCCTCGTACTCCCCTTTCAGATCGTCGGGAAGGTATGAGGCACGGATCAGCGACACGGCAGCGTCGAGCACATCCGCCTGCTGATTCAGCAGGCGAATCGCGGCCTTGGGAGGTATTTGGCAGTAGGCCGCAAAGTCCATCCACGACTTCCGAGTTAGGTTGCTCTTTTTGCCGCCAATCGTCAAGGACAGCGAGTCTCTGGGGATCGGCAATCGTGTACAAACCAGGTCATACGCTGGGGTCAATTGGCGGCGACCATTGAGCTGAGTGAACATCGAGAAGTTCTTGAGGTGGTGATCGCCATTGGCGACCCACCATGTGAAGAGCAGCATCTGAAAGAGTTTGCGAATCTCGATGATGGGCTCGGTAGCAAACTTACGAAGGATACGGACGCAGAGTTCGCCCGATCCATCGTATTTGTCGCGAATTGGCTTCTCGGCCAGTTGGCAGAAGTCCTCGACGGCGAGCTTCGTTCCATCTTCCTGGCGATCAAACCGCTTGACCAGGTATGCGATCGCTCCACCTTGCAACTCCACCAGTCCAAACGGCGGTACCTCGATCCCGGTGAGCGCTGCTAGGCACATTGTCAGGTGTTCATTTTGTGGCACGAAGGCGAACCTCGCAGGGTCTGGCTTCAGGATGTAACGCCCAAACCGCGGTGCGATTTCGAGACGTGACTCGTCATCCGATAGGCGCAAAGAAACTTTTTCTTGTGCTCACGAGATGGACATCTTTCCTGCCATCTCATTTGCCACCCGCATCAATGACGGCAGCGAGAATCCCAGCCACGGCAGAGTCGGGGCGTCGAACAACCTCATGAGGCAGTCGGCGTGATACCGTTCCTCGGAGTCGCATGGTCGCAAACAGATTCGGCAGGCGTTCATGGTCATGCCTCATCCAGTTCAGTAGGTTCGATCTCCACCGCCCCCACCGTGTCACCGCACGTCGCCAGCAACATCCCGAACGGGTCGTCCTTCGAGATCTTGAGCTTCCGCGAAGTGACATCGAACAGCCACCCCTCCGGAAGCAGGTTCTCAAAGAACGGGTGCAGCCCCTAGGAGACATACGACTCTGGTCTCAGCGGGAGGGTCAACGAAACGGGCACCGCGCTGGGCAGTGCCAGCCACTCCGGCGTGTAGGTGAAACGCGTTTCACTCCCCTCGTCAGTGAGGTGGCCGACAAGCTGACCGTTGAGATTGACCTGGCAGGTACGATTCATGGTGTGTCATCGTCCAAGCGGAATTTAGGACGGGGTGCCTCGACCGTGCCCAACATTAATCCAAACACGGCGAGGACTCGATTGACCGCGTCGGCTCGCAAGGTGGCTTTGCCCCGCTCCAACTCGGAGACCAATCGCACGCCGACCCCGGCCAGTTCACTCAGTTCACGCTGAGTGAGATGCTGGGCTGTGCGTCGAGCATGAACGGTTTGTCCGATCAGTCGGCAACTCTCGTGGGGGAGGTCCATAGTGACAATTCCGCCGAGGGCAAGTTTTCCCGTTCGGGAACAGAATCATTCTACTGCTGCTCAGCCAAAAAGACAACGAAAGAATCCCGTTCGGGAATAATCAGAAAATTAATCACGCTGGAAGGCTTCCTAAAAAGAATTTTCAAACAATTACGCCCGATCGGGATTAATCTATTCAAGGTCCACGACAGAGTGTGGCTATGAAAAATGTTCCCGATCGGGTGATTCACATCAAATCTCCCCTACAGCTCCCGCACCCAAATGTTTCGATACCGCGTTGGGTTGCCGTGGAACTGGAGCGAGATCGAGTCCTTGGCATCGTGCGCAGTGTAGTTCGGTGGGGTTTCATAGTCGGTCGGCCCGCGCAGCTCGGTGTGGTTCTGAACCAAAACGCCGTTTTGCAGCACGGTGAAATAGGCGGGACTCTTCAGCGATCCATCGGCCCGGAACCGAGGGGCCTTGAAGATAATATCGTAGGTTTGCCACTCTCCCGGCTTGCGGCAGGCGTTGACCAGCGGAGGCCGCTGCTTGTAGATCGAGGCACACTGTCCGTCGAAGTAGGTCTGGTTGTCATAGGAATCGAGAATCTGCACCTCGTAACGGCTCATGAAGTAGATACCGCTGTTGCCCCGTCCCTGGCCGTGCCCTTCGACCTTCTCGGGTGTCGCGAACTCCGCATGCAGCTGGCAATCGCCGAACTTTTCCTTGCTGCGAACGGAACTGCCAACCACTCCATAGCCGTTCTCGATGACCCAGTTTTGGACACCGTCCCAGGCGTCCATGTTCTCGCCGCTGAAGAGCACCTTGGCATCGGACGGCACGGGCGTCGAGGTGTCAACCAGTCGCGGCTCGGTCCAGTTGACTCCGCTCTTCCACTCTTCAGACATGCCCCAAGCTCCGGCAGCCAGTACGGCAGAAGCGACGATCCAACGAATCGGCAGACGCATGATGCAATGTTCCTTGGGGGAGTGAGGAGGACGGAGCAGTGGCGCCAGTGTGTCGGGTTGATTGCGGCGTTGCAATGAGGAGCGGGCACTCACGCGACCTTCCGGTTTCACAATCTGGGGGGCGATGAATCCACAGAACAGTTCTCACACAAAGGCACTCAGGCACAAAGTAGTCCACTTGTCATCATTTTTGAGGCCTCTTCAAACTCATTTCGTGCCTTTGTGTGAATCGATTCGATGGATATGGTTTCACGCACTTGGCAGCAGCATGTTGCGTAGCGTCACTCGGTGCGTGTGCGATACAACTCAATGCCAATGCGACCGCCTGAAACCACGGATTGCCCCCATGAAATGGATCACCCGCGAACGCCCCAAGATTGACCGTATCGCCTGCCCGTGGCTGATTGCCCGGTTTGTCGATACGCAGCCGGAGTTCCTGTTCGTCCCAGCGGACAAGGTCCACTCGCAAGCGGCGGCGACCGGGGCGATTCCCTATGACGTGTCCGGCGTGGAGTTGACGCACGACGGCCCGCTGTGCAGCTTTGATGCGATCCTCAAGAAGTACGAACTGACCGACTCGTGCCTGCTCGATCTGGCGGTGATCGTGCGAGGGGCGGATACCGATCGGCTCGATCTGGCCCCGCAATGTGCAGGGCTGCTGGCGATCTCGCTGGGACTCTCGCACAACTACAGTGACGATCACGAGCAGCTGAGGCTGGGTTTCGTGATGTATGACGCCCTGTACTCGTGGCTCAAGCATACGCGGGGCGAGAAGCACGATTGGAATCCGCAGCGAGTGTGAAATCCGGGTTGCGACGAATGAGAACTGGTTCGGGAGACATTCCGACAGTCATTGTTTCGCGGTACATTAGTTAAACGATCCGCCGCGTCCTCCGACGAAAGCTACGACATGAGTTTCTATCGCCCCACGGTCTCTGATGTCGCCCGCTTTCGCGAAGACGGGTACGTGATCGTCCGCAACCTATTGACTCCGGACGAGGTCGATCTCCTCAGCCGCGTGGCTCGCGCGGACAAACACCTCGCCGAGACCGCCTACGGTCGCGAAGACGCGAAAGGGGCCGTGGTGACGCTCGCTGTCCGCAACGAGCTGATTGATGACATCTACAGCGAGATCGCTCGCAGCCGCCGGATCATGTCGGCAATGGCTGCGTTCTTGAACGGAGAAGTCTACCACTACCACCACAAGTTGATTCTCAAGGAACCGCGAGTCGGTGGGGCCTGGGAATGGCACCAGGATTACGGCTACTGGTACAACAATGGATGCCTGCTCCCGGACATGGGCAGCTGCCTGATGGGGATCGACCGGGCAACCAAAGAGAACGGATGTTTGCAGGTGCTGAAGGGCTCGCACCTGATGGGCCGGATCGAGCACCTGAAGACGGGCGACCAGACGGGAGCCGATATGGAACGAGTGAACGCCGCGCTGTCGCGATTCGAATTGGTCTATTTCGAGATGGAGCCAGGGGACGCGGTGTTGTTCCACGGCAACCTGCTGCATCGCTCCGATCAGAATCACAGCGACAACCCGCGCTGGGCCTTGATCAGCTGTTACAACACCCGCCGCAACGACCCGTACAAGACTGGTCGACATCCGGGATACAGCCCGACCGACATTGGCCCCGATGAAATGGTTATGAGCACCGGGCAACGGCAGTGGGACCAGTTGCATCTGGCGGCACGGGAGTAGATGAGTTCTCAGGGCATTCGGCAGAATTCTGACGAATTCTGCTACGGAACCTTGAGCTTCATCTCGTTGTTTTGGCGATGACAGGCAGCGCGGGGTAAGCCACGATGCCCAGCTGGGGAGACTCGCTGATCTGGCGATCGCCCGGTGGGAGATAGTCGACCTCGCCAGGAGTATCGAAGCGTTTCTTCCGTCCCCAGATTTGTGCGATCGAGTCCTGATACAACACCGTCCATTCTGCGGAGTGGGACTCCAGGGTCTTGACTGATGCCAGCTGTTGGCGGTCCAGAACGAACAGTTCGGGATTCTCATAGCGGAGAGCCTTTTCAGGATCGAGCGGCGCGGATTTCCGACTCCGATCACGTTTCCCGGAATATCCCCGGCCGAGGCGAAAGTCGAAGTAGATGTCGATCACCTCGGGAGAGTAGCTGGACGTGTGCCGGGCATCATACGCGACCGTTGACCTGCGGAGCGGATCGGACTCTTGCGCAAAGCAGGCCAGCGCGTACTGCGCCCACGAGGGCGACACGACGGTTCGCCCGCGCAGCTGTCGGTCCTCCATGAACTGCATGGCCGCCACAGGATATCGACTCGTATCGACTTCCAGGCGAGATGCACGCGAGACCAGTTCCAGTCCCACAAACGCCAGGCCCAGCGATAACCCGGCACAGGCCCACCAGGGGGACCTCGGGAGATTCAGATTGTGTGGCGTGTTTTCCGATCGTTTCTTCAATCGACTCCAGGCCGACTGTGCATGAGCAGGAATCCAGAAGGCCACCAGCAGGACAAAGAACGGCGACAGCCAGACATGGCGAAACCCTTGCCACGCCATCAACCCGAGGATCACCAGATGGGTGAAATCCTTGAGGCGTCTCGATCTTGTCAGCGCCCATAAAGCCAGAATGAACAGGCCGCAGAACGGCAGCGCCTCGACTGTGGCAAATGCGACAGGTTGCCAGTCAACAAGTTCCGGCTGGGCTTGTCCGCCTGCTTCCAGAATCCATTGATGTAGCCTCAAGCCATACGGTGTTGCACAGGTTCCCACTGCGGCAACGCAGCTCATCAGTATGAGGCGACGGATACGCCCCTCACCCTCCCAACCCCAAAGGGTCAACGCCTCTAAGCTACGAAGGGCCAGGTACCCGACAAAGACCGACAGCCCAATCGCAGAACTGCTGTCAGTGTTCGTCCACAACGCAAAGAGACCGATACTCAGCCAGAGACATCGCATCCGCTTCCAGTGGTAATCGACACCTTGGTGGATAAAGAGTTTCAACGCCTGCCAGTACTGGAGATTCCAGCGCCCTTCCCACCCCTGAAAGATCCACGACAGACTGACCAGCATCCCGCCGAACAGGGTATACCCGAGAATCTGTGGGCGAACCTGCCAATGGGAGGACAACCCCACGGACGCCAGAATCACACACACGCCAGACATTCCCCAGCTCACCTGCATTCGCCGTGATTGCAGTAGAATCATCCCCAGCAGGATTTGACTGAGCACGAATTTCCCGATCAACAATCCTGGGGAGCCGAATCGCAACTCAGTCCAACCGATCAGGAGATCAGAAAGATGATTGAGATTGATCCAGGGAAATCCGATCGCGGTAAACGATCCGGTGGTCGTTTTGGCCAGCCGCCCGGTCTCGATCCAGTTCCGCCCAAAGAGCGAATCCCCCCAGAGTTCGGGAGCCGCATCAACACTCCCCATCGCGAGTCCACCCGACAGCAGCGCGAACAGCACCCAGATCACTCGGAATGCAGTGAGCTGAGACAGGGGAGCGGAGTCGCCAGCGGAAACCACTGGCGAATGATCGGGAGATTCAATCAATGTCGGACTCATGTCGTTTCGCGAGGGGGGCGAATGTGACGGTTCTCAGGACGTGGCGCAATCCTTGCCTCCACAGCTCAGAGTTTAGCTGATCAGGCGGTCTCTGATGAGAGGGAATCGCCGGGAACCATCTGAGCGGCTTTTTCGCGTTCACTCGCCCCTCTACAATCGCACTCCGCCGCCCCAGTGTCTCCACGTCACTTCGATGGTACTGGCCTCCGAGGAATCGATCATGCGAATTGCCTATCTGGAATGTGCAACTGGGATCAGCGGAGACATGACGCTTGCCGCGCTCGTGGATGCCGGGGTCGATCCAGCAGTGATCCAGTCGGCTGTTGCCGCACTCGGCATCCCCGGTGTTGAACTGCGTTTCGAATCGGTGATGAAGTCCTGCTTTCGAGCCACAGCTGTGCGCATCCAGCACCCCCCCGGCCAGCCGCATCGCGGGTACTCGCAGATTGCCCGGATGATTGACTCAGCTGTGGGGCTGACTGATCGGACTAAGACTCTGGCCAAATCGATCTTCCGCGTGATCGGCGAGGCTGAAGCGCGCGTCCATGGATCGACGCTCGACGAGATCCACTTCCACGAGGTCGGGGCCATCGACTCCATCGTTGACATTGTCGGCGCAGCTGCGGGGTTCGATGCCTTGAATGCGGAGGTCATCGTCTGTGCCCCATTGCCTACCGGGCGTGGTTCAGTGCGGATCGATCATGGAATCTGTCCGGTCCCGACACCGGGGACAGCCGAGATTCTGAAGGGGATTCCGCTGGTCGATCTGCCGATCATGGCGGAACTGACGACGCCGACCGGGGCTGCCATTGTGAAGGTGTTGGCCGATCGGTTTGGCGCACTGCCCGCAATGAAGATCGAATCTGTCGGCTACGGGGCGGGGACAATGAACTTGCCCGATCGAGCGAACGTGCTGCGACTGTTTGTCGGCGAAGCGATTGTGTCTCCTGACACCGATCAAGTCAGTTTGCTGGAGACCAACCTCGACGATGTCTCGGGCGAAGTGATCGGGTATGTGAAACAGGCCGCTCTGCAGGCCGGAGCGCTCGATGTCTACTCGACGCCGATCCAGATGAAGAAGGATCGGCCCGGAGTGATCGTCAGCATCTTGTGCCGCCCCGAGGACTGCGAGAAGTTCGAGACTCTACTCTTCATGGAGACCGGCACCCTCGGCATTCGCCGTCACCGCATCGAGCGCGTGAAACAAGCCCGCCAAGCCTACACCGTGCAAACCGCCTTCGGCCCCATCCAAGGCAAGCTCGCCTGGCCACCCGGCGGAGTTCCTCGCTTTGCTCCCGAGTTCGAAGACTGCGCCCGCGTCGCCGCCCAACACAGCATCCCTTTACGAGATGTCTTCCGCGCCGCCGAAGGAAGTTTTGCGGGCGAGACCGTCCGCGCAGAAGCTACTGCGAATTCCACTCCAGACAAGTCTCATGATCACAGCCACTCGCATGATCATTCTCACGACCATGGACACAGCCACGACCACGGGCATTCGCACGATCAATAGCCAGTGAGCTGCCACCTCATGTCTGATGAGCACTCGACGAGATTGAATCCCAAGCCCGTCTCCCGCAGCCCTCTCCGACCACTTGCAAAGTCAGCCGGAATCTCGAAAAGCCTCTGATGATCTCGCACGAAACTGGGAGGGTGTTGCTCCAGTGGCAGACCGAAAGGCACGGGCAAAGGCACTGTGATCCGAGAAACCGCAGGCGTGAGCAATCTCTGCCACCGATCGATTGGTCTCTCGAAGAAGGCGAGAAGCAGCTGCGATTCGAGACTTGGTGATAAACTGACTTGGTGTCAGGCCGAAGAGCCGCTTAGTCACGCGAGCCAGTCGCTGGGGGGACACTTTGGAGCGACTCGCGAGCCAGGCGGGTGTCACCTCCGAAGATAGTGATTGCTCGAACTCTTCGAGGGCCTGTGCGAAGTCCCTGGGAATCTCCTCTGGTTCCACCGGGACACGAACATCACGCGAGAAGCCGATTAAGCCCACGATGGCACCGCCCGCATCCAGCATCGGCAGCTTTGTGGTCAGGCACCACACCGGGGCGTTTGGTCGATGCCATTGCAATTCGAGGTGGTCCACCAGTGGGCGTCCTGTCCTGAGCACCTTCTCGTCTTGTTCAGTCGGAATCCGACCGAAGTCTCCGGGGCAGATGTCTCGCGGGTACTTACCGATGACTTGAGCTTTGCTCTTCAACCCATGCCGTTCCAACAGTGACTCATTCACTGCCACGTACCGACCGGCTGCATCTTTCACAAAAAAGGCCACGTCAGGCGAACGGTCGAAGAGACGTTCCAGCAACGAGACTTCAACCTGCGTAACACGCACAGGCATGGCAGGCGTGAGATGTTTTGTGCGCGGATTCACGGTTCGATGCGATTCTGAGCCAAGCTGTGAACGGACCCGGCGGCTACAGTGGGTGATAAGATGATAACCCAGTCGGTGAGAACTGCCACAAGGAATGGAATCACTCATGAAGCTCTGCAATCCCTTGGCCTGCCTCCTCGTCCTGACGGCTGCGAATGCGGTTCAATCCGCTCAGCCACTGCACGTGTCCCCAGTAGCCGGACAGTCGTACGTGCAGGTGCGTGCAGCGATTGCGACGTTGATTCCAGTGGCAGCTGCTCCGCAGGCCATGCCCCCGCAGGATGTCGTAGACGTTCCCGCCATTAGTACGGGTCTGTGCGTGAGCAACGCCTTTCAGACCAACATGGTCCTGCAGCGCGACAAGCCGATTAAAATCTGGGGCTGGGCCGATATGGGGGAACAGGTCACTGTGGCCTGTTCTGGACAGCAGGTCAGTACCACTGCCGCGACCGACCGTTCGTGGCAGGTCACGCTGAACCCGCTGCCCGCCAACAGCTCGCCCCAGTCGATGACCGTTACGGGCCAGACCACGACACTGACTCTGGAGAACATCCTCGTCGGCGATGTCTGGGTTTTGGGTGGCCAGAGCAACATGGAGTTTCCCATCGACAGGGTGGACGATGGGGAAATGGAGATCGCCTCGGCGAACTTCCCCGAGATTCGTTTGCTGACCATCCCTGGCGGTAAGGGGTTCGATTCGGTTCACAGCTTCGAACGCCTGCATGAGTGGAGTGATTGGTTCAGCCAACATTTTCGCAAGGGCGACTGGGACGTTTGCTCGCCCACAACGGTCCGGGAGTTCTCGGCGATTGGTTACATCTTTGGACGCCGCATCCACATGGCCAGCCGAGTGCCCATCGGTTTGATCGACGCGTCAATCGGCGGCACGACCGTGGAAACCTGGACCCCCGAAGCGGTGCTGCAGAAGATCGAGGGCCAGGAAACGCGGGAGCTGCTCCAGCAGTGGACCGACAAGATCGCGGCTTACGATCCCCAGGCCGATCTCCAGCAGCGGATTGAAAACTACAACAACAACGAGAAAAACAAGGCCAGCGGAGAGCCAGCTCCTGCCGACCTGAGACCCGGTCCGGTGGCTGACATGAATCGGCCCGGTCGTTGCTATGCGAGCGTGATCCGGCCGCTCACGGGCCTGTCTGTGAAGGGGGCGGTGTTCCATCAGGGCTTCAATAACTGCTTTCATGGTTCCGCCGGGGCGCGGATGTACTACCAAGTGTTCGGCCCGATGATCACAGCCTGGCGCGGGGCCTTTGAAGACTCACAGTTGCCGTTCTGTATTCTCTCGCTGTGTACGGCTGGTGAGCCTCAAACTCGAGAGAATTACCTCACGTCGATGTACGACGCCGGGGCCTATATTCGAGAGGCCCAGTACCAGACCTTCCTGGATTTCCGCCAAGCGGGCGACAAGCAGATCGGCTTCGGAAGCACCTTCGATCTGCGAAAGAGCTGGTTTCACCCGCAGATCAAGATCCCCGCTGGCGAGCGAGCTGCCAAGTGGGCCATGACCACCCAACTCGGGCAACTGAACGAGGAGCTTTGGCTGCCGCCATCGATTCAGAGCGTCAAGGTCGTTGACCACACGCTTGAATTGACGATGAGTACCACCGTCACGATGAAGGATGAAAGCGAAGACCAGATGAACGGATTCGCCATCGCGGGCAATGACCGGCGGTTCTTTCCCGCCGAGGTCAACTACGGGACCGAGGTTGGTCAGGACAATCAAAGCCGACCGAACAAAAACGTCCTCGTTCTCAGGAGTCCATTCGTTCCAGAGCCGGTGCATTACCGCTACGCGTGGGCCCGTAACCCGCTGGCCAATATCACGAACAGTCAGCAAGTCCCCCTCCCCGCGCAGCGGAGCGACGACTGGCTCCTGGAAGAGACTCCCGTCAAGTTTCCCACTCCACCCGGGATGTCCACCGCAGACGCAGCCGAGCATGTTCGCCAGCCCCTGCTGAGGGAACTCAAACTTGCTGACACCGAACGCCTGATCTTGGAAGCCGAAGCCACGGTGACTCGCCTCAAAGAGAAGTTCACCAAGGACAAGCAGGACTGGGAGGCTCGACGGCCCAAGGTGGAATCCGGAATGTAATCTGTGAGAGATGCCGAAACCCGTAACCTGAGAACGATCCTCACACGAGACCAGATACCATGAAATTTCATCTCACCACTCTTCTTCCGGCTCTCTTGATCGCCATCCTGCTGAGTATCCCCTCCGGCGTGAATGCCGAAGGGAACAAGACCTTAGCGATGCCCGATTTCACAGCTGGCGACAAGATTCCCGAGGATGCTCGCCACGATTGGAACCTCGGAGCGACCGGTGCTTGCGGCTGGATCTTTTGTGACAAACTGGTGACCAGTGACGCTCGTCAGATTGCGATCACAAACGTCGTGAAGGGTTCTCCGGTCGATGGGGTTCTCGAAGTCGGCGATGTCCTGCTCGGTGTTGCTGGCCAGCCATTTGCCTACGATCCTCGCACTGAGCTGGGCAAGGCTCTGACCATTGCCGAATCGGAGACGAGCGGCGGAAAGCTCACCCTCACACGCTGGCGAGCGGGAAAGAAGGAAGAGGTCGTCGTCCAGCTTCCCGTGCTGGGCAGCTACAGCGCCACTGCTCCCTATGACTGTCCGAAATCAAAACGCATTCTGGAACAAGGGTGCCAAGCGCTGGCTCTTCGCATGGCTGACCCGGCTTATCCAGACAGTGCCAATCAGGATCCCATCACACGTTCCCTCAATGCGCTCGCTCTGTTAGCCAGCGGCAACCCCGAATACCTCCCGCTGGTCAAGAAAGAGGCCCAGTGGGCGGCGGACTTCTCCTCCGAATCAATGCAGACCTGGCACTACGGCTACGTCATCATGCTGCTTTCCGAGTATTTGATGGCTACCGGTGACCAGTCGCTCATGCCGGGACTGGAACGGCTCGCGCTGGAAGCTGCGAATGGTCAGAGTGCTGTCGGCTCGTGGGGGCATGGTTTCGCGTTGCCCGATGGCAGACTTCGCGGCTACGGGATGATGAACTCTCCTGGACTGCCTTTGACGATCTCGCTCGTGATGGCGCGCGAGGCGGGCGTGAAGGCACCAGAAGTGGATCGGGCCATCGAGCTCAGTGCCCGCTTGTTGCGATTCTACATTGGCAAAGGAGCGATTCCCTATGGCGACCATCACCCGTGGATTGAGAACCACGACGACAATGGCAAGTGCGGCATGGCCGCCGTGTTGTTTAACCTGCTTGGTGAAGCGAACGGTGCGGAGTTCTTCTCGCGGATGAGCGTGGCCTCCCACGGACCCGAGCGCGACACCGGGCACACGGGTAATTTCTTCAACATCCTCTGGTCCCTGCCGGGCGTGGCTCAGTCCGGTCCCCATGCGACCGGGGCGTGGATGAACGAGTTCGGCAATTGGTACTTCGACCTGGCGCGCCGCTGGGATGGCAGCTTTCTGCACCAAGGCCCGCCCGAGAAAGAGGAAGACAGCTACGCTGGTTGGGACTGCACCGGCAGTTATCTGCTGGCCTACGCGATGCCGCTGAAGAAGATTTACCTGACCGGTCGCCGCCCGAGCGTGGTCCCCCAACTCGATGCAGCTGCCTCGCAAGCACTCATCAACGATGGACGAGGTTGGAGCAACAAGGACCGCAATAGCGTGTATGACCAGATGACCGCAGACCAGCTCTTGGAACGCCTCGGCAGTTGGTCACCGATCGTTCGTGAGCGGGCGGCGATGGCCCTCGCTCGTCAGGACCAGGCTCCCATCGCCTCCCTGCTCCAGCTGCTGGATGCTCCGCGTCTCGAAGCCCGCTACGGTGTCTGCCAGGCTGTGATTGCCCTTCGCGGACGTGGAGCGCCCGCGGTCGAATCACTCACAAAGACACTGGAGTCACCGGATCTCTGGCTGCGGATCAAGGCCGCCGAGGCTCTCGCCAGCATCGGCAAGCCAGCCATGCACACCGTACCCGAACTGCTGGAGCTACTGGCTCAGGTCGACCCTGAAACCGACCCACGCGGAATGCAGCAGCGCTATCTGTCGTTCGCTCTGTTTGATCATGACGGGATGCTCAGTCGATCGCTCGACGGAGTGGATGATGAATCGCTCTACACAGCTGTCAGAGCCGGGCTCAAGAACCAGGATGGTCGAGCACGGGGCAGCATTGGGTCCGTCTATCGAAATCTCTCCTCCGAGAAGATCAAACCGTTGTTGCCCGCCATCTATCAGGCGGTGATCGAACCGGCCCCCAGCGGGGAGATGTTTGCCGATACGATCCGCGTGGAGGGTCTTCGCCTGCTGGCCAAACATCGAATCGAAGAGGGAATCGGTGCGTGTGTCAAATACACCCGCGACCAAAATCCCTGGGATAGTCAGGAGCGGACGCCCGAGTTGATGAAGGTCCTGTTGAGTTATGGGGCTCATGCGAAATCAGTCATCCCCGAACTCACTCGGCTGGCTGACTACTTTGAAAAAGACGAACCGAACTTCCCACCGGAACTGATGCGCATGAAGGCCAAATCCGTCCGCGAGACAATCCAAGCCATCCAAGCGTCGACTGAATCTCCGGAATTACTCCGACTTAAATAAGGAAGGTTTTGCTCTGCCACATGATGTGCTCCAGCGAGACGATTCGATGACCATGCGTCCCAAGTCCTCTGGTGACAGGCCGTGTCAGTGTCCCTGCGGAAAGCTCTGATGAATCTTCTCACAATCATTCTCCTCGGTAACATCGCGTCGTACGCACCGCTGGCCAGCGACATGGTGTGCGGGCTCGCCCCGTCTCTCGGAGACTGCGAACCTGCCGTCGCGACGACTGATCCTCAGCCAGACATCGAGACAGGCAAAATCCCCATGCAATCCAAAGATTCAAGCAGTCAGTTGACGGTGGAGCGTCTCTTCTCTGCGGAGGAGTTCCAAGAGGAGCCGATCGGCAGCATCACGTGGAGTAAGTTGGGAGCAGCCTATTTCACGCTGAAGGGGGCCGAGGGCGCAGGGGCTGTCCGCGTTTTGGTTCGCGTCGATGCGGCCAGTGGAACCGAGCAGGTCGTGGTGCCAGCCAGTGCCTTCATCCCAGCGGGCGAATCCCAGCCGCTCTCCGTCGACGGGTTCGCGTTCTCGGCAGATGAATCCAAGCTCTTAATCTACACCAACAGCCAGCGTGTCTGGCGACTCAAGACACACGGAGACTATTGGGTTCTCGACATCGCCACTGGGGAGTTGAAGAAGTTGGGCGGTGAGGCAGCACCTGCGACATTGAAGTTCGCGAAGTTCTCGCCCGCTGGTTCGCATGTGGCCTATGTCCGCGAGAACAACCTCTACGTTCAGGATCTGCGCGACATGCGGATCACGACCCTGACGACCGATGGCTCGGCGAAGCTCATCCATGGGACAGCCGACTGGGTGAATGAAGAAGAGCTGATGATTCGCGACGGCTATCGCTGGAGTCCAGACGGCCAGTCGATCGCTTTCTGGAGCTTCGACACCACGGGAGTCGAGGACTTTCACCTGATCGACAACACGCAGGGAACCTATCCTCGTGTCACCTCATTCCCGTACCCCAAGGTCGGCACAAAGAACTCGGCCAGCCGCATCGGCGTGATCTCCAGTACGGGGGGCGAGGTCCGCTGGCTCGACCTGCCGGGAGATCCGCGCGAACATTATCTGCCGCACTTGGAGTGGGCGCCCGACGGTCAAGCCATTCTGATCCAGCAGATGAACCGCCTGCAAAACGTCAACCGTGTGATGCTGTGGGACGTCAAGACTAGCGAGCTGCGTACCACTCTCACAGAGACCGATCCAGCCTGGTTGGAGAATGAGAATCCCGTGCGCTGGGTGAATCACGGCCAGGGATTTGTCTGGCTGAGCGAACGCAGCGGATGGCGACAGGCCTATCTGGCCAGCCGCGATGGCCAGGGGTTCTCGGCGATCACCGAGTCGGCTTTCGATCTGCTGGCCATCGAAGCGATCGACGAGGCCCACAAGTGGCTCTACTTCGCCGCGTCACCAGACAACCCGACTCAGCGATCTCTCTATCGAGTGTCGCTCGACGGCGGAAAGCCCGAGCGCCTTTCACCAGTGAACCAACCCGGTTGGCATACCTATGAGGTTTCACCCGATGCCACCTGGGCGGTCCACAGATACTCGACGTTCACCTCGCCACCGGTTGTTGAGCTGATTCGGCTGGCGGACCATCGCGTGGTGCGTGTGCTGTCAGACAACGCGAAGCTGCGAGAGAAGCTGGACAAGCTCGACCGACCGAGCGTTGAGTTCTTTCGGGTCGATATCGGGAATGGCCTGTTGCTCGACGGCTGGTGCCTGAAGCCACCAGCGTTCGATCCGTCTAAGAAATACCCTTTGATGTTCCATGTCTACGGCGAACCTCACGGTCAAACCGTGCGCGATGCCTGGCAAGGATCACGGGAGCTGTGGCACTGGATGTTGGCCCAGCAGGGCTATCTGGTCGCCAGCGTCGACAATCGCGGTACGAACTCGCCGCGTGGTCGCGAGTGGCGAAAATGCGTCCATCGTCAAATCGGTATCATCGCCCCTGAGGAACAAGCAGCCGCCACGCGGGCCTTGTTGCAGCGCTGGAGTTTCGCCGACTCGCAGCGCGTGGGCATCTGGGGTTGGAGTGGCGGAGGCAGCATGAGCCTGAACGCCATCTTCCGGTATCCCGAGCTGTATCACACGGCCATCGCCGTCGCCCCGAATGCCGATCAACTGCTCTACGACACGATCTATCAGGAACGCTACATGGGGTTGCCTGCCGACAACGGGGATGGCTATCGACTCGGCTCGCCGCTCACCTACGCGAAGCAGCTGCAAGGCAACCTGATCCTGGTCCACGGCACCGGAGACGACAACGGCCATTACCAGGGAACGGAGATGCTCATCAACGAACTGATCGCCCACAATAAGCGGTTCAGCGTGATGCCCTACCCGGCACGTTCGCATGCGCTCAATGAAGGCAACAATACCGTACTGCACTTCTACTCGTTGCTGACCGACTACCTGCAGACACACCTGCCGGTTCAGAAGCCAGACTGAGCGGCGCGATCTCTTCGTTGCGGAAGGACTCGAACCGCCAGCCAAGCTGTTCCACTCGACTGGCTGTGAAGCCTGCCGACAGCGGGGTTCCTTTGGACGAGTGGGAGTCTTTGAAGTCGCCTGTATCACCCCAACGATTTCATTGGCCATCTCTCAAGAAGCCTCCGAAGCGGCGATTCGACAGGTGCTGCGGGCGGGTGGAACATCCAGCCTGCGAGCTGCCGCTCTGCGAAAAGTCGCAGCGGGGATCACAAGCCTCACTGAGATCGAAGCAACCACTTGGGTCTGAGTCGCTCCAATCGAGAGCGCCCAGGCAAGTCCCGGCGATTCTCCCATGCGTGTCCTGACATCGATCTTGTGCTTACCCATCAACCCAGTACACTTACATCAACCATTTTGGATGCGTTTTCGACACACGCGACCCACTGCATGAATCGGGTGGTTGATGAGCTTCTATTCTCCAGTCTCTCCCCTGAGCCTGCCACTCTCCCGGCGCCGGTCACTTCAGGTCGGTGCCGCCGGAGTTTTGGGACTCTCCCTTCCGCAATGGCTGGCGCTGCAGGCCAGGGCGGCCTCCTCGATCGGACAACCAGCTGCGAAAAATGTGCTGGTGATCCTGGAGCAAGGCGGGCTCTCGCACATTGATACATGGGACCCGAAGCCCAATGCTCCGGTCGATCATCGCAGCCCCCACCGCCCCATCGCGACGAACGTTCCGGGGATGCAGTTCACTGACCTGTTGACGCGGACATCGCGCGTGGCCGACAAGCTGTCGGTGATTCGTTCGATGTGGCATGCGAAGGCTGGGGCCAATGGGCATCCGGATGGGACGCAGTACATCCTGTCCGGTTCACACCCCACCAGCCCGCTGGAGATGCCGGATATCGGCTGCATTGCGACGAAGTTACTGGGGAGCGAGTGTCGCGAGCTGCCGCCGTATGTGATGGTGCCCGGGAACAACGAGCAGAACGCCGCCACCAAGACCGGCTTTCTCCCCGCAGCCTCGCGCGTCTTTAAGACGGGGGGATACGATGTCTCGGACCCCAAATGGCAGGTCGCGGATTTATTGCCTCTGTCCGCGAACATGGGCGACCGATTTGATCGCAGGCGGCAGATGCTGACGACGCTCGACTCGGGCTTCTCGCGCGGCAACGAAGTCGCCGGGATGGAGCGATTCTACGAGCAGGCGTTCGACACACTGACCAGCTCGCGCGTGGACCAAGTGTTCAACCTCGGCAATGAGACTCCGGAGATTCGGGAGCTGTATGGTCAGGGACATCGCGGAGCTTGTTATCTAGTGGGGCGAAAGCTGATCGAAGCGGGCGTTCGCTTCGTCACCGTGGACACGCGCTGGCCACTGAATGACGAGGTTCCGGGTGGTTCCAACTTGAACTGGGACCATCACGACTTGATCTACACGCCCGCCTCTTGCGGTACAGTGCGTGACAAGGCCGGCGGCGAGGGGCGATACGGGATTGGCCATTGGGTCATGATGGGCAGCACGGACCATGCCCTTGCGGGGTTGATTACTGACCTCGATCAACGCGGTCTACTGGCCGAGACACTGGTCTGTTTCGTGACCGAGTTCGGGCGAACACCACGCCTCAATAATTTCCAAGGCCGAGACCACTGGACGAATGCCTATTCGATTGTCATGGCTGGAGCGGGCGTCCCCGGCGGCCAAGTCATCGGCGTCACAGATCACGAGGGCGGCAACGTGCTCGACTCTCCGTTCACGCCCGAGAATTATGCGTCGACCGTCTACGAAAAACTCGGCATCGACCGCACGACCCCGCTCTACACCAACACCAATCGCCCCGTGCATTTCGCTCAGGGAGCTGACCCGATCGCAGCTGTTATGGGGCGGAGCTGAGACGATCGCCGACTGGGGAGAGTCGCAGGAGGCGAGTCGTCTCCTGCGCGATCAATAGGTCTTCCCGGCACTCGATGACCAGAATCCGTGACGGTGAGTTGTGAGTCGCAATATCCGTGTCAGGTCTAGCACTCGAGTTGAGATCGGGGTCAAGATGCAGGCCCAGGCACTCCAAATTCTGACACGCGTCGCGACGCACTCCGGTCGAGTGCTCACCCACCCCAGCCGTGAAGACAAGGGCGTCCAAGCCTCCAAGCGTGACCGTGAGGGCTCCGATCATCGAGCGAATGCGGTCGGTGTACATGCCGAGGGCCAGGCGAGCCCGCTCATTCCCCGCCAGCACTGCCGCCTCCAACTGTCGCACATCCGATGAACTTCCGGAAATACCCCGCAAGCCCGATAGGTGATTGAGATCCTGTTGCAGCGACTCAGCTGTCACTCCGTGTTGTTGCTGAATGTGAAGCAGGATTCCGGGGTCAAGCGAACCGGGTCGCGTCCCCATCATCAGCCCATCCATCGGCGTGAAACCCATCGTCGTCGAGTTCGCTTTACCTCCAGCGATGGCCGACGCTGAACAACCGTTGCCCAGATGACAGACGACCAGCCGCAGTTCACTGATCGGTCGCCCCAGCATCTGCGCAGCGCGTTGCGAGCAATACTGGTGGCTGATCCCGTGAAAGCCGAACCGCCTGATCCCCCAATCCGTGAACCACTCGTAAGGAACTGGATAGAGATACGCTTGCGGCGGAAAGTCCGCAAAAAATGCAGTGTCGAACATCGCCACTTGCGGCAAGTCGGGGAGTGCCGCAGCTGCGGCTTCCATGGCCGCTAGAGCGGGTGGGTTGTGGAGCGGGGCCAGCGAGGCGAGCTTGGCAATTGCATCTCGCACTCGTTGATCGATGACGAAACTCTCGCGAAACGAGGTTCCGCCATGCACCACGCGGTGCCCCACAGCCACGATCTGGAAACCGAGAGACGCCTCCTGCAAAGCGAACGCTCGACACGCTCGCAGTGACACCCCCACGGCATCTCCGTGATTGTCGATGGAGACCGTTATTTTCGTTTCCGGGCAGGACGGTCCACTGACGTGCAGCTCCGCGACGCCCTCCCGTCCGGCCCAGTCGACGACACCTCGGCAAAGAGGCGTGTCGCTACCGACCGGGTAGATTCCGAACTTCAAACTGCTGGACCCGGCGTTCAACACCAGAATGCTGGGTGACATTATACGTGCCCCCGAACTTCGCCCGTGCCACGCCACTTCCAGTGGCGAATCTCGGGCATGTCTTCGCCATGTGCGACGATGTATTGCTTGTGCTCGATCAACTTGTCTCGCACCACCTGCTTCGCATAGGCCGCATGTGAGCCGAGACTCGGAACGCGATCGATGACGGATTCGACAAGATGAAAACGGTCCAGATGATTGAGGACGACCATGTCGAAAGGCGTGGTCGTGGTCCCTTCTTCCTGGAACCCACGCACGTGGACGTTCTCATGATTGGTGCGGCGATAGGTCAAACGGTGAATCAAGACGGGATACCCGTGAAAGGCAAAGATGACTGGTTTGTTCGTCGTGAACAGCGTGTCGAAGTCGTTGTCACAGAGTCCATGCGGGTGAGCACTCGGCGGCTGAAGCGTCATCAGGTCGACCACGTTGATGACGCGGACCTTGAGGTCAGGAAAGAACTCTCGCAGTAACTCCACAGCTGCGAGAGTCTCCAACGTGGGGACATCGCCGCAGCACGCCATCACGACATCGGGATCATGGCCCTGGTCATTACTGGCCCAGTCCCAGATGCCGATTCCGGCGGCGCAGTGTTTGATCGCCTGATCCATGGTCAGCCACTGCGGAGCAGGCTGTTTCCCGGCGACGATGACATTGACATAGTGGCGGCTGCGGAGGCAGTGATCGGTGACGCTGAGCAAAGTGTTCGCGTCCGGGGGCAAATAGATGCGGACGATCTCCGATTTCTTGTTGACCACATGGTCGATGAAACCGGGGTCTTGATGGCTGAAGCCGTTGTGATCCTGCCGCCAGACATGCGACGACAGCAGGTAGTTGAGGGAGGCGATTGGGCGCCGCCAGGGGATCTGCCGCGTGACTTTTAGCCACTTGGCATGCTGATTGAACATCGAATCGATGATGTGGATGAACGCTTCGTAACACGAAAAGAATCCGTGCCGTCCCGTCAGCAAATAGCCCTCGAGCCAGCCCTGGCATTGATGTTCACTCAGCATCTCCATGACGCGGCCATCTGGTGCCAGGTGGTCATCCCCAGGAATAATCTCGGCCATCGTCTCGCGGTTGGTGACATCGAACAGTGCATTCCAGCGATTCGAATTGGTCTCGTCTGGACTGAAGATACGGAAATTGCGAGCCTCGGTATTCAGCGTCAGCACATCGCGCAGGAACTCGCCCTGCGTGCGAGTCGATTCGACATCCAGAGCGCCGGGGTGACCGACAGGCACCGCGTAGTCGCGGAAGTTCGGGAGATTCAGATCGTGCAGCAGTTCGCCCCCGTTCGCATGCGGGTTGGCTCCCATGCGCTTCGTCCCGCGCGGTGCCAGTTCGGCGATCTCGGCGTTCAACCGCCCCGTCGCGTCAAACAACTCTTCCGGACGATAACTCCGCATCCACTCTTCGAGGATTTTCAAATGATCGGGCTTTGAGCCGATCTCATTCACGGGCACTTGATGTGACCAGCACGTGCCTTCGACCTGTTTTCCATCGACCACTTTCGGGCCAGTCCAGCCTTTTGGGGTTTTCATCACAATCATCGGCCAGCGCGGTCGTTCGGTCAGCCCGTTGACCCGTGCATTCCGCTGGATCCGCCGAATCTCCAAAAACACCTGATCCAGCGTGGCGGCCATCAGCTGATGCATCGTCTCCGGATCGTCGCCTTCCACGAAATACGGCGTGTACCCATAACCTCGGAACAACTGATCCAGTTCCTCGTGACTGATGCGGGCCAGGACCGTTGGACCAGCGATCTTGTACCCGTTGAGGTGCAGGATCGGCAGCACGGCGCCGTCCAACACCGGAGTGAGAAACTTGTTCGAATGCCAGCTGGTGGCCAGTGGTCCGGTCTCCGCTTCCCCATCCCCAATCACGCATGCGACGACCAAGTCCGGGTTGTCGAATGCGGCTCCATACGCGTGCGATAACGCGTAGCCGAGCTCGCCACCTTCGTGAATCGAACCCGGTGTTTCCGGGGCGACGTGGCTGGGAATGCCACCGGGAAACGAGAACTGCTTGAACAGCCTCCGCATCCCTGCTTCGTCCTGACTGATGTGGTTATAGACTTCTGAGTACGTGCCCTCCAGATAGGTATTGGCCACGATCCCCGGCCCGCCATGCCCCGGACCGGTCACGTTCAGGATATTGAGATCATGCTCTCGAATCACCCGGTTTAAATGCACATAAATGAAGTTCAAGCCCGGCGTCGTGCCCCAATGACCGACCAGCCGGGGCTTCACATGCTCCAGTCTCAGCGGCTCTTTGAGCAGCGGATTATCGAGTAGGTAGATCTGCCCCACGGACAAGTAGTTCGCAGCCCGCCAGTACGCATCGATCTTGCGGAGTAGCTCAGCAGAGAGCGGAGTCTGCACGGGCTGACTCCCCATGGGAACTGGCGAAGGTATCATGGGGAGTCAGTCTGTTGATAGATGCAATCAGGAGAGGAATAACGTCGGATCGTGTTTGGCCATCGACAGACGCGAAGCCGTGGCGGCGATGAACCTCATCGGCCAACTGCAATCGTCCGGCATGCGGAGGAATCAGGTGTCCATCGACTCTAAATTCCACTGCCCTCCCATGACGGCTTGCTCCGCATCGAGCCAGAAATCAAAGCCATCTCCTGACGGACACCCGGCCTCTTCCCACTTTTGGTAGGCCAGTTCGCGAATTGCCTCTTCGCTGGCGTCCATGCTCTGCTCTTGCGATTGGAATTCCGTACTGGGATTTTGTTCGCCGGGGGACAGGCGAGCTTCCCCATTCGATAGCGCAGCTGGGGTCTTAACAACCGACACATCTTCTCGTGCGGACTTCAGCTTTGTCATCGTTCAACTCCCTGAGAGACAAGAAACAGAGACTCCCTTGGCTTGAGAGTGTACCGCACATCCTCAAACAGGGAATTACTTTTCCGGTGAACCGATCTGCAATTTCGTTGCCAATCCCGGAGGATCAATTCACTCCCCACCGCTGGGACAGCTGTCTGCTGGGATATCGCTTGATCTATCGGGAGTTCGCACAACACGAGCAGTTCCTCGCAGTTGAGCGGGAATGACACGCAATGCGATCACATGTGCGAGTTGTCACACAGGTCATCCACTTTGCACACGGCGCTGTGACACGGCAGGTCAGTTTGTCACATTGGCTCAGACAGGTATGTCTCACACAAAGGCACTCAGTGAGGCCCATCAATCATTCACCAGCGGATTGCTCGCGCATTCCCTCTTCGTGCCTTGGTGCCTTCGTGTGAGATTCCTCTGACCTTTCCTAAGTTTCTCTGCGAGGGACACGCAGCGGAAAAACTGAGGACTCCTACTTTATCGCAGGCGGAGCGCTGCCAAGGGCTGGCGCCGATTTCAGTTTCCTGCAATTCCGACCCGGATTGGATCACTGGACAGCCGTGGTGCTGAGCCGAACTCGCTGGGTCCGCGTCTTGCGCTGGAACTTCCTGTGATCTTGCAAAGTATCGGGCGGATGTCATCCACTTTTCTCGCCTTGGGGGTTTTATTGACCCTCCTCATACTAATGCATTAGAACATACTGATGTGAGGACAGGTGACAGCTTGTTTCGTGAAGCGAGCCCGCCCCCCTCAATCCTTCCCTCGGAAGCGACATGCTCTCACCCATTCTGGTCAATCGCCAACATCATGTTCTGCGTCGAGCGTATGTCGCTGGCGTGGTCGGGCTGTTGTTCTTGATCACGCTGAGCCGCACCGGGAGTGCAGCTGACACTCCAGTCAGCTTTGTCAACGACGTCATGCCAGTACTGACAAAAGCGGGCTGCAATATCGGGGCCTGCCATGCCAAAGCAGGCGGCGGTCGCAACGGGTTTCACCTGTCTCTATTGGGGTTTGAGGTTCTGGACGACTTCGAACACCTGGCCAAAGAGGATCGCGGGCGGCGACTGTTTTCTGCGGTCCCGGAACACAGCTTGGTCCTCCAAAAGGCATCCGCACAATTACCACATGGGGGTGGATTGCGTCTCCCGGCGACCAGCGAGGGTTATGCCTTGCTGCGAGAATGGATTCGCCAAGGGGCCCCCTTCGACAAGCCGGGTGCCGCTGAGTTGGTGTCCTTTGGGATTCAGCCCGAGCGCGGCACCGTGGCTCGTCAGGGTGAGCAACAACTGACCGCAGTGGCCAAGTATTCCGACGGGAGCACTCGCGACGTAACCGCGATGGCACTCTATGAGTCGAACGACAAGAGCATGGCAGATGTCACCGATCGGGGCTTGGTGAAGGTCCTCGACTTGACCGGCAAAGTCGCGGTCATGGTGCGATACCAAGGCCAGGTCGCGGTCTTCAGTGCCTCGGTCCCGCTGGGGGCACCGGTCGAGCAACTGCCCACCTCGAAAAACTTCGTCGACGAGTTCGTATTCGCCAACCTGAAAGAACTCGGAGTTCCGCCTTCCCCGGTTTGCGACGACGCGACGTTTCTCCGGCGAGTCACGCTCGACATCGCGGGGCGATTGCCGACTGATGACGAGACGGCCAAGTTTCTGGCCCACAACTCCACCGAGAAGCGGGATCTGCTGATCGACGATTTGTTACGCAGCCCGGACTACGCTGACTTCTTCGCCAATAAATGGACAGCCCTGCTGAAGAATCGGCGGGACGATGCCAGCGATATTGTCTCGAACTTCGCGTTCCATGCCTGGGTCCGCGACAGCCTGCTGGCGAATAAACCGTACGACCAGTTCGTGCGCGAACTGCTGGCCGCCACCGGCACAGTCATCAGCAATCCCCCAGTCGCCTGGTATAAACGAGTCAAAGAACCCAAGCAGCAGATTGAGGACGTGGCCCAGTTGTTCCTCGGTGTGCGGATGCAATGCGCGCAGTGTCATCATCACCCGTTCGAGCGTTGGAGCCAGGACGACTACTACTCGCTAACGGCCTTCTTCAGCCAAGTCGGCCGCAAGCCCTCCTCGACACGCGGAGAAGATTTGATCTTTCACAAGCGCGGAATTGCCGTCGCCAACAACATGCGGACTGGTGTCTCGCTGAAGCCAGCGGCGCTCGGTGATGCCATCCCCCCCATCACTGCCGACGAAGACCCGCGGCTGAAGCTGGCCGACTGGATGAGTTCCAAGCAAAACCCGTTCTTCGCGAAGGCGCTGGTCAATCGCTACTGGAAACACTTCTTTCAGCGAGGCTTGATCGAGCCCGAGGACGATATCCGCGACACCAATCCGCCGACCAACCCAGAACTTCTTGCGGCCCTCGAAAAACACTTCGTTGACAGCGGATTCGACCTCAAGGAACTGGTCCGCGTCATCACTCGATCCCAAGCTTACCAGCTGAGTTCAACTCCCCGACCAGACAATCTGACCGATCGGCAGAACTACTCGCGCTACTACCCGCGTCGCTTGCAGGCGGAAGTTTTGCTCGACGCCATCGATCGGCTGGCGGAGACTCAGACCGACTTTTCCAACCTTCCGCCCGGCACGCGCGCGGTCGCCCTGCCCGACAACAGCTACAACCGATCATCTGCGTTTCTCAAAGTGTTCGGACGCCCGGAAGCCGAGAGTGTCTGCGAGTGCGAACGAGTGCAGTCATCGAGTTTCGCCCAAAGCTTGTACTTGATTAACTCTCCAGAGATGCGGTCCAAGCTCGCCAGCTCGACCGGTCGCGCGGAGCGACTGGCGAAAGCCGAACTGCCAGCGGAAGCGAAAGTCCGAGAGCTGTACTTGGCGGCGTTTTCACGCGAGCCTCGCTCTGATGAGATGCAGCACGCTGTGGCCTACTTGGCTGAGTTGCGTGTCGATGCCGAGGGAAAGTCGATCGATCCCCAGCAAGCCGCTCGCGACAACACCCAAGATCTGATCTGGGCACTCATCAATACCAAAGAGTTCCTGTTCAATCACTAAGGATGGTCATGACGGACATTGAACACGACAGGGTTGTTTGCAGGAAATCAGACATGAGAACCTTAATCACTCACCGACTGCTGGTGCTGACTGCCCTCGCTTTTGCGTTGGCCATCCCACGCGTCTCATCGGCGCAATCTGTGGGCCTGCCCGCCCCCCGCTTGCTGACCACGATGCCGATGGGAGGCACCGCCGGGACTCAAGTCGAGATCACCATCTCGGGAGAAAATCTGGACGACATCGATGGCCTCGTGTTTTCTGATCCTCGCTTGACTGCCACGCGAAAGCTGGATGCGGCGGGTCTGCCCGTCCCGAATCAATACATCGTCTCCATCGCTGCTGACTGCCCGGTGGGCGTCTATGAAACGCGGGGCAAGAGCCGGCTGGGCATTTCCTCGTCGCGTATCTTCTCCGTGGGCAACCTCCCCGAAGTTATGCAGAAGTCCGGCAATACGTCATTGGCGACGGCGATGGAGTTGTCCCTGAACTCCCTGTGCAATTCTGTGATGACCGTCCGAGCTGCGGATCACTATGTTTTCGAGGGTCGCCGAGGGCAACGGATCTTCGTCGATGTCGCGTCGCGCGGGATCGATTCCAAACTCGAGGCGGTCCTCGTCATCGCCGATTCAGCGGGGCGAGATTTGCTCGTCGAGCGCCGGAGCGGAGTGCTCGACTTCACGGTCCCGGAAGATGGCCGTTACGTCATCAAGGTCCACGAGTTGACCTTCCAAGGCGGGCCCGCATTCTTCTATCGCCTCGCCCTGCGTGAGTTGCCACTGGAGACCATCGCGACCCGGCAACCGTCGACACACCGCGTCAGCTCATTCTCCTGGCCACCTGTCGGTGCTCCCGAAAATGCCACAGCTGAGGAAGTTGAACCGAATTACCCCCGAGAGCACGCCCAGAAGATTTCACTTCCGTGCGATATTGCGGGCCGCTTCTTCCCCGCAGCGGATGTCGACTTGTTCGATTTCGAAGCGAAGAAGGGTGATGTGTGGTGGGTCGAGGTCGCCTCTGAACGACTGGGGCTCCCCACAGACCCGACCATTCTCGTGCAACAGGTCAGTGGTCCCGGGGACACCCAGACGCTGACCGATATTGCGGAACTCAGCGACATCCCCAGTCCCGTAAAAGTATCCAGCAACGGCTACGCGTACGATGGCCCTCCCTATGACGCAGGCTCCTCGGACATCCTGGGCAAGATCGAGATCAAAGAGGACGGCCTCCATCGGCTCCAGCTGTCGGATCTGTTCGGCGGAACACGCAACGATCCCCGCAATGTCTACCGCCTGATCATTCGCCAAGCTGCCCCCGATTTCGCAGTCGTAGCCTGGGGCCTGCACATGGAGTTGCGGAACGGAGACCGAAACGCGGTGTCGAAGCCGATTGCCTTGCGGGGTGGAGCGACCATGGCTCTCGAAGTTGTCGTCGTGCGGAGGGACGGATTCGAGGGGGAAATTGAACTCGTGATGGACGGGTTGCCCGCAGGAGTGACAGCCAAGGGCTTGAAGATCCCAGCGGGACAGACGCGGGGACTGATGCTCGTCACGGCAAAACAGGATGCCCCGCGCTCGCTGGTCAATGCCAATTTTTACGGTCGCGCCATCATCAATGGTGTCCCCGTGACACGCCCGTGCCGCCTCGCTTCCATGGCGTGGCCGATCCTTGATGCCTGGGGCGAGATCCCCAGTCCTCGATTGGTGGCCGACGTGCCGGTCTCGGTCAGTGGAATCGATCTGGCTCCGATGACGGTCACTCCGACCGCCGGGGATGTTCTCGAAGTCACAGCGGGTGAGAAGCTGACGATTCCCTACACACTCGTTCGCCGGAGCGAGTTCTCCGGCGCTTCGACTCAACTCAGAGCCATTGGTGCGGGCTTCGAATCCGTCCCCGCACTCGACGTGTCACTCACTGCCGACAAGGCAGAGGTCGTGATTGACCTCGCAGCACTCAAGACTCCGCCCGGAGACTACCTGCTTGCGTTCCAAGGCAGTGCCGTCGCGAAATACCGGCACCACCCCGAGGCGATCGCTGCAGCAGAAACACAGAAGCAGAAGGCTGAACAGGATGTGATGACGCTCGACGCTGAATCGAAGAATCTCACCGAGCTCGCCACAGCTGCCACACCCGAACAGAAGCCCGCAGCCGATCAAGTATTGGCCCAGGTCATCGAAAAACAAAAGACAGCCACTGCCGCGCTGGCCGCAGCTGTGGAGCAACTCCGGCAAGCGACAGCCACAGCTCAACCGAGCGATATCGTGGACATCGTCGTGGCCGAACCGATCACGATTCGCATCAAACCAGCGGAGGCCCAATGAACCATTCCTCGCCGATATCTCCCGCAACAACTTGCCCAGGCCCCTGGGACTTCGGAGTCGGAAGTCGTCGCGGCTTTCTGCGGACGGGTCTCGCGGGTTTCGCCAGCTTGAGCCTGCCGGGAATCTTGAAACTGCGGTCACAAAACCCGCTCCAGGCCAGCGATGGCACCCCACGCGACAAGACTGCGGTCATCATGGTCTGGCAGCCGGGCGGCTGTTCACACATTGATACGTATGACCCCAAGCCGAACGCAGCGATGGAGTATCGCGGTCCATTCGGAACCATCGCGACGAAAGTGCCGGGCTTGCAGTTCACCGAACTGCTGCCCCGGCAGGCGGCCATCGCGGACAAGTTCGTCGTGCTGCGATCAATGCACCAGACGGCGGGTGGGCACCCGGCGGGATCGATGCAGCTGTTGTCGGGTGACCCCGATACGCGGGACAAGCCGAAGCCACGTCTGCCAGACTGGATGACTGTGACCAACTTCCTGCGGTCACAAGCGGGTCCGCGTCAATCGCCGTTACCCGCTTATGTCGGGATCAATCCTCCACTGGAGTACAACGGACCGGCGTATGTCGGTGAGGCGTATTCTCCGTTCACTGTCTCCGGCGATCCGAACCAACCGAACTTCTCGGTGCCGAACATCGGCCTCTCCAATTTGGGTGAGGTCCGGCGCATGGGCCATCGCTCAACACTTCGTCAGAACCTCGACACGCTCGAACGAACTTTCGATCAGCAGAGAGAGCTGGCTGCGCTCGATGAATTCGAGACGCAGGCGATGACCCTGCTAACGAACCCGCAAACGAAAGAGGCCTTCGACCTCACCAAGGAAGACAATCGTACGCGCGACCGCTATGGCCGAAATGCGTGGGGACAGCAGCTCTTGTTGGCCCGCAGGCTGGTAGAAGCGGGGGTGGATATTCTAACTACCAGTCTGAACGGCCCCTTGTGCGGGCGTGTACAGAACTGGGATGACCATGCGGTCAATCACAATGTGTTCGAAGCCCTGAAGTTTCGCGCGGGGGCCTACGATCAGGCTGTGTCGGCCTTGATCGAAGACCTCTTTGAACGGGGGCTCGACAAACGTGTACTGGTCGTCGTGACCGGCGAGTTTGGTCGCACCCCCAAGATCGAGCACTCTGCCAGTACCGGTGCAGGCGATGCCAGCGCTGCGTCAGGCACCATGCAGCCGGGCCGCGATCATTGGCCGCGCGCGTTCTCCAACATTTGGGCAGGGGGAAACATCCAGCCCGGGCGCGTGGTCGGGGCGACTGATCCGCGCGGCGAAGATGTGATCGAGCGGCACTGCGGTCCTGGGGACTTTCTGGCCACGATCTATCATCACATGGGCATTGACCCCGAGACACCCATTCGAGATTTCGCGGGCCGACCGACCCCCATCGTTGATCACGGAAAACCGATCACCGAACTGATGGGGTAGTGCTGCTCGACTGCCAGCGAGGCGGAATCTGAGATCCGGGCGAGCGTCCGGCGTGAGCCAGATGGTGCTTCTCCCCTGAAACGATGCCTACTTCTTGGGCGTCTTCGGGTCCAGATTCTGATCCAGCTCACCCGGGGCCACTTCGGATTCGATCCCGCCCGCAGGCACCTCGGCCTTGGTCAGCCAGACCATGGCATTGAGGACCGATTTGCGGAAGTCCGCGTTCCCCCAGTTGTCGTGGAAGTGGCCACCCGTAAAGCCGAATCCGCGACCGCCGTCTGCGCGCTCCACAGCCCACATCATCGCTTCCGCCCTCCCCTTGTTGGCCTGGATATTCGGGTACGGACCGGCTGGATAGACATACGGACCGTTGCGGACCGCATCACTCGGCTCGGCCACCAGAATCGGCTGAAACTTTAGATCGCCCTGCTGCGAAGCTGTATGGCCGGGAATGTCGCCGACGAACCGCATATTGAAGTACCACTCATCCTTCACCTGAAACGGCTTCACGCCCCGAGTGATCGGGTGCTCGGGAAACACGGTGAAGCTTGGCTCCCACATCGGGTTACATGAGAACATGCTCTCGTAATACCCACCGATCCACTTCTGGAACTGAGCCCCAGCCTGATCCTTCACGACCTCGACCCCGTAATGCATGCAGCCGATGCCGACGCCCTGCTTCGTCCACTCTTCAGCCAGCTTCATCCGCCGACCGTTCTCCTGAACCAGCTCATGCCCTCCCCCGCCGTCCATGTAGAACACAATCCCATCGGCTTTGTCAAAGACTGCTTCGTCTTCGGGCCAACCGTTCTTGACGACCTCGACCTGCACCAGTGGGGAATCCTTCAAACACTTCGCGAGCAGCTGGGAGCCAGCGTTGAACTCATGCATGCGTGGTGGGTGCGACTGCTTGCCCGCCACGATGACGAGCCGCTTGGGAGCATCAGCTGCAGGGAGGAGGCTTCCGGACAGTGCCGCTAGGATCGCGAGCAACGCGGGGCAGATTCGAGAGATGTTCATGGCACGATCCAAAAGTGATCTTGGGGCAGAGCCGTTCCGCGACCAGATGTGAAGCAGAAACTTGTTCAGACCTCAGCTTACTTTGGCTCGACGGATAAGCAAGTGCTGCGCCATGAGGTCGCGTTGGTGTCGGCTGGTACAGAGCAGGCAGACGATGTCGATGAGAGTCTCACCTGCTGACGCAGTATTGGTTAGCCCGCTGCGCCAGCAAGGGCCGCGTGCCAGAAACCTTGGCGGACGATCAGTCTCTGATTGTCCGCCATTTTCTGCACAGAAGGAGGTCGATTTGCCAAGGGATCGTGGGCTCAGTGCACGGCTGGCCAGAAGGTCATTCAGGGAACTTTGTGCGGTCGGGAGGGCGAAGCTCCTGCTGAGCCGCGACTTTGAGAAAACCTTGCTCCCGCGCATGCGGCTCGGCAGGAGCCTCGCCC
>JAYWHX010000057.1:0-57431 GCA_043777375.1 Planctomycetota bacterium | reverse complement strand
TGACCACCGCCCTCGAAGCCCAAAACCAACACACACCAAGCCCCTCACTGCTGCCCGCCAAGTGACCCGTCACACGGTCGGGGTGTGAATGGTTACGGACGGAAGTGTGAATTGGGTACGCTATCGAGATGTCGCTTCCGACTTGGGGGTGGCATCTCTTTTTTTGCACGCACACCACCGCCATCATCCAAACCTTCCGGGTGAACAGCCAGTGGTTAAGCGAGTAATCATTGTTGGCATGACGAGTTCGCGTGGATGAACTCGACGTTCCTTCATCGGATTTACTCTCTTCCCTTGGCCTGCCTCTCGATAAGTGCTTCCTCAGACTGCGGAGAGTCACCCCCCATGCCCTTCATCGACCTCCACAGCTTAACGCCGATCGAACCCGTGCCTGGGTGCCGGATGCGAACTCCGTTTGGGCAGCATCTGATGCTGTCATACCTGGAAATGGACGACGGAGCCGAAGTGCCCCTGCATCACCATCCCCATGAGCAGGGTGGGATCTTGCTGAAGGGAAAAGTCCAGCTGACAATTGGCGACGAGACCCGCATCGTCGAAGCAGGTTCGCTGTTCATCATTCCGCCCAACGTCCCGCATCGAGCGGTGGCGGTGGACGGGCCAGCGACGGTGCTGGACGTGTTCAGTCCGGTCCGTGAGGACTACGCCGCCCAGATGAATGCCTACATCCCGCCGGTGTAAGTAGGTACCACGAATCACACGACCGGAGTATCAATCTGTTGGAAGAACTGGCACCTCACGTGTTGGCTCATCCAACCAGAGGTTGATCACGGCATGCATGTTGTGCAAGCAACTCCAAAGATCGGGAAATGCACTCTGTACCGTCGTCTCTCGGATCCCTCTTTCCGTTTCCGATTCAGGCGGCTTATTGATATCCACATGGAAAAGACCGCCGTAGCCATAGAAGTGAGACTCCACCGCCTGCTCAACCGTTTGTGTAGCGCCATGAAAGAATTGGTGGCTCTCGATTGGCATTCCCTTGAGTGTTTCGTTCCACTTCTGTCGAGTGAGTCGGTTCCATTTCTTCAACTCAGATCGATCACAGCATTTCTCGACCAGATTGTGAACACGTTGGAAGTTGACGACATCCTGAAGTATGAACTGACGAAGAATTGGCAACTGCGCTTGAAACTTAGTCTCGTCGTACGCCTCGAAATGTGTCTCAACGTTACCAGTGTCAAAAGACAGCGACACGGTTGTCTTCATGGTGAGCGGACCACTTGGATTCAAGCTACTGTCTCGCAATCTATCCACTTGACGTTGGAACGCCCTGAGTATTCTAGATTCCTCGTCCGTCAATGTTTGAGCCATTACGCAATCCTCCATTTCTTAACTTAATCCGCCTTCCCCACGTTCCCAAACAAAGCATGGGAATAAGGCTCCAAACGTGCCCCGCGCAGAGGTCACTCTGCTTTCGCGGGCAAGGCGAAATCGCCGCGAATGTCACGCCAGTAGCAATGAATGTGGTTCGCGATGTTCCCCGCAGCATCCGGCTGCGTGTTCACGAACTCGACCAGGCAGGTCGGCCCCTGAACCCGGTAGTAGTGGCCAATGCCAAGTTCGGTGGCTCCGGCCCAGGCAAAGTGGACCTTGTCGAAGCCCGCGGCATCGAGTTCCTTCATTCGAGCTTGAGCCACATGATCTGGCATCGCGGCGCAGTATTCTTCGAGGAGGCTTCTGAGGACCTTTTGCTGATCCGCATTGAGCTGGCTCGCAGGAATCCCAATCGCGGCATCGGTCGGAGGCTGGGGCAGACCCGCATGGCGGACCTCTTTCGGGGCGGTCTTGTCGAAGATGGCGAGGGTTTTTTGCTCATCCGTCAGCGACTTCACGAGGTCAAATCCCAGCTGCTCTTCGCGAGCGAGAACACTGGCGCCGATTTCAAAGCCTGTGGTGTTCGCATTCTTGATCGTGGCGGGATTCGCAGCAAAGACCTGCGGCGTTGAAGAGACAACTTGGTCTCCCTGCAAGACGAAGTTGAGCGACATGTGATGTCCCTCAATCGAGAGGCCCCACGGCTCGGTGCCTTCCGGGTTGCCAAACACCGTGAAGAAGTAACGCTCGGGATCGCGAGCATTGGCCCCCTTGCCGCCTTCCAGTTCATACAGCAGTTTCTCCATCGACATAATCGTCGTGGTCTTCTTGTAACCAAGTTGCGAGACCACGCTCCGTAGCAGCAGAAATGCCGCTTCGCGCTGAGCAGGAGTCATCAGCTTGACCTGCATCCCCTTGCGAGCGGGCTTCGGAATGAAGTGCCAATCGACCCGCTCAGGAGCCGCATATGCGAGCTGGGCGACCTGCAGTTGATCGGGCGAAAGCTGCTTGAGAAACGTCTGCGCCGCCCGCGCGGTTTCGTCGCCGCCTTCTCGCCGAAAGCTTGTGTAAGCGACCGCGCTGGCGAAAGCAAACAGGACGGTCAGCAGCGAGATTCGGAAGCGAGTTGAGGCCATCAGAGGCTCCGGCAAGTTGTGGGTTTCATGTCCGCTCGCTTATGTTAGCCCTATGGCCTCGGCATCGGCAAGCCGTTGAGTCGAGTTGCCGCCGCGGTCGGACTGAACAGCTTGGAACTGACTCGAAGCCGCTTCACAGACGGCATCATTCCCCGTTGCTCTTCGGGATCGCTATTCTGCTTCACGACCACGCCGACATGCCCCATGCCCCAAGGCACCTCTCCGATGCGATTGATTCTCGACAAGCCTCCCAGCTCCCTGATTCGCAAGTGGGGGATACTGTTCGTAATACTGTTCGCAGTGCAGCTGACATCTCTTTCAGTTTTTGCTGAGACTCCTAACGTCGTCCTAATCTTCACGGATGACCAGGGGTATGCGGATTTGGGCTGCTATGGCGGGCAGCATGTGGTGACGCCACATCTCGACCGGCTCGCGACACAGGGGATGCGGTTCACGGACTTCTATGTCGCCCAAGCCGTGTGCGGAGCCTCCCGAGCCGCACTGCTAACGGGTTGCTACCCCAACCGCCTCGGCATGCTGGCTGCACCAGGCCCGGCTGCGAAACATGGTATCCACGATCGAGAGTTGCTGCTGTCCGAGCTGCTCAAGCAAAAGGGTTACGCCACAGCAGCGATCGGGAAGTGGCATCTCGGCCATCACGTGAAGTTCCTTCCACAGCAACATGGGTTTGATTCGTACTTTGGGTTGCCATATTCGAACGACATGTGGCCGTTTCATCCGGAGTCTGGATCGAAATTCCCCGATCTGCCGCTGATCGAAGGAGACCGGGCGATCAATCCGAAGGTGACATCGGAAGATCAGAACATGCTGACTCGTTGGTACACCGAGCACGCTGTCGAGTTCATTCGATCGAATCAGGAGCAGCCGTTCTTTTTATATCTCGCTCACACGATGCCGCATGTGCCGCTGCATGTGTCGGAGGAGTTTCGAGGGAAGACCGGCAAGGGGGCATTTGCGGATGTGATCGCCGAAGTGGATGACAGCGTCGGGCAAGTGCTGGCGACATTGCATGAGTGCGGCTTGGATGAGAAGACGCTGGTGATCTTCACGACCGACAACGGCCCGTGGTTGAGTTATGGCAACCATGCCGGCTCAGCCGGTCCATTGCGAGAAGGCAAGGGAACCACCTTCGAGGGTGGCGTACGCGTGCCGTGTCTGATGCGGTGGACGGGGCGGATTCCCTCGGGAGTGGTGTGTCATGAATTGGCTGCGACCATCGACATTGTGCCAACGATCACGGGTCTGGTTGGGGGCGAGCTGCCGTCACACCCGATTGATGGACGCGATATCTGGCCGCTGATGAGCGGTCACCCAGACGCGAAGACGCCGCACGACTCGTATCTGTATTACTGGGGCAACGAGTTGCAGGCGATCCGTTCGGGCCGGTGGAAGCTGCACTTCCCGCACAACTATCGGTCACTGACCGGCAGACCGGGCAAAGACAGCAAGCCGAGTGGCTACTCGGAACGCCGGATCGAATACGCCCTCTACGACCTCGAAGCCGACATCGGCGAACGTCACAACGTGAAGGCCCTGTACCCCGACGTGATGGGCCGCCTGCAACAGCTGGCCGAAACGGCACGAATCGAGCTGGGCGACTCTGCTCGCCAGATGACCGGGACGGGATTCCGCGAGCCCGGCCAATTCGAGTAAGGCGAGCGTCCGGCGTGAGCCGGATGGTGCGTCGTGGGGCTCGTTTCCCACGTTCCCATCCACAACCAACGGCTCACGGGCACTTAAAAAACGTACCCACGAACTCAGCAGGGGGTTACGCCGCCCCGCTCGCCAGGGGGGCCGGTTGATCTCGACGGCGACGAAGTGCCATCGCCGTGATGCCGAAGAATCCGGACACCCCCGCCAGAAGCGTCAGGATGAACTTTGATCGCCGCTGGGCTTCCACGGGTTGCCAGCGCTGGAGCAGGGCCACGCTCTTGTCATGGTCAAACTCGATCAGCCACGATACGCGGTGGACCGGATTCTCGAACTCGCCGACCTTCACCGAAAACGTCTCAATCACTCGCTCCGCGATGATGCCGCTCACACGCAGGTCGTCAGGCGTCGGAGTCCACCCAACAGCTGGGGCGTTGTATTGGGCAAACGACTCCTGAACATCAATGGCCAGCGACTGAAAAAGTTCAGCCTCGGCCTCATCGACCGTGGCGAACTGTCGGCTCGTGAGAACGTACTTGGCCCGCCCTGCTCCGAGAGACCCTTCGTGCGGCGGGTTCTTCCGCCAAGCGGGCAGTTCCTGAATCTGGATCGGCTGGGCGTTGCCGGTGGTGTAGAGGATCTGGCTGGGAGTGGGGCCGGTGGGAGTGGGAACGGGACTGGTTGTTTCAACCGCGAGTTCGACGCGTCGAGCCGTTTCCGTCGAAGGCACCTCGGAGGGCACCAAGACTATGGCTGGCTGTTGCACTGACACCCTTGAGAAGCCGATGGCAAACATCAAGAATCCCACCACGAGCAGGCACGCCCCGACGCCCAGCACAGCCCTGCCATACCCCTGTCGGATGGCGGCGAAGATGCCGATGGCGATCGCCAGGAGGATGACGATCGAAACGATCGGCACACCCATCGAGAGTGCGACTTCTGATTCGGCATGCATGATGTCGTGTCCCGTGTCAATCGAATTCGTTGGAAGCCCCGTGAACTGATGTCCTTGGAGTTGGCGACCAACCTGCCTGAGATCGTTCTGAATTAGGGTACGGCGAGTCTCTTCTCGCGACTGCTGCAAGCCAGCGAGTCCCATCGCTGCCACGATGCCCACCACACCGATGCACATCCCCCAGTGGACCAGATTCCCCTTTTTGACGCCGTCACGAAAGATGTATCCCAGTCCGAGATTGGAGACGACAAAGAGTCCACCCATCAGAAGTAGTCCCAACGTCTCGGGCGACTTTCCCGGATGCGACTTCAAGTAATACATGGCCACAATGCAAATACCGGCAAACACTCCAATCGCAGCGGCGGCATGCGTATACCCCTGCCGAATGGCAGCCACGATGCCCCACACAATCGCTCCGACGATCAGGGCCAGGACGAGAAGCGACACGACATTCAGATGCGAGGTGAAGACTGGGCTGGTGTTCATGGGAGAACTCGCCGCGTGGTCGAAGGCGGTTGGCGTAGATTGAACCCAGTTGGTGTTGGACGCGTATATGAGGCTGAACAAGAGCGCCACGAAGCCCAGTCCCCCGATCGCCAGCGGCACTCGGGCATCCCTGCGCCGGAAGGCCAACACGATTCCGATGCCGATCCCCAAGAGACAAATCAGCGCGGGGGCGAGCATCCACAGGAGTGCGAAATGGGGAGTGATGACAGGGGTAGCGTTCATGGGAGGACTTGACTGGGTGAAGTGAAGTCGGGTGACTTGGTCGCGCGATGGTGGGCCTGCGCCCAGAGCGGCTGGTCCCACCCTACGACTTCTGAACGAACTAGAATCGAAGCCACTCTTTGTCCCGCCAGGGACACTCGACAATAGCCCACCGCTTCAGCGGTGGGACCAATGAACCTCGCGCGGCCATAGCCCCGGCAGGGGCGACAGAAACCCACACGATATCCTCACTTCACCTGTCACCCCACCCCGTTTCGGAGGCTTCTGCCGTCCCTGACGGGACTCGCTGCCTCCATGGGATCTCGCTCCCACCGCTGAAGCGGTGGGCTATTGTCGGATGTCCCTGACGGGACAAACCTCGGAGTTGCCTCTGGAAACCCCCACCCCGTGTCACGAACGTCGCACCGGCGATTTCGGAGAAATCGCCGACATTACACCCGCTTCTGCCCCAGCCCCGGTGAGGTCAGCTGGACGCTGGCGGAGATCACTCCGGCCCAGAGGACAGCGACGCCAGCGGGGAAGGCGAAGACTTGGGAGATCACTCCCGCCACGACGACGGAGGCGATCAGTGGCCAGAGTCCGAACCGGGACACTCGCCACGGGTTGGTTTGCTTCATCCAGTTGGTGACAGCGAAGAAGACTCCGAAGAAACACAAGAACCCGGCCAGCGTCGGCAGCCCCGCATCCGTGATCAAGGAGTGACTACCGAGGTGACTCAACACCGCTTCCTGGCCGTGTGTCGAGAACAGGATGTTGCCCGGCATGAACAGAGCCTGCCAGATCCCATACGCAGCTCCCCCGACGACCAGTCCACCGGCTCCGAACAGACCCCGGCGAGTCCATTTGTCCCAGTCCCGTCCCTCGGCAATGGTCGACAGCAGCGAGATCATCCAGGTGCTGAGCGTCGCGACCGTGACGAAGAGTGTGGCCAGCGAGACATGACCGGTCGCGAGATTGTCACCGTTCTGGCTGAGCAGGTCCGGCCGCACGAAGCCAATGGCAGCGGACAGCGCGACCACCGAGACCGGGGCAAAGAAGCCGGTCGTCACGAGGGCATGCATGCGGTCCTGCGATGACCGAGCAGGCACCAGCGGGGACGACTGGACCGTGCGGCGGACGACAACAGAGCGAGGCGGAGGCAGGTCGGAGAAGCTGCGGATTACTTCGGCCCCGAACTGGAAGGTCTTGATCGTCAGGGCGACAAAGGCCAGAACAATTCCGGCGGTCACCACGACTCCCCCGACGGGCATCGATCCGCTACGCAGCAGCAACAACAGCACGATCAGGACCGGGGGGGCAATTCCAACGAGTACCGCCCAGTGACCGTACCAAGGAGCCGGAGCGGCTGGGGTCCGCACGAGAACTGGTCGAGGGTCGTCGGGTGTCCAGACCTCTTCGCCGGCGCACTCTTGAACTTGCTCGACCAAGTTCGGAGCGAGCGGGCGATCCAGCCCTGCCGGAGGTAGAGAACGTCGCCTGTTTTCGTTCGCGAACGACCTTCGGGTTGTTCCGGGTTGGCTGAGCCGAAGCTGTGTGACGATGCAGAATACGATGAGCAGCGGAACAAAGATCTGCGGCAACACGGTCGAGCCGAAGAGCCCAGCTGTGACAATCGCGAGGTTCTTGCCTTCAAACAGCCCTGGCTCGACAAAGTCGGGGAGCCAATTCGGAACCGGGGAAGCAGGAGATGAACGATTGATCGCTGCCACGGGACGCGGGGCGTTGGACGAACTGCGTCCGACGACAGCGGCTTCGAACTCGCGAAGGAACTCCATGGCGGAACGTTGCCGCCGGTTCGGGTCTTTGGCGAGGGCTTTGCTGATGATGGGGCGGAGGCGCTCGGGCAGCAGCGACAGGTTCGGTGGCTGGGTGAGATGCTTCATCAAGATCTCGCCCGCCGACTCGCCATCGAAGGGGATGTTTCCGGTCGCCATCTCGAAGGCAATCACGCCGAGGGCGTAGATGTCGACCTCTTTGCCATAGCGACCGCGCGAGATTTCCGGGGCCATGTAGTAGACCGTGCCGACGCTTTCGGTGTGGGCACTCCGGCGGCTGGCGGTGATGAATTTCGAGAGGCCGATATCGCCGACTTTGACGACGCCTTCGGCTCCGAAGATGTTGCTCGGTTTGAGGTCGCGATGGACGATCCCGCGCTCATGCAAGTAGCCGACACCCGCGCACAGCCCGCGCATCCAACGCAGGACTTCCTCCATCGGCAGCGGTCGGGAGTCGCGACGAAGGGCTTCGTCCAGTGTCTCACCCGGCACGAACTCCATGACGATCCAGTGATCGCCGTCGCCGTCCTGCTTCACGTCGAAGATCGTCACCAGATTCGGATGGCTCAGGTTCAAACACTGCTGCACCCCACGCAGCTCGACCTCGACATTCTCCCGCAACAGCTTGAGAGCCACGTCTCGCCCCCCGTCGGTGACGGCAAAGTACACTTCTCCAAAACCTCCGCGATGCAGCGGACGCTTGATGGTGTACCCGTCGAGCGGACGGGATTCGGCGGTATAGGTGAACTTCATTCGAGTCTCCGAAGTTGTCAGTTTTCAGTCGTCAGTATTCAGTAAGAGAGCCTCACATCGCACACATCCGACCTCCCACCAACCCGCCTCTGGCTGACAACTGAAAACTGATGACCGAAAACTTCCATCACTTCCTATACGACGAATTGCGTTCTCGTCGCCGTCCGAAAAAGTAGATCAATGGTCCGACACCCATTCCGCACAGAATGATCAGCAGCCAGATGAGCTTCGAGTGGTTCTCTGTCGGTTCGTACAGCAGGCAATCGACAACCATCCAGAGTGCAAAGAGTCCCCAAATCAGACAGCCAACCCAAAAAGTGATGAACAACGCCAGAATGTAAGGTTCTGATCCTGGACTGAACAACATCTTCTTCCTCCTCTGGGACGGTGAACGCGTCTATTTCCCGTACATCGAGATCCGTTCCGGTCGTCTCACCAAGAAGTAGACCAACGGACCAACACCCATGCCAAAGATGATGATCAAAATCCAGGTAATCTTGGTGTTCCCCTCGCTCGGTTCATTCTGGGCACAATCAACCAGTGTGAAAATCGAGAACGCGAAGTACAGCAAGCTGAACAGCCCGCCGATCGCAAACACTCCCAAGCCAATTCCCATTCCCATCTCCATTGTCATCTCACGTTGTTGATTTTGTTATGTGAGGTCTACTGCTCACCATCGTGCCCTCCCGACCGCTGATCGGAAAGGGCTGGCCCGAGATTATCCCCTCACGCATGTAACGCAATCGTCAACCTGTTGGATCACCATGTTTCGCCGACTTCGATGATCCACAGCCGAATTGATACTCATCGCAAAAGAGCACCATTCGGGAGGGCGAGGCTCCTGCCGAGCCGGGCGTGACAGAATGTGTTCTCTCTCACTCGCGGCTCAGCGGGAGCTTCGCCCTCCCGGTCGGTCAGCCGCTGACTTGGACGTTGACGTAAGCTCTAAAGCTTTCCGTGCTCTCCACGTAACAGGGCCGTTGCTGGCGGCGGTGGCGAGGGCAGTCCCGCATGTACGCCCAGCAAACCCGTCTTGCCAAACGACAGCATCAGGATGCAGGCCTGCGGGATGTGGATGGCTTCACCTTGTGTCTCTACCACAATCCAATCGGCTCCGATCTGTGTCAACTGGCCATTCAATGTCGTTGTCGCTCCGTTCAGCCCACTCGATCGCGCCGACATGGGAAGGTCGGACGCCATGCCCAGAACCTCGGGGCGGATGTAGACTGCACACTGGCTGCCGACCCGACTGGCCAGTGGGGCCGGGGTCGGTTGGCTCTCGGCACATCCCAGACTCGCCAGGAGTATCAGAATCGCGAGCGAGGGAAGTCTCATGGAATCATTCCGAGTCTGCATGATCGTGCGTTGCCTCAACATCTGGTGGACGCAAAACGGCCTCAAGGCGAGCCATCTGACTCGCCTTGAGGCGTCTCTGTTTTCCGTCAGCTAATCATTCTGCCCCACGGGAGCTGCGGCCACTTCGGTGGTCGCAGGCTGTCCGAAGTGAGCTTCGACTTCCGACACAATGTCGACCGTCGAGATGGCCGGCTTGGTGATGGGGATCAAGTCGGAGAAGTTTCCTTCCGCATCGAGGACGGCATCTTCCACATCGAGCTTCTTGTCGATGGTGCCGATCATCGACTTTACCTGGGCCAGCTTCGAGTCATCGATCGACAGGCTGGAGATCGCTTTGCGGGATTCGACAGTCCGCAGGCGAGCTTGCAAACGGTCGAGTTCCAACTCCATCGTCTTCTTCTGGGAGAGCATCTTCTCCAGAGTGTCGCGGTGGGTGTCCAGAGCGCGGCCCTTCACGACCAGCATCTCACGTTCCTTCTTCAGTGACTCTTCCGCGATCTTGAAGCGGTTGAATCGCTCGGCGAGATCACGCTCGAGTTCGCTGCGGTCGTAATTGCTACCTGCATAAACAAAGTGCTGACGATCAGACTTCAGATCAGCTGTCAGTGTGACGAGCGACTGCTGCTGCTCGGCTAGGGCAGCTCCCTTGGTTTCCAAAGCGGCCTTCAGGTGCTCGACCTCCACCTGCTCTTCAGCCACAACGTGGAGCGACTTGCGAATCTCAGGCAGCAGCAGCTGGACTTCGTTACGAGCGCGGTCGAGTTCGAAAGCGATGGGCACTTCGGATTGGACGGCGTTCTGGACGTTGTTAACGCCGGTGCGGACATAGCTCCACGCCTGCGTTCCGAACACAACTCCGGCAGTTCCGAGGACGGCAAGACCCGTCACGATGGTTTTCTTGATGAGCATGGCGATACCCCTTGGGTGAGCTGGCGATGCGAAATGCATCGTGGACAACAGGTGGTTCGCTGCCGGTCAGGGAATCTTGGATGGAATCGACAGGATTGGCGAAGAATACCCAACAAGGCTGCATCCCTATTACCCGAATAGACTTACGAAACATTCACTGCATCTTCGTCCAGATTCCTCCAAGAAACCCCTCCCTGATTTTCGAAATTCCAGCAACAATAGGTGAGAATCAGCGAACCTCGGCAATCGTTCGCGGGTCTACAGAGTGAGTGATCCCACACCCGAGAATTGTTGACCGGTATCGGTACAACAGTGGCGGTGTGGTCTCCCTGATTCCGAGTCTTGGATGCCCCCCTGAGTCTGTGACCCGTGGGGGTGGCGGTTTGTGTTTCGTGGACTTGCAGCCAAACGGCTTGCAGGAGGTGCATCATGGCGAATGTGAACAACAACAACGTTTCGGTCAATTTCGGGTTTGCTGGCAATGTCCAGACCGGAACCGCCGTCGTCGTACGTTCGCGCCAAGGTCAGATGCGCTCGCATACCGCGAAACCGCTCTCCCAACCGCACTTCCTGCGATATTCGAAGCTATCGAGTATTGACGGGCTGGAACGGACAGCTGAGGCGGATGCCTGTTGGCCCGCCAGTACGGCCACTCCCACACGTGCGTGGCCCGAAATTCCACCGGCAGCTTGGGCCTCCTTGGTGATTTCCAGAGCCATAACGCTCTGAATCGAATCGCCAGTCAGGTCGAAAAGTCTGTCGGAGTCGCCGCCCTCGCGGTGCCACTCATGTTGTTCTGTTTGCTGCCCCTGATGCCGTCACTGGCCGGGCCGGAACAGAACACTCAAATGAGTGGAACTTAAAGCGAGACGGTTTTCAGACTCCGACACGGGGACTGTGTTCCCCCAGCACCCCATCCATTTTCTGGTGCCCGACTTTCTGACCAGTACGACTCGCGACTTCTCGAAATCATGGACCTGGCCCAGCCGGCGGATTTGCTCCGTTCGAATGGTGTATTCCTGCCTGCGTTCTTCATTCCTTCTCGCGGCTCCCTGACCGGGAATTCATTTCTCCGCTGGAACTCACAGATAAAAACTCCCTCAAAGGGGGGGCCACATCATGAACGAAATTGACATCCTCCAGACCGTTCTTCAGGCTCAGTCGGGCGACAACCACGCCTTCGGCCAATTGGTGACACAGTTCGAGTCGAGCGTGTTCGCCGTCGTCTATCGTCGGTTGCGGAATTCCGCGGAAGCGGCCGAAGTGACCCAGGAAGTCTTCCTGCGGGCCTTCCGGAAGTTGAGTCAGCTGCGCGAGCCCGAGCGGTTCGTCGGCTGGTTGAAGCGGATCGCCGTGCGGCTGTCGATCAACCGGGCCGTCCGTCGGCCACCCGAGGCGATCTGCGCTCCCGAGACCTTCGCCTTCCTGGGTTCAGACCACTCAGCTCCGCATGACCGGTTGTTCGCCAACGAGCGAGCACACCAGCTGCGGGCGAGCTTGTCTCAACTGCGGCGGATGGACCGGGAGACGCTGGAAGCGTTCTACTTCGATGGCCAGTCCCTGAAGGAGATGAGCGACCGGTTCGCGAGCCCCGTGGGCACGATCAAGCGTCGGCTGCACACCGCCCGAGCCCGGTTGAAGGACGCCCTGTGCGACCTCCAGCCTGCGTGAGGCGAGCGTCCGGCGTGTACCGGATGGTAAATTTCTTGATACCGCCCAGGCCGGTCTCGCGAGAGACCGGCCTGGTTTCGTTTCCCGACTCCTTGAGCGGCCAGACGCGTGCCGCTCACGAATCCCCGGTCCGCTGGTCACATTTCCGCTCGTCCGTTATCGTTTCACTCCGCGAAGCATGCGCCCTCATTGACACCCGCCAAGGCCCCGAACGATGCAGAAGATTAAGGTCACCGGAACTGTTGTGGACCTCGACGGCGACGAGATGACACGGATCATCTGGCAATTCATCAAGGACAAGCTGATCCATCCGTACCTCGATATCAATATCGAGTACTACGACCTCGGCATGGAGTCTCGCGACCAGACCAACGACAAAATCACCGTCGACGCAGCTCATGCGATCAAGAAGCACGGCGTGGGGGTGAAGTGTGCGACGATCACTCCGGACGAGGCCCGTGTCAAGGAGTTCGGTCTCAAGGAAATGTGGAAGTCTCCCAATGGGACCATCCGCAATATTCTGGGCGGCGTGATCTTCCGCGAGCCGATCATCTGCAAGAATGTCCCCCGCCTGGTGCCGGGTTGGACCAAGCCGATCATCGTCGGGCGGCATGCGTTCGGCGACCAGTACAAGGCGACCGATTTCAAGTTCCCTGGCAAGGGCACGCTGACGATCAAGTTCGTCGGCGACGACGGTCAGGTGATCGAGAAAGAAGTTTACAAAGCTCCCGGTTCCGGCGTCGCGATGGCGATGTACAACCTCGATGACTCGATCCGCGAGTTCGCCCGCGCGTCGCTGAATTACGGGCTGAGCCGCAACTACCCGGTCTATCTGTCGACCAAGAACACGATCCTCAAACAGTACGATGGGCGATTCAAGGAGTTGTTCCAGCAGATCTTCGACGCTGAGTTCAAGGCCGAATACGACAAGCGCGGGCTAACCTACGAACACCGGTTGATCGACGACATGGTCGCCAGTGCGATGAAGTGGTCGGGCGGGTACATCTGGGCGTGTAAGAACTATGACGGCGACGTGCAGTCGGACACCGTGGCCCAGGGATTTGGCTCTTTGGGTCTGATGACCAGCGTGCTGCTGACTCCGGACGGCATGACCGTCGAAGCGGAAGCTGCCCACGGCACCGTGACCCGGCACTACCGCGAACATCAGAAGGGCAAAGAAACCTCGACGAACTCGATCGCGTCGATCTTCGCCTGGACCCAGGGGCTCGCTCACCGTGCCAAGCTCGACCAGAACGCCGCTCTGGCGAAGTTCTCCGAAACTCTCGAACGCGTCTGCGTCGAGACCGTCGAAGCGGGCCACATGACTAAGGACCTCGCCGGACTCGTCGGCCCCGATCAAAAGTGGCTCACCACCAGTGAGTTCCTCGACAAGGTCGACGAGAACCTGCGGAAGGCGATGGCGTAGAACAAAGTGGGCTTCGCCTGAATCGTTTGTCTATGAAAGGGACGGGCAATATGCCCGTCTCTTTTTTTACGATGTCGTGACTCCCAAATCGAGTTCGCCAGGAACTCCGATCTCGATACCTCCGTGTCCAACAATTTACCGCAAAGTCGGCCAGACGATCGTCCATCACCAGCAGCGGCAATAACAACTCACAACCCAGTTTCCTGGGGGCGTTCGCCGGGATGATACGTGGCATAGACGATGACTGGGATCGCCATATCGCCCAGATGCTTGTGGATCAGCGGGCGGACGCCTTCCCATTCGAGACCACCGATCCCGGTGGCCAATCGAGGCAGAGCGACGCTGGTGATCTTGTCCTCGATCAGCTTCTTCTTGAGCGTCTTCAGGCAATGCTCGACGTGGTGCAGACTCGCCCGTCCGGGTTTGTCTCCGTGCTCAAATCCGCCCTCTTGAGTAATCAGGTTGAAGATCCGGACGCCGAATCCGCCCCACTCCCACAGGTCACCTGGCTGCGGGTGCTTCTAATGAGCAAAGTGCCGGTAGTCCTTGTGCATGGTCGGCCAGCGTTCTCGGAGAGCGCGGGCCAAACCTTGATCAAACGAATCGTTCGGCGAGATCCCATGCGCGATCGCTTGAGCCTTGGTAAACAGAATGTCGCCGGACACTTCATGAATCATGTGATTTCCTCGACGAGTGGCACGATGGTGTGAATCTCTGACGCGACAGGGAGATGCACATCGCATTCCATACGGTCGAAGTGCCAGATGTCTGCCCGTAAAACGAGAGAACAGCCGCATCAGGCCTGACCTGTGCGAGCCTGTTTGTCACAGAGAGTGCCGAATCGCACACTCAACACCAAGCAGCCTCTCCCTGGGACGTGTGATTCACTCACACGCAATTCGGTACACCGATTGCACTCGCACTGACACAGCTTCAGGTTGAGTTGACCGGCGGAGCAGACAGGAATGTATGCCCCATCATCAGGAAGGACGAACGATGTTCTCTCACAAGCTGTGGATCTCTGTTGGAATTCTCGGATGCTTGGTCTGTGTGGCGATTGCACAGCAGCCTGACAAGGCCGCTCCGGCTGCGACCTCCGATCAGGCAGTCGAACCTGCCAAGAATAAGAACAGCATGGAGGCGTTCATGCGGAAGAAGCTGGACGCCTCGTCGAAGATTCTGGAGGGGCTTTGCCAGGAAGACGCGGCACTGATCAAAGAAGGTGCCGACGCCCTGTCAGCCATGAGTAAGGTTGAAGTCTGGAACGTGCTGACTGATGCCGATTACCGCGAGCACAGCCGCGAATTCCGCGACAACGCAGCCCGAGTCGCACAGGCCGCAGAAGAGGGTGATTTCGACAAGGCGGCGCTGCGGTGGTTCGACGTGACGATGTCTTGCCTAGAGTGCCACGACCACGTGCGCGGGGAAGCGAAGACAGAAAAGAAGTAGCGTCGTGCAGATCCCAGGATTGAACGTGAGGGCTTCCGTTCTGGCAGCCCTCACGTTTTCAGGAACCGAAGAATGATCCGAGCTCCCCGCTCTGGTGTACCGACGGTTGCTGATCCGCCGTGGGCGTCCATGATCCGGCGCACAATCGCCATTCCGAGTCCGGTCCCACGTGTCTTTGTCGTGTAGAACGGTTCAAAGATTCTGGCCCGCTGTTCGTCGCCCATCCCGGGCCCATTGTCTTGCACCGCCACTTCAACCCAGGTCCGGTCGCCTTCGTCCACGATTCCAGAGGTGATCTCGATCACTCCTCCATGGTTCGGGAGCACCGCGACTGCATTCTCCAAGATGTTTCGAAACACCTGCTGGATGCGGTATCGATCAATACGGACGTGAGGCAATTGCTCGGTCGATGGCACCGTAAATGTGATGTGCTTGTCACGGTGGACCTGCTGGACCTGAGACCAGACTTCTTGACAGACCTCAGTGAGATCCATCTCACGCCACTCCAGCTGGATCGGGGCCGCATAGTTCCGGACCTCTTCGTACAGGCGTTGCAGCTCGTCGATCGCTGAGATCGCTCGCCGAGAGAGCGTGCGCAATTCAGGGCGGTGTTCCAAATCCAGCTCGAGCATGTCGAGCGCCGCCTGAGCCCGTTGCAGAGCGTTTCGGCTCTCATGAGCCAGACCGGTCATCATCTCGCCAATCGCTGCCAGCCGCGCCGACTGCATCAAACGCTCTTGGGCTGCCAGCGATTCCGTGATGTCGTGCCACAACCAGACCTCGTGGCTGTCGTATCGATACGCAGCCATCTCCACCCACGCTTGCTTGCCATCCTTGCGGTTCACAAGGAGGACACGCGGAACCGGAAATCCCTCCACCTGATCCTCATCATGCGTCTGCCGAACTTCAGCGGCTCGCTCTTGAAACAGCAGCTGGTAGGCATGATTCAGGTCAAAAAACTCATGGTCCTGGTAGCCGGTCATTTCCGTAAAGGCGCGATTGACCAGGAGTGACTCTGTATCGAGAGAGACGTAGACCGCACCAGCTGGCAGGTTCTCGACCATGAACTGCATGCGTTTGAGCGATTCTTGATGCCTTTGTCGAGCTTCCAACTGGTGCCGTTGAGTGGCGTCCATCATGTGAACCATCACATGCATGCCAGAGACAACGGGTAGTGGGTGCAAGGAGATATCAATCGGAAATTCGCTGCCGTCTTTACGCTTGGCGAACAGATCACGATTGGCCCCCATCGGACGCACGCGGGGAGCTGTGAAATACTCGTCTCGATACCGGGGATGCTGGGGGAGAAATCGATCCGGGATCAGATGCTCAACCAGCTTCCCAAGGATTTCCTCTCGCCCGTAGCCGAACCATTCCTCGACCTGCCGATTCAACATCACGATCTGGCCACCCTGATTCACGATGATCGTCCCGGTCGGGAGCGAATCGATAATCATCCGTAGAGATTCGGGAGCAATCAATTCAGTCATGGAACGACTCGGGCGGCGCGGACTGAGAGGCATCACGAGATCGATGGGGCAAGTTCTGCGCCGCTCAATTATCGCACAAGGTGTGCTGATATGTCACACTACATCAGAAATCAATTCGAGCGAGCAGCAACAGTTGTCGTCCGAGAATCGTTGTCTCGATCACGTTTCGTGAAGCGAGCTGGATTCTCTGCGAGAATGGCACATCGGCTGCTCCTGCCTCACCGGTTGAGATCTCCAATCCCATTCGATTCGGAGAGACACGTTCACAGAACCCGCGTGGATTGTCCACTGCCTCAGCCTTCACACTTTGCTTCGGAGTTGGGACATGGCCAGTGATTCCTCCATCGATCTGCTCATCGTGGAAGACGATGATCAGTTTCGGGAGATGTCGACCGAGTGGATGCGGCGCAAAGGGCACCGTGTCGAATCGGCTGCGAATGCACAGGCTGCGCTCAAGCATTGCGAGCGGAAGCAGTTCGACGTCGTGCTGGCCGACATGAACATGCCTGGACTCTCGGGCTTGGAACTATTGCAGCGTCTGAAGTCCGAGGGCAACGAGTCTGAGGTCATCATCCTGACCGGGCAGGCGACTGTGCAGACAGCTGTTGAAGCGATGAAGCTGGGAGCCTGCGACTATCTCACGAAGCCGTTCCCGCTGTCGGAACTGGAGCATCGGTGTCGACAAGCGGCCGAGCATGGCAAGCTCCGCCGAGAGAACAAGAATCTGAAAGTGATTATCGGCCTGCATCGGCCCACCGCCCGCATTGTGGGTGAGTCGGTTCCGATGAAGGAGTTGTTCCGCCTCATTGAGCGCGTCGGTCCGACTGATAAAACCGTCCTGATTCAAGGAGAAAGTGGGACGGGTAAGGAGCTGGTCGCTCGGGCCATTCAGAAGTCCAGCCTGCGAGCAGATCAGCCGTTTGTGACAATCAACTGTGCTGCTCTGCCAGAGCAACTCGTCGAGAGCGAACTCTTTGGACACGAGAAAGGTTCGTTCACAGGAGCAGTCGCCACGAAGCCAGGACTGTTCGAGGTCGCCGATGGTGGCACCCTGTTCATCGACGAGATCGGCGAGCTTCCGGGATCACTCCAACCCAAGTTGTTGCGAGTCCTGGAAGACGGCTCTTTGCGGCGCGTCGGCTCCTCGCTGGAACGCCGAGTGAATGTTCGGATCATCGCCGCCACGAATCGCGACCTCGAAAAGGAAGTCGCACAAGGTCGTTTTCGCGAGGATCTGTTCTATCGCATCAACGTCATGTCGCTGATCCTGCCCACGCTGCGTGAGCGAGCGGACGACATTCCGCTGTTAATCCAGCACTTCCTGCCCAAGGGGTGGAAGATCAACGATGATGCGCAGCTGACGCTGGAGAAATATCGCTGGCCCGGCAACGTCCGACAGCTGAGCAATGTGATTGAGCGAGCCACGATCCTGGCCGATGATCAACTGGTGACGGTCGACGACCTGCCTCGTGAGGTCTTGGGCGGACCGGACCAACGCACCTCGGTTCGGATTGCAGAACCCGCGGCGAATCACACGGCACAGAAGACCGCTTCCTCCAGTGATGAGGAAGACACCAGCCTGGCCGCCATTGAGCGCACGCATGTGCTTGATGTGCTGAAGAGTTGCCAGGGCAACAAAGCCCGCGCCGCGCGGGCGCTGGGGATTCATCGTCGCAAACTCTACCGGCTCCTGGAACGATTTGAGCTGGGCGAAGTGGCCAGTGTGGACCAGCTGCCGCAGAAGCAACTCCCGTCGAGTGACTGATGGCCGCCCGCAGCTCCAGCCAAGGCCGCGTGCTGGCAACCCCGTCGCTGGGCGGTCTTATCCGCCAGCGACGGCTCCGACGATCAACAACGGCTCGGCCCCAGACCGAACCGCCTCGGGGAGCTGAGTATCCGCCGACTCGTGCGACAGATCGCGCTCGCAGGCAAAGAACCGCAGCAGTGGCCTGCGCTTCTTCGTGGTCTGGTCACGAATCGTCCCGCGCAGCATGGGGTATGCCGCCTCGAGCGCGTCGAGAACCGACCGCTGCGTGACTTCGCCCTCAACGACAACAGAGACCTCTCGACCCACGCGGGCGAGGTTGCGGAGATGGTACGGAAGTTCGAGGCGGATCATGGGCATGGGGAGAACTGCCGATCTCTGCGACAAAGGCGAGTGGTTAGTCATTGCGGTCATTGGAACTGTGAGCTGTCTGATCGTATTCACCAACCCGCATTCCCTGGTTGTACCGTCTCAGCCAAGCGATCACGCTGGCGGCCTGCTCGCGCGAGGTGTCCAGTTCAAACGCTTGGCCGGTCCGCGAGTGCAATGTCAAAATGCAGGTGACACCCAGGATCGTCGAACGGCCAGGATGAGCCCAATAGACAAGTTGTGGTTCCAAGGATATGCGGCGAGCTAACAGGAGCTTCTGGTGGACCAGCATCGCTCCGGCCTTGGAAGCGATGCACAAGACCACTCCGCAGACGGTCCCCAGTGTGCTGCGATAGAACAGACTGACGAAGACACCCAGTAAACCAATGAATAAGAAAGCCACGCAGATCGTGCCTCCGCGACGAATCTTTGCAGTCAGAATTCGAAAGATGTCGTCCGGCGAAAGCTTCGAATCGGCGGCCCCATCCGGCACACCGAGTTCTGAAACAGGAATGGTATGGTTTTCGTCCATAGTGACGTCGGGGGGTAAGCTCGGATTGAGGTGCTGGCCCACCTTCCACGGGACACGAGGCATTCGTGGTGGGCCAGTGAGGTGCTGTCGGCTTGATGGGCAGTCTCCCCTTCATGAACGATCAGGATTGAACACCAAGGGCGCAAAGGAAGAGGAGCAGGCTGGGAAATTGAGATTTGGCTGATACTCAATCCTCAATGTGATGATCGCAAGTTCGTCTCTTCCCTTTGCTTCCATTGCGTCCTTGGTGTTCAGTTCCCCTCTTGAATCTCTACACACGACCATCACTCCAGCGTCTGCACCTCAATTGACACCACCGGCGGCAGGTCGCGGACGATGGCTTGCCAGTGGTCGCCGCTGTCGGGGGAGCAGTAGACTTGGCCGCCGCTGGTGCCGAAGTAGATGCCGCAGCTGGGGAGGGAGTCGGTCGACATGGCGTCGCGGAGGACGTTGACGTAGCAGTTCTCTTGCGGCAGGCCGTTGGTCAGGGCCTCCCAGTCGTTCCCGCCGGTGCGGCTGCGGTAGACGCGGAGCTTGCCATCGTCGACGAAGTGTTCCGAGTCGCTCTTGATCGGGACCACGTAAATCGTGTTGGGTTCGTGGGCGTGGACCTCGATCGGGAACCCGAAGTCGGTCGGCAGGTTGCCGCTGATCAGATTCCAGTTCTCCCCGGCGTCGTCGGTCCGCATCACGTTCCAGTGCAGCTGCATGAAGACGGTGTCGGGCTTCGAGGGGTGCAGGGCCAGATTGTGGACGCAGAAGCCGACCTCGGCGTTGGGGTCGGGGAGGTACTTGGACTTCAGCCCCCGGTTGATCGGCTTCCAGGTCTCCCCGCCGTCGTCGCTGCGGAAGGCCCCAGCTGCGGAGATCGCGATATAGATTCGCTGCGGGTTCGTCGGGTCGAGGAGGATCGTGTGGACGGCCAGCCCTCCGGCCCCCGGGTTCCACTGCGAACCGGACGGATGCTGTCGCAGACCCGGCAGCTCGTGCCACGACTGGCCACCATCGGTGGTGCGGAAAATCGCAGCGTCCTCGACCCCGGCGTAGACCGTGTCGGGATCAGTCAGCGATGGCTCGAGGTGCCAGACTCGCTTGAACTCCCAGGGGTGCGGCGTGCCGTCATACCACTGATGCGTGCCGGGAGTGCCCTCGTACTTGAAGTCGTTCCCGACCGGGTTCCAGGTTTTCCCGCCGTCGTCGGAACGCTGCATGATCTGACCGAACCAGGCGCTCGATTGCGAAGCATAGATGCGGTCTGGATTCACCGGAGAGGCTTTGAGGTGATAGATCTCAAACCCCGCGAAGAACGGGCCGCTGATTTCCCACTGCTCGCGTTTCTCATTGGAGGTGAGAACGAAGGCTCCTTTACGTGTGCCGACCAGAACACGGACTCTGCTCATCGTGGGGCTCCTGACAGGGGTTCGGCCAGATTGGCCGGTTGTGAATTGAGTTCCGCAAACGACAGCGGACGGTTATCGCTGCGAAATCGTAAGTCCTATGCGTATCTGTAGCTGATAGTTAGCTCGATTTGAACCCCAGCCATCGAGGCAGTCTTGATGGCTTCGAACGGCGATTCATATTGACCGCTCGAAGCAGATTGGCCTAACTTCACAATCCTGCTAACTCCTCACCATTTCACAGGGCTGCGCCGCGAGTCGGAATCGTAGTCGTCGCATCGTCAATCTCTCCCATGTCCAACGCCACTCAATCCATTTCACTGCTGTTCCAGCGGGCCGCTTTGTCGGTCGGGCTGTATGCGCTGATGGTCTGTCAGGGCTGCATGACGAGTGGAGCCATGCTGGCCAAGGATCTTCCACGCGAGTGGTACGCCGTTTCCGCTTCCAATGCTCAGACAGTCGACCTGACCAAGCTGGCCAGCGCGACGATCCCTCAGGACATTATCTCCGTCGGGGATGTGATCACAGTCGACATCAGCGTCGGATCGAAGAAGGACGAGGATCGATCTGCACTGGTGCGAGTGCGGGACAATGGCGAGATCGATTTGGCTCATGTGGGAAATGTGCCTGTCCTGGGGCTTTCGATGCAGGAGGCGGAACAATCCATTCGCACAGTCGCCATGGCCCGTGATGTCTATGTAAATCCCAAGGTTGTCGTCGTCATGACACGCCCCAAGGTGAACCGCATCACCGTGATGGGAGCTGTCAACAAGCCAGGTTCGATTGAACTCCGCCCTGGGAACAGTGATCTACTGCAAGCCATTACGCTCGCCGGGGGACTCGCCAAAGAGGCGGGGACTGTTGTCGAGGTTCGGCACCCGGGCTTTATTCCCGGTTCAAATCCCAAAGACCGCATGCCCGCCATCGCCAACGGGACGTCAGACGGAGTTATCTCGGCTGGAGCACAATCACTCGCCGTGACCCCGGTTGGAGCGAGAACTCTCAAGGTTGATTTAGTCGCCATCGGCAGTGAAGGGGTGGGTATCCCGACGCTGTCTGATGGGACCGTGATCTGGGTCGATAAACGAGATCCACTTCCTCTGACCGTGGACGGTCTCGTTCGATCGCCAGGTCAGTTTGAGTTTCCGGTTGGAAAAAACCTGACTGTCCTCGATGCCATCGCACTCGCTCACGGGATCAACAGCCCCGTCGCAGACAAGATCTATGTCATCAGGAAACGCCCGGGAATCGAACAACCGGCCCTCATTCAAGTCAGCTACTCGAAGACCAAGCGTGATGGGAAAGAGAACATCCTGTTACAGCCCGGTGATGTAGTTTCCGTCGAACAGACGCCCTCCACAATCATCATCAGTGTTCTCCAAACAGCGACCTTCGGGCTTTCGGGGCGAGTGTTCTAAGACGCGTCCCGCTGAGTTCTCACTCGAATCACTTCCCAGCTGGTCAGGATGCCTTGAGCATGCCGTCACCGACAGAAATCCCGATCTCCAGTGGAGACTCCATCGACCTGATGGCGGGGGTTCTTCGTTTCTTGCGCTCCGTCCGGTCTCGGCTGTATCTGGTGATTCTGGCACTGATCGGCAGTCTGTCGCTGGGTGCGTTTTATTACGTCTCTGCGGAACGCAAATACGAGTCCTCGGCCAAGCTGCTGATCCTCCAGACGGGGGGAGACTCGCTGGAAAAAGACGGGAACAAGTCGCAGGGACTTCAGGATAAAATGCCGGAGTTTGTGGAGCTGCTGACGTGTGACTCGACGTTGAAAGAGACGCTTCGCAATCTGCCTGATGACCACCGTATCGACTTGGCTGGGGTCCGTCAGGACAAATGGCTGTTGGCATTTCGAAGCAAGCTGTCCGTCGGAACCGTTCGTAAAACGAACATTATGACCGTGGCTTTTCGCTCGAAGGATCCCACGACGGCCTACGCCGTCGTCGACGAAGTCTTGACTTCGTTCATGGCGGAAGTGAACCGCATGCATCAAGATGAAGCGAGCGTCGACCTCAAGCTGCTGACTCAGCAGCGTGACAGCGTCGAGCGCGATCTGCTGGCCAAACTCAAAGAGCAGCGTGAACTGGAGTCGCAGACGACGGATCTGTTTGGGAACGGCGACAAAGAGATCAACATCCTGACAGCTCGTATCGAGAAGTTGAATCAGGACTGGCTGTCACTCTCCAAGACGGCCAACGAGTCTCAGGCGTTGCTGGACGAGATGGAAGCGGCTTTGGCGCGGGGAGAAGATCTCTCCAAATACATGAACCGGATCGATCCGGCCTTGGCCTCGAAAATCAACGAGAAGCGTACCGGCACGGACGTCGCCGAAAGCTACGCTGCGACCAGGATGCAGCAGGAGCTGACTCAAGCTCAAAGTCTATTGCAGGAGAAACTCGCCTTTCTCGGGGAAAATCATCCGGAGATCCAGCGTATTCGGAATGAGATTGTCATCAAGGAGCGACAGCTTCTGGGTCGTCCGCAAGCGGTGAATCAACTGCTCGATTCGCAAGACATTGGAGCCACGCTTTTGCAAACCGTCAGGCGGGATACAGCCATCGCGACCAAGCAAGTGGAGCGAGCCCGTGAGACACTGGATCGTGAGAAAGTTCAGGCGAGTAAACAGAACGGACTCTACGCAGACATCGCAGCCAAGAAGCAAGAAGTAACTCGTTTTCAGGATTACTTGGCTGTCCTGTCTGATCGGATGAAGTCGACCAGGCTGGGACAGTCAAACTCGATCCGAGCTAAGATCACCGTTGACCCCGAGATTAACATGTCTCCGGTGACCCCCCGTTTGACCATGACCGTGTTTGTCTGTGTGCTGCTGGGCATCGGATCATCCTTTAGTCTGATCTACATTTTGGATCTCGTGGATGACCGCTTCCGCTCTCCGGATGATCTGCGTCGAGAACTCGGAGCCCCAGTGCTGGCCATGATTCGGAAGCTCCCTGTACTGGGCGATCACGGCTTGTCGTCTCTGTACCCATTTGCCAAGCCCAACGCGATCGAGTCTGAAGCCTTTCGAACTCTTCGTACAGCGATTGCTTTCTCGGGCGAAGAATCCCGACGCCTCACGATTTCCAGTACAGAACCGGGTGATGGGAAGACCACCGTGCTGGCCAGTCTGGCTGTGGCGTTCGCCCAATCGGGAAAACGGACGCTGGTCATCGATGGAGACATGCGTCGTCCGGGTCTCTCAAAGCTCTTTGAGTATTCAGGTCGAGAAGGACTGTCGACCATTCTGAAAGAGGGGCTTCCCGTCCCTGACGTTGCAGCTCGTGTGGTGATTCCGACCGAACTCTCCAACCTGCATGTGATTGCCTCCGGGCCGAGACCCATCAATCCTGTGGAGCTTTTAGCTGGGGAGCGTCTGGCGGAACTCATCGCTTGGGCCGACACCCACTACGATCAAATTCTGATCGACGCACCTCCATCACTCGCTGTGGCCGATGTGCAACTCATCGGTCGCTTGGTTGATGGAGCGATTCTGACCGTCCGCCCTGATACGAATCGCCGCCGCATGGTCATCCGAGCTGCTGAATCTCTCACAGCTCTTGGATGCCCATTGATGGGGATTGTGGTGAACCAGTTGCAGAACAAGTCGGGTGACGAGTACGGATACGGATACGGTTACGGCTACGGTAGCAAGGCTGGTGGTTACGGCTATGGCCATGACAACGAGCAAGAGCCTCGACACGAAGAGCAACCCTCAGACGAGTCAGTCGATACGGTTCCACTCCGTAAAGCCGCGTGATGAAAGTTCAGTGACCCTTGCGGGGGTTACTCATTGGAGAGACCGATTCCATGCCTTCCCGCCCCAAGCAACGTTCCTCGCCTTCTATGGATGCCTGGGGTCATCGCGTCGCAGTCACGGAGAGTTCCTGGCCGTTGCGGTTTGTGGATGCTGGGTTCTTTGGCCTGATCCTGATCCTGCCATTCATCTGGGGAGGGCGACAGGCTCTCGGGACACTGGCCACGGTGCTGCTTTCCGGATGGACTGCGTTCTGGTGGGCGATCCACCAGCTGAGGCAGGATCGCCCGCGCTGGCGATTCTCCGGGGCAGAGCCCTTGTTTTTGTTGGCCGTGCTCTTGGTCGCGCTTCAGACGATTTCGATCCCCGAGTCGCTGAAGGATGGATTGTCACCGCAGATCGACAGGCTCCTGCCGGCATGGGGGGACAACCCAGAGACTTCCATCGGGCTGGGTCGCTGGAGCAGTCTGAGTTTTGCCCCTTGGCAAACATGGAGCGACCTGGTCACTCTCGTATCGGTGATGCTGGTCTTTTTCATTGCGGTTCAGCGATTGCAGACCGTTCATGATATTCACCGAATCATGCGTTACCTGGCGGTCTCCGGTTTTGTTACGGCGATCTTTGGGATCACGCAGTATCTCGTCGGAAATGGGAAGTTCTTTTGGTTTTACGAACATCCAGACACGACCACTCTCACATCAGCCAAGGGCGGATTTACAAACGCGAATCATTTCGCCGATTTTCTGGCCATGAGTTTACCCGCTCAGCTGTGGTGGCATGTGATCGCCTCCCGGAATCTCAACAAGCTGAGAGAAGCTCGCAATTTAGATCATCCCGCTCCCACAGGTTGGAGAGCCGTCGTGCAAGAGTATGTTCCCGCGCTCATGCTGGGGCTGACATCCGTTGCGATCGTGCTCTCCCAATCGCGAGGCGGGCTGCTCGTCACGACCGTTGGAATGGCGATCACTTGCAGCTTGTTTTGGAAACAGAAGCTACTCGACTCACGAGTGGCCCTCTGGTTGCTTGGCATCGCCGTGTTTGGCCTCGCAGCTGCGCTGGCTTTCGGCAGCCGCTTGGATAAGGAGTTGAGTGCCAATATCGCTTCTCTGCAGGCTGGCCAGGGGCGACAAGTCGACCGTGATGGTTCTCGGCAGAAGATTTGGGCAACTGATTCGAAAGTACTCCGCGACTTCCCCATCGTCGGGACCGGGTTGGGAACTCATCGGTATGTCTACCAGTCGTACCATGACTATCCAGACGACGGAACAGAGTACACCCATGCGGAAAATGGCTATCTGCAAGTGGCCATGGAGACCGGGCTTACGGGCATCGCGATTGCCATCCTGTTGATCGGACTGGTCTGTTACTGGTGCGTTCGTGGACTGCTGCATGCCACAAGCGTAGACATCAAGGCACCCTTTGCGGTTGCGATTTCCGTGCTCATGATCAACCTGGTCCACTCCTGTACGGATTTTGTGTGGTATGTGCCAGGCTGTATGGTGATTGTGGTGCTGGCAGCCGCTTCGGCGTGCGTGCTCTATCAACTTTCGATTCCACAAGCCTCCCGAACAGAATCATTAGGACATGGGTTTGGTCGAATGGGCTGGGGCCTGATGCTCGTGCTGGTCGTCGCCGGACTGGGTTGGGGAATGCAAGTGAAGTGGCCTGAGCTGGCGGCGGAACCTCACTACCACGAGTACAAGCGATTGGTGAATTCGCGGGATGCCAGCGAGGCCCAGTCCTCCTCGACATTCGAAATCGCAATGATTCTTCAGGCAGCAAAGGCCAACCCCCACGATCCGATTCTTCAGGTGCGTGCGGCCCGCGCCGAGATTCGGAGCTTTCTTCTGGCTCATGATAAAGACCACGATCTGCGAATGGAGGACATTCGCCAAGCAGCCATTTCCTCGAACTATCCGAATCGTAAGGCGCTGCATGTTTGGTTGGATAACCCGGAAGTGATGGGAGAGAATCGCCGCCACCTGCATCGCGCCCAGGCCGCCTGTTTACGCGCGATGCGACTCTGTCCACTGGAACCTCGTCCCTATATTGAAAGCGCCAAACTCGCCTGGTTGAGTCTGGCCCCGCCTGAGTTGGAGGATCGGCTGATGTTGCAGGCACTTGCCTCGCATCCGTTCGATGGTCAGGTCCAATTGGAGTATGCGCACGCCCTCAACAATCGAGGGGAGACCGATCAGGCGATTGCCCATTACCAGAAGGCATTCGAAAGGGATCTCAAGTGCCGGGCCGCGATCGTCGTTGACTTGGCACCGCACTATGCGCCCAGCTTCTTCCTCAACACCTTCGAGCTGGATCGCGCCACTTTGATGAATTTGCGACAGGCGTACGCTGGCACGAGTGACATTCGCGGATATCACAAAATCCTGACTCAATTAGCCAAGTCAGAGCTGGACGCGTCGTCACGAACTTCGGGAGAAACATCCTCGTCGCATATTGTGGCCGCCCATGGCTGTTATGCCGAAATGGGCAATATCGAACTCGCAACGACGACTCTTCAAAAAGCCATTAAACGGCAAGGGAACTCATATAATTTGAGGTCCAATCTCGCCAACTGGCTCTTTGACCACGAACGCTATTCTGACGCCCTGCCACACTTGGAGTGGTGCCATCGACGACGCCCAGACATCAAGACGATCACTCATCGCATTGAAACGGCTCAAGTCAAAGCGGACCAGCTGACACAGATGGCCGAAGACCCCAACTCCCGGTCGCGAGTTCGATAGTCACGACCGCATCTCCATGGGATTCAGTGAGTGGAGTTCAGGCGAGCCTTCTTGACGCGGCGACGGGCCAAGATCGAATGCGTTCCATACTTGGCGATACACCACAGGGCCGAAAATCCATCCTTTAACCCGATCTTCTTCCCCTCATCGTACGTCCGACCGTGGTAGCTGATCGACATCTCAAAGATCCGGCACGGAATCGCCGAGACCTTGGCAGTCAGCTCCGGCTCAATGCCAAACCGCTCCTGCTGAAGGTTCGGAGCGATCTGCTGCATGATCTCTTTTGAGAACAGCTTGTAGCATGTCTCCATGTCGGTTAGGTTCAGGTTCGTCATCAAGTTCGAACACATCGTCAGAATCTTGTTCGCCAGATAGTGCCAGTAATACAGCACGCGGTGCGGCTGGTCTCCGAGGAACCGGCTGCCAAACACGACATCGGCGCGTCCTTGAATAATCGGTTGCAGTAGCCGGGGAATCTCCGCCGGATCGTACTCCAAGTCAGCGTCTTGGATGATGAATACATCGCCGGTTGCTCGATTCAGCCCCGTGCGCACGGCAGCTCCCTTGCCACGATTCACATCGTGATACTGGATTGACAGACGGTTCATTGGATCGTCATTGGGCAACTGCTCCAGACTCTTTAACAAATCCCGCGTGCCGTCTTTGCTGCAATCGTCCACCAGGACGATCTCTTTCCGAACCGGAACTTCCCGGACCCGGTCCAACAGCTGCATCAATGTGTTCCGCTCGTTGTAAACCGGAATCACGACGGAGAGCAGAAAGTTGTCCGGGATGGTGTAAATCCCCAGCTGGCGACAGGCTGCATCACCCAGAATCCCGTGCAAATGTTCGTACCACTCCTGAGTGTAAGGGCGATGTGATTGGATAAGGTCCATCGGAATGGGCTCCGGAGGCAGCAAGGGAACGAGAGACGAAAGAGAACTGAGATGAGGGTTGCATCATAGAGACATGCACGACCGTACGGAAACCGATGGGGTGCGACCGATCTCTCAACAGTATTTTGGAGAAGACGACCCCAGATTTTCACAATCACTCGGAAGCTGTTCAGTGGCGATGTACACTAGTCGTCACGAGTCATGATTTCGGAGCGGCTTCCCGTCTACGAATGACTTTCTCGGTACCGAACAGTCATTTCCGCAGCCGGATCGTGTCATGCAATTCATCGACCCCCACGTCCATATGGTTTCCCGCACGACCGACGACTACGAGCGAATGGCGCGGATGGGCTGTGTCGCCCTGAGCGAGCCCGCCTTCTGGGCAGGGTTTGATCGCGGGACCGTCGAGGGCTTCCGCGATTACTTTCGCCAGCTGACCGAGTTCGAGCCCAAGCGCGCCAACTGGTCCGGAGTGCAGCACTTCAGCTGGCTGTGCATCAACGCCAAGGAAGCGGAGAACGTCAAGCTCTCGCGCGAGGTGATCCAGATGATTCCCGAGTTCATCCACCAGACCGGCGTGCTGGGGATCGGGGAGATCGGACTGAACAAGAACACCAAGAATGAATCGATCATATTCGCCGAGCATCTGGAGCTGGCCGCTGGGATGAAAGAGTTGGTGCTGATTCATACGCCGCATTTACAGGACAAGTACAAAGGGACGCGGATGATCGTCGACATGCTGAAGGAGCGGTCAGACCTGCAACCTGGCCGCGTCTGTATCGATCACGTTGAAGAACATACCGTCCGGCTGGCCAGGGACAACGGGTACTGGTGCGGGATGACTCTGTACCCCACGACGAAATGCACCCCCGCCCGCGCGGCGGATATCATCGAGCGGTACGGCGACGAGCGGATCATGGTGAACTCCGCCGGGGACTGGGGTCCGAGCAACCCGCTGGCCGTTCCGGACTTCATCATGGAAATGCGCCGCCGGGGCCACAGCGAAGCCAAGATTCGAAAAATTGTCTACGACAACCCGCTGGAGTTCTTCAGCCAGTGCGACCGGTTCCAGTTCAAGGCCCCGGTGTAGTCTTATTCGCGTTCCCCAATTTTCGCAGAAGCGAGCCAGTCATGCCCAAGACGCAATGCCCTCACTGCCAGGCGACGTTCAAGCTGAAAGATGAGTCTCTGATTGGTCAGGTTCGCCCCTGCGCCAAGTGCGGGAAGAAGTTCCGTGTTCAGGACATGGATGAGTTTGCGGACGAGGAGATCGAGGAACCAGTGGCCCCGACTCGTGGTAAAAAGATGAGTAAGGGGAAGAAGAAATCCGGCGGCAATGGACTGCTGATGGTGATCGGCGGTGGTGTGGCGGTTGCTTGCCTGCTGGTGGGAATCTACTTCGCGTTCCTGCGAGGCGGAGCAGGTAGTGGTGTAGGCGGGTTGCTGCCGGGAGGCCAATCCGCTGAAGCCACTGCTCTCGATTTAAAAGAAAACTCGAGGAGGATCGGCCTGGCCTGTTACAACTTTAATGATACTTTTGAGAAGTTTCCCCATCCCGAAGTTGGCCCCGATGGGAAATCTGGACTGAGCTGGCGAGTTCACATTCTCCCCTATCTGGATCAGAAGTCTTTATATGACCAATTCCACCTCGACGAGCCTTGGGATAGTTCGCACAACAAGACGCTTGTCGACAAGATGCCAGCGTTCTTTCAGACGCCCGGTGTCAGCGAAACCGGTAAGACGGCTTGGCACATGTTTACGGGGCCGGGATCACCGGGAGCCAAAGGGCCATTCAAGTTGCGGGATATTCTCGACGGGCCCTCAAATACAATTCTCGCAATTCTCGGAGGCCCCGAATCTGCGACCGAGTGGACCAAGCCCGGCGGTATCCCGTTCAATGCCTCGAACCCACTGCAACCCCTCGGCACGCCATATGACGGCACCTTCCCCGTCGTGATGTTCGACGGGCGAGCGATGAAGCTCAAGTCACAGACACCAATTGCGGACATCGCAGCTCTTATCGGAAGCCAAGATGCCACAATCGTTGCTGGCGATCCGTTTGAGCAGTATGCAGTCCCGAAGCCCACTGGAATGGCTGTGGATTATCCTGGCCTGTCGCAAGTCGCTCGCGCCTGCTTCGGGTACTGGGAAACCAACCATCGTTTTGCGGCCGCGAAGATGAACGGTGGCTTAAGCTGGCGAGTGGCGATTTTGCCTTTAATCGGTCAACAGGAATTGTACGGGAAATTCCATCTCAACGAGCCGTGGGACAGCCCACATAACAAAGCCCTCGTGGCTGAAATGCCGAGCATGTACAAGACTCCCGGTGTCGACGGGGCCGGGCAGACGAGTCTGCATGTTGTGGATGACCCAGCTGCCCCCTTCGGTGTCTCCGGTGGAGTCGAATTCAAATCGCTGACCGATGGGAGTTCCAACATTCTCATGGTCCTCATCGCGGGCCCCGAGGTCGCTACGGAATGGACTCGTCCGGGTGGGTTACCGTTTGACCCGAGCAATCCAGTTTCAGCGTGGGGATCTCCGCAAGCGGGTGTCTATCCCACCGCAGCCTTCGACGGCTCGCTGAAAGCGTTACGCGCCGATGCTCCAGCCGCGCAGGTCGCACTCTATGTCCAACATGCCGACAACAAACCGGTCGACAAGACAATCTTCCTCAGTCCGTGACCGGTTCCGATGCCTTTCATTCCTCTCACCGATCTTGGCGACATTCGCTTGGACCCCTACCGGAGTCTGAAGCTGTCGAACCAGACGCGTACGTCGGGGCATCTGATCGCCGAGGGGCACCGCGTGGTGCGGCAGTTAGTGAAGAGTGATTTTGCAGTCGACTCGATCCTGGTGACCGACCGCCGGATGCACACGCTCGATGGCATCGATCTGGAGCGGCATCCGGTTTACGTCCTCTCCGACGCACAGGCCAGCCAGCTGGTCGGGTTCGATTTTCATGGGGGAGTGGTCGCAGCTGGGTGGCGGCGGGAATCCCCGGCGATTGCCGACTGGATGCCGCGAGACGCTTCGACCTCGGGCTTGGTCGTCGTTTGCCCGCGTATGAATGACCCCGATAACTTGGGGACGCTGATTCGGCTGTGCGTCGGGTTTGGGGTCCGGGCATTAATTCTGGGGCCGGGCTCCACTGACCCGTATTCGCGCCGGGTGCTGCGAGTTTCAATGGGACACGCGTTCTTCTTACCAATCATGCAGACTGACGATCTTCGCCCGCATCTGCTGGCTCTCCGAGAGCAACACAAGTTTCGTTTTCTGGCGACGGTCCTCGATCCCTCGGCGACTCCGCTGGATCAACTTCCGTTTGGCAGTGTGCCAGGGGCCGGCGCGAGTCCCTCTCGTCTGGGGCTGCTATTTGGGAATGAAGCGGACGGGCTCGAACCGGAATGGAGCGACTTCTGCGACGAACGGATCACGATCCCGATGGGGCCCGAGGCAGACTCGTTAAATGTGTCGGTGTCCGCGGGGATATTCTTGCATTGGTTCCGGGGGAAATAGCTTGCGCCCGGATGCCAGGTGATGGGCCTGCACCCACAGCGGCCGGTCCCACCCTCCGGTGACAACAGCGATGGCCCACTCGGCTCCCGCAGGCGTGCTTGCCCTCCGCGGAGCCTCTCCTTAACCTGACCGTGAACAGAGTGTGTGCCGCGCCGATCCGGACTCGGACAACATCTCGTGGAATGAAATGACGGACTGATGATGCAGCTGCACGGAGTGGAAATCGTCGACACGTTCGCTGAGGCGTTTTCCATGTCGGGGACACGTCTGATCGTGACAGCTGTCTCGGAGCGCTGGGCGATCGTGGCCGCGAACGAGTTCTGTGGCAACGCAACGAGCGTCATCGGTTGCGATGTGGAAGCTTCAATCGAGCGGATCTTGCCACCCGAGGCGACACCAGACGGACGTCCCGGCGTGACCGTTTTGGCGTTCGCGTTTAGTCGCGATGCGCTCTCAGCTGCGGTTTCGAACCGTATCGGGCAGTGCATCCTCACCTGCCCCACGACCGCCTGTTTCAACGGTGTCGAAGTGTGCCCGAAGGAGAAACGCATCGTCGTCGGCGGCAACCTGCGGTTCTTCGGCGACGGGTTCCAATCCTCGAAGAAGGTCGGCGACCAGCGGATGTGGCGGATGCCGACGATGGATGGCGAATTTGTCTGCGATGACAAGTTCGGAACCTTCACGGGCGTCGCCGGGGGGAATCTACTGCTCTGCGGAGAGACACAAGCGGCGGCCCTGTCAGCTGCGGAAGCGGCGAGCGAAGCGATGTGCGCGGTCCCGGGAGTGATCCTGCCGTTTCCAGGGGGGATCGTTCGCTCGGGGAGTAAGGTGGGTTCGATTTATAAGAAACTGAAGGCGAGTACGAACGAGGCGTATTGCGCGACGTTGCGGCCGCTGTCGAAGACTGAACTCCCCGAGGGAGCCAACGCGGTCTATGAACTGGTGGTCGACGGAGAAAACTTTGAGCTGGTGAAGACAGCCATGCGCGAAGGGCTGCACGCGGCCTGTCGGGTGCCTGGCCTGAAGCAAGTGACCGCCGGCAACTACGGCGGGAAGCTCGGGAAGCACCACTTCCACCTTCGCGACCTGATCGAATAATGATGTGATGTGCCGTTCGGGACGCATCGGATGCGGTTCAGATCACGGAGCACATCGAGTCAGTTGCTGCGGTATGAGTCAGTTGCTCGCGACCCCGATGGTGACAGGCTCGTTCTCACAGGGCTTGGTTACGGCGCAGCCTGATCGGAGCTTGATCCGCGTTTGGGACGTCGGGCCAAGATCTCCGGCAGCGGATACTCCGAAATCGGGACTCCCAGCTGCCGAACTTCTTGAAGTCTCTGCCACGCGCGGGTGACCAGCGTCTCTCGCTGGCTGACTGATCCGGGGTCGAGTTCGGATTTGCAGAACACTCCTTCGACCGTCACTGGCTCGAACGCAGGATCGACAATGAATTGGGCAACGACCGGATTGCAGCGCAGGTGACGCTCGGGTGTCGAGAGCAGCTGTCGGGCTTCCACCTCGCCGAGGATGAATCGCAGGTACAGGTCGCTGCCCTCGACGAACTCGACTTCGTCGCCACAGACTTCGCAAAGATATCCCTGATCGCATTGTGCCATGTCAGCTGCATCCTCGAAGAGGCCGAGCGGCTCAATCGGCCTCCCACTGCCGCGATTATTCCGCTGGGGAGAGCAGTCCACAAGGAACGCACAAGGGCGGTTCACTCAGAGAGTGAACCGCCCTTGGAAGGAAACAGAACAATGGACGTTGAAACTGGGATCAGCAGCTCCACGGGGAGTGTCTCACGCCCCCCCGTCCGACATGCTCCGTCGCGTTGTGATGTTGCGTATCTGCTACGACTAGACTGATCTGCATAATCGGTGCCAACCGGACAATCATTACATTCGGAACTTGTAAGGGGGCGGCGGATTTCGCTGAAACTCGATATCAGATCTGGTGTTCTGCCAAATCTGCCAGTGTCGTTTCCCGCCGGTTCGAGAGAGGCTTCACCCTTGGGCTGTTCGTATTGTGAACAGGTTGTTGGCTAGTTTGATTCAATTGATTGTCACTACGAACTCCGGGTGACGAGAGCCTAGCTCATTGGAAACTCCGGTCTTGTCTCGATTTGCGGTCGAGTCGTTCCAGATGTCCGCGACCGGGGCAGGCGAATTCGGCGAAAGCTGCCGAACATTTTGTCATCGGCACTCTTCGTCTGGTCCTTGAGGAAAAAACGGCGTACAAATGAATTTCGTGGTCAGTCGCCCGAAACGGCGGCCAGTCACTCCCCCACTCGCGAGATGGTCTGCCGGTTTCTCACCGGCTCTTCCCGCGATCGGTTCCTCCCACTGCGGAGGAACTCCTCACTCGAACGATTCCCCCCGTTTCCTGAATGCTGCGTCACACCCTCTTGGGTGCCGCTATCGGTCCGTCCAGCGGTCCGGAGTGGCCCCCTGTCGGATGCGGCCCGCCTACGGATTCCGGAGAACACGATGCCCCGCTTTCATCGCTCTCTCATCGCCAGTCTTGTCATTGCGACCATGCTCTCCGCATCGGGGTGCTGTGCACATGGACGAAGGAAATCTCAACTCCGGCAGTCGCAGCTGCAATCACTGAAGCTGTATCGTCAGAATCAGGAGTTAGCAGGTCAGGCCGAGATGGCTGGCCAGTTGGCCCAGCAGAATAGTCAGCTGGAGCAGTCGCTGGCTGCGGCCCAGCAGAATCTCGACCTGACCAATCAGCGTCTGGCGAATCTGAACACCGAGCGTGCTCAGTTGAGTGAGAAGTATGCGAGCCTGCTAACTGGGTTGAAAAACCCGCTCGGCGGCAACTCCAATCGCCGCTTCGAAGAGCTCTCGAAGAAGTATCCTGAGTTTGAGTTTGATCCGGTCACCGGAGTCAGCCGCTTCAATGGCGACTTACTCTTTACGACAGGCAGTGATGCAGTTCGCGCGGAAGGTTCCTCGTTGTTGAAGGAATTCGCCGGGATCATGAATGACCCCGAAGCCAAGCAGTTCCACATCCTAGTGGTCGGACACACCGACGATCACGAGATCGTGAAACCCGGAACCAAGGCAAAACACGAAACCAACTGGGAGCTGTCCGCTCATCGGGCCACAGCAGTCGTTCATCAGCTAGCCAAGATTGGCATGGATGAACCTCGCATGGGCGTCGCTGGCTACAGCAAATTCCAACCGGTCACGGCCAACGCCGATGACACGGCTCGGCAACAGAATCGCCGCGTCGAGATCTATATCCTCGCTCCCGATGCGACAGTCGCTGGCTGGGAAGGCCCGTCGATGATTCGGTAGGGTGACTTTGCAGTCAGGCGGGTCATCCGACGATTTCCCTATCGCGAATGGCAGCACTTTGAACTCGAATGGCTTCACACCACAGGGCGCAGCTGCTCATCAGCTGGGCCCTGTTTTCGTTTTGGTGATCCTCGGATTTCAGAGACTGTTTCATTCCGCGTTCAATGAGTGTGCACGGATTCAATCCGTGGTCATTGAAACCTAAGCCTCCCGCGACAAGAATAGAACGATACCGCCCCTATCATCCCAGCGGCACTCTGGTTTCACTGGATAGTGAGCTCATGAACGCCGTGGAGTCCTTCATGCGTCGCCTGTTGACCTTTGCCCAAGGGACTCGTCTTCCCACTTACAAAACGGAAGTTGAGAGAGAAGGACTGCGCGCTGCCGGGCGGTTCAACGCCCAACTGCTCGATTTTCTGCGTGATCATGTGCGGGTGGGTGTGACGACCAATCACCTGAATCAATTGGCGGACACCTACACGCGGGATCACGGGCACATCCCCGCATGTTACGGGTATCAGGGATTTCCGAAGTCGATTTGCACCAGTGTCAACGATGTCGTCTGTCACGGGATCCCCAGTGACAAGCCGCTCGAAAACGGCGATATCGTAAATCTCGACTGCACGACTATTGTCAATGGCTGGTATGGAGATTCATCAGAAACGTTTCTGATGGGTGATGTGACTCCCCAGGCGAAACGTCTGGTTCAGCTGGCCTTCGATGCCCTGTGGATCGGAATTGAAGTTCTGAAGCCGTACTGCTGTGTGATGGATATCGGGACAGTCATCGCCCGTTTCGGGCGGCAGAACGATTTGGGAATCGTCGAGAATTTTCAGGGACACGGCATCGGGCGGAAATTCCACCAAGATCCGGGTATCCCGCATGTCCCGGTTCGCAAGAGCCGCAAGGACATTCTGGCCCCCGGTGTCTGCTTCACCATTGAACCGATGGTCAACCACGGCACAAAAGACACCGACGGGCCACTCTCGGATGGCTGGACCGTGTTGACCAAGGATCGGGCTTTGTCCGCCCAGTTCGAACACCAGATCCTGATGACCGAGGAAGGTCCGGAGATTCTGACTTTAACGAAGAATGGGCCTCAGGAAGGCCATCAGTTCTAGGAGGAACCAGACTTCGGATTTCTAACAGTGTCCTTTCTCCCTGTTTCCAGAGGTTTTTCCCGCACCGGGCCGTTAAAATTCCCTCACTCCCCGCAATCCGGAGCTAGGGTCTCTCTGACATTCCCCTTGTCGTCATCGTCGATGCGATGACAGATCGGATACTCGGAGAGATTCAGATGGTGGCCGCCACTTCCCCTGCTGACCGCACACAGACACCCGTTGACCGTTTTCTGGACTGTTCCGAAACGGTGATGCAACTCCTCGAAGCCGAATTCGAACTCGACGGTCCCTTGATCGACATCAACGAACTTCAGGCCAACGTCAAACGCGCCGCCCGTGGCAAGGTGGTCGCGGTCATGCCCGCTTATAACGCAGCTGCCACCTTGGAGAGGACTGTCGCTGACATCCCTCCCGGTGTCGTGGATGAGATCGTACTGGTCGACGATTGCAGCCGTGACAAGACTGCGAACCTGGCCCGCCGCATGGGGCTGAAGGTCATCGTCCACGAAAAGAACAAGGGCTACGGCGGCAACCAGAAGACCTGCTACAAGCTGGCTCTCGAACTCGGTGCCGACTATGTGGTCATGATCCATCCGGACTACCAGTACGACAGCCGGGTCGTGGGAGCTGCGGTCGAGTTCCTGCGTCTGGGCATCTGCGACGTGATCCTCGGTTCGCGAGTGCGTACGAGGCAGGAAGCCCTCGCCGGTGGGATGCCTGTTTGGAAGTACGTGGCCAACCGCATCCTGACCACGATCGAGAACATTGCCCTCGGCCAAAACTTGGGTGACTTCCACAGCGGCTTCCGTGCCTACCGCCGCGAAGTCCTGGAGCAAGTCCCGTTCGATTTGAACACCAACGACTTCGCCTTCGACACTCAATTCCTCGCCCAAGCCGTCCACTTCGGCTTCAAGGTCGGCGACATCCCGGTCCCGGTCCGTTACTTCGACGAAGCATCGAGCATTAGCTTCAAACGCTGCATCAAGTATGGTCTCTCGACCCTGCAAGTGATGGCCGAGTTTTGGCTGCACAAGCTGCGAATCAAGAACTGCCCGTACTTCAAGGTCGAGCCCACGAAACAGCCCGGCAACCCAGAGTAGTTGAAGTTCTCAGAACTCAGCTGTCCCTGCGCTACGGCTTGGACATCGATCAATCCACCCGTGACTCGCCCGAGTCACGGGTGTTTTCGTTTCTGTCTCTTTCATCAATGGCTTGAATTGTCGTGCATCTGCGCTGCGGGAACCGAATACCATCCGATTCTCGCCGAACGATCAGCTTATCGCTGATAGATCGGCAGGTAGCCTTTATTCAGTTGCAGGATCGTGGTGTTCATGGCGGTCACGTAGACCGAGCCGATGGAGGTGTCGTCCCAATTCCCTTGCGGGGTCTGCTCTCGCAGGATCTCGCCCTCGACCCAGCTGGAATACTTGCCCCACTCATCGGGTTTGCGATACATCACTTGAGCATAGTAGTAGTGCATGTAGTGCCAGTGACCGTAATCCTGCTGGCCATTCGGCCAGACGTTCTGCTGGCAGTATTCCATCATCTTTTTGAGTTGAGGGCTCTGCTCAAGATCGCCTGCATTGAAGAGTACAGCCACAGCTGCGGCTGTGATCGGAGGCCGCTCGCCACCACCGGCAAAGCTATAGTTCACGCCTCCGGCTGGTCCCATGCAGTCGTAAATGTACTTACGGGCGCGCTCGATGATCTCACCTGGTACGACGATGCCCGCATTGCGGCAAGCTCGCAGACCCTGGACCTGAGTAATACAGGTCGACCCCTCGTCGAAATCGTTGCCGTCTTTTGCGGAGACATAACCCCAGCCTCCCCGGCTGGTTTGGGCCGCAGCTGAGAACTTGACAGAGTTTTCCAGAACTCGTTTGAGGTTCCGGCGGCGCTCGACGTCCTCTTCCTCTCCATAAATCTGGGAGAGGAAGAGCATCGAGAATCCATGCCCGTACATGTAGTGGTAATCATCCGGGCGACCGATCAACCCATTCGGCTGCGCGGCATCGAGAATGTAGTCGACCGCGCGGCTGATGTTACGAGCGTATTTGCCACGGGTGGTGGTTGACCCCTCAGCTGAGAGGGCGATTCCGGAAAGTGCGGTCATCGCCACGCGGTAATTTCCGCTGCCAACTTCCCAGTACCCTTGGCGGCGTTGTTCCCGGACAAGGAATTCGAGCCCGCGCGAGACGGCTTCCTCGACTTTTTTCTTGTCTGCAATGGAATCGGCCGACACCGCTCCTGTCGCAGTCAGAGTGAGGACTGCGAGAAGAGCGAAGCCGGCCGTGTATTTCTGCAACATGCGATGCCGACTTTCCTGTGAGGATTAGGCGGCTGCCGCATCCTTCACGAACAGAAGTTGTTCTTTCCGGACGATCTCGGGAGTCACGATGTAGCGTTGTCCGGGTTCCTGTTCTGGCAACTCGAACATCAGATCGAACATGACTTCTTCGATGACCGAACGGAGTCCGCGTGCTCCGGTGTCCTTGATCTTGGCGATCCGAGCGATTTCCCGCAAAGCACTGTCGGTGAATTCTAGCTCGGCGTGCTCCATTTCAAAGAGCTTCTGGTACTGCTTGACCAAAGCATTGCGTGGTTCGGTCAAAACGCGGACCAGATCGTTCTCGTTCAGCTTGTTCAGTGAACTGAGGAAGGGCAGCCGTCCGACGAGCTCGGGGATCATGCCGTATTCGATCACGTCTTCAACAGAAACATGCTCCAGCAAGTTGCGGCGACGCTCGGCTTCGTCGATGACTTCCTGGCCGAAGCCCATCATCTTCTTGCCCAGCCGCTTGCTGATGATCTCTTCCAACCCGACGAACGTTCCCCCACAGATGAAGAGGATGTTTGTGGTGTCGATCTGGATGTACTGCTGTTCGGGGTGCTTGCGGCCCCCTTGCGGTGGGACGTTGGACACGGTCCCTTCCAGCATTTTCAGCAGCGACTGCTGGACCCCTTCGCCTGACACGTCACGGGTGATCGAGACGTTGTGTCCCGTCTTGCCGATCTTGTCGATCTCGTCGATGAAGATGATGCCACGCTGGGCCACTTCGACATCGAACTCGGAAGCGTGGAGCAGCTTGAGCAGCAGGTTCTCCACGTCTTCTCCGACGTAACCGGCTTCGGTCAGGGTCGTGGCATCGCCGATGGCGAACGGGACCTGCAAGAACTTGGCGAGGGTCTTCGCCATCAGAGTCTTGCCGGAACCGGTGGGGCCGACGAGGAGAATGTTCGACTTCTCGACTTCGACCTCGCCCGTGCCGCCCTCTTCCACCAGCGACAGCCGCTTGTAATGGTTGTGGACAGCGACCGCGAGACCGCGCTTGGTGCGTGTCTGACCGATCACGTAGCGATCCAGATGCTCCACAATTTCCCGAGGGGTCGGGATCTTGTTGAAGAGCTTCTTGGGATCACCGCGCCGCCGCCGTTCCTGGTCCAGGATAGAGCTGCACAGATCGATGCATTCGCTGCAGATGTAAACATCACTGGGACCTTCGACGAGCGGACCGACATCGCGATAGCTCTTTCCACAGAAAGAACAGTTCGCGTTTTTCTTGCCAGTCGGAGTCTTCTTCCCGGTGGTGAAGTCTTTTCCGGAGGACATGGGTGTTTCTTTCTCAGTTGTCGATCGAACCGTCGGCGAACGTCGTGAAGTCAGACAGATTGGAGTCCAGAATCCTAACCCGGAACATCCAATCACTTCTCTACGTAGAACGTCCGAGGCCGACTCGCACAAATCCGCAGCCGCCTCCCTGATTCGGCTTACGGAGAATGATCATCTGCATCGTCATGATACGGAACATGTGGTGGCACTTGAGGACCGGTAGATTTGGCTGGAGTCAACCGCGTGGGACGTGAGTTATCTCCAGACCGCATCGACTGTTCCACCAACCGCCTTTGAATGGATCGGAATTCTTCCGGCGTCACGTCACCCTCCGACTGCGATTCACGCAACTGTCCGAGGAAATCGTGCACACCACCGGCAGGACCCTCATCATCACGAAACAGAGAACGAATCTTGAGGGCGATCCATGTCAGAAGTGTGATCGCAAATGCCACGCCAATCACGACCATCGTCAACCACATTTTGTCTTGAGGCAGCAATTTGCCTTGCGCGCCCAGAAAATCAGCCATGACCTCCCCCTGACTAGAAAACGGTTCCACTGGCACGCTTGTATTATTTGTTGCCGATGTGACATCCTCAAGGAGCAAATGACAAAATTCCCATGTTGTCTCAACTCGTAACCTGTGGCAATTCCTGCCGTTCAGGCGATTCTCCGGCCCCATTGGTGATGTCGAAGCGAGTGTCCGTGCCCCTCTCATCCCTCAGTCCGCCAGTCTCCGTCTCCGTGGTCATCCCCGTTCTGAATGAGGTGCAGCGCGTCTCAGCGTGTGTGGCCCGAGCCAGGGAATTGGGAAACGTCGAAGTCATCGTCGTGGATGGTGGTAGCACTGATCGAACCCGCGAATTGGCCTGCGGTGCTGACAAAGTCCTGCACCCCGAGCGAGGACGAGCCAGCCAGATGAACGCCGGAGCTGCAGCTGCGTCAAGCGAAGTGCTTCTCTTCTTGCATGCGGACTGTTGGCTGGAGCCTGCCGGGCTCGACGAGATTCGCTCCGCACTCGAAGCCCACCCCGATGTCGTCGGCGGCGGCTTTCGGCAGATTCTCGACCACGCGGGATGGGCGTACCGCTGGCTGGAGTGGGGGAATGCCGCGCGGGTTCGCTGGCCGGGCTGGATTTACGGAGACCAGGGGCTGTTCGTCCGCCGGTCGGTTTTCCAACAACTGGGTGGCTTTCCGCAACTGCCACTAATGGAGGATCTCTATTTCAGTAAGAGTCTCCGGCAGGCCGGTCGACTCTCGCTTCTCGGACAGCACTTGCATGTCAGTACCCGCCGCTGGGAACAGACTGGTCCCATCCGGCAAACACTCCGTAACTGGCGGTTCATTCTGTCTGCTCACCTCGGGACACCTTTAGAGCAGTTGGCCAAGCAGTACCGCGATATCCGCTAGGCAATCGCAGGGCGATCGTCCGGCGAGGTGTCCGGGTGAGTCGCCTCGGCTACAATCCTTATCTTGCCGCTCTTCACACTACCCCCCCTGTACGCCGTTCCGCCATGCCCGCCTCCATGCAGCAGATCGAAGCCGCCCTCGAAGCCCTGCGGCAAGGCAAACTCGTCATCGTCCTCGACGCTCAAGAGCGAGAAAACGAGGGCGACCTCATCGCATCTGCCGAGTTGATGACGCCCGAAACAGTCGACTTCATGCTTCGTCAGGGGGCTGGTGTTCTCTGCGCTCCCCTGACCGCAGAGTATGCCCAACGGCTCCAGCTGACGCCGATCGTCGATCCTGAAGCGAACACGTCCCCGCATCAAACACCGTTTCTGATCCCCGTCGACCATCGAGACGCCGGTACCGGGGTCAGTGCCCTCAGCCGGACCGCCACCCTGCGCGGCCTCGCCAATCCACAGGCCAAGTCTGCTGACTTTGTCCGACCGGGGCATATCAACCCCCTGCTGGCCCGCGACGGCGGAGTTCTCCGCCGGGCGGGACACACCGAGGCGACAGTCGATCTCATGAAGATGGCGGGCCTCGCTCCCGTCGGCTGTCTGATCGAAATCTGCAGCCGCCGCGATTCCGGGATGGCCAAACTCGACGAGCTGGAGGAGATGTCCAAGCACTACAACATCCCCATCGTCTCGATCGCCGATATCATCCAGTTTCGCCGTGTCCGGGAACGACTCGTCCGCCGCGAAGTCGAAGTCGACATGCCCACCGGCGAATACGGGACCCCCAAGTTCATCGCTTACCATGTGGATCATGAGGAGCAGGAACCCTTGGCGATGGTCTGGGGCGATCTCTCATCGGTCGACGCCCCACTGGTGCGCATGCATTCGTCCTGTTTCACCGGCGATATCCTCGGCTCGCTCCGCTGCGACTGCGGTGACCAGCTGCACATGGCGATCGAGATGATCTGCAAAGAGGGAGCCGGAGCGGTCGTCTACCTCCCGCAAGAGGGACGCGGTATCGGGCTCGTCTCCAAGCTGAAAGCGTACCGCTTGCAAGACGAGGGCCTCGATACCGTCGAGGCCAATCACCGCTTGGGCTTCAAAGCCGATTTGCGGGACTATATGGTCGGGTTGCAGATCCTCAAGGATCTGGGACTGAGCAAGGTTCGCATCCTGACGAACAATCCCAAGAAGACCGAACCGTTTGAACATTGGCTCGATCTCAAAGTCGTCGAACAAGTCCCCATCGTCGCCCCAGCTGCTCCTCTGCGGGAGAAATACATGGACGCCAAACGCGACAAGATGGGGCATATTCTTCCACTGTCGAAGCCCAGTAGCTCGAAGTAGCCGAAGGCTCATGGGCTTTCCGTAATCGATTGCCTGTCTCTTCCAATTCCATACTGTCCCGCTGGTCGATACATTGGTAGCAATTGATCCTTCCTGCCGGGAGCCCGCCATGAATCCCATCGACAACCACTTTCTGTCCCACACCCGCCGTCACTTTTTTAACCGCTCGGCCTGTGGACTCGGGGCTGCGGCACTTGCGAACTGCATGAGCCCTCAGCTATTCGGCGAGAGTAATGCTCCCACAGCTCCGGACCTCACCTCGCTCGGGGCCCTGCCCCAGCTGCATCACAAGGCGACTGCCAAGCGGGTGATCTGGCTGTTCATGGCTGATGCTCCGTCGCAATTGGACCTGTACGACTACAAGCCGAAGCTGGTCGATTTCTACGACAAGGATCTGCCGGAGAGCATCCGGAATGGGCAACGAATCACGACGATGACTTCAGGCCAGACAAGGTTTCCGTGTGCTCCGTCGATCTTCAAGTTTGCTCAGCATGGGGAGTCGGGCGGCTGGGTCAGCGAGCTGTTGCCGCATATCTCGTCGATCGTGGATGACATCACCATCATCAAAACAGTCCACACCGAGGCGATCAACCACGACCCAGCGATTACGTATATCCAGACCGGCAGTCAGATTCCCGGACGCCCGAGCATGGGAGCGTGGACCTCATACGGATTGGGCAGCCCCAACAAGAACTTGCCCTCGTTTGTCGTTCTGGTCTCGCGTCTCGGCACCGGTGCTCAGCCACAGGCATTGTTCTCTCGATTGTGGGGATCGGGTTTCCTGCCGACCAAGCATCAAGGGGTCGCGCTGCGCTCTTCGGGCGATCCTGTGTTGTACCTGACCGACCCAGCTGGGGTCGATAAGACAACACGCCGCAAGATGCTCGATGGTCTCGCGGACCTCAATCAACAACGGTTCGAGGCGATGGGCGATCCGGAAATCACGAGCCGCATCGCCCAGTACGAGATGGCCTACAAGATGCAAACCTCGGTGCCCGAACTGGCCGACATCTCGAACGAGCCGAAGTCGGTTCTCGAGATGTATGGACCGGATGTCACGAACCCGGGGACTTTTGCCTACAACTGCTTGATGGCTCGCCGGCTCGCTGAACGTGGGGTTCCGTTCACACAGGTCTTCCTGCGCGGGTGGGACCATCACGGCGGACTGCCGAATGCCATCCGCGGTCTGGCCCCCGCCACGGACCAGCCGAGTGCCGCCCTGATCAAGGACCTCAAGCGGCTCGGAATGCTCGATGACACCTTAGTCGTTTGGGGAGGTGAGTTCGGTCGCACCGTCTACAGCCAAGGCACCCTGACCCCGGAAAACTACGGCCGCGACCACCACCCGCGAAACTTCACGATGTGGATGGCTGGCGGTGGAGTGAAAAAAGGCCTCACCTACGGCCAGACCGACGACTTCAGCTACAACATCATCGAGAACCCGGTCCACATCCACGACCTCAACGCGACCATCCTGCACTGCATGGGCGTCAACCACGAAAAGTTGACCTACAAATTCCAGGGCCGCGACTTCCGGCTGACCGATGTGCATGGGAGCGTGGTGAAGGACATTCTGGCGTAGAGCGGGCCTTCGATTGATCGTCTTTTTCCATGTCGCGTGGTCTTGAGACCACTCCACTCATCCGATGTTCCATAAGGCGGTTCTGCGTGCACGATTCCTTGCGACGCGCCACCTGCACTTGACCCCCTGAACCGCCCCGCATACCGTCCCCATTCAATGGACTGTCGACGGGGGAACACGGATGCACTTTTTCTTTTCTGCAGGCGAACCGAGCGGCGATCAGCATGCGGCACACCTGCTGCACGCCCTGCAAAAGCGGATTCCAAACGCGCGCTTCTCCGGATTCGGCGGATCTCACCTCGCGGAAGCCGGGGCCGAGGTTCTCTACCCCCTGACCGACATGGCCGTCATGGGGATCACTGCCGTCCTTCCGCTCATTAAGAAATTCTACGACATCGCCCAACAGGGCCGAAAGTTCATCGAGGAACAACGACCCGATGCCGTAATCCTGGTCGACTTCCCCGGCTTCAATTGGCACATCGCCAAATACGCCAAGCAGGCGGGCATCCCCGTGTACTACTACTGCCCGCCCCAACTGTGGGCATGGGCGGGTTGGCGGATCAAGAAGGTTCGCAAGTACGTCGATTGCGTGCTGTCAGTGCTGCCCTTCGAAGCCGAGTGGTATCGGAATCAAGGGGTCCGCGTCGAGTACGTGGGGCATCCCTTCTTTGATGAGATCGCGGAGAAGCAGCTGGACGAAGCGTTCTGTCACCAGCTACGAAAGTCTGCTCCGCGACTCGTCGGTTTCTTGCCGGGATCACGCCGGAATGAAGTGACTCGCAACTTCCCGGCGATGCTCGAAGTGGCCCGCAAGATTCACCGCGACCACCCCGATGTGCGGTTCCCGGTCGCCTGCTATAAGGAGTACCAACGCGACTGGTGCGAGTCCGAACTGAAGAAAACCGGCGAGTCGCTCCCGCTCGATTTTCATGTCGGGCGGACTTCCGAAATCATCGCCACGATGGATTGCTGCCTGATGGTCTCGGGCTCGGTCAGCCTGGAAGTTCTCGCCCGCGGAAAGCCAGCAGTTGTCACCTACCGGCCCAACTTGACGAACTATGTGTTCGGTAAATCGGTGGTGCAGATCAAGTATATGTCGCTAACAAATTTGATGGTTGATCGCGAGATGTTGCCCGAGTTTCTGTATGTCTACAACGTGCCGAAGCAAGCCGCGAAGATGCATTCGGTTATCGACCGCTGGCTGAGATTCCCACTGGAGATGCAGTCGCTCGCCCGCGAGCTGGACGATCTGCGGCAAAGCATTGTGCAGACCGGCGGCGTCACCAAGGCGGCTGATACGGTGCTCAAACTGCTGGGACATGAGACCTGTGAACGAGTGGCCGCGTAAGTTGATCCCGAGGGGTCGGCGAGCGTCCGACGTGTGCCGGATGGTGATTCTGAAATTCCCCGCAGAACCAAGGTGTTGACGCCGCCCCACCTGCCGAAGCGTCTCACTGATCGCCGCGTGCAGTACTCCATCTTGAAAACGCCTTGCCGCGGTCGTGTCGCTTCGCTCAAACACCGGCGAACCTCTATCATTTCACTGAGCCGGCTCGCCACGATACACACGCACAGATGCCGCTTGCACCCCGGATGGACTTTGATGCTTCGTTTTGCTTGGCGGAATCTGGTCAATCGGCCCGTGCGGACGGTCTTGAGCGTACTCGGACTTTCAGTCGCGATCGCCGGAATGGTGGGGCTGTTTGCAATCTCAGGGGGGATCGAACATCTGGTCACCCGGACCTTTGAGAAGATTCCTGGGCTGCTCGTCCAGCAACAGGGGGCTCCGATTCCACTTTTCTCGACGCTGCCCGCCGCTTGGGAAGGCGAGATCGCTGCCATCCCCGGAGTGGCTGTCGTCAATCCCGAGGTGATGGTCCGCGTCAATCTTATTGAGGAGAAGCGGATCATCAGCCCGCCCCGCTTTCTGGTCGGGCACGACATCCCCTCGCGGCTACAACTGAAGCATGGCATTTTCAACGAACACATCGTCGAGGGGCGGTATCTCACCCTTGAAGATCGCGGCACGCTTCATTGCGTGGTTAGTCAGCAGATCGCCGATGCCCACGAGCGAAAAGTCGGTTCCTCGCTGCTCGTCAACGGAACCGAGATGCAGATCGTCGGCATCTATGACTGCAAATCCCAGCTGCTCGATGTGAGCATCCTGGTCGATATCGATGCCCTGCGCGCACTCGCCCGAATCAGCCCCGACACGGTTTCCAGCTTCTACGTCGAGCAAGTGCCGGGGATCTCGAACAAGGAGTTGAAGGACCGGATCGAGAAGACCTTTGTGGGACGCGAGTGGAAGTCATCCGAGGCGCTGGACACGCTCAACATGCTGGCCGGGGGGGGGCCCAACCCGGTGCAAGCGATGGCGAATGCCTTCGACAGCTGGGCTAAGGGGGGGAAGTCAACGAACGCTCTCGTGAAGCCCGCCGCTCCTTCCAAAGAGACCGCCAAGATCGCCGCCAAATCGACCGTCGAAGTTCGCTCCCCCGAGGACTGGGCCGAGCAGTTCCAGGAGTTCAGCGGCGACCTCGAACTGTTCCTGACCATGATCTCCGGCGTCGGATTCCTGATCGCCGTTCTGAGCATCCTCAACACGATGCTGATGAGCGTCATGGAGCGCACCGGCGAATTCGGCATCCTGCGCGCCATGGGCTGGAAACGCAGCGAGGTCATGCAGCTGGTGATGTCCGAGAGTGCAGTGATCGGCCTGATCGGCGGGATTGTGGGGGTGATTCTGGGGACGCTCGCGTCACTGGTGGCCAATCGCATCTGGTCCGACCGACTCTCGCTGCATGTGTCGCTCGGTCTGGCCTTGTTTGCGTTCGTGATGAGTACGCTACTGGGCATCGCGGGTGGACTCTACCCCGCCTGGAAAGCTGCCCGACTCTCTCCGATGGACGCGATCCGACGGGCGTGAGTGCGTTGTCGGAATCGCTCCGCGAATCGCATTTCGAACACGGGATACTCGACAGTCGTTATCAAGCGGGAACTTCGGACCTTGGGAAGATTGACTGACGACCAACCACTAAAAACAATCCTACTGCTGTTTCCCCTTCGTCAGCATCATGAACGCAGTTTCGAGGTTCAGTTCCTCCTCGCGGAACAGCTTGAGCTTGAATCCGCGTTCTATGATCGCCGAGGGGATCGAGCTGTAGTCTTCGACGCCCTTTTTGAGGGTGACATCGATCCGCTTGCCGACCATCTCGACCTTGGCAACATCGGTCAGTTGCTCAAGCAAGGCCGCCGCCTTTTCGGGATCAGCTGTGACTTCAATTTGCAGGATGATCGCCTCGCGGGATTTCTTCATCACGTCGGCGACATAGTCATCGACCAGCATGACCCCCTTTTCGATCATCCCGACGCGGGTGCAGACATCGGCCAGCTCGGGCAGGATGTGGCTGGAGACGATGACCGTTTTCTTCATGTCACCCAGCCGCTTCAGCAGCTGGCGCATCTCGATGCGGGCGCGGGGGTCGAGGCCGCCGGCGGGTTCATCCAGAAGCAGCACCTGCGGGTCATGCAGCAGTGTCCGCGCGAGCCCGACACGCTGGGTCTGGCCGAGCGAGAGTTGATTCACCATCGCGTCGCGTTTGAAGGCCATGTCGACGAGTTCGAGCTTCTCTTCGCAAACCTTGCGACGCGCGGGGCCGTTGATCCGGTAGGTGGCGGCGAAGAACTCGAGGTACTCGATAATCGTCATGTCGTCATAGACGCCGAACCGGTCGGGCATGTACCCGACCAGTCGCCGAATCTCCTGCGGGTCGGTGTAGATTGACTTGCCGCAGACGTAGCACTCGCCGTAATCAGGGTTCAGCAGCGTGGCGATCATCCGCATTGTGGTCGTCTTGCCCGACCCGTTGGGGCCGATGAAGCCGAACACGTCCCCTTCCTTGAGGCTGATGGTGATCTCATTGGCAGCGACCAGATTTCCGTAGCGCTTGGTGAGTTTTTTGGTCTCGATCACGGGAAACACTCGTTGAGAAATGCGGACGATGAGAATGAAAGAACACACACACAGCGGACGACGGCATCAAGGAGCTGTCGGTTCCGCAGCGGCCTGTCTGACAGGCAGAATCCAACGCACAAAACATTCGCGGTATCGCGGCGACACCGTTTTTCCATCAATCGTGAATCGCGATGCCAACGGCTCTGCGGCTCCATCCGTCCCATTGACGGCCGTCTCTGAATCTTCGTAAGCGGAGTTTCGCCAGCGTCCAAAGACGACCGCTCGATTGGCTTGGATCAGGCGAGTGAGATCCTCATTCTGGAGCGTTGAATTCGTAATGCCCGTATACGACTTGCCCCCCGCCATCTGGAAGAATGAGGCTGTCCGCAGCAAGTGGAACAAATCTCGACTGAGCGGATCGTAGTCTTCACGTCCGAGAGAAAAATCCACTGTCTTCTGATCACTCCTCAGGACAGATCGCGTACTTAATCGGACGAGGTAGTCTGTGAGCAGGCGAGAAGGAACCTGGTCCACTCGGATCGACTGCCCAGCCTGAAGTGGGACTTCGACTCCTGCATCACTTCGAACTGGCAGGTAGGCAAAGTTGCCGTAGGCCAGAACCCAGTCAACCAGCTCTCCCTGGAATTGATGCGAGAATGTCCCCTTCAGGTGTCCATTCGCCAGACCGGTCAGCTCAGCAGTCAAGGGGGGTGACTGCTCCCATCCCGACTTGGCTTCCAGAACGGCACTCGACCCATATCGAATCGGGAGTGCAGTGACTGACTTGCAATCGGCAGTCTGCTCCAGAACTGCACCGTCGTGAATGCTGGTCGAGCGATGATAGAGCCCTCGAAATCCTGGCTCTGGACGCCCCGCCCAACGAATGCGAGTTTCGGCAGATGACCCGGACCCCGTCAGATTCGGGACGCAATCGACCTCATACCGATGATGCTCTGGGCTATAAATGGCCATCCAGCTATCCAGTTGGGCTGATCCATCCGCAGCATCCCACGTCACCAGATCAAGCTGCCGAGTAAGCACCTCGGTTCCACTGGTGCTCGACGCAGCTGAGAGCCCAACCAGTGTTCCCAGCCCGATCCAGACTGGCAGGGTCAGCCATGTCCAGTGCGGTCGCTTCAACAGGCGATGGACCAGCAGGTAATCGATCGGGCCGACCATGACGAGAAACAGCAGGGCGGAACCCAACACGACCCAGTAGCTCGGCCGCACCACTTCGGGAAACCAATCCATCGAGTTGACCAGCTGCGTTTGAAGGTCAGAGACACCTGTGGGGTTCAGATCCGACTGGGGACGCTTCGCCCCCGCTTCCAGCTTCGGAATCACTGGCAGTCCGGAAAGCCACCGACAAAGATCCGGCAGCGACTCCCAGACGAGCGACTGGCGATCGTTCACAGTCCTCGCAAACGGAAGGTCATTGATATCGAGGGCAATTGCGGTCACTGATCCCTGAGAAATCCCCGCTCGAACCACGATGGGGCCTTCCAGGCTGCGGGCTGGGACAGCGCCCGATTCCACAGTCAAACGTACAGCGGGCAGACTCCCTTCGCGAAGCTTGAGCGTCGCGCTTCCTGGAATTTCGCGATTCAATGCCGTGATGTCATGCAGGATCAGATCTCCCTCTCGTTTCACGGGAATCCAGCTGGACAGCCCTGCTGAATTCAAAGATTCCATCTCAGCACCACCGATTAAAACCAGCCGTCCCCCCTGGCGAACCCACGACATCAACTTGGGTCCCAGAGTTTCTGGAATCTGGCACTCACCCGTGATTACGCAGACATCGACGGCTTCCCAGCCACGGGGGTCGGGCGGTAATTCAGTCAGCTGATCTGGCGAATAATTCTGCACCACGAGTGGAGCCACTTGATCCGGGCGGAGCTTCCGAATCTCCTGGGCCGTCCGGGCAGCTTCTTCAAACCCCAGCAGCGGTTCACCCAGGCAGATGATGAAATCCGTCAGCTGAGTCACGGTCTGCAACTCATCGCCCGCCGTTCCCGCATTCAGGGTTGTTTGGGCCAGGGTCTCGATGCCCCGCACGAGTTCCACCACGACCGGGCTCTGAGTCGGCCCGTGCTGGTAGACCATTGAAATAACTGTCGGAGTTTCGCCCAGAACCAGCGGGGTTCCTGTCTGGCGAACGGGCCGCCTTTCCGCATCTGCGGCTGTCACACGAGGAGTGATTTCAGTACCCGGGGTTCCGCTGACACGAATCGAAATGGGGGTCCAGCGACCGACTTCGACCAGTCCGCGGAATCCAACTTGGACTGCTTCGATGCGAGCCGTCGCATCTGCCGCAGGCAACGGAGACGCAGCTGCGAAGAGAGCCCACAGCCCTCCCAGCAGCCAGAAAAAGATCAGCGGCCTGGGCTTCGCGGATGCGAAGTCACCGGTCTGGCGGTTGAACATGCAGTTGTTCCAGTGGAGAACCGGGCAGAAGTCAGAAATGAATGATGAATCTCGAATGCCCCGGCTCGTCGTGAACGATTCTATCCCGCAGTTGGGATGGGATGCCACTCGCACGCCGCTTCGCTGGCAGTCAGAGGTGCGATCCGTATGATCCGTGCTATTGCGACGCACAGGCATTAGCAGGAGAGTACGTTTCATGTTCATCCGTTTTTCACAGCTGGCCAAAATCTCGACACTGCTGCTGGGGTTGTTCGCTTCCGGGGGCCATGCAGAATTGCAGTTGCTGTTCGCTGAAGATTTCGCTGCCCTGTCACCACTCAATGCGGCCAACACAGCTGCTGTATTGAAGTCCGAATTCCTGTACGACAAGGCCCCCTTCCCCGAAGTCCACGCCTCGACGATCGCCGAGACACCGGCGGGCCTGATCTGTTCGTTCTTCGGCGGCACGGAAGAGAAAGATGACGATGTCGGCATCTGGGTGACTCGCCAGATCGCTGGGGCCTGGTCAGCGCCCGTCGAAGTCGCCAATGGGATTCAGCACAAGACCCTGCGTTATCCCTGCTGGAATCCCGTTTTATTCCAGCATTCCGGCGGCCCGCTCCAGCTGTACTACAAGTGTGGTCCCACTCCCAGTTCGTGGTGGGGCATGCTGACGGAATCAGTGGATCACGGGGCAACCTGGAGCCAGCCAATTCGTCTGCCTGCGACGATCGATGGTCCGGTGAAGAACAAGCCCGTGTTGCTCAAGGATGGGGCCCTGCTCTGTGGTTCTTCGACTGAGCATGACGGCTGGGTCGCTCACTTTGAAATCACACGTGATCGCGGTCGCAGCTGGGAACGCATTGGACCGGTGAATACCAAGGCAGAATTCGGAGCCATCCAGCCGACGATCTTGCAACACGCGAATGGCGATTTGCAGGCCCTTTGTCGTACGCAGCAAATGGTGGTGTCGACGACAACTTCGAAGGACGGAGGACTGACCTGGAGCCCCATGCAGCGGACCGACTTGCCGAATCCCAACTCCGGTTTCGACGCGGTCACTCTCGCTAGCGGGGGGCACTTGCTGGTCTACAACCACACGCAACGGAACGTAGGTCAACCGCGTGCTCGCGGACTGCTGAATATTGCCTTGACTGAGGATGGTGAGCACTGGAGGGCTGCCCTTGTCCTGGAGAACAGTCCGTTCGAGTACTCCTACCCCTGTGTGATTCAAACACAGGATGGATTGGTCCATGTGCTGTATACTTGGCGACGCGAAAAGGTGATGCACGTGATCATCGACCCGACGAAGCTGACCACCGAGCCCATCACGGATGGAATCTGGCCGGGCTTGCCCCATGCCGGGCGGGAGTAACGGCCATAGACGAGAGAAAGCCCACCGTGGGATAGGCTTCAATCCTGTCTTTTTGCGTCAGATGACAGGCTGGAAGCCTGTCCCACGGGTCAGAGAAGCCTGACCTCTCACCAAACGACCAGTGCAAGCAGCTCTTAACAATCCTGCCTTGCTCGCGAAAGCAACCCAACTCTCCTACATTCACATGCATGGGAGATATTCAGCGGGGCTCGGCGTCCGCTCGATTTCCCGACTGGAGGAGACTGGGGATGCACATTGGGCTGGCATATCGGGCGCTAATCGTTGCGATGTTCATCGTCGCTGGGCTCTCGATCGCAGCCGCTGAAGACGCGTCAACGACTGCACCTCACGCTTCGAGTCCTGCCGTGCCCCGCGTAGCGGCGCGTTTTGTTGAACGATCGATCTCTGATTCGACGGGCTCCCATCGCTACATGGTCTACTTTCCTCCAGGTTATTCGGCGGAGAGACGCTGGCCGGTGGTTCTGTTCTTACATGGGGCTGGAGAACGCGGGCTCGACCCAGCCAGTCCGACGCATGCCGGTTTGGGGGCGGTCCTCAGGCACTCCCCCGAGTTGTACCCCTGTGTGGTGGTCTTTCCCCAGTGTGAGACATGGGACGACCAGATATTCACCAGCTGGTCTCGAGAATCTCCAGCCGGACGACGCGCACTCGCAATTCTGGACGAGGTCGAGCGCACCGAGTCGATTGACCCTACGCATCGCAGTTTGACGGGTTGGTCGATGGGGGGATTTGGTGCCACGGAATTGGCTGCAATTGAACCCAGCCACTGGCGAGCAGTCCTCTCGGTCGCTGGCGGGCGCGAGGGCGACAGCGTCGAGCCTCTGCGAGACGTCCCGCTATGGCTGATTCACGGAGAGCAGGACTCCATTGTCTCTGTCGACGAATCGCGACATCTGGCGAATTCTCTCGGCCTGCCTTCTCCGACATCGCGCCTCGATGAAGTCCCTACTGCGGGTCATGAGGTCTGGGAACAAGCCTACTCGGACCCTCGAGTCGCGAAGTGGCTACTGGAGGGAGGCTCGCCACCCATAATTGATTGGACCATTCCACCCGATCCAGAGCAGCTCCCGACAGCTGCGGACGGTGCTCCATTCATTCCTGCTGCGACCGTCTCGAACGTCGTCGCCCTCCGCATTGGCAATACCGCACTCCGAATGCTGTCGGCTGGGATTCCCGAATCCGTGAAGTCCGAGCGGCTGAAAGGCACCCTGCCCGACATTCGGCAATCTTTCACCACTGACGGCGAGACGTACGAGCTGCGCCTTCGAAATTTAACCTATGCGGCCCAGCTCGAATCCGCCGAACTGGTCGCCCTAGCATCCGCCGATATTCTGGCCGACCTTGGCGTGAAGCTAGAGTTACGGATTGGAGAGGCCACTCTCAGCACTCGCGGATTCGAAGCCCGAACCGGTGCGTTTCGCATTGTGATCGGACACCGACGCCCCGTTCCACTTAAGGTTCTTGTCAAACCCAGTCTACAAAACCAGCACCTCCATCTGACCCTCAAAGAAACCGCTTTCCCGATCCCGGATGACAACTGGTATGTGGAACGGCCCGAAAAGATCCAGCTGTCAGGAACCAAGTTCACCCATCACGAAATCGAGACGGGCATCGTCGGCGGACTGTACACCCGAAAGAAGGACGTCGAAGAACAGGTCCGCTCGGTGATCCCTCCGCTCGTCCAGCGAGTCGAACAGCGGTTGAGCCTGGAAGACTCCAGTCAGCTGACGCGATTACTCTGGCCGTTTCCGGTCTACCAACCGCGACTGCACTGGACTGCGGATTCCCTGACGGTCGATTCTGAAGGGCTGACGGTTTCTCTCGGGGCAATCGTCGGTGCCTCCCACCCCACAGCCGGGAGAGAGCTGCGACTTCGGACTGGTACAGCACAGCTGCCACGGGAACGAAGGACCTCGACTAACCTGCATGTCGTCATTGACCCATTGCTGATAGATGTGGTCTCCGAGGAGTTCGCCGCATCTGGAGTGGCGAGAATCAATGTCCTCGATCTGCCCGGAGACCGCTTTCAAGAACTGGCCAACCCCGAACGATTGCGGCCCGCTCTCCCGAGCCTGTCGCCGACCGCTGAAGTCCGCTCCGTGCTGGCCCTGTCCAGTCCATTTCAGTTTCGGAGTGTGTCTTCACCATCCGGGCTAGGGGGCGATTCACACTTGATCATTCCAGCTGCTCAACTGGAGGTCTTCTCGCGCGAGGGTTCCGCAGACGCCTGGAGCCCAGCAGGGCAGTTCTCGATTGCGCTGGATCAGTCGATCCAGATCACCATGGAACCCCAACCAACGAGTCCACCTCGGGTAGGCGTGGTCTGGTCCGAATCTCCCGAGGTGCATGTCACTTCGACCAGTACGGTTGATCCACAGGCCTTGCAGGCTCTCGAACTGGACATGCGAAACGCCTGGGTCGGATGGTCGCAATCCCGGAATGCCGAGCCCGCACCGGCTCAGGATTTCGTCATCGGAGATTCGCGTCTGCGTCTGGACCGATTGGCGATGGAACCCCGATCGTTCATGATTGATCTGGTCTGCCCGCAATCTCATTTGACAGTGGCAGGGACCACGCCGTTGACTTACCGGATTCGGAGCCGGGTTTCGAACTGGAGCCGACCACGAACTCTGGAGCCGGGCCAGTCGCATCACTACGAGACGACCGATCCACTCGAATGGCAAGTCCTCGGAATCCGCGAAGACACCCACACCCTGTCTCCCGGAGAAGTCGCCCGTTGGGATCAAGACAACGATTTGATCTACGAGCCACCTCGCACAGCTCCGGTAAATTCCTCCACCGTTTCAACCACACCCGCAGAGGCGAAATAACACCCGTTGGAGTCCAGCCTTTAGGCTGTCTTCGGCACACGCCCACCGCGAAGCAACGCCCACAACTGCGGTCCCGCATTCGTGGCCAGAGTGATCTCTCGCAGCAACTCGCCCGAGCCAGCTTTCTCCCTCGTCACAAACCATTCGCGAACGGCGATGGCTTCTTCCTCTCCCCTAGGATGACCGGGATACGCCACTACAGTGAGCACGCCACCAGGGGCCAGCCAGTCCCAGGCCGCATCGAGAGCTGCCAGGGTTGAACTCGTGCGAGTGATGCAACTCTTGTCAGCTCCCGGCAGGTAGCCGAGGTTGAACATGATCGCGGCGATCTGACCCCGAACATCTGGGGGAAGATGCTCGCTCATCTCCGCGTGATCCGCTTCGATGCAGACGACCTGCGATCGAGTCTTTGCGAGAGACAAGTCTGCCGGCAAGTCGCGCAATCGCAACTCGACAGCGACCTGCAATTCACGCAGCCGCGCAGCTGTCCGTTGCAACGCCTGTGCTTGAATGTCGAGGGCCCAGACCGTCCCCGCAGGTCCGACCAAACGGGCCAGGAATTCCGTGTCGTACCCATTGCCTGCTGTGGCATCAATGGCCAGCTGACCTCGCACCCGCGATGTCAGCAGCTCGTGGGTTTGCTTCGTTATCGAGGCCATGGAACTCGCACCTGAAGATCGACCTCATGCTCAATCGGCGTCTGATTGACCAAATGCGAAGCGAACTGTTTTGCAAACAACGGAGCCTGGAGCGCCCCCTTCGACGCCAGCCCGTTGAAGTAACCCATCTGCGGGCAGCGCGGGTGCCGACCAATGACCGGATTCAACTGCTGGAGGATGGGACGCACTGCGGTCACGTGATCGACGATCTCGTACGGGACGGCGAGCAACTTTTCGAGTGCTGCGATCAGCGAGCTGCGTCCTTCTGCTGTTGGTCCAGAATCCAATTCGTTCCAATCGTAAGTGGCTCCGACTCGATAGAGTCGCTCGCCATCGCGTGCGGCTGCCAGCGGAGCGATCCACACTCTGCCGTGAATCACGCGATCTTCGGTCCAGTCGGGGATTCTGACCGTCAGCATTTCCCCCCGCGCGGGGTTGAACACCACATTCGAGAACCACGGATTGGAGCGCGCGGCGATTCCCTCGCAGAAGACGATCATCCTCGCCCGCAGGCCATGCCGTGGCAACTCCACACGATGCGCGGCACCGGGAGTGCGAAGCTCCTGCTGAGCCGCTGGCCACGCAATTCCGGTTCCCTCTCCCCCGCCATCAATGTTATTTTCAATCTGCGGTTGATCGCGGGGGAGAGGGCTAGGGTGAGGGGGGATCACGAAACATGCCTGCCCCTGCCCCATGAACTGCACGTCTTCCGGCAGCGCGATCTCACCTACCAGATAAGCTCCCTCGCGGGTCAACATCTCTCGTGTCCGCGAGAGAAACCCCGACACATCCAGCTGACCACCCCGCAGCAATTCACACCCGCCCAGCGGGGCCAACACTCCCACCGGAAGGTCGGCCCACTCTCGCAACAACCCGTCATACGCGGGATCTCGCTGCCGCTTTCCAAAAAACTCCCGTTCTTGTTCCGTCGCGAACACCTTCACCATCACGGCGTCTCGCAGCAGCTGGCATCCCAGTTCGCGCTCGACTCGCCGATAGAATTCCCAAGCTGCAGGCCGCAGCTCATCGAATCGCCACGTCTTCACCAGACGCTGCCCCGTCACCGGAGTGACTAGCCCCGCCGCAATACGCGAAGAAGTCACAGCTGCCTCGCGGTCAATGACAACGTAGCTCGCTCCCAGCGCACGCAGCTCCCACGCCAGGCACGTTCCGGCCAAGCCCTGCCCCACAATGATGTAGTCCACATCTCGCATGCGATGATCATAGCGTGACTGACCCAGCGAGCGGCAGACGTGAGTCTGCCGAGTCTTGTCGCCGCTCGAATTGTAAAATCACTTTCGGTTTCATGCTGCCCGTGGTATGAAGGTCGCGTCCCGTGCGGTTCATTCGGAAGTCTCACTCACAGTGGGATGTCCCCCAAATCACAGTCGTCCCATGGCCAGTAGTGCAATCCTGACGGCTCGCGTCCGCGACGCTCTCTTGCGTCAACCCGGAATCGTCGAGAAACGCATGTTTGGCGGGACAGCGTTCATGCTCCACGGAAACATGCTCGTCGCAATCTGGAACGACAGCCTGATCGCCCGCATCGGCATCGAGCAGGCGACCCCCGCACTGAAGAAGCGTCATGTCGGCCCGATGGACCTCACGGGCAGGCCCATGAAAGGCTGGGTCATCGTGACCGCTGAAGGCGTCGACGAAGATCGTGACCTGAAAAAGTGGATTGACCAGTCGCTGACGTTCGTTTCGACTCTGGAGCCGAAGAAGTGACCAGGCGAGCGGCATGATTCTCTGCCCGCACGTAATATGCATTGACAGTCTATGCATGCCCGCATACGATCTCACGCATAGACACGCGAGGCATCGTCATGACCATGGATACACGACTCATCACCGGGGCTGTCGAGACTCTCCTGCTGGAGGTGCTCTCCCTCGGTTCCAGTTACGGCTACGAGATCACGCAAACAGTTCTGGAACGGTCGGGCGGACGGTTCGACCTTAAAGAGGGTAGCCTTTACCCGGCCCTGCATCGACTCGAGCGGGATGCCTTGCTTGCCTCCTACTGGGAGGAGCACGAAGGCCGCCGCCGCAAGTATTACAAGCTCACACCTGCGGGAAAGAAGTCGCTGCTCGCACGTCGTCAGGAGTGGCAAGCCTTCGCCGCCGGAGTCAATGGCGTACTGGGGCTCTCACCGTGAGCGGCACGGCGCTAGCCGCCGGCTCCCC
>JAYWHX010000056.1:0-58037 GCA_043777375.1 Planctomycetota bacterium | reverse complement strand
CGGCGTGAGCCGGAAGGTCTTACGACTCATAACGTTTGGAAGAACCATCCGGCTCACGCCGGACGCTCGCCTAGATCAGTCTTCCGCCGGGTAAGTTCAGTTCTGGAATGGTTGCAGTCCAGATCAAGAGTGGAAATTCTTGCTGCATCACATACCGAATTGCAGCAAGTACAGCCTCGTGCGTGGGGAGCTTACGTTTCGACCCCGATTCGGTCCACCATGTTTCAGACTTCGGCTTACTCCATTTTCGATTCAGGCGCCGACTGCCGTAGCTCTTGAAGTCGCCCAGAACATCAGACGGATCGGGATCGCCGTTAAGGCCGACCACGATGTGAATATGGTTCGCAATCACAGCGACGGCCAGAAGCTGCCAACCTCGGTAGTTCGCGGTCTCTTGGAACTGCTCGAGTAATGCGACAGCTTGTTCGGAGTTCAACCGAATCGGATCTCCCTTCATCACGTCGCGCGAGTAGGCTTCCAGTCGCGAGATCTCCGCATCGACTGGCGTCCCTGGAACGTTATGGATGACCTCGGCTCCAGTTTGATCGCGTACCGGTGAGACGAACCCGCGCTGGTCACCCGGTAGTCGACTTCCGTAAGTGGTCGAAGTGAGTAACCAGTAGCGATCCATCTCAGGCGAGCATCCGGCGTGAGCCGGATGGTTCTTCGAGCTGGCGCTCATCGCGAAACCTGTTAAACAGAGGGCGAGCGTCCGGCGTGAGCCGGATGGTCTCTCGACTCATAACGTTTGGAAGAACCATCCGGCTTACGCCGGACGCTCGCCGGATCAATGCACTCGCATGCCGGGTTTGGCTCCGGAGTCGGCGCGGAGCAGGAACACGTCGCTGTTTCCGGGGCCGACGGCGAGGACCATCCCTTCGCTGAGGCCGAACTTCATCTGGCGGGGCTTCAGGTTTGCGCAGCAGATCACGAGTTGCCCGACGAGGTCTTCCGGGTTGTACGCCTTCTTGATGCCCGCGAAGACATTCTTGGTGACATCCCCGCCGAGGCTGAGCGTCAGTTGCAACAGCTTGTCGGCTCCGACGACATGCTGAGCTGCCATGACGCGGGCGACGCGGAAGTCGGTCTTGGCCAGGTCATCGATAGTGCAGTGTTCGGCGATGAGGGCCTCTTTGGCGAGTTCGTCGGAGGTGTCGCCGAAGGAGTTGAGGGTTGAGGGTTGAGGGTTGAGGGACGGAGCAGCAGCGGGAGTGGCTGTTCCTCCCCCTGCTGGCTGACCGCTGACCACTGACGGCTGACCGCTCTCCGCTGGCTTAGACTCTTCAATCATCGCTTGGACCTTCTTCGTGTCGACGCGTTTCATCATGTGCTGGTAAGGGCGGACCATCTGCCCCAGGACGGGTGTATTCACATCGCTCCAGTGCTGGATCGGAACGCCGAGCAGTTCACCCGTTTGCTGGGCGATGCGTGGCAGGACCGGGGCGAGGTAGACCGCCAACTGGCGGAACAGATTCGCCCCGACAGTGCAGATGTCGCGGACCTCTTCCAGTCGAGCGGGATCTTTCTTGAGAACCCAAGGCTGCTTAGCGTCGATGTACTGATTCGCCTTGTCGGCCAGCGACATGATCTCACGCAGAGCGGCGTTGGTGTCGCAGTTCTCGTAGAGATCTGCGATACGTTCGGAGGCTTCAGCTGTCTCGCGGAACAGTCCGCCGTCGTCGGGATAGACCGACGACAGAGCCTGCCCCTCCAACAGCTTGGCGCAGCGGCTGGCGATGTTGACGAACTTGTTGACGAGGTCGGCGTCGACCTTGGTCTGGAAGTCGACGACGCTCAAGTCGAGGTCATCGACGCGCGGTCCCTGCTTCGAGGCGTAGTAGTAACGCAGGTACGCCGGGTCGAGGTGCTTGAGGTACGTGGCGGCGCTAATGAACGTCCCCTTGGACTTCGACATCTTCTCGCCGTTGACGGTCAGGAACCCATGAATGTGGACCTTCGACGGCAACTGGTATCCCGCAGTGTGCAGCATCGCGGGCCAGAACAGGGTGTGGAAGTATGTGATGTCCTTGCCGATGAAGTGGTGGATTTCCGAGTTCGGATTCTTCCACCAGTCGTCGAGCTTCTCGCCGGTGCGCTGGCACCACTCCAGCGTACAGGCGATGTACCCGATCGGGGCGTCGAACCAGACGTACCAGTAGTTGCCGGGACTGTCGGGGATCTCGAAGCCGAAATACTTGGCTGGTCGCGATACGTCCCAATCCCGCAGTTCATCCGCCAGAAAATTATTCTTCAGGAAGTTCGCGATCTCGGGTTGCAATGCTCCGCTGGTCTGGGTCCAAGTACTCAGATACTCGTGCAGGTGTTCGATCTGCACGAAGAGCTGGGTGCTTGATCGTAACTCGGGCTTGGCTCCCGAAAGGGTGCTGCGGGGGTTGATCAGTTCGGTCGGGGCGTAGTTGGCGAGGCACTTCTCGCACGCGTCCCCGTGCTGATCCTCGGCCCCGCACTTGGGGCAGGTGCCTTTGACGAAACGGTCGGCCAGGAATGTGCCGACCTCCGGATCGAACAGCCGCTCGGCAGGCTTTTCGATGACGATGTTGGCTTGGCGCAGAGAGGCCCAGATCTCGTGACAGAGTTGGCGGTTCTCGGGCGAGTTCGTACTCCCGTAGTTGTCGAACTCGATATCGAACCCGCCGAAGTCGCGGATGTGATCGACCCGCATATCGGCGATCATCGCTTCTTCGCTGCGCCCTTCTTGCCGTGCCCGAATCATGATCGCTGTGCCATGCGTGTCATCCGCACAGAACAGCCGACAATTGTGCCCGCGCAGCTTCTGGAACCGGACCCAGATGTCGGTCTGGATGTACTCGACCAAGTGGCCGATATGAATCTGGCCATTGGCGTACGGCAGTGCAGAAGTGACCAGTATCTGGCGTGGCATGCGAAGTCCGGAACGAGTGATGTCGAACACACTGTCAAAGACGTCGGACTCTTCGAGTCCGACGAATCGACGCACAGGGCAAACTCAGTGATCCTTCATCGAGAACCGCACCGAGATCAACAAGGCGAACACGGGTTCACCGGACTCGGGGAGTCAGGCGACACTCGATGAAGTCGATAGCCTGCAAGCCTCTCTCACTGGACCCGCTTAGGCAGTCGGTGGTTCACTGGATGCTAGCGGGCTTGCGTCTCGTACAAGCGGGCGACATCGGCGCTGGTGACGACAATGTCACGGATGAAACCGGTGTGGGCCCGCTCGTAGCTGATCTTGGACGCCAGCTGTGGCTTCTGATGAATCGCGACAGAGATCCAATGCGAATCATCCGCCGAAAGCCCAGTAATGTCCGGCGAGAAGCTGGTGCGAGTTTCGACAACCAGGGACTCCAGCCGACGATCAAATTTGTTGTAATCGGCCATGGGGCTCAATTCCGTGAAGGGGCAGTGCAGGGCTCCCTGTGCCGACGAGGGAACTTCTCATGAGAAGTATACCGAATGCCGGGTCAGAGGAAACCACAGGCCCCGCGAAGTGTCTCGGCAAATCACGATTCCAGAGAGAGTACGAGATTCGCCATCAGCGGCCCGCTATCAGCCAGAGGGTCGCCACTCCTTGAACGGTTTCACAAACTCTGTTCAGTCTGCACAGACAGGAATGTCTGTGCCACTGACAAGTGGGGCTGACATTCCTGTCTGCATTCTGGCTGAAGACGATTTATGAGCCCGCTCTGGTGAAAGAGTGAGCTGCCAGCCTCGCCCCCTGTCAATGGGGCTCTCAGCCTGCTTTCTGGGCTGGGGCGGGACGAACCAGCGTGGGAGCGGGGATCGTCGGGAAACGGAGTGTAAACGTCGTCCCGCGACCGACTGTACTTTCCACTCGGATGCGTCCCTTGTGGGTGTCGATGATTTCCTTACACAGGGCAAGTCCCAAGCCGCTGCCCCCCTGCCCTTGTTCGTCCGGGGTTTTCGTTGAGTAGAACTGGTCAAAGATTTTCGGCAGCTTGTCGGCAGGAATCCCTGTCCCAGAGTCACGAACCGTGATCTCACTGGTTCCAGCTTCGCGGTTCTGGGACACCCCGAGAAACAGGTTGCCTCCGGTCGGCATCGCCTGGCGAGCATTGATAACCAGATTCACCAGAACTTGCTGAATCTGACCGGAATTGACCTCGGCCCACACCGTGTCGTCGAAGCTCTTTTCCAGACGAACGCGGTGGACCTGCAAGTCCTTTTCGACAAGGATCAGAACGTCCTCCACAAGGACGCTGAGGCTGAATGCCTCACGCTGGCTGGTCCGTCCTCGAGCATACGAGAGCATCCCCGTCGTAATCTTGGCGGCTCGCTGCCCTGCATTCAGGATACGGTCAAACGCCTTTTCCCGCGTTGCAGGTTCTTTGTGACGTAGCCCCATCTTGGCGTAATTGATGACCGTCATCAGGATATTGTTGAACTCGTGCGTAATCGAGGACGACAACGCCCCCACGGAAGTCAGCTTCTGGGCCTGCATCAGCTGCGATCGCATCTCGGCCAGTGTCTGGCGGAGTTCGCTGTTTTCCTGTTGCAGTTGTTGAAGTTCGCCAGCTGACATTGCTCGAATTCCCATAGAGTACGCAGAGTCTCCTTGGGATATCGAACTCTGGCGGCTCCAGATTCAAACCGCATCTGACCGCATCCATCAGGATCGAGAGAACAGCTGAGCTGGACTCCTCAAGGGAAGCCAGGGAGGGTCAAGGCAACTAGTCAATGTGGGTAGCTCACAAAGAATGTGCCGAACAAATGCCTTTTGGGGCCGGTTGTAATATTCGACCCATTCCCCCCAGATACACATCGCGAGATTAAAGCCGAAAGCTATAACGATCAAAAAATCCCCTCAGGGCCGTCACTGAATCAATCAGCAGCAGGCCCAGAGGGGATTGTACTTTTCTCACGATTTGGCAAGAGGAGAAGGGTTAGTTTTCCCCAGCCCAACGGTTGAATTTCTCGCGAATCTCCTCTTTCTTCGGTGCGTAGTGCGGATCATCCCAGAGTTCTTTCAGTGGGAAATCTCCCATCGGTAACCCGTCGCGCACACGCTCCAGAATCATGAGAGCTTTGAGGGCGTCTTCCGCAACCTGCTCGTCAGAGTACAACAACAGACTCTTTCCCTCGGAGTCCCTTCCAAATCCATCCATCACTGTTTGCAAGCTCTTTGCTCCGCGTTCGAGCAATTCCCCAGCCTTCTCCAAATCGCCTTCATCCTTAAAGGCCTTTTTCCCGGCGTAGAAGTCTCTGCGAGTATCGAGCATCTCTTGCTTCTGCTCTGCGCGGCAACGATCCTTCCAATAGTTGTAGTTCGAGGTGCCTCGATAGCGATCTTGCCATTGCAGCTTAGCCTTCACATCCTGGCCATCCTTTTCGGCCATTTTGGTCAAATCAGCGAGAGACCCCTCCAGAGTGATGTTGGTCCCATTGCCCGCAGCTGCAAACTCCTTCCGACCGTACTCGCCGGTCCATTCCTTGTAGGCTTTTTCCCAGGCGGCCAAAGCATCCGCGTCGAAATTTCCGTCATCCTCTCGGGCTGCGGCATAGTCCATGAGCGAGTGATAGGGATATGCCAGGAAGAGCGGCAAATCCATTTTATGCTGCTCCAGCTCCCCGGACTCCAAGGATTCGTTGGCTCTCAGGTACCAATCGCGTGCCACAAGGTAATTATCCTTGTTGTCGGGATTGATATCGGCGTCCCCCTTTTCCTTCCAACGGGACTTGTCGGGGTCATTCACGAAGAATTTGCGGAACTGTTCCTTCTCATCAGCTCGACCAATTTTCTGGCCGTAGAACCGCCCACACTCAAACAAGAGTTCAGGAAACCGAGTGTTGCGACGAGTCCCGCGTTGCAGGTATTTGGCTCCCTGCTTGACCCAGAAGAAGCGATCTTCGACGGCATCACATTCAGCTGACACATTGAAACCCAGGTTCCAAGCCTGATACTCCCACACCTTTTTAAAGTGCGGCTGGAGCAGTGTAATCGAATCCGCGGATTGCTGAAGTTGTGACCAGTTCTTCGTCATGCGGTAGTGTTCCGCATCACTCCAGAGGATGCTCGCCGCGATGCCGCGAAACCCAAGGAGAACGAGATTCATCGTCGAACTCGCGGGATCCACATTACCGAGTGTTGCCTCACCCAGAACGTATTCCTCCCGCAGATCCGAGACGAGTCCACCACTTCCAGTCGCACCGTCGGACGGCTGCCCCAAGAGGATCACAAATCCCATCAGGACAATGATGCCGAGCCCATAGACCAACTTGCGCTGGCCGGATGTGAGATTGTTCATTTCGCCTCCAGTTCACGTACTTGCAGGCCAAAGTAGCCGATGACATAGGCCGGGATGAAGAAACCCAGTGTGATCAGAATACTGGGCAATAGACATGTCGCAAACGGCACATCGAAGCCATTCGCGGTATAGACAGCAGCGTCAAAGGTGCGGACGTCGGGGATGATGTACTGTGCGAGGAACAACATTGCGTACACGCCAGCATCCAGGGTTTCGATAACCTTCTTTCCCAATGAGTCGTCCAGCGGAGATGTCTCGTTCATTTGCATGACGATCCGGTACAGGGCTTCCACCGACCCTCCCCCGACAACTTGACCATCTCGGGTGAAGTAGTCACTGAGTCGCTTGACTAGACCATCCTTGAGAAAGCTCCCCAGGATCAGCAAACCGAAGGTCGCGAGGGTCGCCACTGGCCCCTTCAAAATACAGCTGGCCGTCGTTCCGATCGTCACGATCAGCACTAACAGTAGCCAGATCGCAAAGATGGTCTTCCAGTACCCCACAGCAAACGAACGATCCGGCAGGCGGACGAACAAATCCCCAGGATTCACACCCAGGTACTGTGATGCATCGAGGCAGGCGATCTCGAGGCGAAGCACCCCGTCGCTGACCAGATCTTTGAACAGGTCAGCAGTCTTGTCGGTTCCCCCATCGTTATAGGAAATCGATCGTGGAATCGAAATCAGGTTCTCGGTCTGTCCTTCGGCCAGATCGTGGACCACTTCCGTCGAAAACTCGTTGACCGGATGGACACCGATCGCGACACGGAGATTGGTCTTGGGATTCACCAGAGTCGCACTGAATTCAATCTCAGTATCAATGTCGCCCTTGTACGAGCGGAACGCCTCAAATGCATACTCCAGACGCACATCTTGATCTGCTGGGAAGCTGGCGGCATCCAGATTACGAAATTCCCAGACAGCCCGCTCCTTCGTTCCCCCTTGAATGAACCGCCTCACATCCAACAGGTCTCCGACGTTAATTCCCGCGAACTGCTCACCCTGCTCATTCAGCATGGTCAAGCCGCCAAACACCGGCACACGTGAGACAAGCTGCCGCTGGGATCGCTCCGGAACTACGCGGCGAACCCACGCATAACCGACTGCGCTGACGACCAGCAGCAGAACCGTCACGACAAACACATATCCACCAATTCGGCCGAGCACGACTTCACTACGACGCACCGGTTTGGTCACCACAGTATGCAGTGATCGGTCACGGATATCCGCTGGCAAGCCCCAGCATGCCAGCAGCACAGCCACTGGAAGCAACATCCAGCGGATTGTCGTCATCACGAAGCTGATGTAAGGCTTGGCCGGAGTCGTTTCACTGGTATCGCCAATGAACCAGCTCGCAAACATGAACAGCACCAAAAACACCGCACCGACCCACAGCGCCTTGCGGCGGATCGATTCACGTGTCGTGAGAGTCGCAATCGCAGAGATGCGACGAGGAGTGACCAGCAACAGGTCGCCGAATCCTCGCCCGACAACCCCGCAAAAACTCTTGAGTCCTCGGGTTCCATTGCCGATCCAGCTGGAAACGGAACCAACAAAGACGCCGATGAGCGACAGGACGCAGACGACAATCAGCCATTGCACCGCGGGGTGCCGAAAAATCGGATTTGTGGTATCGAATGGCATGTTCGATTCGATCCCTTTCTGAATAACAGGTATGAACTCGCAGGCGGGCCAATCTCGTCGTCAACTCAGGCGGAAACGGAACGAATAAGAGAACGTTTCCTGAACCGACAACTCGCAAGCCAGTCTGCACCGAAAGTAGGGGAGTCCCAAGCGGCCCCCCCCCCTGACAAACACGCCCACAGCGAATTACGCCTTCGGCGTTTCGCCAGGTGCGTATCGTCGACCAGGACGAGCCTTGCTCTCCTCGACGGTTCGCAGGAACAACTCTTCCAGACTCGCCGTGGGAGAAGAACTGCTCTGGAGTTTGGCTCCATGCTTCTTCAGCACTGCTTCCACCTCTGCCATCGCAGCTGGCTCCAGCTTCGAGGTGATCAGCTGGGTCTCGCCCTTGGATTCGAGCAGGTCTTTCACACTGCCCAACACCTTGAGTTCGCCGCCGTACATGATTGCAATTCGGTCGCACACGTCCTGCACGTCGGCCAACAAGTGGCTCGACATGACAACGGTCTTCCCTTCATCTCGCAGCTTCAGGATCAAGTCCTTGACTTCTCGCGTTCCCAGAGGGTCCATGCCGCTGGTGGGCTCATCCAGGATCACCAGTTCGGGATCATTAATCAGAGCCTGTGCCAGACCAATTCGGCGGGTCATCCCCTTCGAATATTCTTTCAACTGACGACGGCGGGCTCCCTGCAAGCCGACCATCTCGATCAGCTTGTCACGCCGCTCCTTGCGAAGAGCCGACGACATGTTGAACAGCTGGCCGTAGAAATCGAGTGTCTCGTCAGCGTTCAAAAAACGATACAGATACGACTCTTCGGGCAGATACCCGATGCGCTCATTCTTGCTCACATCATGGGCCTGCTTCCCGAGGATTTTGATCTCCCCTTCGGTGGGAAACAGCAGCCCCAGCAGCATTTTGAGGGTGGTTGTCTTGCCGGAGCCGTTGGGGCCCAGCAAGCCGAAGATCTCACCCTTCTTGACCTCCAGACTCAGTGAGTTGACAGCTTTAACTTTGGCCCGGCCCCAGAAGTCGCGATAGATCTTCGTGAGGTTGCGGATTTCAATGACGGGTTCTGCGGACATCGAGATGCTGACTCCTTGAGTCGACCCGAACGGGCGACCACTCTGAATCCAATGGGCCTCAAAAAACAGTGACAACGACTCGGAAGAAACTCCCGAGGAATTCCGCCATAACGAAAGAAGAGAGAGAATGTTCCGGCGGATCACTCACACTCTAAGCCTGACCGGGAGACGATTCAAGACTGCGGATGAAGGTCTCGCGATATTCGGTCAATCGATTCTGCCGAATTGCCGCCCGCAGCTCCCTCACGATCCGCTGGTAGTACGCCAAATTGTGGACAGAGAGCAGCATCGGGCCGAGCATCTCTCCCGACTGGAACAGATGCCGCAAATAACCTCGGCTGAATTGCGTGCAGGTTGGACAATCGCACTCCGGATCGAGGGGTGACGTGTCCCGCATGTGTTTTTTATTTCGGAGTTTGACGGAACCCACACTCGTGAATGCAGTTGCGTTGCGAGCATTCCGGGTCGGCATAACGCAATCGAATAAGTCGACGCCGCGACAGACCGCCTCGATGATATCGATCGGGCGTCCCACCCCCATCAAATAGCGGGGCTTCTCGGTCGGCAACAGAGGAACGGTGAAGTCGAGCGTGTCGTACATCTCGGACGGCTTTTCGCCGACGCTCAGCCCACCGATCGCGTACCCGGGAAATTCAATCGGGAGCAGCCCCTGCGCCGAAAGTTCTCGCAGCCCGCGGTCGGTTCCGCCCTGCACAATCCCAAACAACGCCTGATCCGTTCGCTTCTGAGCATCCCGGCACCTGCGAGCCCAAGCCGTCGTCCGCTCGACCGCCTGCCGAATGCGTTCTCGCGAGACATCATGCGGAGGACATTCATCGAGGCACATAATACAGTCAGCCCCCAGATCCTCTTGGATGGACACTGCTTTCTCGGGTGACAGCTGCAACAGGCTGCCATCGATGTGCGATTTGAAGACGACTTGGGTGTCATCAATCTGGCGCAATTCTGCGAGGCTGAAAACCTGAAACCCGCCGCTGTCCGTCAGAATCGGGCCATCCCAGTTCATCATCCGGTGCAGTCCGCCCAAATCGCGAACGACCTCCGCTCCAGGCCGCAGTGCCAGGTGATAGGTATTTGCCAAGACCTTCTGGACACCAATTTTCCGCAGCTGTTCCGGCCAGACCCCTTTGACGGTCGCTTTGGTTCCGACCGGCATAAAAGCGGGAGTCTCGACGATTCCATGCGGAGTCTGCCACAGGCCGATTCGACCAGCTGTGCGAGAGTCAGTCCCTTGCAGCGTAAATTGAAAGTGAGACACGGAGAATGCAGCCACCGAAACGAGGAACTCCGGAGCGTCATCCCCGGACAGGAGGTGCAGATGCTAACGGGAGTCAGCAAACGGAGCCAACCGTCGCCGCTCAAAACACCGTTCTCTAGCTATCCTCCACACACCAGCAATACATTCTCGCGGTAGGCCACTTGCAACTGGCGAGTCACTGGTCCGGGACTCGCCGTTTTCCAGGTGTGCGAATCGATTTCCACAATGGGCAGAACCTCCGCGATCGTACTCGTCACGAAGAGCTCATCGAGCGTGTTCAGTGAAGTCAGCGTGAATGGATGTTCCTCCACGCGAATGCCGCAGCGATCGGCCAGTTCCAGCACTAGCTTACGCGTGATCCCTGGCAGAATGTTGGAGTCGAGGGGGGCTGTCAGCAGTGCCCCGTTCCGCACGCCGAACACGGTCGAGTGCGAGCCCTCCGTGATGGTGCCGCCCTCGGCGACCATGATGGCCTCATCGCAATTCGCCTCAGCTGCGGCTTGCGAGGCGAGAACATTCCCGAGCAGATTGAGCGACTTGATATCGCACCGCTTCCAACGCAGGTCGGGCACGATCAACGCTCGGATGCCAGCTTCGCGAGACTCGGCATACGGGTCCTTGTCGTATTCACGAACGTAGATCAGCTCGTTCGGAGTCACAGCCGGATTCGGGAAGGCGTGAGAGCGCGGGGCCTCGCCACGCGAGACTTGCAGGTAGACCTGTCCTTCGCGGAATCCACTGTGAGCCAGTGTGTCGCGGACCCGTTGTTCCAGCCGATCGACATCGGTCACAATCCGCAGCTGGGCGAGCGAGTCATGCAGCCGTACAAAGTGCGGGCGATCGAGAAACATCTGGCCGTTGTAGACACGGAAGACCTCGTAGACGCCATCGCCGAAGAGGTACGCCCGGTCGAGAACCGAGACGCGGACATCCGACAGGGGCATCTCGGCCCCATTCCAATTGGCCCATTCTGGTCGTGGCATGTTTCAATCCTACGTTGAGTGCGTCTTTCAAACTGCTGCGTTGAGCAGCGACTACCGAGATTTCCAGTCGATGCCCGACATCTCGGCCAAGGCCAGCATCAGCGCGTGTGTTCCGCAGCGTTCCCATCCTTTGGCCTGCACCGACAAATAAAGCTGTTCGGAGAGAGCGAGGCCCGGCAGCGAGAGGCCCATACGCTTGGCTTCGGACAGGGCAATCCCCATATCTTTGATGAAGTGTTCCACATAGAAACCGGGATCGAAGTTGTTGGCCAGGATGCGTGGCCCCAGATTGTCGAGCGACTTGCTGCCCGCCGCTCCCGTCGAGACCGACTTGAAGACGGTTTCCAGATTCAGCCCGGCCTTGTATCCGTAGAGCAAGGCTTCGCAGACGCCGATCATGGTCGTCGAGATGAGGACCTGGTTGACCATCTTCGTGTGCTGTCCGGCTCCTGCTGCACCCTGGTGAATGATGGTCTTACCCATCGCGTTCCAACACGGATTGAGGGCGTCGATGACTTCTTTCTCACCGCCGATCATGATCGAAAGCGCGGCGTTCTTGGCTCCGACATCTCCACCGGAAACCGGGGCATCGATGGCGTGGACCCCCTTTGACTTTGCGATATTGAAGATCTCCACAGCCAAGCTGGGATCGCTGGTGGTCATGTCGACGAGGACATTCCCCGCCTTCGATCCGGCCAGCGCCCCTTGCGTTCCCAAAAACACCTCGCGTACATCGCGAGGGAAACCCACAATCGCAAAGATGACATCGGACTTCTCCGCCACCTCTTTCGGGCTGGCTGCCCACCTGGCACCCTGATCAAGCAGAGCTTGCGATTTCTCCTTCGTGCGGGAGTAAATCGTCGCTGCGAAACCCGCCTTCATTAAGTGGCCACACATGCTGTTGCCCATCACTCCCGTCCCGATCCAACCAATACGAGTTTGTCCGGGAGTGATCGTCAGGGCGGCCATTGCGTGTTCCTCATGGGCTGGGGCGAGAAGAGCGGTCTTCAAGTCATGCAGTATAGGAGACACCTCCCCAGCCGTCACCGGTTGATCCGGCCTGCAGCCCAGCACAAATCAATTCGCTAAGTGGCTCGCTCACCGCCCCTTACCCAGAAACACCTTGATCGAGTCATAGATTGCAGCCTGATTCGGGATCTCACTGAGAACCAGATTCTCATGTGCGTCGGTCAGATTGCGCAGTTCGCGGAGATAATCACCCGACCCATACGGACTCAGCACCTGACCGTAGCAGAACAGGTTGCAGGCGGGCAGCAGATGATCGATTAGCAGTTTCTGACATTCCTTGCTGTCCTCGCCCCAGTTGTCGCCATCCGAAAACTGAAACAGGTACAGGTTCCAGTCAGCGATCGGGAAGTCGCGTTCGATCACCTGGATCGCCTTCTGATATGCCGACGAGATCCGCGTCCCGCCCGACTCCTTGACTCGATAAAACGTGTCTTCGTCGACTTCGTGAGCGACGGCATCATGGACGATGTACCTCCGCTGAATGCCGTCGTATTGATTTTGGAGCCAGGCATCGATCCAGAACGACTCGGCCCGAACGATCGCCTTCTGGTCATCGGTCATCGAGCCCGAGACATCCATGATGTAGATGATTGCCGCGTTGGCCTGCGGCAAGGACTCGGTCTTCCAGCTCCGGAAGCGTTCATCCTCTTTGGTCGGGATAATGACCGGGTCGAGGGGGTTATAGAGACCAGTGGCGACTTGGCGCTTGAGGGCCTCTTTGTACGTCCGCTTAAAGTGCCGGAGCGAGTTGGGACCGTGGCGGCTGACCGTCTTGTAGCGATCCTTGCGTGAACTGATCGAGTCTTGGCCCTTGGGCTCGATGTGGGGAAGTTCGAGTTCTTCACCGAGCATTTCGGCGAGTTCCGCAATCGAGATCTCGACTTCCCGAAGATGCTGGCCGGGGTCGCCACCCGCTTGACCTTGCCCACTGGGATCCTGCCCGGGGCCCAGAGTCTGACCGACCTCGCCATCTCCCTGGGATGCTCCTGCGGAACCCTTATCGCCATGCACGAAATGAGGGATGTCGATGCTGGGAACCGGAATGCTCACGGTCTCACGGCCTTTTCTGCCGATCATCTCGCCGTGGTTCACGAACTGCTTCAGATCCTTGCGAATCTTACCGCGGACGATCTCGTTGAACCGTTTCAGATCACGATCAATTCCACGCATCATGGCTGAGACTCCTCCTCACTATTGTTGCGGGGATCTCGGTCCGGGAACAGATGAATTCGTCGAGTGATGTCGTTGATCAAGCCAAAATCAAGATGCACGCCCAGTCCCTGACGATTGCGTTTTGGCCTCGTCAAATTTGGTGGACTCATGCGGGATGCTGGAGAGCGAGCAGTTCGCGCACCCCTTCTAGAAACAACGGCACCGAGACTTCAGGGTTGTGGCAAACGACTTGCACAGCTGGACTTGTGTCAGCTCTGGATGCTGAACCCCTATTGACTCATGAATTCGATCAATGATAGGTTCACAAGGCAATGTGAGGGTGAGCGGTTTCTCGCTGGCTCACCCGAAGACAATTCCAAGAACCCTGTGATTCTCCCAAGGCGACCAACATGGATGCTGGCCCCCGCAGTGAACTGGCTGTGGTAAATTCGAGTGACAGCTCCCTGTCAACAGATGCCACCCCCGCGGGCGATGTTCGCTTTGGGTTTGGAGAGAACTGGACACGCTTTCTCACAACCCTCAATGAGGGACGCATTCTGCAAGCCTGCGAGTCCCTGAAGAAATGGCACGGAGTGCAGAGCTTCGAGGGACGCACATTCCTTGATGTCGGAAGCGGGAGTGGACTGTTCTCGCTCGCAGCTCGGCGACTGGGCGCTCGCGTCCACAGCTTGGACTACGACCTCAATTCTGTGGCCTGTACCGCCGAACTCAAACGCCGATTCTTTCCGGACGATCCCAACTGGGTTGTCGAACGGGGAGATGCTCTCGATGCGGGGTACATGGCATCGCTGGGGACATGGGATGTCGTGTACTCGTGGGGTGTCTTGCATCACACCGGCCAGCAATGGAAGGGCCTGACAAATGTCGTGCCGTGTGTCGCCCCCGGTGGCACATTGCACCTGGCTCTCTATAACGACCAGGGCCGCTGGAGTGACATCTGGACCGGGATCAAGCGCGGGTATAACGCAATTCCCACGTGGCTGCGAACCGCGTACGTCACCGCTGTGCTGATTCCTCGGGAGATTCGCTCATTCGGAATTCACCTCCTGCGAGGGCGCCCGGTGGCGTATTTCCGAAACATCTGGAACTACTCGGAATCGAGCCTACGAGGGATGAATTGGTGGCACGATCAGGTGGACTGGATTGGCGGTTACCCGTTTGAGGTGTCGACGCCAGAAGAGGTGTTCGACTTCTATCATAATCGCGGATTCGACATGGCTCGGTTGCGGACTTGCCGCGCAGGACTGGGGTGCAACGAGTTCCTGTTCACCCGTCGCCGCGAGGTCGCAGCAATTTCACGGGCCGCCTAGCGTATCACGACTGCTGAGAACGCGCCGCTCGCTGAAGGGATGTCAGTCACCCCCATGTCGCATCCGCAGGTGTTGAGAATCCGATCGGCGTGGGCGAAGTATCGCCTGATGGCGACTGCGCATGCGACGAAGTTGTGGCACTCATCGCTCGGCCGCGCAGCTGCGCTGACGGTCATCCTGACCATGGCTTGCAAGCTCATCGGCTTCTTCAAGGAACAGGTTGTCGCTTCCTCGATCGGGGTCGCTGGGGCACTGGACGCCTTCCATGTGGCTGCACTGCTGCCCACACTGGGCATCAACGTCATTCTTCAGAACTTGTCCGCATCACTCGTGATGACAGTTGTTCGAGAGCGGACAATTCACGGGGAGGACGCCAGTCGCAAAATGTTTGCGGGCGCTATGTTCTGGGGAGTGCTGTTTTCAATTCTGTTTTCCATGGCGGTCGCCTGGCTGGGCCCCGTGCTCCTGCCGGTCCTCAGCCCCGGATTCACGCCTGAACTCGGGCGATCTGCGTCCCGTATGCTCTGGCTACTCGCCCCGTACTCGGCAATTTCTGGCCTGACCGTGTTCTGGTCCAGCCTGTTGAATTCCGAGGGGCGATTCGTCGCATCGGCTGTCTCCCCCGGCCTCATTTCGATTGCCGTCGCGGGCTGCCTGCTCTCGGCGGGAGGACTCTCAGGGGTCGATGCACTGGTGCTGGGACTCACACTCGGTGCGGTGCTTGACCTGCTCAACCTGGGGCGGTCGATGCATGCGCAAGGCCTGCCACTGGGTCCACGATACGCCGGATGGACTCAAACCCACTCTGAAATCCTGTTCATGAGCTTGCCTCTCGTGGCCGGGACAGCTCTCCACTTCGGAACAGAGGTGGTCGACCAATCAATGGCCTCGATGCTGGGCGAGGGGAGTATTTCGGAATTGAAGTACGGGAACCGCATCGTCGGAATGGTATTCGGAGTCCTCTCGATCCCGATCAGCCAGGTCGTGTTCCCACACTTGGTACGCCTCGTCAATGAACACAAATGGGCGGAGCTGCAAACACTCGCTCGCCGATCAGTACTCATTTCATTCATGATTTCAGTGCCAGCCACGGTCGCCCTGGTTGTCTTCTCTCAGCAGATTGTGAGCCTGACATTCGAGAGGGGCAAGTTCTCCCCCGAATCGGCCATGCAGGTGGCAGCGGTGCAAGCCATGTATGCGTTCCAGCTGCCGTTCTACCTCTGGGGTATCCTCATGGTGCGACTGGCTGTCGCCCTTCGGATGAATGCCGCGATTTTCATTGGAGGATGCCTGAACCTGAGCGTGAACGTCGCCATGAATTACGTGCTGATGGTCCCCCTCGGTGTGACGGGGATCGCCTTGTCGACTGCTCTTGTCTACGTCGGAGCCGCTTGTTACTTTTCCGCCGCGATCCGGGTGGCACTGCGACGTAAGATTCAAGACCAGTTGGAGATAGACAAAGCCTCCGAATCTGAACCGCAAACCTCGCGACTCGCCGCCTGACTGTTATCCCGTCCTCGACAGACTCTGCTCGTCCCATGCACCTGCTCCTCGTGATTAGTTCGTTCGGTGGTGGCGGGGCCGAACGTGTGCTGGCCCGGCTGGCCGAGGCGTGGATTGCTTCGGGAGTTCTGGTCACACTGGCGACATTCGATGGACGTACGGGTGACTTTTACACATTAAGTGGTTCTATCCAGCGACGGTCTCTGCGAGACGAGACAGGCTCTCGTCGGTCGCTTTGGCCTGGCCCCGTGGTCCGCGCCCTCTGGCTGCGATCAGTGATTCGCGAGAGTCGGCCCGATGCGGTCATCAGCTTTACAGATCGCACCTGCGTAGTGACTCTCATCGCATCGCTAGGACTCAAGACTCCTGTGATCGCGTCGGAACGAACCGACCCCGAGATGTACTCCCCTGGTCGAATCTGGGAGCTGTTGCGGCGCATGATTTACCCCTCAGCTGCAGCCATTGTTGTCCAGACGGAAAAAGTCTGCGGCTGGTCAAAACGCCTTTTTCCACGAGCGCGCACTCGAGTGATTCCGAATCCAGTGCCCAGCGATGTCGTTCGCGTGGCAGGGCCATCGCGCGCGACGATCCTGGCAGTCGGGCGACTTGGTCCGGAAAAAGGATTCGACTCGCTGCTCGTCGCGTTCTCAAAAATCGCGAGTCGACACCCGAGTTGGACGCTCAGGATTCTTGGAGAAGGCCCCGAACGGCCGCGACTGGAGCAGCTCGCATCCGAGCTGGGACTCAGGGATCGCGTGGAGATGCCTGGTCGCCGACACGATGTCATGCAACAGCTCTCCGAAGCGGGAGTGTTTGTCTTGGCTTCCCGATTCGAGGGGTTTCCCAACGCCCTGGTCGAAGCGATGGCGAGCGGACTGGCTGTCGTTTCGACGGATTGTGCATCAGGCCCCTCTGAACTCATCGAGCAGGGGCGAAATGGAATTCTGGTGCCTGTGGATGATGCCGATGCCCTCGCATCCGCACTGGAAAGACTGCTACTGGACCCTGACCTCCGAAGTCGCCTGGGGCAGTCAGCACTGCATCTTCGAGATCGATTGTCGATGGGAGCGGTTCTGCAAATGTGGAACGACTTGCTGGTCGAATGTGGGTGCCAACTTCCGGTTCCAAATGTTCGCGTCGAGGCCCAGGCTGCCTGAGCCCCCTGTTGCAATGCGTTTCGATTACCGTCGAGATCTCAAGGATGTGCCAACGTGGGACTGTCAGCACCTGAAATCGAAAATTCAATTCCTGCATTTGATGCGGGAGCTGACCGACTGACATTCTCCGGGTTAGCGATCAGCGCCTTTCTGGTGATTTACCTTTGCCAGATTGATGTCTGCATGCTCCTGCAGGAGCGAATTCGATTTGCTCCTGTCTACCCCCTGCTGGCCGGATTGGCAGCCATCTCAGTGGCCACCTGGTATCTCGCACCCGGTCGTATCGGCCGTGTTCTTAAGGGAAGTGGGGGAGCAATCCTGGCCTTTGGGATGATTGCTGGATTCGCACTCGTGGGGTCCGCTCTGCCTGATGCCAATCTGTCAGAGGGCTGGAAATATGTCCTCTTCCCGTCGATCGACTTCCTGGTATTTTTTTTGGCGTTGCCACTTTCGGTGATCTTCGCATCGGCTTCCAACTGGAGGGCGGTCTGCGGACTGGCGATGGTCGCACTCGTGATGAGCATTCTGATAGACGCTCGTTATCCGGGGACGTTCTCGATTATGGACACTCGAGCAGCGGGCTTCGGCGTGAACCCCAATCGAGGAGCGGCACTGACTGTGATGCTGCTGATTGGTGTCTTGGACTGGAAGCGCCCCCAGCTATCGCTGAACACGTGCGGCTGGTGCCTCGTTGCCTTTGTTGGTGTGTTTATGACGCTGTCTCGTTCGGGCATCCTCGTGCTGGGCATCGTCGGCATGCTCTATGTGCGTTTGTGTGTGCGTCGCAATGGCATGGGAACAGTCGTCGTTCTCGGAGGGCTGGCTTTCAGCTGTGGAGGTTATGCACTGATCGCGGCAGATGCCGCCAAGCAGATCTTGCCAATGCTGGGAGGCTCCCACTCACGGGCCAATCTTTTTTCTGGCGAACTCGATGCCATGGACACCCGCGAGGACTCGCGAGTCATCCTGGTCTACGATTACCTGGACATGATTCAAGAGCGGCCCATTCTGGGGTGGGGAACTGGTTTCACCATGGGAGCGGACGACGGATCGCACAACATGTTCCTGACCCGCTGGGTCGATAACGGACTTCCCGGGCTGCTGGCGTACGTGCTTTTGGTTTACATGTTGTATCGCATCGGTCGAACTTTCGAGTCCAAAGAATGCATCACAGTGGCCGTGTTTCTCTTCGCGGAAAGCTTCTTCTCACACAACCTGCTCGAAGACAAAAGCCTGCTGCTGATGATGGCGATTACCTCGGGACGAGCGGTGCTGAACGCCCCGCAACCCGCACACGCTATAAATGCTGTTCTGGGAACTTCCAAAATGTCGTATCCTCCCCGAGTTCAATTGGCAAAGGCGAGCTGAGCTCGCTGCGAGACCGGGAAGGATCCCATGTTCGGCTGGCTGAAATCGACTGATCACACTTCCCAGGCACCCACGCGATTGCGAGTGCTGCTGGCGATTCCCAGCTATCGCAGCGGTGGAGCAGAGCGCGTGATGACGACCTTGGCCCGGCGTCTGTCGCGCGAGCAATTCGAAATCCACCTCGTCGCCATCCAGAATGAGGGACCACTCGGTGCCGACCAGCCAGCCGATGTCACCCGCCACTCACTCGATTGCTCTCGTGTCTCGCAGGCCGCGTTGCCGCTCCTGCGATTGATTCGCAAGCTCCAGCCCGACATCCTGCTCACTGCCGCCACACACTTAAACGCAATGGCTGGCGTTCTGAGCCCGTTATTTCCGAAGCGGACCCGCCTCGTGATTCGCGAGACAGGCGTACTTGCGAATTCACTCGCCATCTGGAAAGCTGGCCGCTTGCTTCAGCCCGTCATGGCTGCGGCGTATCGACAGGCGGATTGTGTCATTGGGCAATCAGAATTCGCGTTGCACGAGATAAGCGAGCTGTTCTCCGTCCCGCAGAAAAGGCTCAAGCGGATTGCCAACCCGGTCGAGATTGAACAGCAAGTCCAACTCGCACTGGCAGCCGGTTCCAGTCCATTCCCCGCCGGGCCAGGACCGCACTTACTCAGCGTCGGCCGACTCGGACCTGAGAAAGGCTTTGATCGCGCAATCAAAGCCCTCCCCTCATTAAAGCGATCTCATCCCGGTGCCCAGCTTTGGATCGTTGGCGAAGGAGCAGAACGCGGCCCCCTGACGCAACTGGCCAATGACCTCGGAGTCGGTGAAAGCGTCTTCCTGCCTGGCTACCAGTCGGATGTCGCTCGCTGGATGTCGCATGCCGATCTGTTTGTGTTGTCCTCGCGATCCGAGTCATTGCCGAATGTGTTGCTCGAGGCCGTGGCCTCACAGTGCCCCGTCATTGCACTCGAACATCCCGGCGGGACATGCGAAGTTCTCAATTCACTCGGCTTGTCGGAGCGGTGGGTCTCATCGCTCACTCCGTGGAAAAACGAGTGGTTTTTGCGTCCGCCAGACGCCGCACGGACTCGACTCATCGAACAGTACCACTGGCAGCGGATCGTCGCCGAGTACGAGCAGCTGTTTCTTGAACTCGCCGGGAGTGTTCAGACAGTTCCCGCAGCCGCGTAGGAACTTGCCCGTTCAGTCAATCAGTCGGAGGAAGTCGTCAGTTCAGAATTCCAGATGCTTCGATGAGCCCCCGCTGGCGAATCGGTGAATGCTGAACGTTGTCGCCTCGCCTCCCAGGAGATCCTTATGTGCGGTTTTGTTGGGTTCGTTCATCTCGATCCGCGTTCCTTAACGCTCGACAACATGCAACAGACCGTTCGGAAGATGTCTGGAGCGATCGTGCATCGCGGCCCGGACGCCGAAGGAATTTTCGTCGACCCGCAGTCACAGGTCGCACTCGGCTTTCGTCGACTGGCGATTCGCGATCTGACAGTCGCCGGGCATCAGCCGATGGAGTCGGCCAGCCAGCGATACGTGATCACTTTCAACGGAGAGATCTACAACTCGGAGGAAGTTCGCGCTCAGCTCCAAAGCGAGGTCGGCGAGATCCCTTTCCGAGGACACTCCGACACCGAAGTCCTGCTCGCCGGAATCGATCATTGGGGGCTGGCCGCCACGATCCAGCGCTGTGTCGGCATGTTTGCCATTGCCCTGTGGGACCGTCACGAGCAAACGCTCTCACTGTGCCGAGACCGTTTTGGCGAGAAGCCGTTGTACTACGGGTTTGGACGCGGGACATTCCTGTTCGGGTCCGAGCTCAAAGCACTGAGACAGCACCCCAGCTTTGACGGACAGATCGACCGACAATCGCTGGCGCTGTATCTGCGTCACAATTACATGCCCGCCCCGTACTCGATATTTCAGCAGATACAAAAACTGACTCCCGGCACGATCCTGACGGTCACTCTCAGTCAATTAAAGCAGAAGCAACTGCCCGCGCCACAACCGTACTGGTCATTTATCGACACCCTGCAACACGGTCAAAGCGATCCGTTCACAGGATCGATGGACGAAGCCGTGAATCAGCTCGAAGCGATCATGCAGCGGACGATCGAAGAGCAGATGATCTCCGATGTCCCACTCGGTGCATTCCTGTCGGGAGGTCTCGACTCGTCGCTCATCGTCGCGCTCATGCAGTCTCGCAAATCACAGCGAGTGCGGTCATTTAGCGTCGGCTTTCATGAGAAGGAATTCGACGAGGCCCCTCACGCCAAGGCAGTCGCCAAGCATTTGGGAACAGAACATACGGAACTGTACGTCACTGCCCAGGACGCACTGAATGTTGTCCCACTTCTGCCCGCGATGTTCGACGAGCCATTTGCTGACTCATCCCAGATTCCTACGTATCTCGTCGCGAAGATGGCACGCCAGCACGTGACCGTCAGTCTGTCCGGAGACGCGGGTGACGAGATTTTCGGGGGCTACTCCCGCTATGTCCGGGGCCTCCAGTTCGCAAAACTCGAAAGCATTCCGGGGTTCCTGCGACAAGGAGCCTCCTGGGCTCTTGGCCTGGTTCCTGGTGTCCAGTCGGCCAGCAGCCGCAGCCTGATGCGCCGGGTTTTCTGGACTTCGGAACTCCTCGGTGCCAAATCGTTCGAGGCTGCCTACCGGCTGCTGGTCTCCGCCTGGAAAGATCCCTTGCTGGCGGTCGACTCCCAGTCGATCGCGACCTCGGCTTTTGAAGAACTTCCCCGACAGTTCGGCGGGCTCGCGCCGCTCCGACGGATGATGGCACTCGACACGATGACCTACCTGCCGGATGACATCCTTGTGAAAGTCGACAGGGCCACGATGGCGGTCAGCCTGGAAGCTCGCGCACCGTTTTTGGACCACCGCATTTCCGAGTTCGCCTGCCGATTGCCACAATCGATGCTGATGCAGTCAGGACAGGGAAAGATGATCCTTCGCCACCTGCTGGCCAGGTACGTTCCCACATCATTGACCGATCGCCCCAAGCAAGGGTTTGGAATCCCGATCGACCGCTGGGTCCGCGGGCCACTGCTCGACTGGGCCGAAAGCCTACTCGAGCCTCGCCTTCTGGCCGACCAGGGACTCTTCCGCACTGGCCACGTTCGACAAGTGTGGGAAGAGCATAAGTCGGGACGAGCTAACCGCATTACCCAGCTGTGGCCGATCTTGATGTTCCAGGCTTGGCAGCGCGAGGGAGCTGGTTCAAGCCAGATCCCACAAGTCTCTCTGCGCAGGGCAGCCTGACGGAGTCATAGCCCTGCCCCTCCTGATCCCACTTCGCTTGAGCTTTCCCGATGCCACAGTTCAATCGCCCTCCCAAAGTCGTCTGCCTGGCCACTGATCCGCTGACCACGCGAGTCCTGATGACAGGACAGTTGGGCTTTCTTCGGCAACAGGGTTTCGACGTCACGTTGATCGCCGGGCCGGGGGCGGATCTGGATCAGGCAGCGGATCGGGAAGGAGTGCGTGTCATCCCTGTCCCGATGACGCGGGAAATCACCCCCGCGCAGGACTGGAAGTCTCTACGTCAGCTCACCCAAGTTCTGCGAGACTTAAAGCCTGACATTGTGAATGCCGGAACTCCCAAGGCGGGTCTGCTGGGAATGCTGGCTGCGACTTGGGCACGCGTCCCGATTCGGATTTACACGCTACGCGGCCTTCGAATGGAGACTGCCACTGGCTCCCGACGCTTGCTGCTGACGACCACCGAACGAGTCGCTGCGCGTTGTGCTCATAAAGTGGTCTGCGTCAGTCCCAGCCTGCGTAATGCCTTCCTTCGAAACCGCTTAGGAACCGCCAGTCAAGCGGTCGTGTTGGGAGGTGGATCCTCGAACGGAGTCGATGCGGCACGATTCGACTCGACCGCAGCCCGTTGTCAGGAGGCCCAAGCGATTCGACAGTCTATGGGCATTCCGCACGGGGCTCCGGTCATCGGGTTTGTGGGTCGGCTCACGCGAGACAAGGGGGTCGCTGAGCTTCTGGCCGTTTTTCAAGCACTGGAAAAGGACATCCCCAATTTGCATCTATTGCTCGTCGGTGGTTTCGAAGAAGGCGACGCAGTGAGCGCTCGCCTACGGGATGAAATCTGGTCGAATCCTCGCGTCCATATCACAGGGTTTGTCAACGACACTGCGGCTTACTACTCCGCTTTCGATCTGCTGGTCTTCCCTTCGCACCGTGAAGGCCTGCCGAACGTTCCACTCGAAGCAGCTGCCAGTGGCCGTCCCACAGCGGGCTTTGCGGCGACAGGGACCGTGGATGCCGTCCTGCATGGACAGACGGGAACTCTGGTCCCCGTGGGAGACGTGAAGGGGTTAGTCGGCGCTGTGCGGAGCTATCTGCATGATCCGCTGCTGCTGACTCGACACGGACAGCAGGCTCAACATCGTGTCCAGACAGAATTTCGACGCGAAGTTATCTGGCAATCGTTGACCGACCTGTACACAAACGAACTGCGACGATGTGGGCTGCCTCTTCCGGAACTGACCTCTCGCGAGAACAGTCGAGCGGCCGCGTAAATTGAGAGTCATCGCTCCTCACAAGCCCACCGGTCGCAACCGGTGAGCATCCACTCACCACCGACCGCTAACTACTATGCCCACCGCCACGTTCTATCAACGCTACGGAAAACGCTGTCTCGATCTGGCAATCGCTCTTCCGCTGGCGATCATCCTTACTCCGCTGCTGGGAGTTCTGGCAATCCTGGTTCGCTGGCGATTGGGCAGTCCTGTACTGTTTTCCCAAGAGCGTCCAGGGCTCCAGGGACGACCATTCTGGATGGTTAAATTTCGCTCCATGACTGATTCCCGAGATGATCGAGGCGAGTTGCTTTCGGACGAGATTCGACTGACCACATTCGGGCGTTTCTTGCGAGCTTCCAGCCTGGATGAATTGCCGGAATTATGGAATGTGATTCGCGGAGAGATGAGCCTGGTTGGGCCACGACCGTTGCTCACTCGATATCTGCCGCTCTACACAGCTGAGCAATCACGCCGCCACGATGTCCTTCCCGGTGTCACCGGCTGGGCACAAATTAACGGACGTAACGCGTTGTCTTGGCCCGAGAAGTTTTCGTACGACGTCGAGTATGTAGATCAAGTTTCGCTGATTCTCGATTTGAAGATTCTCGCAATGACAGTTGGGAAAGTGATTCGACGGGACGGCGTTTCCGCTGCGGGGCATGCCACGATGCCTGAGTTTCGTGGGGAGACGACTACCACACACGAGGAGTCTGGACGCAGGGCTGCATGATCGATCTCTCCGTGACAGCGGCTATAGTCTCACTAAGAGATCGCTTTATGACTGGCAGCTTGAAGTTGACTTATGGCATCAATAACCCCGCCTGCGTACCACTCTCGGAATATGAGAATATTGCTTGGAAAACCCTCATGAGACTTGTCATGCTGGGTTGTGAATCATAACGTATAAGTGTGGGCCGAGGAAGAAATTCCTAAATCGTCACTAAAGGTTCGGAGTCAGGGGATCAATGGCTAAAGCGTCTGCATTGCGTGATTTGACAGTGTCGCAGTTGGAAAAAGTGTTGATGGCCAAGAAGTCCAAGTTGGAAGACTTGGTCGTAAAGCGTGATAAGCTGCGATTGGAATTGAGCAGCCTGGATGAGCAGATTCGCGGCCTGGCTGGCAGCGACGCTCCCGGAGAAGAGGGGCCACGTCGTCGCGGTCGTCCGAAGGGCTCCGGCAAGGGCCGTCGCGGTCCACGTATCAAGGGACAGAAGTCGTTGAAGGCTCACGTGGTCGAAGAGCTGCAAAAGGCCAAGAAGGGCCTGACGATTGACGAGCTGATTACGAACATTGAAGCCACTGGCTATCGCTCGAAGGCCGAAAAGTTCAAAAACGTCATGTACCAGTGCCTGTTTCACGGTGAAAGTTTTCAGCGTGATGCCGATTCCAAGCGGTGGATGCTGGTCGGAGAATAGTTCTCGCACGAGATCTGTCGGGGGAATGTCCCTCGTTCGTTGGTGAGTCTGATGCTGCGATCACCCAAGTTGGCTTGGGAGATATGTCTACCAATTCGACCTCGCCCTGAACGAGGGTCAAGACCTGTTTTGACCCCTCAAGAATCGTGGTTCACCCACTTCAATGACTCCCAGTCGAGTTCCGAATCAGTCCTGATCTGATCCCCTCTCTGTCAGGGCTGAAATCCATCCAGCCTCGCCCACTTCATCTCTCATGCCAGTGCTGCTAGCACCAGCCCGTGCGAGTTTATAACCCGACTGACCGACATCCATGTACGTCCCCCGAGCATTTGACTGTCCGGTGCTGGATCGCCTCTATGAATTGATCAGGCAGTACAGCTTCGCCTTGCTAATCTCCCAAGCTGCGACAGAGCCGGTTGCCACGCATCTGCCACTATTGCTCGATCCACTGGATGGGGCACATGGAACCTTGATTGGACATCTGGCCCGTGCGAATCCGCAATGGGTAACATTTGGACAACAGTCGGTGTTGGCGATCTTTTCCGGCCCTCATCGTTACATCTCTCCATCCTGGTATCAGGCCGAGAATGTGGTCCCAACATGGAACTATGTCGCTGTCCATGCCTATGGGCGGGTTGAGATAATCTCGGACCGTGAGCAGCTGCGGCTGCTCACGCGACGCACCGTAACAGTCTATGAGAGTGCGATGCCTACTCCATGGTCGATGCCCGAGCCGAATACTCAGTTCGAAGACCGCATGCTCGACCAGATCGTCGGTTTTCGAATACCGATCGAAACGATTCAGGGAAAGTGGAAGCTGAGCCAGAACCATCCCCCGGAGCGGCGTGAGAAGATCATCGTTCAACTGAAGCAGCAGGGAGACTCGGACTCGCTCGCCATCGCTCGACTGATGGAAGCCGGTCTGACCGAAGGCAGTATCAATCCGCAGTAAGTGTTAAACCGACGACAAGGTCAACCCGATGTCCGGTTATTCCACGTATTCCAATCCGGTAGTGCTGGTTGAGTCTTTCGCTGAAAAGACACTCCGCATCCCAAGTCTCGACTCCTGAAATCCCTCGGATTCTGGCGATTCAGACTCTCGGAGAGACTGCGCAAAGGCTGCGCCGTATACGGGTTGTTACGATCACCTTGAGATTGTGCAACATCCCGTGATCCGGATCGCTGCTTTTTGCGTTTCATTCAACAAGCAGGTGAGTCTGCCGGTTCCTGTCGGGAACTTGGCAGCTAATGCATCGTCGCGGATGGAGATTGCGGTATGTCCAACTTCCCAACCTTTCCCAAACGTGGAGAGCGGCGGTCCGCTGGCTTGGCGGCTCCGTTGGTGCTGTTTTTGATATTCATGCTCCTCGCGAGCAGCTGGATGATCTATTCCAGCTTCCGCATCGATGTCGGGCAAGGCGAGATGGCGATCCTGATCCATAAGATTGGGAAGGACATCCCCAACGGTGACGAAGTGGCCCCCTCGGAAGAGTATAAAGGGGTCCAGCGGATGGTCCTGACTGAAGGTCGCTACTTCTACAACCCCTACTCGTGGACTTGGGAAGTGAAGCCGCAGGCAGAGATCCCCTCGGGCAAGATTGGGGTCAAAATCAGCCTGACTGGCAAGGACTTGGGCTATGGCGAATTCCTTGCCCGAGTGGACGAAAAGGGGGACGCCACGACCAAGGGGATCATGCCCGGCATCCTCAACCCCGGTCGATATCCACTCAATCCATACCTTTACGCGATCGAAGAAGCTGAGCCAGTGACCATCGAGGCGGGCTTTAAGGGCGTCGTCACCAACTTGGCGGGACCGCTGCCGAAGCTGCCCAACGAGCTGCTCGTCGAACCCGGTGAACGCGGTGTCCAGAAGATCGCCCTAGAGCCAGGGACGCACCCGGTCAACCCCTACCTGATTCGTATTAACAAGGTCGATTGCCGCAGCCAACGCTTCAACATCGGTGAGGAAGGGGACATGGGTTTCCCCTCGAAGGACGGCTTCTGGGTCAGCCTCGATGGGATCGTCGAGTTCCGTATCAATCCCGAAAAGGCCGCTGAGGTCTACGTCCTCTTCAACCAGATGACCAACGGGGATGCCGTTGATGAGGAGATCGTGCGCACCGTCATCATGCCGAACGCCCGCAGCTTTTGCCGCCTCCAAGGCTCCAGTTCCTCGGGCCGCGATTTCATTCAGGGCACGACGCGAACGAAATTCCAGGAAACCTTCGAGACCTCCATGAAGGAAGCCTGCCAGCCGTTGGGGATCGAGGTCATCCAATCCCTCATCACGAAGATTCGCCCGCCGCAACAGATCGCGACTCCGGTCCGTGAACGCGAAATCGCCAAGCAGCAGGAGCTGCAATACAAGCAGCAGATTCTTCAGCAGGAATCGGAACGCAAGCTGGCCGTCGAGAAGGAGATGGTGACTCAGAAGCAAGCCCTCGTCTCCGCCGAACAGGATGTCGTCAAGGTCACGACTAAGGCCAAGCAGGAACAACAGGTCGCCCTGACCAAGGCCAAAGAAAAGCTGGCAGTGGCCCAGTTGGAACTCGATGCGTCCAAGGACGAGGCCGCTGCGATCGAAGCCACAGGCAAGGCTGCTGCGGATGTAATTCGGTTCGAGAATGAAGCGGAATCCGCAGGCTGGAAGAAGGCGGTCGAGTCCTTTAGCGGAGACGGTCAAGCCTACGCCCAGTTTGTGCTCTACCAGAAGCTCGCTTCGTCATACCGCAAGATCATGGTCAACACCGCAGACAGCCCGATCATGAAGATCTTCGAAGACTTCGCGGATGCGAGTTCTAAGGACGCGAAACCGAAGTCCAGCCCCGCAGATCCAGTCGCTCCCGTCACGCCAGCGACGACAACCCCCTAAGGGCGACGAACGAGCGGGCGACGCTTCTGCCGAGCCGCGAGCATGATTGGACGTTGTTTCGCCAATCGCGGCTCAGCAGAAGCTTCGCCCGCCCGGACCGATCTTTCGACTTTCGATCAAACCACACCTCCTCCCCTCGGGAGTTACTCATGAGTACTGACAACCCATCTCCCCGTGCTTCACGCGGCCTGATCGCCTTCGGGCTCTCGGCCTTGTGCCTGCTGTTTCTTGGCCTGGAACTATTCCACTGGACCTTCAACCGGGTCTACGTCCCGCAAGGCTCGAGTCTGGTCGTGCGGTACAAGGGACCGCCGCTGCCGTTCCTGCCCGGACGACGTCCTGTCGCGTCACCGGGGCAGTTCGCCAAGATTGACGCGAATGGGAATCCTCTGGAAGTCGGTATCCTCAAAGAGATGCGCGGACCGGGTCGACACTTCTTCTTTATCGGGTGGTGGGAAACCAATCTCGTCCAAGACACGACGATCAAGCCGGGTGAACTCGCGGTTGTCACCAGCCGAATGGGGAATGACCTGAAGGAAGGACAGTTCCTCGTCGATGGCGAGATCGACGAGACCCTGGAGAAAGGCACACTGCGTAAGGTCTTCGGTCCCGGCACCTACCGCATCAACACCTACGCCTACACAGTGGAGAAGATTAAGGAAGTGACCCTGACCTCGGGCTTGCAAACCAAGCACGCCGGGTGGGTCAGCATTCCCACCGGGTACGTCGGGGTCGTGACGAACCTGACCGACAACAGTTTGACCAAAGCGACTAAGGGCATCCAGGACAACGTCCTGCAACCCGGCCTGTATCCCGTGAACCCCCGCGAACAGCAGATCGACATCATTGGCGTTGGGTACACCGAGAAGTCAGTCAAATCAAACCTCGTCAGCCGCGATGGTGTGCCGGTCCTTGATGACAGTGGTGAGCCGACCGTCATGGATGATGATGGCGGCATCACCTTCCCCTCCAGCGACGGCTTCAAGATCCACATGGACTTCACCGCCGTCTGGGGCATCATGCCTGTCCAGGCCCCCGATGTGATCCGCAAGTTTGGCAACCTCGATGCGGTCGAGTCCAAGGTCGTCGTCCCACAAATCGAGAGTCTGTGCCGCAACAAGGGGTCGTCACTCGGGGCGGTCGACCTACTGGTGGGTGAGACTCGTCGCAAGTTCCAGGATGACGTATCCAACTCGTTCCATAAAATCCTGAAAGACAAGGAACTCACCCTGCTGCACGGCTTCGTGCGAAACATCCACATCCCCCAAGAGGTCCGTAAGCCCATCCAGCAGAGCTTCCTGGCGGACGAACTCACTTTAACCCGCGATCAAGAACAGCTGACTGCCCACACCGAAGGTCTCCTGCGCGAAGCGGAGAAGAAGGTGGAACTGGAGACCGAGCGTATCAAGGCCGAGACAATGAAGCTCGTCGCCGAAGCGGTTGCCGAAGGTGCCAAGGAAGCCGAAGAGACCAAGGCCGGAACCGCCAAGCAGGTTGCCACCGTCGCTCGCGAGACTGCCGAACTCGATGCCCAGGCGACAGTAACCCTTGGCAAGGCTTCCGCCAGCGTCAAGCAGCTCAGCGCGGAAGCCAAGTCTGAACTCTTCAAGCTGGCGGTCGACGCCTTCGGCTCGGGCAAAGCCTATAACCAGTGGGTCTTCGCTACCGGGTTGCCTCAGGATATCCAGCTTGATCTCTTTTACGCCGGAGAAGGAACTCTCTGGACCGATCTGAAGGGATTCACGGATGTGATGCAGGCGAACGAAGCCATGCAGAAGAGAACTTCTCCAACTTCGAAAGCGTCGAAGTAATGGGTGCTGCGTGACAGCCCCGGAAAATTGAAAATCTTGCATCAACGAGGGTCAGGCTCCACGGGACATTATGTAACCGGAGACTGGTCCTCGTTTTGCATTGATAGGTATTCATTCCATCAGGTGGCGACTTGGTCTAAAACCACGCCAGACCTGCAAAAACCGCCAGTCGGCCCGTCAAGTCGGCTGTTTCTGCCGAACCGCCTTCGACTATACCCCCGCTCTCAGCCCGGATGTCTTCCCACACATCCGTCCGTTCACAACCCTCCAGGTGAGGGTTCCCGTTCCTCTCTTGGAATGGCTCTCACCTCCTCAGGTTCCCTCCTCATGCGACTCCGCACCCCTCGTTCGATGGTAGCTTGTCTGGTCGCAGCCGGTGCTCTTGTGATCGCCGGCTGCGCCCCGTACCAGGGCAATCGATATGCGCCAATCGGCTATGGGCCGGGATCTCCACAAAATGGCTATCCACAGCCGGGTTATTTCCCAGTCAATAATCCTGGCGGCATGCCGCCCATCGTCTGGAATCCAGGATCACCGATTCCAGTTCCCAATACCCCAATCCCGATCACTCCGCAGCCTCCACAGACACCGGTCGTGTTGCAGCCAGTTCCGACGAATCCGCCAAGTGATCCGGGAGTAATTACCCCCGTCAGTAACCCCCCAGCGAATCCCACGTTACCCGCCGACGTGACCGCCAAGTGGGTTCCCTGGCCCCTGCCTCGGCAAGCAGCCGCCGTGGCCCTCAATATCGGTGTCGAGAACGAAGTCGCTGCCGCTCAAGCCGAGGGTTTGCCTCACGCCGCTGCATTTCAACCCTCATCCGAGGCCGCTGAAAATTACGAAGCCGCAGCTGCAGAGGTCCCCGCATCCGAACCGCGTCTGGACGGGACAAACTCAACTCCCGAGCAGGATTTGCGCTATCGCGGCGGAAAGACTCTGCAGAATCTGTCGTATGTGAATCTCTACGTCGGAGGTGAGGCAGCGGGCTGGAAACTCGATGAAGTCGAGAAGATTGATACACATCTGGAAGCTGCCCTGACGGACCAGAATCTCAACCATGTCATCATGCAATACTTCAACAATCAGCCCATCGGAACGACGGCTCGGCCTTCGCATCCCTTGGTTGGATACAAGCCCACACTCGTCTCACGCGGAGACGTTCAGCACTACCTCAAGTACCTCGCCGATCAAGGCTATCTCAACAGTGGTTACGACCTCGACTCCACGATCTTTAATTTTCTGCTCCCTCCCGGAACGATTCTGAACGACAAAGACCAACCTGAGAACGCAGCGAAAAGCACATCCGCCAACTCGTCCATGGTCGAGGCTGAGAATGAAATCCAGCCGTCAACGCAGGCAGAGAATGCGGATGACTCCACGGGTGGTCTCGGCGGATACCACGGTTCGATTCACTACAAGAATCGCACGCTGTACTACTCCGTCGAGGTCTACTCGGAGAGGCGAGCGAATGGGTTTGCAAACGGCATTTATGTCTTCGCGGAACCCTGGAAGAATCTGTGCGCCACGCTCTATCACCAGATCTGCGAATTCCGGACTGACCCGGATGTCGAAGATGCGATCCGCAATCCCGACAGCCCCGCATCAGTGCGGTTTTTGGGTTGGACCTCGGATGCCGGGGAAGAGATCAGCGACTACCCGTTGCATTCAGGAACCACGCTCGAAAGGGTACTCACGGAAGTCCCGCTTACCAATGGGAGCGGAATGGTTCCCGTGCAGTTCAACTACTCCAACGGTGTCCATGGTCCCGAAGGACCGATTGAGACGTTACATCCACCAGTCGTGCGATAATCCCACTTCCACGATTGCTAACACACTAAACATCCGCAGTCGCCCCTCGCGACTGCGGAGTTTTTTTCTGATGCCCCTCTTATGGCAGAAACCGCTCACGCTCGTCCGGCGTCGGCAGGCGACATGTCTCTCGCTTCCCAAACCAGCTCAGCCGATTCGCCGATACGATCCGGTAACCCACATCGCGAAGCGGTCGGGGTAATGTCCATAACAGCGATCCCAGGCATGGCCAGATTCCCGGCAACCCCCACAAAATTCGCACCACAGCTGCGGATCTCCGAAACGTTCCGGTAGCGGTATGCAGGACTAGGGTGTCGAGCCGCTCGATGTCTCCAACGGGCAATTCTTGACGAGCAGTCTCGCCTTGCAGGGGGGCAAAGCGAAACCGTCCACGGGTGTCGCGGGCCAGAATGAAATTGATGGAGCTGTTGCAAAGACCACAGACTCCGTCAAAGAAGACGACGCTGTGACCCGCGTCAGTGCGAGGCGATCGGTGTTCCGTCAGGGGAGGCATGGCGAGTCATGTGTTCGAGTCGGTTTCCAGAACTAGTCTATTCCAGCAAACCGCAAAGCCATAGCCACCAATAACAGAGTCCGCCCAGTCTCGCCGCAGTTGCAAGTCCTGATGCGATTCGAGACGATGCGAAACATGAACACTTCGCCCCTCCGCTTTGCTGTGCCCTTTGTGGCGTTCCTGTTTCTCGGCTCCGTCGCAGCTGGTCTGTACGCAGAGGAGAAGCCCGCACTCGGGATTCAACTCCCCGCAACCGATGACGGGTTGCCCGGTGCTGGCCCCATCCGGCGATACGACTGGTTCCAGGGACTCTGGATACAAAAACGGACTCAGTGGTCCCAGCAGGTCGAGAAGGATCAGAAGGCCCTGGTGTTCCTCGGTGACTCGATCACCCAGGGTTGGGGCGATGACATGGGGAACAGCTTCCCCGGTGTCAAGGTTGCCAATCGTGGGATCAGCGGCGACACCACGCGCGGCATGCTGATCCGGCTGCAAGATGATGTGCTGTCACTCAATCCCTCCGGCGTTGTTCTGCTGATGGGCACCAACGATCTGGAAGAGAAGGCCACCCCCGAGGTGATCGCCGGGAACTTCAAACTCATCGTTGAAGCCCTGAAGAAGCACAACCCGAAGATGCCGATCGTCTTCTGTCAGGTGTTCCCTAGCTCCGCCACGAAGAGCCGTCCTGCCGACAAGATTAAAAAGCTCAATGAGCTCTGCTTCGCAGCTGTGAAGGGCGATTCGCAAGTGACGCGGGTCGAGACCTGGAAGCTCTTCGCCGACGAGAATGGGGACGCCAAGGAAGCGGAGTTTCCCGACCTGTTGCACCCCAATGCCACTGGGTACTCGATGTGGGCCGCTGGCCTGCGACCGATCTTGGCGACTCTCGGATTCATCGAGACCGAAGACGACAAGTTCGAACTTGAACCCGGGGCGATCTCGCTCTTTAACGGGCAAGACCTGACCGGCTGGGGCTTTCGCGATCAGAAGACCCAAGAGAAACAGGCCACCTTTGATGGCAAGGCGGCCAGTGATGATGGACGTTATGTCGCCCTGCATGGCCGCTTGGTCGTGACGACTCCCCCCGAAGGCCGCCGCGTGCAACAGCTGTGGACCTCGCGGGAGTTCCCGAAGAACTTTACGCTGAAACTCGAATTCCGCGCGACACCAAATGCCGACAGCGGAGTGTTCATTCGCAGCCCCCAGCTGCAATGCCGCGACTACCCTCTGGCCGGTCCGTACAAGGAACTCAAGAACTACAAACCGCAGGACTGGAACGAGATGGAGGTGGTCGTCAAAGACAACGTCGGCCACTGCACCTGCAACGGCGAAGTCCTCGAAGCCGATCTGAAGATGCCCGAATCCGGCCCCATCGGCCTCGAAGGGGATAACGGCCAGATGGAATACCGTCGCATCCGAGTGATCGAGACGCCGTAACCATGATCGGCCGTTAGCCCGCTGCGCCGGCAAGGGCCGCATATCATAACCCTAAGTTTGCAGGTGCCGAGTCGCATAATTCGTCATCATCCTTCCCTCTCATGGGGTTGTTGAGACATTCGAGTCGTACTTCTCTGGGTCATCCAAGGGCGCGACAAATCAAAACGCCCTTTTGCAAAGCCTCCAGGGGCATGCCCCCCTCACCCGTGACCTTTCTCGTCGGTCCAATGTGCCATCTGACCGGACCCTGACTGGGGTCTTGGCGGACTGGCTATCGAGTGCGTCGTCGGGCACGCTCCTCGAAGCGGAACTTCGAGGAGATTCGTTCCCAGGCCGGTGCTGTGGGAACGAGGCGGCAACGCTCTTCTGCATGCCTGAACAGTTGTCCGAACTTTGACAAGACATTTCATGTGACCGGCGGTAGGATAAATCTAGTTTGATGATCGTCGCCAATGAGCGACAGGGACTATTTTGAGGTGTGCTCGATGCGTGGTGTGTTGTTCGGTGCAGTCTGTCTGCTGATGTTTGCGTCCACCCTGGCTTTGGCCGAAGAACGCAAAAAGGTCACTCCCCTCCCGCTGAAGGATGTGGATGCAGCCACCGCTGCGGACATGAAGCCCTACTCCGAGCTGCTCGAACATGCCGGAGTCAACTTTGACATGGTCCCCATCCCCGGCGGCAAGTTCCAGCTGGGTAGCCCGGACACGGAAGCCGACCGCAACGCCGATGAGGGGCCCCAAGTTGAGGTGAAAATCTCTCCATTTTGGATGGGAAAGACAGAACTGACTTGGGAAGCATACGACGTGTGGGGAGAGGAGGTGGACAAGCTGCGCCGCAAGTACACGAACCTCGCGCCGTCCGAGCGCGATGCCGAAGCTGATGCAGTGACGAGGCCGACTCCGCCGTATACGGATATGAGCTTCAACATGGGTAAGGGGAAATATCCTGCGATCTGTATGACGCAGCACGCCGCCCGCACCTACTGCAAATGGCTCTCGAAAAAGACGGGGCGGTATTACCGTCTGCCAACCGAAGCGGAGTGGGAATACGCCTGCCGGGCAGGCACCGCCACAGCTTACTCGTTCGGCGACGACCCAGCTGCGATCGGTGAGCACGCTTGGTACGGCGAAAACAGCATGGGCAAATACCAACGGGTCGGCAAGAAGCAGCCGAACCCCTGGGGCCTGCACGACATGCATGGCAATGTGGCTGAGTGGGTATTGGACCAGTATATCCCCACGATTTACGGGGATCGGAAGGGCACTGCCAGCAACCCGCTTGAAGTCCCCATGACCGTTTACCCCCGCATCGCGCGTGGCGGCGGTTGGGACATGGAACCGGCCCAGCTGCGGAGTGCGACCCGCTTGGCGAGTGCGGAGGAGTGGAGTGAACAAGACCCGCAAGTGCCACGCAGCATCTGGTATCATACCGATGCCCTGAGCGTTGGTTTCCGCGTGGTGCGTCCGCTGGTGGAACCGTCTGAAGAGGAGAAGGTTGCCCACTGGGAAAAGAACGGGCCGATTCAGCTCGATCCGCTGGACGGCGAACAGCCCGAGCCGAAGACGGAGGAGTGATTTGGTATGGCATTGATTCTGCAAGACTTCTCCTGGGACAGGATGATCGCTGCCGTGGAAGCTGTCAAAGAACGCATGTTACGCGCCGCCGGAGCACTGGAACGAGCTGGGATTCCGTATGCCGTTGCGGGAGGCAACGCCGTCGCTGCCTGGGTGTCTCGCGTGGATCAGGCAGCTGTCCGCAATACGCAGGATGTCGATATCCTGATTCGGCGGGCAGACTTTCTGGCCGTGAAAGAGGCTCTGGAAGCGGTCGGCTTCAAACACCGTCACGTGGCATCGATCGACTGTTTCCTCGACACCGGGAGCCTCAAAGTTCGAGATGCTGTGCACCTGTTGTACGCGGACGAAAAAGTCCGGCAGGAGTACCCACTCCCATCCCCCGATGTGGACAAGGTTGACGAGGCTGGCGGATACCGGGTGGTTTCGTTTGAGGGTCTGCTGAGGATGAAGTTCAACTCGTATCGCGACAAAGACAGGACTCATCTTCGAGATTTCATCGAGGTCGGCCTCCTGGACGCATCGTGGCTTACCAAACTCATCCCTGAACATTCGGCGAAGCTGCAAGAGCTGCTCGACAATCCGGACGGCTGAGAACGCCCGGACAAACCATCGTTGGCCAACACGATCGTCCAAGAAACCGCCACGACGGTTCGCATCAGCCGTCGTGCATGATTACAATTCTTCACTGCACATCCACTCTCTCTCGCCCCGACCTCTGGAGACTCTCCCGATGCAACAACCCATCGAAAACACGACTTCACGGCGGCAGTTCCTGCATCGCTCGACGCAAGTGGCTGCTGTCGGAGCCGCTTTGACCGCCACTTCTCCGTTGCTGTTTGCTGGCGAAAACAACAAGGTGCAGGTCGCCCTCGTCGGGTGCGGCGGACGCGGCACCGGAGCAGCGACCAACGCGCTGTCGGTCAGCAACGGCCCAACCAAGCTCGTCGCCATGGCCGACGTGTTCGACCACAAGTTGAAGAACAGCTTCGACAACCTGTCGGTGCAGTTCCCCAGTGCGGACAGCATGGACGTTCCGACCGAGCGAAAGTTTGTCGGCTTCGACGCCTACAAAAAGGCGATGGACTGCCTGAGCCCCGGCGACATTGTCATTCTGACCACCCCCGCAGCCTTCCGCTGGGTGCAGTTCAAGTATGCCATCGAGAAGGGCCTGAACGTCTTCATGGAGAAGCCGGTCACAATCGATGGACCGACCAGCCTGCGGATGCTGGAACTCAACAAGCTCGCCATCGCCAAGGGAATCAAGGTGGGCGTCGGCCTAATGTGTCGCCACTGCCACGCTCGCAAGGAACTTCACGAACGCATTCAGGGTGGCGAGATCGGCGAATCGCTGCTCATCCGCGCGTACCGCATGGCAGGCCCCACGGGCTCCGCAGCTGTCAAACCGCGTCCCGCTGATAGCAAGAGCGAGCTGATGTATCAGATCGCCAACTTCCACGGGTTCCTGTGGCTGAGCGGCGGGGCGGTCAGCGACTTCCTGATCCATAACATTGATGAATCGTGCTGGATGAAGAACGACTGGCCGGTCTCGGTCCAGGCGGTCGGCGGACGGCATTACCGCGATGACTGTGTGGACCAGAACTTCGACTCCTACGCCATGGAGTACACGTTCAAGGACGGCACGAAGATGTTCGTCGATGGCCGCACGATCCCGGGCTGCCACCAAGAATTCGCCAGTTACATCCACGGTTCGAAGGGTGTCGCGGTCATCTCGACTTCGGGTCACTCCCCGGCCAAGTGCCGAACCTACAAGGGGCACAACGTCGACCAGGCCAATCTGATCTGGACCTGCTCTGAGCCCGAAAAGAACCCCTACCAGTTGGAATGGGATGATTTTCTGGATGCGATCCGCACCAACACGCCTTACAACGAAGTGGATCGCGGCGTCATGGCCAGTGCAGTCACCTCGATGGGCCGAATGGCCGCTCATACCGGCCAGGCGTGGACGCTCGATGACTTCCTGAACAATGGTCACGAGTTCGCTCCGGACATTGAGAGCCTGACTCTCGAATCCGCATCGCCATTGCCCGCTGACCCGAATGGCAAATACCCGATTCCGTTGCCGGGGATCATCAAGAACCGCGAGTATGCGTAAGCTGCGGGCACGCGAATGACCGCCACGCACTGACGATCAACCACGAGCCGGGAGAGTTTCTCCCGGCTCGTGGCGATTGTGAGTGTGCCTCGTCGACGAGTGAAGCACTCTGTTCGCTCGTTGTGCGGTATTCACTCCCACTCCCCATCTGAAATTCCTCGGTTCTTTTCAGACGACAACGCATCAAAACCCCGCTACCATGACGCTTCTGAATTCACAGGAGCGGAGGCGGATCTGCGACGATCCATGCCTCTCAAGTCTGAGGAACTGCATCGATGAATGAACGATCGACCGCCATTCTGTTCGCCGTACTGACAGCGATTTTCTGGGGAGTCTACGGCCCGGCATTGGGCAATGCTCGCAGCGCGACCCGCGAATGGAGCAACTTCAAGCCTTACTTGTTCATCGGTGTCGCCTACCTGGTGTGGGGAATCGTCGGGGGCGGATTGGCCATGTGGGCCAAGGGAGACAACTTCTCGTTCGTCGGGAAGTACGTCCCAGCTGCAAAGTGGGGCTTTCTCGCGGGATCACTGGGAGCCTTTGGGGCGCTGACGCTGACATTTGCAGTGATGAACGCGATGGCTGCCAAGTCGGGGCCGGGACTGGTCATGCCAATCGTCTTTGGCGGAGCAGTGAGCGTGACAGCTCTCACGCAGTACCTGATGTTCAGGGCTGCCGGGGCTGAGTTTAAGTGGGAGATGGGGGTCGGAATGGCTCTCATCGTGGCCGGAATCATACTGGTGGCCAAGTACACGCCGCATGGGGGGCATGCACCAACCAAACCGCCAGCAGTCGTCACTTCTGTACCAGCGGATGGCCACAAGTAATCGCGAACGGGAGGGCGAGGCTCCCGCCGAGCCGCGAGCCAGGATCAACGTCCAATTTCACTCTCTGCTCTGCATTTGCTTTGCCCTCCCGGCCCTCTTCGTCCAAACTTCACTCTATTGATCAACCTTCAACCAACCACCACAAACAGCGCTCATACTATGTCAAACAACATCCAAAGCACGCTCCATGAGACCCGCCGATTCCCACCACCGGCTGAGTTCACCGCCCTCGCGAACATCAGCAGCGAGGAGCAATACCAGACGATGTGGAACCGTGCGAAGGACGACCCTGCGGGATTCTGGGGCGATCTGGCACGGGAGAATCTGCACTGGTTCAAGCCATTCGACAAGACGCTGGATGGCGTCATGCCAAATACGAAATGGTTCGTCGGCGGCGAAACCAACGCCTGCTACAACTGTGTCGATCGGCACCTGACCACGTGGCGGAAGAACAAGGCGGCGATTATTTGGGAAGGCGAACCAGGTGACACCCGCGTCCTGACATACCAAGACTTGCACCGGGAAGTCTGCAAGTTCGCCAACGTGCTGATTCAACTGGGCGTGAAGACGGGGGACCGCGTCACTCTCTACATGCCGATGATCCCCGAACTGACGATTGCGATGCTGGCCTGTGCCCGCATCGGGGCGACGCACTCGATCATTTTCGGCGGGTTCTCGGCCGATGCCGTGTCGGACCGCAACAATGATGCCCAGGCGAAGGTGGTCGTCACAGCGGACGGGGGTTGGCGGCGTGGAAAGGAAGTCCCTCTGAAGAGTGCTGTGGATGAGAGCCTCTCGAAGTCACCCAGCGTGCAAAAGGTTGTCGTCGTACGCCGCACCGGTGGTGAAGTGCAGATGACTCCCGACCGTGACTATTGGTGGCATGAGCTGATGGACAGCGTCAGTGCCGATTGCGACGCAGTCCCGGTCGACTCGGAACACCCGCTGTTCATCCTCTACACCAGCGGATCGACCGGCAAACCGAAGGGCGTCCTGCACACGACAGCTGGCTACACGCTCGGCACCATGATGACGACCAAATGGGTCTTTGACCTCAAAGACGAAGACACCTATTGGTGTACGGCCGACATCGGCTGGATCACCGGTCACAGCTACATCTGCTACGGACCGCTGGCGAATGGAGCCAGCGTGGTGATGTTCGAGGGGGCGCCGAACTGGCCCGACAACGGTCGGTTTTGGGAGATCATTGAGAAGTACAAGGTCAGCATCTTCTACACCGCCCCGACCGCCATCCGCGCCTTCATCAAGTGGGGGGATGAGTGGCCCAACAAGTACGATCTGTCGTCGCTGCGGCTACTCGGTTCGGTCGGCGAGCCGATCAACCCCGAGGCGTGGATGTGGTATCAAAAGGTCATCGGCGGGGAACGCTGCCCCATCGTTGACACGTGGTGGCAGACAGAAACCGGGGCGATCATGCTCAGCCCACTGCCCGGCATCACCTCGACCAAGCCGGGTTCGTGTACGCGTCCACTGCCGGGCGTGGTGGCCGAGATCGTCAATGAGAAGGGGGAACCAGTTCCCGCCAACAACGGTGGCCTGCTGGTGCTCAAGCAGTCGTGGCCGAGTATGCTGCGATCTCTCTATGGCGATCACAAACGTTACGAAGAGGTCTACTTCGGCAAGCTGGAAGGGCTGTACTTCGCGGGCGACGGAGCCCGCAAAGACGAGGACGGGTTCTTCTGGGTCATGGGGCGTATCGATGACGTGCTGAACGTCTCGGGGCACCGACTCAGTACGATGGAGGTCGAGTCAGCCCTCGTCTCGCACCCCCTCGTCGCCGAAGCCGCCGTCGTGGGCTTCCCTCACGAAATCAAGGGCGAAGGCATCTGCTGCTTCGTGATCCCTAAGGGCGAAATCCCGCCGGACGAAGCCAAGAAAGAACTCATTGCCCACGTCCGCAAACACATCGGCGCGCTCGCCACTCCCGACCAAATCCGCTTTACCATGGCGCTGCCCAAGACCCGCAGCGGTAAAATCATGCGCCGCCTGCTCCGCGATATCGCAGCCGGTCGTGAGTCGGCTGGAGACACAAGCACGCTGGATGATATCAGCGTACTGGCCAAGCTGCGGGATGATGAGGAGTAGACGAACATTCGATTGAACCGTGAGAGGATTCGTACAAGTTCGCGCGAATCTTCTCACGGATTTTAGGGCCATCAGGAGTGTTCACGGTGGCGAGACGTTCGCAGGATCACTCAGCGGAGTATCACCGCCGGATTTGTCGAGCGATCGACTTCATCAACTCCCACTTGGCAGAGCATCCCACGGTGAGTGACATTGCCGATGCTGCCCCATTTTCGAAGCATCACTTCCAGCGATTATTCCGAGCCATTCTCGGGGAAACTGTGGCTGAATTCACGCGGCGTGTCCGGCTGGAAACAGCAGCTCGAAGACTCCAGTTTCGCCCTCTGGAAGAGGTCACGGAACTGGCGCTCGACCTCGGTTTTTCCAGCTCACAGAACTTTGCAAAAGCGTTCAAACAGCAATTTGGAGTTTCGGCCACACAATACCGCGAAGACGCTTCACAGCATTCGATACCTGACGAGATCGAAATGGATGCGAAGCGATCATTCACCATCCCCACCCAGAACGAACAGGCGATTCAGGTGAGCGTCCGCCAGCTGCCCGCAACGCGTGTGGCCTATCAGCGGCATTTCGGCTCGTACAACGAACCGGGAGTCCAAGCGGCCTTTGATGACCTGCAGAAGTGGGCCGCAGCTCGTCAGCTGGACCGCGATGGTGATTACCTCGGAATACCGTGGGACGATGCGGACGTGACTCCCGGCTCAAAGTGTCGCTTCGATGCCTGCTTGAGAATCGACGTGGAGACATGGACCGGAAGCGGCGTGAACACGCAGGTGATCCCCATGGGGCGTTACGCCGTTCATCGCTGCCACGTGACTGAAAATCACTTTGATGCCCCTTGGACTCGCTTAATGCGTGAGTGGCTGCCCGGCAGTGGATACCTCCCATCGGATGGGCCACGATTCGAAAAATATCTGTCAGACGGCAGCCACGATCCAGAAGGGTGCTGGGACCTGGAGATTTGCCTTCCCGTCACGCCGCTCTAGCGCGCTGGGTCTGGCAAACAAACCTGTGGTCAACAGAAATTAAATCGCACGATTGGAAACATCGATCGCACGAAACGAAACGCGGGCCACTTCGGCGAGTTCTAGGATTCGTTCATGTTGCTGCTTCGGCAACGAACCCACCCTGCTCGCTGGAGACGATCATGAGACTGCTCGATGTTCTGACCAACCTGATTTCCCAGGCTCCTACCCGTCGCCGCCGGAATGGGAGTCCGCACGTGACTCCGCAACCGGCTCAGCAATCGCTCGAAGCCCGCATGCTGATGTCGGGGACTTCGCTGACTGGGGGAACATGGAACATCACTGGAACAAACGGGGCGGATGCGATCACGGTTTCGCGGGATGAAGTCGACAGCGATCTCCTGGTCGTCGAGATCAATGGCGAGATCATTAATGAGCAGTTCGCCTCGGACGTCCAGCGGATACAGATCACCGGTCGAGGCGGCAACGATCGAATCGTGATCGACGAGGCAGCTGGAGCGATTGACATCCCGGCCATGATCTGGGGCGGAGCGGGAAATGACTTTCTACAAGGGGGCTCGGGACTAGACCGGCTCTTCGGTGGTTCGGGGCGTGACCAGTTGATTCAAGGGCTGAAGGAGCAGATCAACTCGTCGGTCGCTGCTCCGACCGCGACACGAGTGGCCGCCGTGAACGCTCCCGTCGCTCTCGCCGTTGCAGCGCCCGTAGTCCAAGCTGTGAAGAACCGCATCCCCGCCGAGTGGGAGCGTCATGATTCGACGTGGATGCAATGGCCCAAGGGCGAGGAAGCCTCCTACCGCAGCAACTTCGCGGGGATCATCAAGGCACTGCAACGCTTCGAGCAGGTCAACCTGGCTGTCGAAAGCCAGCGGGCGTTGACCGATGCCAAGGCGTTCCTGCAACAGCGCGGCGTCCCGCTGACCAATGTACAGTTCCATGTGATGCCCTACGACTGGAGCTGGATGCGGGACAACGGAGCGATCTGGGTTGAGAAGACCGACGCGAAGGGGGTGAAGTCGATGGCCATCCAGGACTGGGGGTTCGACGGCTGGGGCGGCGACGGCGGGCCGTCTCGCAAGGACGACGCAGTGCCGCGATTGGTGGCCAAGATCGAAGGTGTTGCTGTCGAGACGATCCCGGTCGTTCTCGAAAAAGGCACACTCGAGTTCAACGGGAAGGACACCGTCATCACCTCCTGGCCAGTCCTGCATGATCGCAACCCGGCCATGACAAGAGCCCAGTTAGAAGTTGTGTTGAAGCAGAAGTTCGGCGTCACGAAAGTCGTCTGGCTGGAAGCCAAGCCCGCGGGCGACATCACCGATGGACATGTCGACGGCATCGCTCGGTTCATCAATCCGACTACCGTGGTCGTTTCGCGATACCTCGATAAGACTGACCCGGACGCAGCCGCCTTCGAGCAATCTGCCGCCATCATCCAGAAGGCGGGCTTCAAGGTGATGCGGCTCGATATCCCTGGCAACATCACCTATCGCGGAGAGCTGCTGCCCGCGAACTACACGAACTACCTCGTCGCCAATGGAGCGATCATCGCCTCCAGCTACGGCAACGCAGCGTTCGACGCCAACGCAAAGAAACAGTTGCAAGCGATGTTCCCAGGTCGCGAGGTGATCCTGACCGATACGCGTGAGCTGTGGTACAACGGAGGGGCGGTACATTGCGTCACGAATGACCAGCCATTGTTAGTAAAATCAGTGGCGACTAGCACGAAGAAAGTCGTCATGTGAGATACCCAGGCGGTTGAGTCTGACTTCGTGCTGTGCGAGCTGGAAAGCCGGATGGTCAGGTCGTTCGTGCTCTGCCAGATGCCCAACATCGGTCGACGAAAATCGTTCGCCACCACACCGTCGCCGGAGTGGTGGCGAACTCCGGTAGAGCTCTCGATGAGTTACTTCCGTGATCGCAAGAACGCGATCAAGTCGACCCACTCGTGACGAGACAGGCGTTCGACCAGCTTCTCGGGCATCACGGAGATTTTCTGCGGCGTGCGGTTCTCGACCATTGCTGTGGGGAGTTCAATCGTGTTCCCCTCTGCATTGCCGAGAACAGTCTTCCCCTCGTTCTCATGCACGATCATTCCGGTATGCACCTGCCCGGCGAGGGTGGTCATTACCCAAGTTGTGAACTGCGGCGAGACTTCTCGGCTTGGCTCCAGGATCGATGTCACCAATTTCTCCGCTGAGAAGGTCGATCCGACATGCGACAGATCGGGACCAATCATCCCGCCGCGTCCTTCGAGACGGTGACACTTGATGCAGCCTGGGCCGTTCGGATGAGAAAAGATCAGCAGCCCTTGAGCCACCGAGTCCGCGTCATCCGGATTTGCTTTCGCTGCGAGCTCAGCCCATTCCTGATTCGATGTCGGGCGACTCTCTGGTGAGATCGATTCGAAGATCGCTCGCACGGGAGCTTCTTCCCGGCGCGACATCAGCGATCGCAGGACCGACTCTCGCAGCTGCGTCCCACCGGCCTTGTTCAAGTGCCCGAGCCACCAATCGGTTTCGAGAGCGGGCTGCCCGACGAGTGCGAGAAAGGCCCATTCTCGAAGGATCAACTCTTGACTGGAGTCATCGGCAATCGCCCGCAGCGTAGTCAACGTTTCAGGACGATTCGAAGTTGCCAGAGTGCGGATCGCCTCCTGCTTGATCGAGAGTGAATGCTTGCCACTCACGACACCCGCCAACAGTTCTTCGACTTCCGCCGAGTCTTTGGGATCTGCTAAACGGATCGCCTGAATCGCAATCCCTGGCTTGTCGAGGTTCGACTGCAGCAGCGGAACTACATATTTCGCGGCGGGGGTTTGGTCGAATTCGTGAGGAGATTGTCCATCAAGCATTTCCAAGGCCGCAATGCTCGCGAGGAATAGCCCCTCATTCATCGGTTCGCTCGCGAGGACCTGCTCGACATCAGGCTTCAGATCTTGGAAGTGCTGCTCAGCCACCACCTGCACTGCCGAGCGACGCACAGAAGCATCAGAATCATGCAGCCCCAAAGCCGCGATGGCCTGCGGCGTGGCCCGATCAGCTTCTGGATAACCCTCAGCACTCGCGAGGACGAGGGCTTGTCGCAGTCGTGGTTCCAGACCGGCCTTCGAGCCGAGCGCCTTGAGTCGCTGCTCACTATTCAGTGTTTCTCGCAGCAGTTGAACCAACCCGGCGAACACGAACGGATCAGGAGTGTTCGTGGCCCGATTCAGGAACACGACAGCTGCCTTTGGTTGCGATGAACCCAGGCTGCGGATCAGCGGGGTCAAGGCGCGGAGCGAACCCAGAATGTAGCTGGGGTCGTTGCCAGTCGGTGCATCGAGAATCTCCATCAACTTGGGGATCGATGGAATCTGGTCATACTGCTCCAGATACAAAGCCTGCACTGCGTCATACGGAGCAGTCTGTGCAAGAGCGTACTGAGTCAGCTGTCGTTCGTGATCGAGCCCTTTGTGTGGAATCAGTGCCGAGACCGCTTCGTACTTGGCGCGGGTCGTTGCCTCGTTATCTCGAGCCAATCCAATCAGCGGGCGAATCGCCAAATCCGCCAGCCGCCGAGCGGCCACGCGGCGTTCGGCGAGCTTCGGCGACTTGATGTGTTCCAGCAGCTTCGTCTGGTCGTCGAGCAATCGAATCGATGCCAGATCCAGCGGCTGATGAGCCTGGGCATCGACATTCGAGATTCGCCAAATCCGCCCACGCCCGTGGACCTTGTAATCTCCCAACACCCAGTCCGTGATGTACACCGATCCATCAGGAGCAGTCGCGATCCCCACGGGGCGGAAGTTCTCCCCGCCCACGATTAATGGTTCGGCCAAGGACTCGTACGACGCCCCCTTCTGCTTCATTCGAAAGCGATCCACGCGGTGATCGCCCCAGCTGCCACCGAGTAGGTCGCCCACGAATTCGCTCGGCAATCCAGCACTCTCATAAGCCAATAGTCCGCTGGGGGCTTCTCCCGTTCCAGCTGCCATCGGCAGCGTGCCCGCTACTTCTCCGTTCCACGCGGTAAAGGGATGCAACCCCTTGCGCCCGTTTCGGAAGCGGTAGCCGAAGTCGCCTCCACGCACCGAGTGCATTAATCGACACGGAGGCCGACTGTCGGGATCGTTATCCACAGTAAAGAGATGGCCCAGTGCGTCGACGCACGAGGCATGCGGATTCCAGTATCCAGTCGACCACAGCTCCAGCTTCGACCCGTCTGGACGCAGGCGATACATGTTGCCGCCCTCACTCCCCCCCTTCAACGTCACTCCATCGCGCCCGATCAGGGAGTAGTCCTCGCCCAAGTTCTCACCGAACCCGATGTACAGATTGTCGAGCGAATCAAACGCCAACCCGGCGAGTCCGTTATGTGGATAATCCCCCTTGGTTTCCAATTTCAGCAGAACCGTCTGGCGATCCATTTTTCCATCCCCATCCAGGTCCTCCAACAGCTGGAGATCCCGGCGAGTGGTCAGGAAGACCTGCATCGTCGCCTGCGTCGCAGCGGGCTCGGCCACCTGCAAGGGAGCCATCCACGGAGGTCGAACTGCGATACTCATCCCGTGCCGAATGCCATCCGCAAACACAGTCGGGGCATCCGCTGTTCCGTCGCCGTTGGAATCATGCAGCACTAGAACGCGATCGCTCGGGTGTCCCAGGTACCCGTCCGGTGGGAAGTGTGTGTTGCTCTCAATCGCCCAGACTCGCCCCTGTTCATCAACATCCATCCCCGTCGGCGTGACGATCAGTGGGTTCTCGGCGAAAAGATCGATGCGGACTCGCGGGTCGGTGGAATACGGCAACTCCTGAGCCCGCACCGAGGCTTGAAAAGCGAGTGCCGTGAAGACCAGACCACTGAAAAGCTTGCGAGTCATAGAACGTCTCAGCCGGATGACACAGAAGACCATACACCATCGCATGAACAAACAGATCGAACGGTTTGCATGGCCAGCGATGAACTTACGTAGCAGTCCTCTAGAACTCAACCGACCGCCCTCAACTCGCACATCGAATGCTCATCGACTGTCCACCCCCCTCTGCCAACAACCTCCAAGAATCCATCGATTCTCGACACTGTACCCTCGCATCTGACTATAATCGGGATACCTGCCTCTTGAACCTGCTGACGCACCGTCACTCATCTTGTTTGTTCCCCACCGACTCATCCCTCCTCAACTCCCGCGGAACACTCGCATGCCGCACTCCTCCACCGCCCTTGTGATTGGGATTTTCTTCGGGTCCGTACTCAGCGGGCTGGTTGAAGGTGCAGACCCTATCGCTGATCCCGGTTTCCAGCTCAGCTATCCAAACGAGATTCGTCCGCTACTCATGAAGTACTGTGGCGAATGTCATCAAGGCGACAATGCGGAATCCGGAGTCGCCTTCGACCAGTTGGTTGAGGAGCGGGCTGGGACTCGAGATCGAGCGATTTGGAAAAAAATCCACGTCCAGCTGTCCAACAAAATCATGCCCCCAGTGGATGAAGAACAGCCGTCCACAGAGGAACGCCAACAGCTGCTCGACTGGGTCAACTCGCACGCCCTGACAGTGCAATGCAATGATTCGATCTATCCCGGTCGCGTGACGATTCGACGACTCAATCGAGCCGAGTACAACAACACGATTCGCGATCTGTTCGGAGTTGATTTTCAACCCGCGTCGACATTTCCTGCCGATGACACCGGGTATGGATTCGACAACATCGGCGATGTTCTGACTCTGCCACCGGTGTTGCTGGAACGATACTTGGAAGCCGCTGAACAAGTCGCCCGCCGAACCATTGTGGCATCCGACGTGGACTTCATCACTGAGGTCAAGCAGGAGGGCGGCAACGTCGGAGGTTCCGATGTCGGGAAAGAGTTCGAGTTCCCAGTGGAGGCAGAATACCTCCTGCGAATTCGACTCTACGCCGACCAAGCGGGGCCCGATCTGGCCAAGCTCTCGCTGAAGCTCGATGGCCAAGAGATTCAGCAGTACGACATCCATGCAAAAAATGCTGAAGAATCCGAACTGATTGAGAAACGCTTCAAGGTGTCCGCAGGCAAGCACACGCTGGCGGGCGGGTTTTTGAACGACTACTACGTTCAGGCCGATGGCAAGACAGAAGATCGGAACCTCTTCATCGTCTCACTCGCGATCGCCGGCCCGATCGGCGTACTGCCAAGCGAACTGCCTGAGCCGCACCGTCGACTCATGACTCAGACCCCCCAGTCGAACGAGGAACGCCCAGTTGCGGCCCGCGCGATCTTGTCTCGGATTGTTCCATTGGCCTGGCGTCGAAACGTCTCGGACGATGAGATTGAACGGCTGGTCTCACTGGTCACGCGAGTGACCGACGATGGTGGCAGCTTTGAACGTGGCATTCAAACGGCGATTCAAGCCGTCCTTGTCTCACCAAGGTTTTTGTTTCGTACCGAGAAAGACCTTGACGGCGATTCCCCCACTGCAGTTCGCACACTCGACAACTTCGAACTCGCGACCCGCTTGTCGTATTTCCTGTGGAGCAGCACTCCCGATGATGAGCTGCTGGAAGCCGCACGCCGTGGCCAGCTTTCGGACCCTGCGGAACTCGACCGACAGACTCGCCGACTGCTGGCCGACCCGCGTTCGCGATCCCTCGTCGAGAACTTCGCGGGCCAATGGCTCCAGCTTCGAAACCTGGCCAATGTCAGCCCGAATCCACGTCGTTTCCCGAAGTTCACCAAGGAACTGCGAGCCGATATGCGGCGCGAGACGGAGCTCCTGTTCGAGACGATCTTGCATGAAGACCGCAGCGTGATGGAGTTCTTGACAGCGGATTACACATTCGTGAACCAGCGTCTGGCGGAGCACTACAAGATCGAGGGCATCACGGGCGAGGAGTTCCGCCGTGTCCCCGTCAACGCTGAACAGCGGGGCGGACTTCTAGGACAGGCGAGTATACTGACCGTGACCTCGAACCCGACACGCACTTCCCCGGTGAAGCGCGGCAAGTGGATATTGGACAACTTGCTGGCATCTCCTCCGCCGCCTGCTCCGGCGAACGTCCCAGCGCTGAAGGAGTCGACCCGCCGTGAGCCGATTGAACTCTCCTTGAAGGAACGCATGTCTCTGCACCGCACTAACCCAGCCTGTTCTTCGTGCCACGTGTTGATGGACCCGCTCGGGTTCGGCCTGGAGAATTATGACGCGACGGGTGTTTGGCGAACGAATGATGGAAACTCCGACATCGATGCCACTGGTGATCTGCCCGATGGTCGAAAGTTCTCCGGACCGAAGGAGCTGCGGGCCATCCTGCTGGAGCGGTCGGATGATTTTCGGCGATGCTTCGCCGATCGGCTCCTGACATATTCGCTGGGGCGAGGACTGGAGTACTTTGATGACTGTGCGGTCCGCAAGATTGTGGATCAAGGCAAGTCAGAGGGCGATCGCGTCTCAGCGTATATTCTGGGAATCGTGCACTCGACAGCCTTCCAGCAGCGCGGGCGATTCGCTTTGCCCGAGTCAGGAGTCGTTCAACAATAAGCCACTGTCATAGTCGCCTTGCGCTCCGCGAAAGAGCGATCTTTCGCGGAGCGAAAGGCGACACTTGTCGTCTGACGGTGCCTAAACTGCTCCAGAGCGATCGATCGTCACTGCATACACAGAAGAATGTCCGATGAACCTGCAGCGCTGGTTTCAAGTCGCCCGCAGCCCCAGCATCATTCGCCGCGCGATCAAGGTCTCGGTCGTCGTGGGGACGCTGCTCGTCATCATCAACCACGTGCCTGCTCTCTGGCATGGTGACCTCAGCCGATTTCGCCTGTTCCAGATCGGCCTGACCTACGCCGTTCCCTACTGCGTCGCCACCTGGTCCAGCGTGGCTGCATTGCTGGAAAAGGATAAGACCAAGCACTGATTTGAAGCGGATGCGGAAGAGCACGCTAAGTCGTGATGAATCTCTCGTGAAAATGGGACAAGACGGTTTCCTCGCTGCTTTGAAATGAGCATACTCTGAGATCCCATGACGCATCCCAAAGACTGAAGACCCCCATGCTGCGAACTCTCTCTTTAGCTCTCGTCATCCTTCTAGGCTTCTCGACCAGCGTTGTTCCGGCTGGCGACTATGTGCGTCTGCTGCAAAGCTCAGCAGTCGAGTCGGGGACATCGCCGTTCGGGCACTGGGGCCTGACTCCGACGAACTACATCGAGTGGGGTTCGCACTCGAACCGCCTAATTCCGGTCTACACCTTTGGCACCCTGGGTGCCGGTCCGGGGATTGACCTCCAGAGCTATCAGGGCGAGGCCAGCGTATACCGCGACGCCGCCAAGGTCCGGGCACTGTATGGATATGAGCCCGAGGGAACGGTCGATCCAACCGCCGACTGGATGGACCAAACCAACATCTATGACATCCAAAAGGCAGCGCTGACCGCTGGTCGCAAACACATTTTCCTGGTCGTGTACGACGGGATGGACTGGCAGACAACACGGGCTGCCGCGATCTACCAGCGCCGAAAGATTGAATACGATTCTGGACGAGGAACAGGGCTACACATTCTCGACTACACCGCCGGCGGCAAGACGCAGTTCGGGTACATGGTCACCAGTCCCCACAACGAAGGGACCACGGTGAACGTCGATACTCAAGCGGTCGCCAATCCGGGAGGCACACTCCGGGGCGGCTACGCTGCTGCACTCGCGGGCCGCACCCCGTGGGCCGTCCCCGCAAATAACGAGTACCCGACCGCGCGGAACAAAACCTCGCCGCCCGTCCACGCCTATACGGACTCCTCCAGTTCGGCTTCCAGCATGACCGCTGGCATCAAAACCTATAACAATGGCGTGAATGTGGATGCGGCCGGTGTGCCCGTCAAAACAATTGCACATGAAGCTCAGCAACAGGGCTTTCTGATCGGAGTCGTGACGAGCGTGCCCATCAGCCACGCCACCCCCGCTGCGGCCTACTCCCACAACGTCGATCGCGACGACTATCAAGACCTCACAAGAGACTTGATTGGACAACCCTCCAGCAGTCATCCGCAGCGCCCTCTGCGCGGCGTCGATGTCCTGCTTGGAGCCGGATTCGGTCAGAAGCGGATCAAGGACCCCAAGCTGGAGGCCCAAGGCGAAAACTTCGTCCCCGGAAATGCATACCTGACCGATGCCGATCTGGCGGCGATCGATGTCGCAAATGGAGGTCAGTATCGCGTCGCTTTACGGACAGCTGGAATCAGCGGAAACGATCACCTTCAACAACACGCCCAGTTGGCTGCGGAGAAGGGTGAGCGGCTGCTCGGCTTCTATGGAGGCCCCAACGGTCACCTGCCATTCCGGACCGCTGATGGGGACTACACGCCGACGTTGGGACGCAAGAAGACGGCGGAGAAATATACATCAGGCGACATCACCGAGAATCCGACTCTGGCCGAGATGACGACCGCCGCGTTGACGGTTTTGGAGAAGCGGAAGACAGGTCTCTGGCTGATGGTCGAAGCTGGGGATGTCGACTGGGCCAATCACGACAACAACATCGACACATCCATCGGGGCCGTGGTGAGCGGCGACATGGCGGTGAAAGTCATCACCGATTGGGTCGAGAAAAACAGCAACTGGGATGAGTCACTGCTGATCGTGACCGCAGACCACGGTCACTATCTGGTCCTCGACCAACCCGAACTGTTGATCCCACCGCAGGATTGAGGTACTCGGGCAAGAGAGCCAATCCGCCACCTCGCTCATCGGGGTGGTTTCGCAGTTTGCGCGATTGAGTCTCGCACAAGCGCAGGAATCAATGGGCGGAGATTCTGATACGCTGGCCTTATACTGGCTTCTTCTCTTCGGTCCCCGCGCGGAACTTCTGAAACTTGACCCAGATCGTTCCGTCAGCTGCGGCTTTCGCTTCCAGCGTATCGAGACCGCGTGGCGGAATCTCGTTGATGCGCGCTCCATCCAGCTTGAACGCGCTGTCGTGGCACGGGCAAACGTACTTTTGATCAGCATCCTTATACTGCACTGTACAGCCGAGATGAGTACAGCGGGCGTTAAAGCACTGGATCTCACCCGACTCCGACCGGCTCAGGTACACTGACCCGATCTCGGTTTGTGGGAATTTGTTCCACGCATCCTGCAAATCGGCAATCACCTTAAACGCACGCGGAGTTCCATCTTGGGGCAGCGCGTCGACCTTGGTAATGGGCAGAAAGCCCTCCCCCATCCCAGCTGCGCTGGCTGCTTCCGCCGCCTTGGGATCAGCTGTCTGTTTTTTTCGCAGCAGCGGGTCCATGAAGAACACTCCACCCGCGCATACAGGGATCAAACCGGCGATTGCGCCAGTCCCGGCTGCTGCTGCTCGCACCACAAAACTACGGCGTGGCTCTTCCGACGAGGATTCCGTGTGCTGTGTCATGGGGATCACCAAGGGAGGTTCAGGCAGGAGTCGAGGCGGGACATCAACTGCTGGCAGCTGATGTGGGTGTATCGTCCCCCGTACAGGAACCCGCTGTCAAGTGCCTTCACGAAATACGATACGCCCGATGGACAAGTTCCATGCCAACCCTGGCAGCTGTGGTGGTGGCCGGTCCACTTGGGAGGGCGAAGCTCCTGCTGAGCCGCGAGCTGGGGACTACGTATTCTCGCACGAGCGGCTCGACGGGAGTCTCGCCCCTCCCGATGGCGGCAATCCGCAAATCAAGCTGTCCCCCTGCACTCGTCGTCTAGATCTCCATCGGCGTCCACTCCTTCGAATACTCCCGCTTCCACAAGGCCATCGCCGCCTCATTATTCAGGATATGCCCATTCTTGGGATCGCAATTCAGCGTGTGGCCGGTCTGGTGAGCGATGTTGCCCAGATGGCACAGCAACGTACTCTTGTAGCCCTCTTCGATTTCGCTGTTGAGCGACAGTGGGGTGTTGTTGCGAATGGCCGCGATGAAGTTCGCCGCGTGCAACGTGTCATCGTATCCCTTCGACGCCTTCTCAGTCTCCTTGTCATTGATGTCATAGATGCGGTAGTGGCCGCTGGCGTCGATCTCCAGCGTGCCATTCTCTCCAAAAAACGTCACGAAGCGATCATCGTGTTTGTTACAGCTGCGCCCCTCCCAAGTCAGCTGGCGTCCGCCCTCGAATTCGATACAGACCGCCTGGGTGTCTGGAGTTTCCTGATCATCCTGAAATCGATAACGCCCGCCGGACGAAGTCACCCGCATCGGGTAATCGACGTTCAGCCCCCAGCGCCCGATGTCGAGCGAGTGAATCCCGTTGTTGCCCAGTTCTCCGTTGCCCCAGTGCCAGAACCAGTGCCAGTTATAGTGCAAATAATTGCTGTGAAATTCCTTGTGTGGAGCAGGGCCTTGCCACATCGCGTAATTGAGTCCTTCGGGAACGGGAGCAACAACACCAGTCCCAATCGTCGGACGCAGCGCGGTGTACCAGCACTTGCTCAGGTACACCCGACCGATGACACCCGCGTGCAGTCGCTGGATCGCCTCGATGAATCCCGGCCCGCTGCGCCGCTGGTTCCCCATTTGCACCGCGCGGTTGTACTTCCGAGACATCGCGACCAACAGCTCCCCCTCCCATGGGTTGTGACAGCAGGGCTTCTCCACATAGCAGTGCTTCCCCGCCTGACACGCCATGATTGCCGCCGGAGCATGCCAATGATTCGGGGCGGCACAGATCATCGCATCGACCTCGGGATCATCGAGGATCTGACGAAAGTCTAGAATCGCCTGCGGAGTTTGCTTCGGCTCGCAGGCGAATTTATCGACCGCAGCTTTCCCCGCCTCTGCCCGTTTGGGATCGAGGTCGCACACGTATTTAATCCGTACTCCCGGCTGCATTCCAAACGTCTGCGACAGCGACAGCCCCCGACTCATCCCCATCACCCCAATGGTCACGATCTTGCTGGGAGCTTCATCGGCTCCCAGAATCAGTGGAGCCATCTGTGTCAGTGCCCCGGCAGCTGTGGTGGTGGTGAGAAACGAACGTCGAGTCAAAGCGCACATCGGACGATCTCCGTGGGGGGATGATGAGGTGGTACTGAAGGACTATGGGAAGTTGATGCCTGCGTTTCAACGTTCAAGAGAGACCTCCCATTCCTTGTCCGAATTGACCCACGTGACTTTCGACAGTAGTTTGCGAATGCAGATTGGGAATATAACCTCTGAAGGCGCTCGCACATGCTGCTCACACGATCGTTCAGAATGCTGGCTCGTATGATTTTGCTGCTGGGTCTGTGTGCTGGCGGACAATTGAGCACCAGGTACGCATGTCTGGCGGAAGAGACCGCCCAGAATGATCCACGTCTGCCGACGCTGCGACTGATTGAAACTCACTTGCAACAGAACTATGACAAGATCTTGACGTGGTCGGCGAAAGGGGAACTCATTGATGGATCGATGCGAGACTCCGATCCCACGTTGGAGGAACCAAATCAGCCTGGGGACGCCAAGTTCCCCGAGAAATCGTGGGAGGAACGCGAGGTCTCGATCGAATTTCACCTCGATCGAAAAGCCAACCAGCTCTTCACGACGTATGAGACGATTGCGGACACACAGGTTCTTGATCCAGAAGATCGAGTGCCGGGAAAGACCTTTGTGGGGATGATTATCGATCGGAATCTGTTGACCGCTGACGAATGGCTTCAAGTCCATCCGGATCCGGGCGAGTCCGAAAAGCAGCCGATCATGAGAATGGCCCGAGGGGAAGGCGTCAACTCCGGATATCGCAGAGCAAGAGCTGTCGCCGAACAAGAGACAAGGAGTCCATCTTTTAATGTGATCGACCCCATGCATTTCTTTGTCTACTCCGGTAACAGAACCTATGCAGACGGACTCCGGGGTTGTGCGGATGCCTTGCAGGTCGGAATGACATCGCCGCTGAGAATCACGGAGGAGAAATCTGCAACAGGCACGAGTTACACGTTACGCCAGGAGTACCGGACCGGAGACAGCCAATCCGAATCGCCCCTCGTCGTCATCACGACGTTTGATTCCGCCTGCGGTTACCTCCCGACTCGGGCCACGATGACATCCCCCAAGGGATTTTTGATTCAAGAAACGCAATGGCGATATGAGCAAGTTTCCGATGTCTACGTTCCAGTCTGGTTCCAATACAGCAGGTATTCTGAGAGTGCCTTGAAGCTGGTCGACTCTTCGCGTGAAATCACCATGCGAGAGATTCAGATCAACAAACCAATTGATCCGAAGTGCTTCAGTCTGCAAAAACTGGGACTGATTGAAGGGGATCAGGTCCGGGACGAGATCAACCGGAGAATTCAACGATTTCAGAACGGCAAGCTGGTCGATGCGGGACAAGCCAGGTAAACGATCGGCAGGGAAGTACCATCCGGCTCACGCCGGACGCTCGCCGGTGATCTACAGTGCCCGCGTCGCCCACAGAAACGCAGCGGTATACGACAAGACGCTCCAGCCTTCATACACCTGCTGCCAGGATTTCCAGAACGGGCCAGCGAGGGGGCCGTGCACCGATTCTCGATGAGACTCACCGGTTCCAAATCGCCAAGCCAGGGCTGTCAGGCAACCAAACGCGGTCGTCATCAGCACTGGACTGGCGGGCAGTTCACCCAATCGAAAATGGGCAAGGCTGATCACGAGCAGGTTGTTTAAGAAGTGCAGTAGGATCGGAGCCCACAGACTTCGCGTCTGCAAGTAAACCCAGTGCAAGAACAGACCCAGCGGCAGTGTTGCAATCGCATGCGCCGGGGAGAGATGAGCCAGCGCGAACAAGACCGCCGTGGTTCCCACTCCTCGAAACAGCCCCCAGCGCTGGACGAGTCCCTGCCCAATCAGTCCACGAAACACCAGCTCCTCTCCCACAGCTGGCCCTAGCGCAATCGCCATGACGAGAATCGGATACGAGACCTGGAACGACAGCGACTGCACCAGCTGATTGGTATCCCCGGAAGCTAGACCAAACCAACCTTGGCAGACTCGGTACAACTCGTCAGACAACAGCGCGAGCGGCAATACCGAGCCAATCACTAACAGCGAATGTCTGCCACTGGGCAGTTCCATCTGCAATTGCTTTCGCCAATCTTTTCCAAGCCGCCAAGTGACCAGCGGAATGAGCATGAGTGCCGCCCCCAATGTGGAGACACCGAAAACCAAAAAGCTGCGGTCGATCTCCAGATCCAGAAACAGCTGCAGGAGCTGTTCCGACGAGAAGCTATCACGTCCAAGCGCACACAGAGCAATCACGGCGAGCGTCAGGCAGACTGCCACGAACTGGGAGAGGGCGTATCCCCCCGTCCAAATGAGCGATTCCCATCCTCCCACGGGGCGTGGAACAGACGCTGGAGTAACACCTTGTCGAGTCAGCTCTGACATGACAGCTCCCGAGGTGGAACAAAATGTGAGGCCCACGAATTCGCCAACAGTCGTCCCTTCACTGTATGATCGTCCCCACAGGAGCGTCAACAGGGAGCGGGCTAAGGGTGGCTGCGTTGTCTGTGTGTGCATCTCAGGTGTCGGTGACAGAGAGTGACGAGTCTGCAGAGAGGCTCCGAATCACGGGAGGTGTGTGGAGTGCCGGAAATCCTCACGCGAAGGCCCCTTTTGGTTCCGCGAGACAGTAGGCATTGTGCACTTTCCCAGGCCGTAACGATTTTGAGGGCACCGACGTTTGAGACGCACACACGGCCTGCGCTCATTCACAACTTGGCACCAGAGTGCCATAGACTCATTCGATCATGTCGCATAATCCGGAGATGGCGGACCTCCTCTACTGCTTCGGCTGCAATGAGCGTTTTCGCTCGACCGATGATCGACGTATTTGTCCTCGCTGCGGCCTCGCTCCCGACGATGATCAGATCACGACCGATGGTCCCACGTTTCTCTGGAAAAGCTCTGACCTGTGGGCCAGTCGTCAGCCGCGCCCTGATGCTCGCGCTCCTGTCGACTTGACCCAGCTGATCGGCCAACAGTTGGGAGACTACGAGATTCAGTCACTGCTGGGGCGAGGCGGGATGGGTTATGTCTTCCTCGCCCGACATGTGCATCTGGACCGGGACTGCGCTCTGAAGATCTTGGCCCCGGAACTGATCACGAAAGATCCGGAGTATCTCGATCGCTTCCTGCATGAGGGGCAGGCGATGGCGGCAATGCAGCATCCGAACATCGTCTCCGTCTATAACATTGAACTGATCGGCGATTTCCACTGCCTGGACATGGAGTACGTGTCGGGCCGGTCACTGCAACATCTGATACGCGATCATCGACTCCCGACCGAACGGATTCTGTTTCTGGGAGCAGAAATTGCCCGAGGGTTGTCCGAAGCCCATCGAGAGGGAATTCTGCACCGCGACCTGAAACCGGATAATGTCTTGATGACTCTCAGCGGAGTTCCGAAGATCGGCGACTTCGGTCTCTCGAAACGGCTCTCGCCCGGAGCACAGCAGCAGATCCTGCCCGCTGGCACGCCGCACTACATGGCCCCCGAACTGTTTCAAGGCGGACAGCCAACTGCCGCGACTGATGTGTACGCCCTCGGTGTCTGCCTGTTTCAAATGCTGGCGGGGCGAGTTCCATTCTCTCAACCCGGGATGAACGCACTGATTGGAGCAGTCACGTCCCAGGCCATTCCCAATCTTCGTTTACTCCGTCCGGATATTCCGCTGGAGATGGCGGAAGTCATCAATCAGATGCTCGACAAAAGCCCCGGCAATCGACCCGAAAACGGCATCGAGACTCTGGCCCTGTTGGATGCGATCATCGGCGGACTGCCCGATCTCCAGACACTTGTGAACGAAGCGTTCGACTTTGAGCCTCACGTCTTCTGGAAGCCAATTTGCGGAGCATTTGAGCTGAACGTCAAACTGCCGGGGAATCGCCACCAAGTTGTCTGGATCGAGTCCACTGGAACCTCAGCCCGCGAAAAGGTCCTGAAGATTTACTCTCGATGCTGCCCTGCTGTGTCTCAGTATTTCGAGAAGGCCTTGCGGCTCAACGATGTCATCACACATGGTGGCTTGATGCTGCACGACATCGACGGAGTTCCGTGGTTTGTCATGCAGAATTGCTATCCGCGATTTACCGTCGATGCGGAGGAAGTTCGACGGAGTGTTCTGGAGATCGCATTCCACGCGGATGCCGTAGAGAAAGAACTCACCGGGCAGGACCGCAACTGATCGCCTTGCCACCAGCTCGCCAAGTCTGGGCGATGACCCCATGTTGAGGATGGAGGTTGACCCATTCGGGAGGGCGAAGCTCCTGCTGAGCCGCGAGCAGGAGGACACGCCCACTTGATTGAGCGGCTCGGCAGGGGCCTCTCCATCCCGACAGAAGCGAGCCCCCGTACTAGAGCCCCGTCAACTCTTGATATGGGGTAGCAGAAGTCGTAAGACTTCTGACTCCAAAAGTCTTACGACTTCTGCTACCCCGATTCTTAGTCTTGACGCAGCACTAGAGCGTTGACGCAGCAATAGTGGCTCGTACACGCTGAATTTGAGGGTGGGGTGGCCAAAGGTGAGTCTGTGCTAAGGCCCAGAACTGAGAACATCAAACCTGTTCTTCGCATTGACGATCCACTCGTCCGCTGCAAGAGATGGGGCCGTGCCACAAGATAACCCGGCAATCGCTGCGTACAGTTTTACGGGCAGCACGATCCAGAAACGGGTGAAACGCAGAGGACGCGGAGAGCGCAGAGAAGGTGAGCATCGGCCCTCTTCTCTCTGCGTACTCCGCGACCTCTGCGTTTCAGAATCGGCGACTGTGGATCACGTCGTCACGGACTTCTGACTCAGAAACCGCCCGCCGCTGAGGAACATGCCGTTATCGCACGGCATGCACCACTCCAGCTTGACGCGGTATTCGAACTGCCGTGTTTCACTTGCCATACGGACGGTCACATCTCCTGGTGTGACATAGCCCTTATGCAACATTCCTATCCCAAATCTGCTGATCTCGCGCGTCATCGCCGAGATCGTGTTGCCGCGCATGGTCTGGATTTCAGCTGGGACCGACAGGTCGAGCCGTTCGGCGTTTCTTTCGTGCTCGACATCGGATTTCCCGATGCTTTCGAGAACCAGACGCAGATCATCCATCGTGGGTCGTGACCAAGGATCAGAAGCCATCGCAAGACTCGTGTGGGAAAAGTCGTGACGAAATTGAGGGGTGACGGGGAGCACGACGTTCATGCCAACCCGATCTAACCATAGCTCGCGGATTCGACTGACTACGCCTTGTTCCTTTTGAATAACGGCCTGATTCCGAATCACGAGAGATCAGAATGGAAAGAGACGGCGTGTGGCGAAATCGCC
>JAYWHX010000055.1:0-16410 GCA_043777375.1 Planctomycetota bacterium | reverse complement strand
GCCCTGCCCCCTGCCCCCTGCCCCCCCCCCCCCCCTATAAACCATATAATTCCATCCTACCCACCCCTTGCCACAACAATTCTTTCAGGAAGGGCCACCCTGAGAATAACTAAAAACTACCGATGGTTTCGCCTCCGTTCCGTGACCCCAGCGCCCTCCAGACTTTGGTGTCGATTGAATCGGACGTGAACTTCACAGCGCCATCCGCCAGCAGCAGGCTGACTCCACCTGGATGCATGCTGGTCGCCGTGATGGCTTCCCAATATCGAAACACACTATCTCCATTGACACAGCTATTTCGATTCGGTGGCAGTTCGTGAGAGTACAACGAGTTATTAACGCTGCCAAGGAGGTTGTCACGCATCTCATAAACGTGTACTGGGGTCGTCGGTTCAAATTCACAGCGATAGGCGAACGTATCCAAGCCAGCGGGTTCGGAGATGATTTGCGTTTGCCGCATGACTCGAATCCAAATCTGAGGATTAATTCGAGCTTCCCCCAACCCTACCAAGTGAGCCAAAGACGGGACCACAAGTTTTTCACTCAAAGCCGCAGTGTTTGACAACCCATCGGTGATGTCAGCTGGCTTGGTCTGGTGGAATGCAAACTCATCTTTATCGATCGACTTCCCATGAAACACCTGATAGAAACCGTTATATTTATTCAGCGGGGGCCAATAGCCGTTGTTCATCCGATAGCTAGGAGCCCAGCCTCGGTATTCTTGAGAAAACGGGTCTGACGGGCAGATATAGACGGGTACAGTTGCAGATTTAACGTCATCCAGACTGACGTTTCGATTGTGCCAATCTTGCAGTCGTTGATAGAGCACTGGCTGTTCGAGATAAGGGAGAAGCTGTTCGGTCCAAATCACGTAATTGCCGGGGTAAACCCGAAAAGTTGCCTCGTAGCTCTGAACTGCAATCCCCAGTTGACGGAGATGCGACAAACACTGAATGCGGCGAGCTCTCTCGCGAGAACTTTGAACTGCAGGCATCAGTAAGAAAAAAAGAATCGCCAACACCCCAATCACAACCAGAACTTCAGGGACTGTAATCCCTGATCGTCTTCCATTGAAATTCAAGCCTCGCAGTTTTCCGGACATGCTGCCATCCTCCATTCACTGGGTTCTGGCGAAAGATCTCGCCGGAACCCAGTGGATATCCATTCCCATGAACATTATTCAGAATCAAGTCTCTCAATGCGATGCCATTTACGAACTCGGTCCCAAGCTCCGGCTTGGGACCACATCCCCGCGAAGCTCTGCTTCGACCGCGTGCCAACTGACTCAGTATCGTAATTCACCCCCGAACTTGCCTTCTTCCCTGCGTCAAAGGATGCTGGCGGAAGTCGTTTGTGGCTCGGCGAAGCAGAGCTTCGGGGATAGGCGTTCCCAAGCCGGAGCTTGGGAACGAGATTGCAAATTTGACAGATGAGAGGGGCGCTGGTGCAACCCGTTCAGCGGACTGAATTGCGAAGCCAAAAGAAGCTGCCGGGGGATAGCACTCGCCGAGATATCCGGGGTGGCTTGTCCACAAGAGGTTTGATCGTGAGCGACTTCGGTTGTATCCTCTTATTCCTGCGTCACCCAGGTAGCCCAAAGTGGCAACCTGGGCCACCCCGCGATGTGAGGTATTGTATGGACAATTCAGAATTTGCCAGAGGCATTCCAAACTTGCCCAAGGTGTCTCGTTGGCCCGCGATTCGGCAAAGACTTGAAGAAATGTTGGAAGTCTCAGAATCGACATCCGTTGCAAACCAGGCTGACCTCCTCAAGGAGATTTGCTTTCTCGGGAAGAACTACGAAAGACTACTTCTGGAGTCACTCGCGTCTTGGCTAGAGGAGATGGCCCCGAACCCACCGAAACATATCGTCAAGTTTGTCCAGGATCGACTCCGACTCAGCATTCGTATTGATGATCGACAGAGTGGGGCAGACTTGAACCACTTGGCTCAACTCTTACAGCGATTGGAACAGTTGCCGCGTCGTCCACGCAGGACTTTGGATGTCAATTTCAACACACCTCATGCGTACGTATACGGGATTTGCGCAATTGCCGCATGGGCGACTCAGAACGCCACAGGACTGAGCTCTCAGTCGCAACACGATCGTGTGTCGCTCTTCTTGGATCGAGCTGGCTTTTTGAAAGCGTGGGGAGACAAGAACTCTGAGCCGGTCCAATTCGACACCGACACGATCCTCGGATTTACTCGCATCGATGTCGACTCCACATTCCAAACAGACACCCATGCCGGTCGACTGGTGGATCTCTTCAAGAGGAATATGTTGCTGGATTCAAGAACAGCTGCGTCACTCTCCATCTGCTTTGCTGAACTGATCGAGAATGCTGTCAAGCATGCAGCAATACGGCAGTCAGCATGGTTGTTTGCGAACTACCACCCCCAACACAGAATCATGCATGTTTGCATCTGCGATCGAGGAATCGGCATCCGCCAGACTTTCCTCGACAGTCAGAATCCGCGACTGATTCAAATGGCTGAGGACCGTAATTCGAAATGGATCAAAGAAGCGAGCGAACCACTTGTGACATCGAAATCGTTACATCACAGTGGATACGGATTATACATCACTCGTGAATTGTGTCGTCGAAATGGAGGCTTGTTTCTGGTCATCAGCGGTGACGCAGGGTATGCGCTGCGCCCCAGCAATCCTGATTCCAGAGTTTCGGAAGTTGAAGAATTCGTATCGCTAGAGACCCCTTGGAACGGTACGCTGTTTGGATTGCAGTTCCACCTCGATCGTCCATTCGAGGTGCGAGATGTGTATGATTCCCTACCCTCCACAGACATCGAGGGAGAAGACGCCGACTTGGGTTTGTTCAATGACTGACACCACTTTTCTGCTGACCGATCACGAAAGCGACTTTGTGACCCGCAACATGGGCCAAAGCATGAGGGCTCGACTATTGGCATTCGAAGCTTCCGCGCCACCGGGAGAGGAACTCACCATTGATGTTTCGGGTATCGAAGCACTGACTCCCAGTTTTGCAGATGAGTTCTTCGGCAGAACAGTACTGGCGATGGGACTTGATCACTTTAGGAAGCGATTTCGAATCGTCGGTGTGACCGAGGAAATCAAGGTTCTGATCTCAAAGGTCATCAAAATTCGCCTCGCTCAACCATCGCCTTCTAACATTGTGCGATAGCGGTGTAGCCCCGGTTGATTCGTTTTGGAATCTACCGGTGTGCCTTGGCACATGAGGTTCGGCGGGATAAACCTCCCCAGACAAGAACCTCTTTCAGCTGCGCTGCCCCGGTAGCCACACAGCATCGAGCCGCTCACCCAGAGAATGCGGGGCGGCGTCAGCCCCCTGTGCTTGGCGATGCTCTTTGGCCAGTTGAGAGGAATTGAGCGGGCTAGCGCTAGCCGCTCAGGCTAAGTCACCATGAAGCTGTCGAGGTCGGTGGCCTCATCCATTGGGCCGCGTTTTTGCAGGCAACTGGCGGCCCAGTCGAGCCAGGCGGGTTTGGGCAAACCGTACGGGCGGAACTTCTCGATGGCTCCGCTCTCTTGGAAATGAAGCAGTGCGCGGTGCGTGCCCAGGCGGCTGGCGATGGGTGAATCGATGAGGTTACTCGAATCGGTGGCGTTCATCTGGAATAGCACGCGGCGCTCCAGCTCGCGCAGCGATTGCCGACTGATCCAGCGTTCCAGATTGTTGTATGAGTCGCACCAGATGATGGTATGGATACCGTTCTCGGGACCGTTCGCGATGAGGTCCGCGAACAGCTTGCCACCCGAGGGAGCAGCTTCGGCACCGCTGCTGCCGAAGCTGTAGTCGTCGTCGGGTTTGCGAAGGTCGCGGAAGCGGCTGATCTGGCTGATGAATAGGAAGATCGGCGGTCGGGACGCATCGCGAGCGGCGTCGCGGGACTGGAGTTCCTCGGTCAGCTCTTGCAGCACCTCCAAGCTCTGACGTGGTGAGACGACACGGACGCCGGGGACGCTTTGGGAGATCTGTTGCCAGAGGTCGGCGTCGGGGGAGTCGACGGGGCTGCCGTCGAAGATGAGGAGGTGGGGAGGTTGAGGGTTGAGGGTTGAGGGTTGAGCGAAGGAGGAATGACCTAACCCCTCACCACTCTCCTCTGATCTTTCCGTCTGTGCGGACAACGAGACGATGGCAGTCCCCATCAGGCCGAGGGCGGCTTCGGTGTCCTGGCCGATCAGCAGCAGGTGGCTGCCGGATTGGCGCGGGAAAGAGAGTTCGGTCGGCTGCTTGATTTCGACAGCGTCGCCGAGCCAAATGCGCGGCGTGATCCGGCGCGAGGCAGGCAGGAATGCCTGCCCCACTGAGGATGCCTCGCCGCCCCCCTCAATCAACCGGTGCAATGCTCCATTGCGGGCCGGATCAGACGGGATGTTCCCCTCGAACACAATCATCGTGTCGAGTTTGCACTGAGCCTTCCGGGACTGCTCCGCCAACTGTCGGATCAACTCCTCACGCTGGCTATCGGGGAGCCACGCCACCTGGAACGGATGATTCCCCTCGATCATGCCATTGGCGTCGTTGTAGATCGCCTCACCGGGGCGAGTCAGTAGTCTGGCAGCTGTGTTTTCTTCGCTGAGGATCAGGTGAGCATCGGCCTCGCTGCATTGGAGCGCGACACGCACGGCGATCTGGCCGAGCGTGCTGCGGGCGAGAGAATAAGCCCCGCCGAGTGTCTGCGACCCGAGGATCACATGGATGCCGAACGCTCGCCCCTGCCGCACCAGTCGGTCGAACATCAGCGACGCGGTCTGGGCGAGCTTGTCATCCTCGACAAAGAACTCCTGGAATTCGTCGATCACCAGCATGAGCCGAGGCAGAGCCACATGGGGGTTCGCGTCGCGGAAGCCGCGGATATCCTGCACGCCATGCTTGCGGAACAGCTCGCCGCGCTCTTGCAGGACAGCGTCGAGATTCTGGAGCGCACTCACCCCGAACTCGCGATCACTCTCGATCGCGACGACTCGGCAATGCGGCAGTTGCAGGGCGGCGTAGTCCTTGAACTCGACCCCCTTCTTGAAGTCGATGAGGTAGAAGTTGACCTCCTGCGGGCTGTAGTGCAACGCCACGTTGACGATCAAGGTATGCAGGAACGTCGATTTTCCCGAGCCGGTCTTGCCTGCGACCAGCATGTGCTGGCTGGTCCCCTGCCCCAGCTTGAGGTGCTGGAGCTTGGTGGCCCCGGCGCGGCCGAGTGGGATGTCGATCCCCGCGCGGCTGTCCTTGGACCAGACGGCCTCGGGCTTGGGAGCGATACGGTCGAAGGCGACCTCGACCCGGCGGGCATCGCGCGAGGCTTCCGCCATCTGCTTGACGAGGCGCGTGAACTGTTCCGGCTCGGGTGGGGGAGTGAGTTCAACTGGCCAGAAGGAGAGAGGTTGAGAGTTGAGGGTTGAGGGTTGAGGGTCAGAATGCAAATGAAGTCCGTCGCCTTGAGGTCTCAACGCGAAACCCTCAACCCTCAACGACCCCCACCGGAACCCTTCCGGCGTCCAATGGTAGGTCGACATGGCTGCTGCTGCGGTCTCTAGCGGAAGCTGCTGCGGCAGATCGCGGGCCATGTCGACTGACATCAGCGTGTAGACCCCGCAGCGAGGTCCGCTGGTGATGATGCTTAGCAGACGGCTGGCGGCGATCTCGCTGAACTTGGCCGGAAAATCACTGATGACGAGGAATCGGTACGGCTCGGCCACCTCGCCGGCGTGGTGGTTGTAGTCCTCGATCGTAGCGAATTCGTTACGCAGATAAGTCTGGAGGACGTTCTCCATGTGCTCGGTCAGGTCGGCGAGACGCGCCTCGATCTGCGACGCTTCGGTCCAGATGCGGCTGGTGACGAGCAGTTCATCGACATCGGCCAGATGCATGAACCCGCCGAAACTCTCGCCGAGCCCGACTGGATCGATCAAGGTGAACCGAATCTTGCCGGGTGGGATCTGTGTCAGCAGTCGCAACATGGCGACTTGCAGAGCCTGAACCGAGGCCGTGCGCCCAGACGGCCCTTTCCACTGCAGAAGTAACGACGCTTGAGCGGGGAAGTCGATGGTCGCGGGGATCACCAACTCTGTGGTTCGGGGGGCCAGACGCATATCACGGGAAACCGCGCCCGGCCATTGCTCAAGGTTCACCCGCTGGAGGCCGATCGTGTATCCCGCAGGAACCTGCTGGGCCGGTTTCCAGTCCTTGGACTCGATCAGATCCCACGGCGGGGATGCAGCTGTCGCTTGTTGCTGAAACGTCGTGACCTGCTGCGAGACCTGTTGAAAGGCTTGTTCCCATTTCGATTTGAGTGATGACCATGCTGTCGCCTGCTGCCGACGATGATCGGACTGACACTGATCGAGGTGAGCTTGAGCCTGCCCACGAACGGTATGGAACTGCTGCTCACCCTCGTCACGCTGCCGCTGGAACGTCGCTTCGAGTGCTGCCATTTGGGTCGCGCGGCTCGCTTCCAGTACAGCTTTCCTGTCGGCGTAATTCTGTCGAGACCGTGTTGTCTCTGTCACCCGCTGGGCTTCAATTTCGGCGAGCTGGTCTTGATGGGCCTTTTGGTAGCGAGCCATGGCTTGCTCACGCTGGCGGTCGTACTGCTCCTGCTTTTTTTGAAATTCTTTCTCGGCGTCGGACAGGTCTTTGTCGGCCACTTGGGTCCAACGTCCGAACACCCATTCCAACTCAGCGACAGAAGTCTGAAGCTGTGAGAGTGCGTCCGTTAATTGCGAACTGGCCAGGACATGCATGATTCCGGTCAGGATCAGCGAGATCCCCGCCCCGATCCCGGCAGCGATTCCGAACCAAACCGGAGTGTCTCGCCCCGCTGAGACTCCCAGCTGTTGCGGTGGCATAAACAGGAAAAACAGAGTGCCAGCAACCACAGTCAGCAGTAGAAACGCAAACAGCGATCGGAACCCTGAAAAGAGTTTGGGCATGACCAGCCCGCGTGCCAGAGAGAGTTCTTGCCGTCCACGCTCATGGACCACTTGCAGCTTCTCGGCCAGCTTCTCGAGCTGCTTCGGAGCAGGCTGGGGTTCGAATTGCGGCTCACGGCTCCAGCCTCGTTCTTCGGTCAGATGGAGAGCGTCAGCTTTCAAGCCACTCACCAGAGACGTCAGTTCCTCTCGCGACTTCTCGATCGAGAACTCACTCTTCTCGAATTGTCGACGGGGACTGTCATCGGCTGTATCGTCGAGGAGTGACGACGCGACCCAGGTGCTGTCCTGAAACTTTGCTTCGACTTCGTCCTTTTCCAAGGTGCGCTGGCGTTCAACCTCACCGCTTTCGGACTGATGCTCACCGAGTGCGTCGATCAGCTGGTCATCGATGTCCTGCTGAATTTGTGAGGCCGCAACCTGCTGCTGGTCGGTCATTGACTGCTGCCAGGCGTGGTACTGGCTCTCGACGAGTTGCATCGCAGTGGTGAGCGATTTCTCGGTCTCGCTGGGCCCCTGGAGGAAGCGAGCCGCGTAGTCGGCTTCCTGATCGACACGCATTTCAATGGCGGTCTGCAATAGAATCAAGGGACTCTGCAGGCGGTGTGACATAGTCAGCGAATCCAGGGTGTGAACGAACGTCGTCGGGATCTGTGAACATCCCCAGAGATGAGTACGGACGCCATCCACTCCATTCGTTAGTTTACGTGCCGACGTGGAGTTTTAAAGGCGTAACTGAGGATTTGGCCACCAGCCCAGCAGGATCGTCGGCGAGCGTCCAGAGTGAGCCGGAGGAGAATTCGGGGGCAACCGGCGCGGAGCCAAAGAGGCTACAACTTCGCCCGATTCTGTGAGAAAAGAATCAAGCTCTCCAATTTCTGCTGAGCTGCTCCCGTGTCAATCGCCTGGGCGGCGAGTTCCACGGCCTCAAGCAGTCCCTCCGACCGGCCAGCCGTAAAGAGCGCGGCTCCGGCATTCGCGAGAACAATATTCCGCGCTGGACCAGATCGCCCAGCGAAGACTTCGCGGATCACCGCTGCACTCTCGGAGGGTGAGCCGACGACGAGATCCTCTGGAGTACACTCAGGCAGCCCCATATCACTCGCAGTCCAACGCCGCTCCTCGATCTGGCTCCCCTGCACATCGAACGCCGTCGTTGTCCCCCACAGCGAGACCTCGTCCAGCTGATCGGCTCCACACACGACAAGGGTTCGCGTCCCTCCCAGTTGTGACTTTGCGATCGCCAGTTTCCGAGCCGTCGCGACGCGGTTCGTCCCTAGCAACTGATACTCGGCTCCAGCAGGATTTGTCAGCGGCCCCAGCAGATTGAAGATCGTGCGGATGCCCAGTTTCTGCCGCACGGGGGCCACATGCTGCATCGCCAGGTGGACCAGCCTCGCAAAGCAGAACCCGATTCCGATCTCATCGATGCACTGGGCCACCGCTTCAGGCGAGAGCGTGATGTCCACTCCCAGAGCCTCCAGGACATCCGCCGAACCGCTCTTGCTACTCGCCTGCCGATTCCCGTGCTTGGCCACCGGAACGCCGGCCGCAGCGGACACAATTGCGGCAGCTGTGCTGATATTGAATGTATGCAGTTGATCCCCGCCCGTCCCGCAGGTATCGAGCAGTCCGGGTGTCATTGCCGGAATCCGTGTGGCACGGGCGCGCATCGCAGCAGCAGCTCCCGCGATTTCGAGGGCTGTTTCCCCACGGACTGCGAGGGCGGTCAGCAGAGCGGAAATCTCCACTGGATCGGCCTGGCCGTCCATCAGGGCTCCAATCGCCGCTGCCATCTGATCGGAGGTCGTGGCCCCGCCCGCCAGAGCGACTTTCAGAACAGTATCGATTTCGGTCAGCATGGGACTGAGGCCACTGAAGTGGAGCGAGAAGGAGTCTGGAATTCGCCGACTGAGTCCAGCGGGTTTTCGAGATCGCAACGGGTTATTGCGCGCTCACCATATCGGGGCGCAATCGTTTCGCCTCGCGGAGATACACATGCTTCATCACCGATTGCGGTTGATCCGTATTCACATGGAGCAGGATGCGAATACAACGTGGCATACTGCCCGCGACAGCGATTTCACTGGCACACAGCAAAGGCACTTGACTCATCCCCAGGCTGCGCGCGGCTTCGGCGGGAAAAACCGCCGTGACATCAACGGTCGTCGTAAAGATCGCCGAGACGATCTCCTCGTACGAAGAGATCCCATTGGCCGACAACAGCTCACGAAGCAGTTCACTTGTCGCCGCCAGAATTTCGGCAGCGACGTTCTGCTCGACTGTTGTCGCTCCGCGAATGCCTCGCACTGCCATGAGTCTCTCACCTGTGCCCTCGAATTGCCTAATCGTCAGTGTATCGCACCTGATAACGCATGGAAGCCGGAGCGCCGAGAAATCACATTCTCGAACAATCGGAAACCTTCATCCCGAAGGGATTCGTCGAGCTGACTGTCGTTGTCGACTCGCCAGCCAGCGGCCTGTCAGGTAAGAATCGTTCTTCGCGGTTGTGGCTGACGACTTATCGGAAAACCTGCTGTGTTCAACCCTGTTCAAGACGATGATGCTCAAAACGACAGCTTCTTAGCCCTGCCCCAGTCGGCATCACTGAAGACCGGGAACAGTCCGTCTCCTCCCGCTTCGGATCTCGGCTGGCAGCTCCCTGCCGAGACGATCACCGTCCGGATTCATTGGTTTGGCCTGTGCGTTGGATACTTGTTGGTCAACGTCCTCGGCAAGCCGCATTACCGGGCGGAACTGAACGGTATTCTGACGTTCGGAGCTGTGTATGCCCTGATCGACACGTGGTGGAGCACCCGCGGACACGTCTTTCTGGAGCGCTGGCCGCTGTTCATTTCGGTGATGGAGGCCCTCTTCATCGGGCTCCTCTGTCATTTTGATCAAGGACTCGACAGCCTGTTCCGGTTGTACTATTTCCTGTCACTGATCGTCTGCGCTTTCCGTAATTCTCAACTCGTAACGGTCTGTACGCTCGGGCTCCATTTCGTGAGCTACCTCGTCCTCGCCTCCTCACAGCGAGAACGCGGCACCGACCACTTTCAGGCCGTCGCACTGCAACTCGTCTTCATGGCCTGGGTCACCTGGGCCAGCACGGCTCTCGCAACTCTCCTCAAAGGGGCCAGCCGCCAGCTGTTCGAAATGAATACGCAACTGACCCAGAATCAGACACTCTTGGAGCAGCGAATCGAGCGGCGGACCCAGGAACTGCAGGAGTCGCAAGCACTGCTGGTCCAGCATGAAAAGCAGGCCGCTTTCGGTCTGTTGGCCGCCGGAATCGCTCACGAGGTTGGCAACCCACTGACCGCTATTAGCAACCTCGTCCAGCTGCTGAATCGCCGCCCGCTCGACGCCGATATGCACGAGCGGTTGAACCTGATCGACGAACAGCTGCGCCGCATCCAGCGGACCCTGCGCGAACTGGTCGACTTCTCACGTCCGGCCTCCAACACGCGGACGACTTGCGATGTGCGGGGGGTTCTCGATTCGGCATTAAACATCGCGAAGTATTACAAACGAATGAAGGGAAAGAAGATTGTCACTTCGTACGGAACGAACCTCCCTGCGGTGAGTATGGTTCGCGACCGTGTTTTACAGGTCTTTTTGAATCTGATTCTGAATGCCCTGGATGCCACACAAGAGGGGGCGGTGATCGAACTCACCACACAGTCCAGCGACGACGGAATCTGTATCCTCATTCGTGACGAAGGATCGGGGATCCCCGCTGCGCAGCATGACCAGCTTTTCCAGCCTTACTTCACCACCAAAGAGACGGGCACAGGGCTGGGGCTGTTCGTCTGCCGCAACATCATGCAGGAGAGTGGCGGGCGCATCGAGCTGGTCTGTTCGACAACTGCTGGGACAACGTTTGCCGTGACACTCCCCGGTGAGCGTCCGGCGTAGCTCACGTGCTCCGCGACCTAGATTTCGCTCGCGAGACGACCCCTGCGGTGCCCGTGTGACACGTGTTTTAGCTGGCGGAATGCGAGTCGCGGAGCGACATCGCCTACGGTCGCAGCATGTTTACCGCACTGGCCTCGCCCTCCCGATGGTAGTGAATCCCCAGTCTTAGCGTTGATGGACCACTCGCTCCAGTCTTCCTCTTCGCGTCCTTCGCTTCCTTTGTGTTCCACTCTCTTCATTCCGATCAGGAGAGGAGGAAAAAGAGTGGAACACAAAGGAAGCGAAGGACGCAAAGGAGTAGAAAACGTGCCCTCAGCGCGGCGTCTCCGACCGTAGCTCATGTCGCTCCGCGACTGAGACTTCGATCGCGGAATACCTTTCGTGTTCAAGGCTCAGCGTCGAAAGAATCAATTTCTCGTCAGTCGAAATGCGAGTCGCGGAGCGACATCGCCTACGATTCGTCCAGCATTCATCTCCGCTGAGACGTACATCCTGTTAAGCTAAATGTGATTACCCCGCCCCACCCCCGTTCCCACAGCCCACGAGTCCTCATGTTCAGCCCTCGACTCTCGACAAAGCATGTGGCCCTCGCCTGCCGCTCACTGGCCACGTCGCTCCGCGCGGGGATCGCTGTCACCAAGGCGTTCGACATCGCCATCAACAAATCGGGTGATGCCCATCTGCGACAGATCATGCAGGACGTGGCAACTCAGGTTCGCAGTGGCAGCGACATCACGTCGGCCTGCCGCAGCCATGAGGGGCTGTGGCCCGATCTCTTCTTGAATATGGTGGATGTCGCCGAACGGACGGGATCACTCCCCGAAGTGCTGCTCCAACTGTCCGAGCACTATGAGAACAATCTTCGCCTGCAACGGGATTTCCGGAGTCAGATGATCCTGCCACTGGTCCAGTTGGCAGCTGCGATTTTCATCGTGGCGTTTCTGATCTGGTTGCTGGGGGACATGGATCTGGGGGAATTGTCCGGGAAGCCCGGGGACGCTGCACAGCCCGCCTTTGACATTATTCCCGGACTCGCAGGCGTCTCCGGGGCGCTGACTTGGCTGGCCGGTTGGGGGATGGCAGCTGTGGGCTTGTATGTCGCTTATCAAGTGGCCAGCCGGTCGACCGGCCTCAAGACGACGCTGCATCGCTCACTGCTCGGCATTCCGGTGGTGGGCACATGCTTAAGGTCATTCGCGATCGCACGATTCTCGTGGTCGTTTTCGCTCACACAGGAAGCGGGCCTTCCGATTCAGGAGAGTTTGGAATCGAGTTTCGCCGCAACCGATAACGGAGCGTTTCAAGCCGCAACTCCGCAGATCATCAACGACGTGATGAACGGAAAAGAACTGAGCGAGGCTCTCGGCAACACTCAGCTGTTCCCTGAAGACTTCATCCAGATCGTCCATGTGGGTGAGACCAGCGGCACCGTCCCCGAGACACTCGCCCGCCTGAGTCCCGACTTCGAGGACCAAGCCCGCCGCAGCCTCAGCGCGCTCACGGCTGCGTGCGGCTGGACGATCTGGCTGGGAGTGGCGGCGTTTATCGGGTACGTCGTGATCAGGTTCGCGATGATGTACGTGCGACTCCTAGAGTCGCTGATGTAGAACGGAATTCATTGATGCCCGAAATCGCTGTCTTCATCCGCGAATGGACCCCGACGATCGCCGTCTTTGCGACAGGCGTGTGGGTGCTGGTGAAGTCCATCAAGGAAGAACGCTGGCGGCGCGAGACCGACATTCCGGCGATGGACGGGACATTGTCGGTAGCTGTCATCAAGCTCGATGACGAGAAGTCCGTCGTGGCCATCAATGCCACCTGGCGAAACCGGGGGACGGTCCCGATTCGGATGATGACGCGCGACACGCACGTCGAGATCTTTGCAATTGCGCCGGACATTGCCTGCGGGGCGCTCACCTCCTCGACCAATCTTGGCGAGCCAGTCGCAGTCCATACTCCGTACGCAGATCACGAGACGTTTCTGTTCGAGCCCCGCACCCGCAGCGAACTGCAATGCCATGTGGTCCTCAAGAATGGTTCGGTCTATCTGGTCCGCTGGAATCTCCTGCTCGATATCGATCATCCGCAGGTCCACCCCTGGCACAACATCCGCGAAATCACCTGCGATCTGCGCTTCGGCCCGACAGTCAGCTGAGATCTTGAGTCGCCTGCCGCGTCAGTCAGAGAGCGGCACGCATAACCCGGGCTGGCGAAGCGGGCTGGCCCCGCGCCGGACGACACGATCACCTGCACACTCGCGACATGTTTCTGGTTGACTCGCGTTCATCTCTTCCCGCGACGTTGGTAATCTATACTTCACGTTTGCTCAGCCGCCTCTGCTGGATGACTCACCCATGTGGCCAGAACCTCACAACACCCAAGACCTGCTCAGGGAAGCCACTGCGGGCGATGCCAAGGCTGTGAACGAGCTGCTCGAGCGGCACCGCAATGGGCTGCGCCGCATGGTCGAGATGCGGATGGACCGCCGCATGGCTCGTCGAGTTGATGCCAGCGATGTCGTGCAGGATGTCTTCTTGGAAGCCAGCGAACGCATGGTGGGCTATCTCGCCAAGCCGGATCTGCCGTTTCATGTCTGGCTACGACAGCTGGCTCAGGATCGGATTATCGACTTGCATCGCCGTAATCATGCCCAGCGCCGCGACATTGATCGGGAGCAAGGTTTTCAAGCTCCTCGCTTCGGCGATCAATCTTCACTCGATATGGCCGCTCAGATCCAGGACGACCAGCTGACCCCCGCTGCGGAAACGATTCGCCGCGAGATGGAACAGCGTTTCCACGAGGCTCTCGACCAACTCGATGAGGATGACCGCGAGATCATCCTGCTGCGGCACACCGAACAGCTCGGCAATCAACAGGCTGCCGAGTTTCTGGGTCTCTCATCGGCGGCAGCGGGCATGCGGCATACGCGGGCGCTCCGTCGCCTGAAAGAGATCCTCACTGACCGATCAGCTGGCGGGTGATTGCATAAACCAATTGCAGATTTCGCACGGAGCGGTTCGCTTCAGTGATTGAGTCGACTTCACTCGAATTCAACGGACTTTGGATTTAAGGCTGCGCCGACAGTTCGGGCGGGGTATACTTACTTTGCGCTCGTACACATCGGATACGAAAGTTCAAACACAGATGCTGATCCAGGTCGGGTATGAAGTCGCGTTTCAATTCGAGAAGCCGACGCCCTTATTGGTGGTGGGGTCGCTCCATCCTTCCGTGCTGTCTCACATTCGCCGCCCTGAGTGCTTGCTCGTGGAACCCCGTGTGCCAATCTCCGAGTACCTCGACGGATTCGGCAATCGCTGCTCGCGGCTAGTGGCTCCTACCGGCCGCGTGGTTTTAATGAACAATACCATCGTCGAGGACGACGGCCAAACTGATGTCCAAGTCCCGGGTGCGCACCAATTCGCCGTCGAGACACTGCCTGACGATGTCTTGGTCTTCCTGCTGGCGAGTCGCTACTGCGAGGTCGACAGCGATTTGAAAGAGATCGCCTGGAGCCAGTTTGGCCATCTCCCCGCAGGCTGGTCATTGGTACAAGCGGTCTGCAATTTCGTCCATCGGCACATTCGGTTTGACTATCAGCTGGCTCGGGCCAATCGCACGGCGCATGAGGTCTTTCAAGAACGAGTCGGAGTCTGTCGAGATTTTATGCATCTGGCCATCACATTTTGCCGCAGCCTCAACATCCCGGCCCGGTACTGCACCGGTTATCTGGGTGACATTGGAGTTCCACCGGCAGCCAGTCCCATGGATTTCAGCGCGTGGTTCGAGGTCTACCTCGGCGGAGCCTGGTACGCCTTTGATGCACGCAACAATATCCCACGCATTGGTCGCATCCTCATGGCCCGGGGACGTGATGCAGCCGACGTCGCACTGACGACCAGCTTTGGCCGAAACCAGTTGCAGACGTTTCGAGTCTGGACCGATCCAGTGAACGGGTGACCTTGCGTGGCGCTGGCAGTCGCTCTGGGTCCAATACTGGCGAGTATCAACTTCACGCGGCCGGTAACGAGGCTATTGTGAGCGGCAAGGCGCTAGCCGCCGGTTCTGCTCACTGTCCGCCCGACAAAACCTGCGGCTAGCGCCTTGCGGCTCAAATCTCGATCACAGCGTAGCGGAAGTCGTCAGGCTTTCGCAGAAGTTCGCGATGACTGGCCGGACGGCGAAAGTCTGACGACTTCCGCTACGGGCAATCCGGCGACGAGAGCACTTTTGGCCTCGGCATCGTCATCCGTCCCCCGGATGATGTACCGCAGATCCGTCGACGCTCCCTCGCCCTGCGTCCCTTCGCGACTGTCCCATTTCTCGGCGACGGTGATTGGCATGGGGAGTCGTGAGACTGGAGGAGGGAGTTGACAGGTCCCTGTGACACGGCAAAGCTAGGGAGAAGCTTGACCGCAGTTACGCGGTCGAATACCTGTTACATGGTGGAGGATGTTCGATGTCGGAAGGCCCTGCGGAACTGCGAGAGGAGTTCGACACTCTGTTCATCGCTCCGTTCAGATCCCATCTCTGGCTGTCAGTTCGGGGACGGTCGCACTGGGTCGAGTTGGAGGGATGGCAAGACTCGATGGCCGGTCCGCTGTCGGCCATCACTACTTCTGGCAGTTGCGAATACGCCTACCTCCGAAACGACGGGTACTTCACGGCGGTTGATGATCCGTCTTCGCTCCGGTCTCGGTTGCTTGAGTGGCACGCGGGGCTGGCAGCCGGTGTCGAGCTGTTCGTCCCTGCCACAGCTGCCGAAGAAACAGACCTGGGATTCATGCGGTCGGTAGTCGGCATGATGCAGGAACTGGTCGAGCATGCCTGTGCCATCGAGCAACGCCGCTGGCAGGCAGAGAGGCAAGCCGAACCAGATGCTTCACCTAACTCGACGGGCGTGAAGTTCCTCTAAAACCCTTATGTATTCGGCCATTTCTTGAGCGGGTAGGACTCAGATCGCCAGCGGGCTTTGGTCTTGAGACGGCACCCGCAGGTCCGCTACTTACACCGTATTTTCACCGGGTCGAGTGACGGGCAATTGGCACAAACCGAGAGCCGGGCGAGATAGACCTCGTCGGTCACGTACTTCCCGCCATCAGCAACGTGCTTCGCGACCGCGTTGCCGAACCCGACGCTCTTGAATTGAGCGGCTTCAGTGGAATTCGAAATTCTGAGGACAAATCCTCTGAACAGCAGTCCTCTCCCAGCGGTTGTATCGGACAACAAGAGCTGGGTGATGCAGGAAATGCCGAACTCCCGATACTGAAATGACAGCCCGGAGTGTGTTTCGGGAAAGTGGCCTCTCGTTCAAATTCAGTTAAGGACAGACCATGTCCTGGTTTCGCCGCCTCCTGCTGTTGCTTCTTTTCCTGATGGCTGGCCAAATGACCAGCTTCGGCGACGATTGCGGTCCCGTTCCATCTCGGCAACGTGTCTATATCGTGCGGGGCGTCGCGGGATACTGGCAGGTGGTACGCATCAAAAACGGCGGCCTGCACTGTCCGGGATTGGGGTTGTCAGGTAAATGAGGGTGGTCCGCGTGAAGGATTGCGTGGTGA